>DATJZU010000025.1:0-23281 GCA_035498835.1 Thermoanaerobaculia bacterium
CATCCGCCTGGATCCCTCGCTCGCCCCCGCTCCCGCGTCGTGCGCCTCCTCCCTCCCGCCGCCTTCACTCGCTCGCCGCCTGCGGCGCACCGGCCGTCCGCTCGCTCAAGGAGCTCGACGGCCGGCCTGGCGCATCGCGTCGTTCCGGCTCCCGCGGCGCGCGGACGTCCTCCCTCGGTTACTTCGGGAGCTTCCGCGCGCCGCGAGCTTGTTGATCGGTTCGGCTGGAACCGTCGTTCGCAGCGCGACCAAGGTTTGCGAGCTAACGAGCAAACCGACTCGCGTTGCGGGAGCCGGAGCGCAGCGAGCGAATCAGGGGAGCGATCGAGCCCCTTTGGGCGAGTCGCGAGCCGATGGCGGCCGCCGATTGCGCCCGATCCGATCAACATTCGTGCTTGGAGGCGGCTGCCAGATTCGCGAGCAAGCGAAGGCGACGGTCTACTCGAGCACCTGCAGGAAACGGGTCGCGATGAGGCCGTAGCCCTCGCGGTTCGGGTGGAAGTGGTCGATCGCGAGGCGATCCTCGCGGCCCTCGAAGAGATCGAGGGTCGGTACGACGACGACGTTCGGAAATGAGAGGGCCGTCTCCTGAGCGACGGCGTTCCAGTTCAGGATCACGGACTTTCCGAGGCGTGTCGAGCCCGTGACGCTCTCGAACGGATCGTAGAGCGCGAGCAGGCGGATCGGCGCCCTGGGATTCGCCTCCCGCAGTCCCGCGAGGATCGCTCGCAGATTCCCGGCGTAGGCGTCGCGGGCGCGGGCGACATCCTCGAGCGGAGACGGCGCCCGGGCATCGGTGCGCGGCACCGCGTGCGACAGGTCGTTGCCGCCGACCGAAACGAGGATCCAGGCGGCGTTCGCCGCGAGCGAGCGGACATTCGGCTTCTCCGACAGGTCCCGCACCTCGTCCGACTCCGCGCCGTTGATGCCGAGGTTCGCGATCTCGACCGGGCCGCGCTTGCGGAGCCCGTCGAGGACGTCCGCGGCGAACCCCCGTCCCGACTCGTCTCCGGTGCCGCGGGCGAGCGAGTCGCCGAGCACGAGGAGCAGCCGGCCGTTGACGCGCGGCGGCGGCAGGGCGGCGGCGCGGGCCTCGGGCGGCGGAGCACCGAGCGGCCGGCCCGCCGCGCCCCGGAACGCGAGGACGAAGCCGGCGGCGAAGAGAAGCGTTGCGGCGGCGCCGACCGCCGCCGGCAGTCTCCAGAGCCAGAACCGCGAGGATCCGGTCGCCACGGCCAGGATCATATGCAGGGCCCGAACGTCCGGCTTGTGAGAGATTCTCCGGCGTGGGCGAGCCCGTCCTCGCGGCCGAGCATCTGACCAAGCGGTTCGGCGATCGCACGGCGGTCTCCGACGTCTCCTTCGAAGTGCCGGCCGGAGAGGTCTTCGGGTTTCTCGGCCCCAACGGCGCCGGCAAGACGACGACGATCCGCATGCTGGTCGGGCTCGCGCGTCCCGACCGGGGACGCGTCCGCATCCGCGGCCTCGACGTGGCGAAGGAGTTCTCGCGGGCCATGGCGCACGTCGGCTGCATCGTCGAGTCGCCCGACCTCTATCCGTACCTGACCGGGCGCGAGAACCTGCTGCACTTCGCGCGCATGCTTCCGGACGGCGCGGCCGCGCGGATTCCCGGTCTCGCGTCGCTCGTGGCGCTCGGCGAGCGGCTGGACGACAAGGTCTCGACCTACTCGCTCGGGATGCGTCAGCGGCTCGGCATCGCGCAGGCCCTGCTCGGCGCGCCGGACGTCCTGATCCTCGACGAGCCCGCGAACGGCCTCGACCCGGCCGGCATCCGCGAGATCCGCCGGCTCGTGCGCTCGCTCGCCGAGGAGCGCGGGATCTCCGTCTTCGTGTCGAGCCACCTGCTCTCGGAGGTCGAGCAGATGTGCGACCGCGTGGCGATCATCCACCGCGGGAAGACGCTCTCGACCGGGCCGGTCGCGGAGCTCCTCTCGCGCGCGGCCTCCGGCCATCGCGTCGTCGCGCGGCCGGGTGAGCGAGCGCTCGACGTGCTCGAGCGCGTCTTCCCGGGGCGCGTCGAGCGGGAAGGGCCCGAGACGTTCCTCGTGGCCGCGGGCGGCGCCGACATACCGGCGGCCGTGCGCGCGCTCGTCGAAGCCGGCGTCGAGGTGGCGGCCGTGGAGCGGCGCGCGTCCACCCTCGAGGACGTGTTCCTCGAGATCACGGGAGGGGAGACGGTATGAAGTTCCTGCCACTCGTCGAGAACGAGGTCCTGAAGCTGTGGAAGCGGCGGCGGTTCCGGCTCGTGCTCGCGATCCTCATCGCGTTGATCGGCATCATCGTGTTCGCGCAGGTCGAGGGGCGCCGCCGGTTTCACACGAAGGACTGGCGCATCGACACGCAGGAACAGGTCGCGCGCATGCGCAACTGGCTGCGTCAGAGCCGGCTCCCGGACACGCAGCGCCGCTGGGTGCAGTTCGAGATCGCGCGCCTGCAGTACCACCTCGACCGCAACATCAATCCGGAGGACACCTCGGGCCCGCTCTTTTCGCGCGGATTCGCGAGCGCTTCGAGCTACCTGCTGCTTCCGCTGCTCGCGATCGTCTTCGCGGCGGACATCGTTTCGTCGGAGTTCTCCGCGGGCACGGTCAAGCTCCTGCTGACGCGCCCGATCGGCCGCCGCCGCGTGCTCGCGTCGAAGCTCGTGGCGCTCCTGCTCGCCGTCGGGCTGACGGTGCTGGTGGGCGGGATCGTGGCCTATCTCTTCGGCGGCCTCGCCTACGGATATCGGGGATGGGGGGCGCCGTTCCTGACGGGATTCCGCATGACGCCGGCCGAGGCGCTCGACTCTTCCGCGGTGCGCGCGGTGCCGCTCTGGCAGGATGCCCTTCTATCCTTCGGCCTCGCGTGGTTCGCTGCCGCCGCGGTCGCGGTGATCGGATTCATGACGTCCGTCCTCCTGCGCTCGACGGCGGCCTCGATGGGAACGATGTTCGCCGCGCTGATTCTCGGAACGATCCTGCCGCGGCTCGCGTCGACCTGGGAGTTCCAGAAATACCTCTTCGTCACGAACCTGCCGCTGCCCGACTACGCCACGGGCACGCCGCCTCCCATTCCCGGAATGACCGTCCCGTTCTCGGTCGCGGTGCTCGCCGTGTGGGCGGCCGGCGCCCTCGCGGTCTCCTTCGAGGTCTTCGCCCGCCGCGACGTCCTCGCGTAACCCGCCGGACCGGGCTGATAGAATCCCGGCGAACCTTTTGCGGCGCCCCGCGGCGCCGGTTTCGATTGCAGGGGGAGACATGAACCTGAAGTCCCATGAGGCGCAGTACGTTCTCGCGGCTCTCGTGAAGCAGAAGAAGTTGCGGGTCTCGCAGGTGCGTGCCGCGCTCCGGGCGCGGGAACACGAGATCCGCGAGCTACGGGAGCGGTTGGCCGCACTCGAATCGGGCGCCGCGGCGTCCGTCGCGCGCGGCCGGCGCGTCGTACGGCGCCGGGCGACGACGGCGAAGGTTCTCGCCCTCCGGAAGCTCCAGGGGCGGTACATGGGCTTCGTGCGGCGCCTGAAGGCGGCGGAAAAAGCGAGGGTGCGCGCGATCCGCGAGAAGCAGGGCCTGGCGGCGGCGATCCGCGCCGCGGCATCGCTCTCGAAAAAGAAGTAACGGAGGCAACCCCGGATCCCGATGGCTGGACGAACGAGCGACCCCGAGAAGCCCAAGCGGCCGACCGACTCCCGGACCCGGAAGCGTCCGACCCCGGACCAGTACGAGTTGAAAATCCGGTGGGACAAGGCGCGCGGCGTGATCGACGTGACGCCGACCGGCGTTCAGTTCGATTTCGACAACCCGTTGAAGGTCGGGACGAAGTATCCGGTGACCCTGACGGCTCCCGGCGTGTCCCTGTCCTCGACGATCGAGGTCACGCGCTGCCAGCTCACGGTGCTCTCCGAGAGCGGGCGCTTCTTCCGCGTGACCGCGCGCTTCTATCCCTACGTCGAGTAGGCGGCGCCGTCCTTCGGAGCGCCGGCCGCCGTCCCGGTCGGCGGCGCGAAACGATAGCCCGTGTGCCAGGCCGAGAACCGCGCCTCGCGGTCGAGGCGGCGGCCGGATTTCGCGAACGCCTTCTCGAGATCGCGCCGGTCGAGCCGGTGCGCCGCCGGCGTCCTCGGGCCCGAGACCTTCCGCATGGCCGTCACGACCCAGATGACGCCGGAGGGACGAAGGCGTTTCTCCGCAGCGGCGAGCAGCGCCTGCGAGCCGACCCGATCCTCGCGCCAGACGAGCACCGCGTCGAAGGCGTCCTTGACGGCCCGCAGACGCGCCTCGCTCACGGCCTCGAGCGGCGACTCCGGGCCGCGCGCGGCGGCGAAGATCTGGACGAGCGGCTCCGGCGCGTCGACGAGGAGAAGGCTCTCGCCCGGCGCGACGCCGACGCGTCCGAGGATCTCCGACGGATTCTTGAGCGCGAAGCTCACCGCGAGGGCTTGGCCCGCAGGAACGACCAGACGAGGTAGCCGAGGAACGCCAGTCCCGCGAGCACCACGAGCACGGCCGTCGCGGGAGAGGTCCGCGCCACGAGGCCGTACAGCAGATAGAAGATGACGGCGAAGACGGGAAGAGAAATCAGTCCGAAAATGGCCGAGAACGAGCGCCCTTTCGGTCCCTTGTCGAAGGGAACGACCTTCAGCATCTCGAGCTGCTTCGTGGCTTCGGGCGGCACGTCCGGGCGGTCGATCCATTGCAGCGCCTCGGGCTCCGCGAAGCCGTCTCGAAAGCCCTCGGGAAACCGTTCGCCGCAGTAGACGCAGTGGTCGAGCCGCCAGGCGGCGATGCGCCGCCGGCAGCGGGGGCACAGCGGGCCGGAGGCGGTGCTCGACATCGGAACTATTGAACCATGGCGGGCAAGCCCGGCGGCGTCGTCCGTGGTAGCTTGCGCCATCGACAATCCCCCGGAAGTGTCTTCTGCGGAGGGTCCGTGAAGTCCAGGGCACGCGTCGGCTGGAAGGGCTGCGGAACGTCGCTCGTCACGCCGTTCGACGACCGGGGGCGTCTCGATCTCGACGCGATCGCGCGGCTCGTGGACTGGCAGATCGCGCAGGGCGTGTCGTTCCTCGTCACGATCGGCGCCATGGGCGAGTCGGCGACGATCTCGGGAGACGAGCGCAACGCGATCACGGTCGCGGTCGTCCAGGCGGCGCGCGGACGCGTCCCCGTGCTGGCGGGCGCCGGCGGGAACCACACGGCGAAGGCGGTCTTCTGGGCGCTCGACGCCCGGAAGGCGGGCGCCGACGGCATCCTGTCCGTCACGCCGGACAGCCGGCCCTCGACGGAAGGGCTCGTGCGTCACTTCTCGGCGATCGCCGAGGCAACGGACCTGCCGATCCTCGTCTCGAACGTCCCGGCGCGCACGGGAACGGACCTCTCCGTCGAGGCCGTGCTGCGGCTGGCGGAAATCCCGAGCATCGTCGGGATCAAGGAATCGTCGGTCGACTTCGCGAAGATCGCGTGTATCGCGTCGTCGATGCCCGAAGACTTCCTCCTCTTCGCCGGCAACGACACGACGGCGCTCGCGATGATTGGACTCGGCGCGCAGGGGCTGATCTCCGACGCGTCGAACGAGATCCCGGCGGAGATGGCGGCCGCGGTGAAGGCCGCGCTCGACGGCGAGTGGCCCGAGGCGCGGCGGCTGTGGAAGAAGTATTTCGCGCTGATGGAAATGAACTCCTGGGAGCCGAGCCCGGGCCCGGTCAAGTGCGCGCTCGCGCTGATGAAGCGGTGCGGCGAGACCGCGCGCCTGCCCGCCGTGCCCGTCAGCGACGCGACGCGAAAACGAATCGAGGGCGTGCTTGCGGGACTGAAGCTGCTCCCGCGGAGGAAGGGGTAAGCGAGAACTCTCGCGTCGAATTCGGCTTCGAGTCATTCGCAACGCGACCAAGTTTCGCGAAGCTCACCGAGCGAAACGACTCGCGTTGCGGGAGCCGGAGCGCAGCGAAGGAATCAGGCGAGCGGTCGAGCCGCCGTTGGCGAGCCGCGAGCCGGTGGCGGCCGCCGTATTCCGTGCGGGCTGAAATCGAGCCCGCTGAGGGCGGCCGCCCGATTCCCGAGCAAGCAAAGGCGACGGTCAGAACATCTTGACCAGATCCACCAGGATCCGGTTCAGGTAATTCTGCCGGTCGAGCCGTTTCTGGAAGACGATGGATCCCTGCACGAAGACGTCCGGCAGCACGGTCAGCGCGAGGCCGATCCGATGGCCGCGATACCAGCTGTGGAACCACCAATCGTCGGTGTTGTACGCGCCGATCAGCGCGTCGCGCTCGACGTACTGGAACGTGTAGAAGAACCGCCAGGTCCACGGCACACCAAGCCGCCCGAGTGTGAAATTGCCTTCGAAAGCCTCGTCGTCGCCGTCGATCTTCGCGGCGCCGCGAACTCCGAAGTTCTTGACGCCGTCGAGGCTGACGAGCGCCGGGATGCGGCCGATCGGGAACCGCAGCCGCACGATGACGTCCGCGATCCTGTAGTTCGAGAGAAGGCCCGTGTTCGTGTCGTTCGCATAGTTCTGCCGGATGAGGTTCGGCCGGCCGTCGGCGAAGAAGAGCTTCAGGTCGTGCGGGTCGAAGTACCAGAACGCGCCGGCCGCCTCGAGAACGAGCCGGGAGGGATCGCCCGTGTGCCACAGGATCTGGCCCACGCCGATCTTCGTCTGGTCGCCCTGCGACTGCGGGCCGTAGAACCCGGCGCCCGAGAACGTCAGCGTTTCGGTGTCGCCCGTCCGCGTCTGGTACGACACGGCGACGCCGGGCGTCTGGATGTCGTGGTCCCAGAGCATCTCCGTCGCGAGCAGCGGCATGCCGAACGCGCCGGCGTCGATCGTGAAGTCGCCGGGCCGCGCCTCGATGTAGTAGCGCTCGACCGAGACGCCCCGTGACCGGTAGTTGTCGAAGTTCGCCGCGTTCTGGCTGTTCTGATCGGTTCCATAGTCCGCGACGGCGCGCACGCCGACGCGGAACCGGTCCGAGACCTCGAACCCGACTTCGGGACGCGCCTCGAAACGCCCGCGCTCGATGTCGGGCCGGAAGCGCAGATGGGAGATGTCGTCGTAGCGCGCGAGCGCGTCCCAGCGAAACGTGAAGTGCGGGACGAAGGCCGGCGGTGGCTCGGACGGCTCCGCGTCCGGCGCGGCTTCCTGCGCGGAAAGCGCCCCGGCCATCGCGAGGAAAAGGCCGGCGAGTTGAGTCCGTCTCACGCCGCGGCGGCCGTTACGCGCGAAAGCGCCTCGTAGAGCTCGTTGACGCTGGCGTAGCGGTCGGCCGGATCCTTCTGCATGCAGCGCAGGATGATCGCGGCGACCTTCGGGTCCACCTTCGGGTTCTTCGCCTGCGGCGACGGCGGCTTTTCCTGCACGTGCTTGAGGACGACCGCGAGCGGGCTGTCGCCCTCGAACGGAAGGGCGCCCGTGAAGAGCTCGTAGAGGACGACGCCGGTCGAGTAGATGTCCGACCGGAAATCGAGGGGGAGACCCCGCGCCTGCTCGGGCGACATGTAGTCAGGCGTGCCGATGACGGTTCCGGTCGCCGTCATCCCGCGGTCCTCGGTCAGGCGCGCGATCCCGAAGTCCATGATCTTGAGCCCGCCCGAAGGCTCGATCAGGATGTTCTGCGGCTTGATGTCGCGGTGGATGACTCCGGCCTCGTGCGCCGCGGCGAGCCCCGCGCACATCTGCTTGGCGATCCGCAGGGCGACGGGCATCGGCAGGATCTGGTCCGACTCGACGAGGTGCTTCAGCGTGATCCCCTTGACGTATTCCATCGAGAGATAGCGCAGGCCGTTGGCCTCGCCGAGGTCGTGCGTGCGCAGGATGTTCGGATGCGTGATGCGGCGGGCGAGCTTGATCTCCTGTTTGAAGCGGTCGAGGAGCGTCGGATCCGCCGACACGGCGTCGCTCCGCAGGGTCTTGATCGCGACGAGATCATCGAGGTCGCGGTCGTGCGCGCGGTACACCACGCCCATGCCGCCGCGGCCCAGGATGCTCTGGATGTCGTAGCGGCCCGCGAAGAGGTCGCCGACCTTCGGCTCGGCGTTGCGCGCGGCGGCCTCGCCGGTGGAGGCTCCGGCGCCGGTGCGAACGCCCGTCGACGGGACGGTCACGCCGTCGTCGTCGCCGAGGCGCATCGTCAGGGAGGCGACGTACTTCTCGAGCGCCGCCTTCTCCTTGAGCTCTTCCAGCATCGCGGAGAAGGACCGCGCGAGGATGCCGATCTCGTCCTTCGATTCGACGGGAAGCTGCGCCGACTCGAGTTTGCCGACCCGCACGTCCTCGGTCGCCTGCACGAGCCGGCCCACCGGCCCGGTGATGCGCCGCGCGAAGAAGTAGGACAGCAGGAACGCGAACGGCACGGCGAGCAAGCCCACGAGGATCTGGATGTTCTGAATCTGGCGGAACGGCGCGAGCTCGCGCGCGCGGCTGCGGAGCGCGACCGCCGCGCCGACGATCTGGTCGGTCGAGGATCGGATCGGAAGGAAGTACGCCAGATACGTGTCGCCCGAGACGTCGATCGGCAGCGGTCCGACGGTGCGGCCCTGGCGAAACACGGCGGCGACCAGGTCGCTGCGCCGGTTCACGGAATCGAGCACCGCGGCGCTCGTGTCCTGCATCGTGGACGCTTCGAGCGCCGGCTTCGGCGCTTCGCCCGGTTTCGCCTCGTCGGCGAGGAACACCGCCTCGGCATTGGTCAGGGTCTTGAGGCTTCGCGCCACCTCGTCGTTGATCTGGAAGGCCGCCACGATGACGCCGGCCACGCGCGTGCCGCCTTCGAGGACGGGCGCGCCGACGACGTGGTAGAGCTTGCCTCCCGAGAGCCAGATGCCCTCCGTCTGCTCGCCTTCGAGCGCGCCGGCGACCGTCGGCACGCGGGAGAGGTCGGCGTCGAAGGGGAGCGGCCGGTCGGTGCGCGCCAGGCCGATCCCCTGCGGATCGAGCGCCACGAAGAAATCGGCGCGGGCGCTCGACGCCTGCTCGCGTTTGAGCGTGTCGAAGACCGTCGCCGCGTCGGGATGTCCGGTCGCCGGATCGGGAGTCGACATGAGGGCGATGATCCCCGGGTTGTTCACGACGACCGCGAGCGCGCGCTGAAGCGCCGCGTAGCGCGTCTGCTGGAAGGACTCCCAGGCGGGTCCGGACTTCTTCAGGTCCTCTTCGATCTTCGCGTCGGCGACCTTCCGGGCGCGCAGCGACGACACCGCGATCGCTCCGCCGACGGCAATCACGATCAGGAGCGCCGCGGCGAGGAAGATCTTCCACGCCAGGGAGAACTTCGGCGGCTCGGGCGGCGGCAGCTTGAGCCCGACGAGCAGCGGCGGCCCGCTCGTCGTGGCGCCGCGCGCCGGCGGCTCAGTAGCGTTCATCTTCGGCGGCCGGCTGCGGGGGGTAGTCCTTGCCGTACTTGTTCTTGTGCGGCTCCGTCTTGAAACCCGTGACGTCCAGCCGGACGGCGACCGGAGGCGCGTCCCCGCGCGCGGCGACGACGATCGGAATGGACGCCGGCGCGGCCGCCTCCTCGTGCCAGACCTTCAACGTCCAGTTGCCCGCGGGCACGCCTTCGAAGCGGAACTTTCCGTCGGGCCCCGTCGTGGCGGCGAAGTCGGAGTCCACGACGAAGACGAACCCGACCATCTGCGGGTGGATGTTGCAGAAGACGCGCACGAGGCCCGGCTCGTCGAACTCCTTCCGCTTCGAGGCGCCGCTCCGATAGAGGCCCAGGTCGAAGCGGTTGCTCCCGGAGACCGAGAAGACGTTGTGGTAGATCGCGTCCACGTTCGGGAAATCCACGGACGCGTTCTTCGGGACGACGACGACGCGCGGCTGGAACCTCTTCTGGTCGCTGCGCATCCGGGGGACGGCCGCGGGTGCGGGCGCCGACCCGGCGGGGCGGTGCGCCCCTTCGATCCAGACGACGGCGTTCGACGCGTCGGTGCGCGCCGCTCCTCCCGTGAAAAGCGCGACCTGTCCCGAGACGCTTCCCCTGTTTTCGGGTGCTGTCGGGACGGCGGCGATCAGGAAGAGGCTCAACAGCGGCGTGCGCATGAGGAGCGCGAAAATCATAGCATCCACAGGAGATCGGCGCGGGTAAGATTGTCGCGGGAGGGTTCGTTCATGGCTGTGGAGGAGCGCGGCGTCGAGATCTTCGGCAAAGACACCTGACCCCACACGACCGCGGCCCGTGAGGACTACGCGAAGCGCAAGGTTCCCTTCCGATACATCAACGTTCAAAAGGATGGCGCCGAGCTCGAGCGCATGATCCGTCTCTCGGGCGGGCGACGGGTGCCGGTCATCCTCGACGGCGGGAGAGTCACCGTCGGATTCGGGGGCACCTGAGGCGTCTGACGCGCCCCGGCGGGGCGCCCGCGACGAAATCCCTTCTCGGGCTCCGCGGCCCGTGCTACAAAGCCCCAATTCGACTGACGGAGGTGGCATGGCGAACCATTCCGGGTCCGCGGCGGAGTTCCGGCCCTACGTACCCGACTCGGAGTCGCCCCCGGAGTTCACGCCCAAGGCCATTCTCCTCGGGATCTTCTTCGGCATCCTGTTCGGCGCGGCGACCGTCTACCTCGCCCTGCGCGCCGGCCTGACGGTTTCGGCCTCGGTTCCGATCGCGGTTCTCGCGATCGCCGTCTTCAAGAAGATCGGCAAGTCCACGATCCTCGAGAACAACATCGTGCAGACGATCGGCTCGGCGGGCGAGTCGGTGGCCGCGGGTGCGGTCTTCACGGTGCCGGCGCTGCTCTTCCTCGCGGGCGGCGACGACTACTTCAAGTACCTCCAGATCACCGTGCTCGCGATCTTCGGCGGGACGCTCGGCGTCCTCTTCATGATCCCGCTGCGCCGCGCGCTGATCGTCAAGGAGCACGGGAAGCTGCCCTATCCCGAGGGGACCGCATGCGCCGACGTGCTCATCGCGGGCGAGAAGGGCGGCAACCTCGCGAAGATGGTCTTCGCCGGTGTGGGCGTCTCGCTGCTCTACAAGTTCCTCTACGGTGTGCTCGGGCTCTGGAACGAGACGCCGATCTGGTTCCGGACCAAGAAGGAGTCGACGGTCTATCCCGCGGCGACACTGGACATCGCCGTCACGCCGGAGTACCTGGGCCTCGGCTACATCATCGGCCCGCGCATTGCCGGCGAGCTCTTCTCGGGAGGACTCCTCGCCTGGATGGCGCTCATTCCGCTGATCGCGATCTTCGTGCCGGAGAGCCGGGTCGTGGCCGACCTGAAGGCGCTCGGTTTCACCGACGCCTGGATGGCCTCCAATTCCTATGCGAACTGGATCTACCGCGCGTACATCCGATACATCGGAGCAGGCGCCGTCGCGTGCGCGGGCGTCATGACGCTCATCAAGACGCTCCCGACGATCGTCTCGGCGTTCCGCGAGTCCGTCAAGAGCTTCGGCGGCGGGCGAGACGCAGCGGCCGGCACGCGGCGCACCGAAAAGGACCTCGGCATGGGCGTGGTCCTCTTCGGCTCGCTCGCGATCGTCGTGATCCTCGCGATCCTGCCGAACTTCCCGCACGGACCGTTCCCGCAGTCGCTCCTGATGTCGCTTCTCGTGGTCATCTTCGGGTTCTTCTTCGTGACGGTCTCGTCGCGGATCGTCGGCATCATCGGCACGTCGTCGAACCCCATCTCGGGCATGACGATCGCGACGCTCATGATGACCTGCGTCGTCTTCGTCGTGATCGGCTGGAAGGGCGACGTTTACCAGGCCGTGGCGCTGTGCGTCGGCGCGATCGTCTGCATCGCCGCGGCGAACGCCGGCGCGACGTCACAGGACCTGAAGACCGGCTACATCGTCGGCGCGACGCCGCGGTCGCAGCAGCTCGGATTCATCATCGGCGTGGTCACTTCGGCCTTCGTCATCGCCATCACGCTGTTCGTGCTCGATCAGACCTATCGCGGCACCGAGGCGCACGGCATCGGCGGGCCGAAGCTCGCCGCCCCGCAGGCCACGCTCATGGCGACGATCATCAAGGGACTGCTCGCGCAGAACCTCCCGTGGGCGCCCGTGCTCGTCGGCGTCTTCCTGGCTTTCATGGCGCAGCTCGCGGGCGCGCACGCGTTGTCGTGGGCCGTCGGCGCGTACCTGCCGGTCTCGACGACCGCCCCGATCTGGGTCGGCGGAATGGTCAAGGCCTTCATCGACAACTGGCGCCGCAAGAAGGAGGGCGACGCGAAGGAAGAAAGCGAGCTCTCCTCCGGCATGCTCTACGCGACGGGGCTCGTGGCGGGCGGCTCGCTCGGCGGCGTCCTCATCGCGTTCGTCGCGTTCTTCGGCGACCGCGTCCTGCGGATGGAGGCGCCGACCCTGCTCGAGCGGCTGGACTTCGGCACCAAGCTCTTCCCGGAGCTGAAGAACGGGCTCGTCAGCGGCGGCATCATCTGCGCCGTCGCCTTCGGCGTCTTGTGCTTTCTGCTGCTCAAGAACGCGCGCAAGAAACTCGAGGCGTAGGGGATCACACTCCGATCCCACGACAATCCCGGAGCGATCCCCGGACTCGGGGGACGGGCGGGGCGTAGCGTCGCCGGGATGAAGAATGCCGATCGGGCCTCCGTCGAGACGATCCGCCGCCTGAATCGCGGGTACATCGCCGCCTACATGGAGGCCGACGTCGGCTGGTACCGCCGGCACCTGGCGCGCGACTTCGTCTGCATCGAGTCGGACGGATCCGTGCAGACGCGGGCGAAGTTCCTCGCGGCGGCGTCCCAGGAGCCGGACGTCGCGGCGTACCGGCTCGCGAGCGTCCGCGTGCGCTTCTACGGAGGCGGCGCCGTCGCGCTCGTTCAGGCGACGGGACGGTTCACGCGGCCGGACGGGCGGCGCGGCACGAGCCGGTACACGGACGTCTACGTCCGGAAAAACGGGAGCTGGAAGGTCGTGTCCGCGCAGATCACGCGGACGGCGGGCGATCAGGCTACTTGAGGCCGACGATCAGCCGCTGAAAGCGGGGCTCGTCCCGAAGGCTGTCGTAGTCGGGATCCTGCGCGACCCAGTCGCACTTGCCCCAGCCGCGGGCGAACACTCGCTCCAGCAGATCGAGCGCTTCCTCCTTCATGCCGAGGCGCGCCCGCAGGCCGGCGCCGTTGATGAGGGGGGAGATCTCGTCGGGATAGAGGTCGAGCGCGCGGCGCGACCACTCGAGCGCCTCCTCGACCCTTCCGTCGTCGAAGAGCGCGTGCGAGGCGAGCGACAGCGCGCGGCCGTCGAGGGGATTCAAGGCGAGGGCGCGCCGGGCGCGCGCGAGGCCTTCGCTCTCGGCCTCCCGCGCCTCTCGCTCGCGGCCGAGCATGCGGAGCGACTGGCCGAGCAGCAGGGCGCTTTGATAATCCTCCTGCCGAACCTCCGACGCCTTCCGGAAGAGCGCGGCGGACCGGTCGACCTGGCCGCGTGCGAAGCACATGCGCGCGAAGTCGTAATAGGGATCGAAGAGATTCGGGTTCACGGCGATCGCGCGGTCGAACTCCCGCTCCGCCTCCGCGTAGCGACGCGCGAGCGAGAGCGCGAGGCCTCGGGCGGCATGTGCCTCCGCGAGGTCCGGAGCGAGCTCCAGGGCGCGCCGGCTCGCCCGGTCGGCCTCCGCCAGGTCCGCGTCCCGCGCGCCCCACCATTGATAGAGCACGGCGCGGGCCGCGGCGATGCCGGACCAGGCGGGCGCGTACTCGGGATCGAGGCCGACGGCGTGCTCGAACAGACGGAGGCTCTCCTTGAGGTCGGTGTGCCTGAGGCGATGGAGATGCTGCCGCCCGCGGAGATAGAACTCGTAGGCCGCCGCCTCGGTCTCGGGACGACGCAGCGCCTCCTTCTCGCGCCGCGAAAGGTCGCCGCGCAGCGACGTCGCGACGTTCTCCGCGATCTCGTCCTGGATGGCGAAGACGTCGCCGACGTCCCGGTCGAAGCGCTGCGACCAGCGGTGATAGCCGTTGCCCGTCTCGACGAGCTGGACCGTGACGCGAAGGCGGTCGCCCATCTTGCGGACGCTGCCCTCGAGGAGCGTCGCGACGCCGAGCTGGCGGCCCGCGGCGCCGACGTCCACGGCCGGGCCGCGGAACTGAAACGACGAGCTTCGCGCCGCGACGCGCAGGCCCTCGACGTGCGTGAGCGCGTTGATGAGCTCCTCGGCGAGCCCTTCGCAGAAGAAGTCCTGATCGCGCTCGGGGCTCATGTCGGCGAAGGGAAGAACCGCGATCGAAGCGGCGTCGCCGGAGGCCGCCGGGCCGGCGCGCTCGATCTCGCCGTCTCCGTTGATGCCGCGGAGTACCCGCGCCGCGAAGCGATAGCCGCGCCGGTGCCGCGTCTCGATGTAACGCGGCCGGCGCGCATCGTCGGCGAGCGCCCGGCGAAGCTCCTTGACGCAGGAGTTCAGCGCGTCGTCGCTGACCGCGGCGCCGTCCCAGACCGCCGCGAGAAGCTCTTCCCGCGTGACGGGGCGCCCGGCCTCCAGGACGAGCTGCCGGAGCACCGCCGCGGCCTTCGGCGTGAGGCGGATCTCCTTCTCGCGCGACCAGAGTCTTCCGGTCGGCGGCTCGAAGCGAAACGGGCCGAAACGGACGGTGTCTTCCATGGGATGAATTGCGCTTTCGTGCTTTCGTTCGCCTCACCGAAAACCCAGAGAAATCCCCCCCGATTCCCGGGACTCGCGGCGGTGTCCTCGCACAATCTGTGCCCGATGCGATCGTCCTGGATCGTCCGGGAGGCCGTCGCGCGCGAGAGCGTGCCGGAAGCCGCGCCCTGGCCAGGCCTCGGGAGCGCCGACGCGGAAGACGCGCTCGTTTCCCCGGAAGCCGAGGCGGCGACGTTGCGCCCGCCGGCCGCGTTGCCTCCGGCCGGCTCGGACGACGAGATCGTGCGGCGCGCGGACGCGCTCGGAATCCCCTGGAGGCGCGTCCTGCTGGAGGAGATGGAGGCCGAGCAACGGCTGCGGAGGTACCTCGCGGAGCTCGGCGGCGAATGTCCGCTTCTCGAGGCGGCGGACATCCTGTCCTTCTCGCTGCTGCGGTCCTGGCGCGTGCGCGACCGGATCGAGAGCCTGGCATGCGAGGCCCGGACCTCGGCGGTCCGTGGCGCCCTGCGCCAGCTCCGGGTCGTCTTCCGGCGCCTGACGGGGGCGGGAGATCGCAAGCGGATGCTGCTCTCGGAACATCTGTGGTTCGCGTATCAGCGCGTCCTGCTGCTGCAGCGGGTGCGGCGCGCGGCCGCGCGCAGCCGGGGAACGGCGTCCATGCCCGAGCGCCTCGCCTTCATCTGCACGTCGGCGCGCTGCAGCTACGACGACGCGGCCTGGGCGGCGTGCGAAGAGGATTCGCCCGGGCGCGGCCATCGTCTCGAGCGGTCGGTCCGGAAGGTGCGCGAGGAGGGATTCCTCATTCCGCGCGCCGAGTCGGAAGCCCGCGCGCTCGCGGAGCTGCGCCGGATGGTCCAGACGGGCCGGCGCCCGCGCCGCCGAAAAGCTGCCCAGCCAATCTCGGCCCCGAAGCGCGTGCCCCTGCCGCTCGACGCGTTCTAGCTGTTCTCGCTCCAATTTCCTCGACGGGTCTTCAAGGAAACGTTCCGGACGCGTCGTCTTAATGCAAGTCCTCCGGGGGCCAAGTTGCGAAGCCGAGGAGTCCGCCGACTCGCCGATCGCCGGACGCCGTCGTGGCGCTGCCGTTGCTCCCTACCGCGCCTCGCACCGCCCGCAATGTCGCGCGGCGGCGTGGAGGTCAACATGCAACTGTCGAAAGGCTTTGTGCGGACGGTCGCCCTCGCGGCGTTCGTCCTGGCGCTCGCCGCGCCGCCGGCCCGCGCGCAGTTCGGGGGCAGCACCGGCGGGATCGCGGGACGCGTCGCGGACGAGCAGGGCGGCGCGCTTCCGGGCGTGTCGGTGACAATCAAAGGTCCGGGCGCCCCCCAGACCCTCTACACCGACGCCCGGGGCGAGTTCCACGTGATCAACCTCGCTCCCGGGGACTACTCGGTGAGCCTCGCGCTCCAGGGCTTCGCGGCCGTCGAGCGTGAGAACGTCGCCGTGACCCTCGGGCGCGACACCGAGCTCACGCTCTCGATGAAGCTCTCGGCCGTCGCGGCCACGGTGACCGTGTCGGGCGAGGTGCCCGTGATCTCGACGCGGAAGGTCGAGAGCAGCACGGCGATCACGCAGGACGAGCTCAAGTCGATCCCCACGGCGCGCGATCCGTGGGTTGTTCTCCAGTCGGTCCCGGGCGTCGAGATCGACCGCGTCAACGTCGCCGGCAGCGAAAGCGGCCAGCAGTCGAGCTTCGTGAGCAAGGGATCGACCTATGCCACGTTCACGCTGGACGGTGTCAACCTGACGGACATGTCGGTCGTGGGCGTGAACCCCGGCGGCTCGGCCGGCTACTACGACTTCGACTCGTTCCAGGAGATGCAGGTCATCTCGGGCGGCGCGGACGCCTCGATCCAGGGCTCCGGTGCCCACCTCTCGATGGTGACCAAGCGCGGCACCAATGACGTGCACGGCAGCGCGCGCGTCTTCGCCGCGGACCATCACTTCCAGTCCGACAACACGCCGGAGGGCCTCACCGGCGTCGCCTCCGGCAACCACATCAACAACATCCAGGACTACGGCGCCGAACTCGGCGGCCCCATCTGGAGGGATCACATGTGGCTCTGGGGCTCCTACGGCCGCGACCAGATCAATCTCGTGACGGCCGCGGGCACCAACGACAATACGACGCTCGAGAACTTCAACTCGAAGCTCAACTGGCAGATCGTGCCCTCCAACTCGGCCGACGTCTGGTACCAGCGCAGCGACAAACTGAAGCAGGGAAGAAACGGCGGCCCGACGCGCCCGCAGGAGACGAGCTGGAACCAGACGACGCCGCAGAACACGTGGAAGGTGTCGGACAACCAGGTCTTCGGCTCGAGCGCGTTCCTGACCCTGCAGTACAACGGCTTGAACGGCAACTTCACGCTCGACCCTCAGGGCGATCCGAACCGCCAAACGTTCCTCGATGAAGGGGGCGTGTGGCACAACACCTACGAGTCTTTCTCCGGGCCGCGGCCGCAGCGTCAGGTCAAGACGGACGTCTCCTTTTTCTTCAACACCGGCAACGCCGGACACGAGCTCAAGTCGGGCTTCGGGTACCTCAAGAGCGGCACGCGCTCGAGCTCGATGTGGCCGGGCACCGCCGGCTTCTCGTTCAATGGCTCCGGGCCGCTCGCGGGGCAGACCTACGGGGACCTCTTCGACTGCAACGAGGCCTGCGCGGCGATCACGCGCATGTCGAACCTCTCGATCCAGAACAAGTACATGAGCGCCTACCTGCAGGACACGCTCACCTTCGACCGCCTGACCATGAACCTCGGCGTGCGCTGGGATCAGCAGTTCGGTGACAACAACCCCACGACGATCCTGGCCAACCCGACGCCGGAGTTCGCGGCCGCGGGCATCCTTCCGACCGTGAACTATCCCGGCGCCGACCGTCCGTTCACCTGGACCGACTGGCAGCCGCGCGCCGGCCTGACCTATGCGCTCGGCGCGAACCGGAACACCGTGGTCCGCGCGAGCTACGCGCGGTACGCGGAGGCGCTCGGCACGAACACGACGGGGCAGATCAATCCGACGAATTCCGTGGCCTACCTCTACTATCCGTGGAACGACGCCAACCACGACAACCTCGTCGAGCCGGGAGAGGTGGACATCTCGGATCCCTCGCACCCGCTCTCCTCGCGCAACATCGATCCCGCGAATCAGGGCGCGGCGGTCTCGGCGAACACGTTCGCGCCGGGGTTCCACGCGCCGCGCACCTGGGAGGTCATCGGGGGCATCGACCACGAGATCCTGCCCGCGTTCGCCGTCGGGGTGGCGTACACGCACCGCGTCTTCACGGGACAGCTCTACCGTTATCCGACCGGCGTCACGAGCGCGGACTACGTTCTCTCGGGAACGGTGAGCGGAACGCTGCCGGCGGCATTCGGCGGCGGCGCGTACTCGGCGCCGTGGTACGAGCTCGGCTGCAGCCAGCAGAATCCCATTCCCGACGGCTGCGTGCCGCCGGGCTACACGTGGACGAGCCGCAGCGGATACGACCAGACGTTCGATGGCGTCGATCTCACGCTCACCAAGCGCCTTTCGGACAAATGGATGCTGCGCGGCAACTTCAGCTATGACCTGCACAAGCAGCACGACACGTCGTCCGCGGCCTGCGTCGATCCGACGAACACGGTCCCGGGGCAGTCGGCCGACACGGGCAACCCGACGACCTCCTACACGGGTGAGAGTTGCGCGGACGGCACGTTCGTCGCGACGCGCTCGACCGGGAGCGGCGCCAAGGACAGCGTGTTCCTGAACTCGAAGTGGCAGTTCAACCTCAACGGCATGTACCAGCTTCCCCTCGACTTCAGCGTCGCGGCGAGCCTCTACGGGCGGCAGGGTTATCCGGTCGTTCCGTACGTGCGGGTCGTCGGCGACGACGGCTACGTGCGCGACGTCGTGGCAGCGACGACGGACGACATCCGGTACGGCGACGTCTTCGAGCTCGACATGCGGCTCGAGAAGCTGATCCACATTTCTCCGACGTCGAACGTCACGCTGTCGGCGGACTGCTTCAACGTGACCAACGACGGCACGATCCTGCAGCGCTTCAATCGTCTGGATCGCAGCAATACGGGCAACGTCAAGGAGATCCAGAGCCCGCGGATCTTCCGGTTCGGAGCGCGGATTTCGTTCTAGGGAGTTCGCTCGAGATGAAGGACGGAGGGGCGGGGCTTGTCCCCGCCCTTACTTCCGGGCAGCCGCAAGGGCCGCCCCGACGACGCGAATTCGGATTCGTAGAGGCAGGGCGAGCGACGTCTATGCCGTGACCGTGTCCGCCACCCGCACCCGGTTCCGCCCTTCCGACTTGGCGCGATACAGGGCCTCGTCGGCCGCGGCGATCAGCGTGGCGGACGAGGATCCCTCGCGCGGCATCGCGGTGGCGACGCCGATCGACACCGTGGCGGTCAGCGGCGCGGCGGGCCGGTCGTACGGGATCTCGATCGACAGCACGTTCGCGCGCAGGCGGTCGGCGCACGACATGGCGCCGGTCTCGTCCGTCGTCGGAAGAATCACCACGAACTCCTCGCCGCCGTAGCGCGCCACGAGGTCGCCCGGGCGGTTGAGGCCGTCTCGCAGCGCCGCGGCGCAAGCCTTGAGATAGTCGTCACCCCGCTGATGGCCGAAGGCGTCGTTGAACGCCTTGAAATGGTCGATGTCGATCATCAGCAGCGAGAGCGGGCCCTGCGCGCGGTACGCCCGGCGCCACTCGAGGTCGAGCACCTCGTCGAACTGGCGGCGGTTCGCAATTCCGGTCAGGCCGTCCTGCGACGAGAGGCGGCGCAGCGCGCGGTTGGCCTGCTCGAGCCGCTGGTTGGCCTCCTCGAGCTGGCGCGTCCGCTCGCCGACGAGCCGCACGAGCTCGGCCTTGCGATTCGTGAGGCCCTGAACGCGCAGACGGTAGAGGCCGGTCGCCAGGAAGAGGAGGATGCCGGCGCAGATCGAGAAGAACCACCGCGTCTCGTAGAGGTGCGGCGCGAGCGCGAAGGCGTAGGTCGCGCCCTGCTCGTTCCAGACGCCGTCGTTGTTGCAGGCGACGACGTGGAACCGGTAGCGCCCCGGCGGGACGTTCGTGTAGTAGGCCGCGCGCCGCGTCCCCGCCTCGATCCATTCCTTGTCGAAGCCTTCGAGTCGATAGCGGAAGCGCACCCGCTGGGGCGCGAGGAACGAGAGTCCGGCGTAGTGGAACTCGAGGGCGCCGGCGCCCGGGCGCACCTTCGCGTCGCGCAGCGGATCGAGCGCCTGCTGGTCGGCGATGACCTCCTCGATCTGGACGGGCGGCGGCACGGCGTTCGTCGAGAGATTCTCGGGATCGACGACGACGGCGCCGCGCAGCGTGGCGAACCAGAGCCGGCCGTCGCGCGTGCGGATGCCGGCCGGCTGGTTGCCGCCGTTGCATTCGCTCGACTCCATGCCGTCGGCGGTGCCGAAGAGGCGCCAGGGGATCGTCTTCCGACGCTGCCGCGCGGCCTGATCGAGCTCGTTCTTCGAAACGCGATACACGCCGCGGTTGGAGCTCATCCAGAGGTATCCCGAGTCGTCGTCGAGGATCTGAAAGAGGACGCTGTCGAAGAGCCCGCGCTCCGTCGTGAATGCGAGGAAGCGGTCGCGGTCGAAGCGGTTGAGACCGCCGCCGAGGGTCGTGACCCAGAGCGCGCCGTCGCGATCGAGGAGCACGGAGTAGATCGCGTCGCTGTTCAGGCCGTCGGCGACTCCGTAGCGGCGGAAGACGCCGGCGGAGTAGTGCGCGAGCCCCCCATCGGTGCCGATCCAGAAGGAGCCGTCGCGGGCGTCCACGACCGTCCGGACGTTGTCGTTGGGCAGGCCGTCCCGGGACGTCCAGGTCGTCCACCGTCCGTTCGAGAGCCGCGACAGGCCCGAGCCGAGCGTGCCCACCCAGAGGTCTCCCGTGCGATCGGTCGTCAGGCAGCTCACCTTCTCGGCCTTCGGCGCGCCCGGACCGGCCGACTGGAAATGCCCGTTGACGAGACGGTTCAGGCCGCCGCCCCACGTACCGACCCAGAGAATGCCGTCGGGAGTCTCCGCGAGCGACGAGACCTCGTCGTAGGTGAGCCCCTGGCGGGAGGTATAGGCCGTGACGACGCCGCCCTTGAGGCGATTCAGGCCGCCGCCCCAAGTGCCGACCCAGAGCGCGCCGTCGGAGGACTCGAGGAACGTCGAGATGTCGTCGTACGAGAGTCCCTCCGACGTGCCGAAACGCGTGAAGCTGCCGTCGGCAAAGCGGTTGAGGCCGCCGCCGTGCGTCCCGATCCAGAGGCTTCCCTCGCGGTCCTCGCAGAGGGAGGCGATGAAGCCGTTGGACAGACCCTGCCGCGTCACGTAGGACGTCCACTTGCCGTTGGCCAGGCGCGAGAGGCCTGCGCCGTCGGTGCCGACCCAGAGACTTCCCTCGCGGTCCTCGAGGATCGAGAGCACCTTGCTTCCCGACAACCCGCTCGACACCGCGGAGTGCGTGACGACGCCGTCCTTCCACCGCGCGAGCCCCGCGCCCTCCGTGCCGATCCAGAGGTTTCCATCGCGGTCGCGCGCCAGCGCCCGGATCGCGCTTCCGCCGAGCGCCGGAATCTTCTCCGCCGTCCAGCGTCCTTCCGCGAGGCGGAGGAGCGCGCCGGCCGCCGTGCCGACCCACAGGCTTCCCTGACGGTCCTCGGCGAGCGCCCGGACTTCGCCGCGGCGAAGCTCCGGAGGGAGCTCTTGCGTCGTGAAGCGGCCGTTCTCGAAGTGCGAGAGGCCCGACGTCGTGCCGATCCACAGGGCGCCGCGCGCGTCCTCGAGGAAGCAGGTGACCTGATCGCCGGCGAGCCCGTCCTTCGTCGTCCGGGTCAGCGACTCCCCTCGGTGCCAGCGCGTCGCGCCGCCGCCGTTGGTGCCGATCCAGATGCCGCCGTCCCGGTCCTCGAGAAGGGCCTGGACGTAGTTGCTGCGCATCCACGGGCTGTTCGAGCGGTCGAAGACGGTGAACTGGACGCCGTCGAAGCGGACGAGTCCTTCCTGCGTGCCGAGCCACAGATAGCCGTCGCGCGACTGGATCATGGCGTGGATCGAGTTCTGGGGGAGTCCCTCCCGCGCCTGCCAGATCTGATGGCTGTACTGCGTGATCGCTTTGCGCGGATCGAGAGCGCTGCCCGTCGCCGTGTGCAACAGGGCGGCAAGCGAAAGCACAGCGGGCAGGACCGCGAAGCGCGCCCGCGGGATCTCGATCTTCATGAAATCTGCCTAAGAGACGATCAATTGTAGCCCAGTGGTGACGGCCGGCACAGGCACGAAAGCGCCACCCGGCGCGGACCCCGAGGGACGGCGAACGGCTTACGCGGTCAGGACTTCGAAGCGGCGGCCCACCTTGCGGAACGCGTCGATGGCGCGGTCGAGATCTTTGCGCTCGTGCGCCGCGGAGACCTGGCAGCGCAGGCGCGCCTGGCCCTGCGGCACGACCGGGAAGCCGAAGCCCGAGACGTAGACGCCTTCCTCGAAAAGCGCCTTTCCCATGGCGAGCGCCTTGGCCGTGTCGCCGACGATGAGGGGCACGATCGGGTGGGTACCGTGCGGGATCCGGAATCCCGCTTCCGCGATCGCTTTGCGGAAATAGGCCGCGTTCTCGCGCAGCTTCGCCACCGGCGCCGGGTCCTCGCGGAGCATCCGAAACGCTTCGAGCGATCCCGCGGCGACGGCGGGAGGCAGCGAGTTCGAGAACAGGTACGTGCGGCTCCGCTGCCGGAGGGTCTCGACGAGCGCCTTCGGTCCCGTCACGAAGCCGCCGGCCGCCGAGCCCATCGCCTTGCCGAGCGTGCCGGTGAAGGCGGGCACGCGGTCGAGAACGCCCTGCTCTTCGGCGGTGCCGCGCCCGGTCTTGCCGAGGACGCCGGTCGCGTGCGAGTCGTCCACGACGAGGAACGCCTTCTCGGCGTCGCAGATCCGAACGAGCTCGCGCAGGTCCGCTTCCTCGCCCTCCATCGAGAACACGCCGTCGGTCATGACGAGGCGGAAGCGCGAGGTCTTGTCCTCGGCGAGCATCGCGGCGAGCGCCTTCGGGTCGTTGTGCGGCATCCGGAAGCGCTTCGCCTTGCACAGGCGCACGCCGTCGATGATCGACGCGTGGTTGAGCTCGTCGGAGTAGAGGCCGTCGGGCTCGTCCAGCACGGCGGCGAAGAGCCCCTCGTTGGCGTTCCAGCAGGACATGTAGAGGATGGCGTCGTCCTTGCGGAAGAAGGAAGCGATCTCGGCCTCGAGTTCCTTGTGCAGGGCCTGCGTGCCGCAGATGAAGCGCACCGAGGCGAGCCCGCCGCCCCAGCGGTCGACGGCCTTCTTCTGGGCCTCGCGCACGCGCGGATGGTTCGCGAAGCCCAGGTAGTTGTTCGACGTGAGCATGATGACGTCGCGGCCGCCGACGCGCACGCGCGGGCCCTGCGGCGACTCGAGGACGAGCTCTTCCTTGTAGGTGCCGGCCGTCCGCAGGGCGGCCACTTGCGAGGCGAGGTGGTCGAGGAGAGTCATTGTAAGAGTCGTCAGTTGTCAGTTCTCAGTTCTCAGTTCCGGAACTGAAGACTGATAACTGATTACTGAAACTACTCTTCCGAAACCACCTTGCCCGCCACGCGTCCTCCGGGGAAGGCGGCGTCGAGCGCCTCGAGGGCCCGGTCGAAGTCGGCGTGGTTGCGCGCGATGATCTCGGCGCAGATCGTCGGCCGCGTGATGATTTCCGAAGT
>DATJZU010000026.1:0-85539 GCA_035498835.1 Thermoanaerobaculia bacterium
CCCGAAGCGCCGGTGTTCACGGCGCGCCTGCGGGCGGAGGGGCTGCGCGACGAGAACGGCGCGCCGGTCGCCGCGGCGTCGCGCGGCGCGCGCCGAGCGCTCGCCGTCTGCGGCGTGGCCGATCCGGCCGGCTTCGCCGCGAGCCTCGCCGAGCTCGACATCGCGCCGGAGGAGACCCTCGTCTTCCGGGATCACCAGGTCTACGGAGGCCGCGAGCTCGCACGGATCGCCGCCGCGGCGGAGCGGACCGGCGCCTCGTGGATCGTCACGACGGAGAAGGACGCCGTCAAGCTCTGGGGGCGGATCTCGACGCCGATCGTCGCGATCCGCCTCGCCGTGGAGGTCGTCGAGCCGGGGTTCTTCCCCTTCCTCGCCTCCCGGATCGCTCCGGCCGCCGCGGGCCGCGAGGCGGGATGAGGACGTCGCCCTCCGCCGTCTTCGACGGCGGCGCGCTCGCCCTCGCGCGGCGGACGCGCCGGCGTCGCGGGTCGCGGCTCCGCCACGCGATCGAGCACGCGGCGTTCCTCGCGATGGCCGGGACGCTGCGTCTGCTCCCCCGCGGGACGGGCGCCCGCTTCGGGCGCCTCGTCGCGCCGCTCGTGCTGCGGATCGCGCCGCGCCGCCGGCGCATCCTGCTCGAGAACCTCGCGCGCGCCTTCCCCGAGAAGCGCCACGCGGAGCTCCGCCGGATCGCGCGCGAGTCGCTGCAGAATCTCGGCGCGGCGTTCTTCGAGTTCCTCGAGGTCTCGCGCTGGACGCCCGAGAACCTGGCCGCGCAGGTGCGGTACGAGGGCGTCGAAAACCTCCAGGCCGCGCGGCGGCGCGGCAAGGGCGTCGTGCTCCTGTCGGCCCACTTCGGCAGCTGGGAGCTCGGGGCGCTCGCCGCCGGCCGTCTCGGCGAGCCGATCGCGTCGGTCGTCCGGCCCCTCGACAATCCCGGCCTCGAAGCGGAGCTGACGCGCCGGCGGACGCGCTTCGGCAACGGCGTGATCGCCAAGCGCGAGGCGCTGCGCGAGATGCTCCGCGCCATGCGCGAGAACCGGACCGTGGCGATCCTGCTCGATCAGAACGTCATGCCCGACGAGGCGATCTTCGTGCCTTTCTTCGGGCGGCTCGCCGCGACGACGTCGTCCGTCGCGCTCCTGCAGCGAAAGACCGGCGCGGCGGTCGTGCCCGTCTTCACCTGGCCGGAAGCGGGGGGCGGCTGGCGGCTCGCGTTCGAGACGCCGATCCTTGCGGAGGAGTTCTCGGCGGGCGATCCCGGACGCGCCGAGCACGTGCGGCGCGCGACCGCGCGCTACGCCGAGGTGACCGAGGCCGCGATCCGGAAGGCGCCCGAGGCGTGGCTGTGGTTACACGACCGGTGGAAGACGAGACCGGAGTAGCTATCAGCTATCAGCTATCAGCTGTCAGCCAGAGCGGAAGATGCCGTCTGGCTGAGAGCTGAAAGCTGGCGGCTGACAGCCCGTCACTTGAGCTCCGAGTTCCAATAAGCCACATCCAGAAAGTTCCGCCACGCCGGGTGGAACTTGTTCGCGCCGAAATGGCCGACCGGATGCCAGCGCGGCTTCTTCGGGTGCGCGATGAGCTTCATCGACGCCTCCTGCGGCGTGCGGTTGCCCTTGCGCACGTTGCACGCGAGGCAGGCGCAGACGACGTTCTCCCAGGACGAGTTGCCGCCGCGCGAGAGCGGGATGACGTGATCGAGCGACAGCTCGGCCGACGGGAACTTGTGCCCGCAGTACTGGCAACGGTTCCCGTCGCGCACGTAGATGTTGTGGCGCGAGAACTTCACTTCCTGCCGCGGGAGATGGTCGTAGTCCTTGAGCGCCACGACCCGCGGAATGCGAATCGCCATCGAGGGCGTCAGAACGACTTCGTCCTGAGGCTGCGGCGGAATGTCGCACCAGTTCTCGAACTCGTAGGTCGAATAGTCCGGCAGCACCGCACGCACGTGGCCCTTGTAGAAGAGCGAGAACGCCTTGCGGACGGACGTGACCTGGACCGCCTGGAAGACGCGATTGAGGACGAGGACGTTCGAGTCGAGCATTGGCGTTGCCGTTTGCCGGTCTTGCCGGAGGCCGATCATTATAATCCGCTCATTCCATGGCTTTTGACGTCCCGCGCGACCGGCTCCTCGGGCTCGTGGCCTCGTTCTCCGGGCGGCGCCTCGCGGTCGCGGGCGATTTCGTCCTCGACCGCTTCGTCTACGGCCATCCCCGCCGCATCAGCCGCGAGGCCCCGGTCCTCATCCTCCGCTTCGCGCGCGAGGAGAGTCTCCCGGGCGGCGCCGGCAATACTGCCGCCAACGTGCGCTCTCTCGGCGGCGCGCCGATTCCGGTCGGGGCGATCGGCGCGGACGAAGAGGGCCGGGCGCTCCGGCGGGGCTTCGAGGAACGCGGCATCGCGACCGGCGGCCTCCTCGAGGTTCCGGGCTACGCGACGCCGTCGAAGACGCGAATCCTCGGCGGCGCGCCGCACGCGATCAAACAGCAGATCGTGCGGTACGACCGCGGCGAGCCGCTGCCCGCGGATCCCCGGATCGCGGCTGCGCTCGCCCGCAGTCTCGCCGACGCGGCGCGTGGCGCGGCGGGAGCGATCGTGTCCGACTATGCCTACGGCGCAGTGTCGCCGGCGTCGGTGACGGCGCTGCGCGCGGCGCTGCCCGCCGCCGCGCCGATCCTCGTCGATTCGCGGCATGCCCTCCTCTCCTACCGCGGCGTGGACGCGGCGACGCCCAACGAGGAAGAGCTCGAAGAGAGTGCCGGCGCCGTGTTCGGGGATTCGGAGGAGGCGCTTTCGCGGGCCGCGGCCGACATGGCGAAGAAGATCGGATGTCGCACCCTCCTCGTCACCCTCGGCTCCCGCGGGATGGCGCTCTTCAACGGGCCCGGGCCGCCCCGCCGCATCCCGGTGCACGGGACGGATCAGGTGGCCGACGTCACGGGCGCGGGAGACACCGTGCTGGCGACCTTCTCGCTCGCGCTCGCGTCCGGGGGCACGGCCCTCGAAGCCGCGCTGCTCGCCAACTTCGCCGGCGGCGTCGTCGTGATGAAGATGGGAACGGCGGTGGTCACGGGGGACGAGCTTCGAGAGGCGATTGCGGCGGACCGGACGATTTTGGCGTGAAGAAAAAAGCTATCAGCTCTCAGCTATCAGCTGTCAGCCAGACACGACCTTTCGCCTTCTGGCTGAAAGCTGAGAGCTGAAAGCCGACAGCTTGAAACTCCTCATCGTCCGCCTCTCCGCCTTCGGCGACATCGTCCACGCGCTCCCGCTCGCCGCGAACGCGCAGCGCGCGGGCGCGACGGTCGGATGGCTCTGCGAGGCGCGCTACCGGGAGCTGCTCGAAGGGAACCCGAACGTCGATCGCCTCTTCCTCGCCGACACGCGCGGCTGGCGCCGCAAACCGGCGGAGGGCGGCACGCGCTCCGCGTTCGCGCAGATGCGCCGCGACCTCGCCGCCTTCGGCGCCGACTTCACGATCGACGTGCAGGGACTCTGGAAGTCCGCGATCCTCGCCCGCGCGGCGCGCGCCCCGGTCGTGGGCTTCGACTCCTCGGAGCGCCGCGAGGGGCTCTCGTCGCTCCTCGCGTCGCGAAAGGTGCGGCCGCCGGATTCGTCGCGTCACATCGTGGACCGCAACCTCGCGCTCCTCTCGGCGATCGGCATCCCCGTCGTCGAGCCCGCTCCCGACGCGCGCTATCTCCTCGCGGCGCCGAGCGCCGAGGCCGCCGAGTTCCTTCCGTCGGTCCGGCGCCCCTACGTCCTCTACCATCCGGGCGCGGGCTGGCCCGAGAAGCGGTGGGACCCCGAGAAGCTCGCTGCCGTCGCGCGCACCCTCGAAGCGCGATGGGGCCTCTCTCCCGTCATTTCCTGGGGACCGGGCGACGAGGCGGTCGTTGCGATCTTCGAAGCCGCGCTGCCCGGCGCCCGGCGGATCCCGCGGCTCTCGCCTCGCGCCCTCGCGCACGTCGCCGCGGGCGCGGCGCTTTTCGTGGGAAACGACACCGGACCGCTCCATCTGGCCGACGCCCTCGGCACGCCCACGCTCGCGCTCTTCGGCCCGACCGATCCCGCCCGCAACGGACCCTATCGGGGAGCGTCGTTCAAGTTCGATGCGTCCACCACGACCGCCGAGGTCGCCCGGAAAGCGGCTGAAATCGTCGCGGTCGACGCGCCCTGATGCGTCCCGCTGTTGACTGACGGCGGTCGACGCCTTACCATCGTCCAAATCCCATGGTCGTCAAGTTAGGGGATCTGCTTCTCAAAGCGAAGCTGATCACTCAGGAGCAGCTCGAAGCCGCGTTGAAGCTCCAGCGCGAAGAGGGCGGAAAGCTGGGCGAAGCCCTCGTCCGCGTCGGCGCCGTGTCCGAAAGCGACATCACCGAGACGCTTTCGCAGCAATTCGGCGTCCCCTCGATCGATCTGGGCAGCTTCGCGATCGATCCCAACGTCATCAAGATCGTTCCGGGCGAGGTCGCGCGCAAGTACGGTGTCCTCCCGGTGAACAAAACCGGCGCGACGCTCACCATCGCAATGGGCGATCCCACGAACGTCTTCGCGATGGACGACATCAAGTTCATGACCGGCTACAACGTCGAGCCGGTCGTGGCTTCCGAGGTCGCGCTCCGCAAGGCGATCGACAAGCACTACGGCACGCCGCGGTCCGTCGTGCTCAAGGAGAAGGCGAAGTCGGGCGGCGCGTTCGTCCCCGAGGCGAACCTCGAAGACGTCATGGCCTCTTCCTCGCTGACGATCGACGACATGGCGGGCGTCGGCCTCGGCGAACTCAACATGGACGAGATCACCGGGATCGACGCC
Organism: Thermoanaerobaculia bacterium; assembly: GCA_035498835.1. GTDB lineage: Bacteria > Acidobacteriota > Thermoanaerobaculia > UBA5066 > Gp7-AA6 > DATBFU01. Next base: position 4,825 of record DATJZU010000026.1, read on the forward strand.
GGCGCCGACGTCGACGTCCTGAAGCAGGACGAAGGCGAAGAGATCGACCTGTCGGACCTCACCAAGTCGACCGAGTCGGCTCCGATCATCAAGGTCTCGAACCTGATCCTCATCGAGGCGCTCAAGGCCGGCGCTTCGGATATCCACGTCGAGCCCTACGAGAAGGAGTTCCGCGTCCGGTTCCGCATCGACGGCGTTCTCCACAACATCATGGCGCTGCCGATGCGCACCCGCGATCCCCTCGTTTCGCGCCTGAAGATCATGGCGAAACTCGACATCTCGGAGAAGCGCCTGCCGCAGGACGGGCGCATCAAGATCCGCCTGCGCGTCGAGGAACGGTCCCGCGACCTCGACCTGCGCGTCTCGACCGTCCCGACCCAGTTCGGCGAAAAAGTCGTCATGCGGCTGCTCGACAAGTCGAAGCTGCAGCTCGACATGACGCAGCTCGGCTTCGACCAGGAGGCGCTGCGCCGCTTCAAGGACGCGATCGACCGCCCCTACGGGATCGTGCTCGTCACCGGGCCGACCGGCTCGGGCAAGACGAACACGCTCTACTCCGCGATCGCGGCCCTGAACGACCCGACGGTCAACATCATGACCGCCGAAGACCCGATCGAGTTCAACCTCGCCGGCATCAACCAGGTCCAGATGAAGGAGCAGATCGGCCTCACCTTCGCCTCGGCGCTGCGCTCCTTCCTCCGTCAGGACCCGGACATCATCCTCGTCGGCGAGATCCGCGACTTCGAGACCGCCGAGATCGCCGTCAAGGCGGCGCTGACGGGACACCTCGTGCTCTCGACGCTCCACACCAACGACGCCCCCTCGACGATCAACCGTCTGATGAACATGGGCATCGAGCCCTTCCTCGTCGCGACGTCGATCAACGCGATCTGCGCGCAGCGGCTCGTGCGCCGCATCTGCTCGGGCTGCGTCGAGGAGGTCGAGACGCCGCCGCAGATGCTGATCCAGGTCGGCTTCGCGCCCGACGAGGTCAAGACGATCAAGATCAAGCGGGGCCGGGGCTGCGAGAAGTGCAACAACGGCGGATACAAGGGCCGCATCGGCCTCTTCGAAGCCCTTCAGTTCTCCGACGAGATCCGGGACATGATCCTTTCGGGCGCCTCCTCGATCGAGTTGAAGCGCAAGGCAATCGAGGAAGGCATGGTGTCGCTGCGCATGGCGGGACTCCAGAAGATCCGCGAAGGCGTCACGACGCTCGAGGAAGTGCTCCGGGAGACTGTCCTCTAGGACAGGGATTCCCTCCGTTTGCGGCGAATCGCGCGGCGGAAAGCTGCTTCGTTTCTGAACAATTCGCCTTCCTTTTTCTCTGCCGTGGGCCTAAACTAGCGGGACACAAATTGTCATAGAGCCTGGGGGACCGATGGCCAGCGATACCACGCTCCATCAACTATTGAAACAGATGGTCGAAATGGGGGCGTCCGACCTCCATTTGACGACGCAATCGCCACCCATGGTTCGGCTCGACGGCCGCCTGATCCCGCTGCCGTATCCCCCGCTCACGGTCGCCGAGACCAAGCAGCTCGCTTACTCGGTTCTGACCGACACGCAGAAGCATCGCTTCGAGGAAAATCTCGAGCTCGACCTCTCCTTCGGCGTCAAGGGACTCGCGCGCTTCCGCGGCAACAACTTCCTGCAGCGCGGCGCCGTCGGCGGCGTCTACCGGCAGATCCCGTACGAGATCCTCGGGTTCCGCGAGCTGGGGCTCCCCCCGGTCGTCGAGAGCCTCTGCGAGAAGCCGCGCGGCCTGATCCTCGTGACCGGGCCGACGGGCTCCGGCAAGACCACGACGCTCGCGTCGATGATGGACAAGATCAATCGCGAGAAGCAGCTCCACATCATCACGATCGAAGACCCGATCGAGTTCCTCCACACGCACAAGAAGTGCCTCGTCAACCAGCGCGAGCTGCACGCCGACACGCATTCGTTCCCCAACGCGCTCAAGTCGGTCCTCCGCGAGGACCCGGACGTCGTGCTCGTCGGCGAGATGCGCGACCTCGAGACGATCGAGTCGGCCCTGCGCATCGCGGAGACCGGCCACCTCACGCTCGCGACCCTGCACACGAACTCGGCCGTCTCCTCGATCAACCGCATCATCGACGTCTTCCCGGCGCACCAGCAGACGCAGATTCGCACGCAGCTCTCCTTCGTGCTCGAGGGAATCATGTGTCAGTCGCTGATCGAGCGCTCGAGCGGGAAGGGGCGTGCGATGGCGATGGAGATCATGGTGCCCAACGCTGCCATCCGGAACCTCATCCGCGAGGACAAGGTCCACCAGATCTACTCCATGATGCAGACCGGCCAGGCCAAGTACGGGATGCAGACCTTCAACCAGTCGCTCGCGACGCTGTACCACAAGAAACAGATCACGCTCGAAAACGCGCTTTCGCGCTCGTCCAACGCGGACGAGCTGCAGGACATCATCAACCGGGGCGCCGGAATCAACGCTCCCACGGGACCGTTGACTCCCGCCGCCGCCGCCGCCGCCGCCCGGAAGGCCGGGGCCGGATCGGCCGGTTCGTAACGGGGGACACGCGCCATGCCCAACTACGCCTGGAAGGGGCGCAACCGCGCCGGGATGGTCCAGGAGGGCGTCCTCGCCGCCGACACGAAGGACGTCGCGCTCGCGACGCTGCGGCGCCAGAACATCGTCGTCACCGGCATCCGCGAGCGCGGCAAGGAGATCTCGCTCAGCAAGATGGGCCGCAGGGTCCCGCCGAAGGTGCTCGCGGTCTTCACGCGGCAGTTCTCCGTCATGATCGACGCCGGTCTCCCCCTCGTGCAGTGCCTCGAGATTCTTGCGAATCAGCAGGAGCACAAGAACTTCCAGAAGATCCTCCTGCAGGTGCGCCAGGACGTCGAGGCCGGCTCGACGCTCGCCGACGCGATGCGCCGTCATCCCAAGGCGTTCGACAACCTCTACGTGAACATGATCGCCGCCGGCGAGGCGGGCGGTATTCTCGACGTCATCCTGCAGCGCCTCTCGACCTACATCGAGAAGGCGGTCAAGCTGCGCAACCAGGTCCGCGCGGCGCTGATCTATCCCGTCGCCGTCATCGTGATCGCCGCGATCGTCGTCGCGGTCATCCTGCTGAAGGTCATCCCGACTTTCGCCGCCCTCTTCACGAGCCTCGGGGCGGAGCTGCCGCTGCCGACCCGCGTCGTCATCTTCTGTTCCAACTTCCTCGCCCGCTACTGGTGGGCGTTCGTGGCGCTGATCGCCGCGGCCGTTTTCGCGTTCCGGCGCTACTACGCGACCTACAAGGGCCGCCGCGTCGTGGACGGGGCAATGCTCAAGGCGCCGATCATCGGCATGATCCTGCGAAAGATCGCCGTCGCCCGGTTCTGCCGAACGCTCGCGACACTGACCTCGTCGGGCGTCCCGATCCTCGAGGCCCTCGACATCACGGCGCGCACGTCGGGCAACGCGATCGTCGAGGATGCGATCATCGGCGTCCGGAAGAGCGTCGAGGGCGGCAAGACGATCGTCGAGCCCCTCCGGGAATCGGGCGTCTTCCCGAACATGGTCGTGCAGATGATCGGCGTCGGCGAACAGACCGGCGCGCTCGATGCAATGCTCAACAAGATCGCCGAGTTCTACGAGGACGAGGTGGACGTGGCGGTCGCCGGCCTCGTGAAGCTGCTCGAGCCGCTCATGATCTTCATCCTCGGCGTCGTCATCGGTGGCATCGTCATCGCCATGTACCTGCCGATGTTCACGCTGATCAACAAGATCGGATAAGGGTAGAGTTATCAGTCTTCAGTTGTCAGTTATCAGTTCCGGAACTGATAACTGATGACTGATCACTGACGACTTCAAGGCGTCCGGTATGGACAACTCCCTCAAACGATCCGTCGGGTGGCTGACGGCGGCGCGCATCGTCGTTCTGCTGCTGATCCTTCTGTCCGCGATCCTCGTCCAGGCGACTCCCGGAGTGCAGTTCGACCGGCAGGCTTTGCGGGACCATGGGCCGGCGCGGGACGAGCTCTCGTTCCTCTACCTGCTCAACGGCGCGGCGGTCCTCCTCGCTCTTTTCCACTGGACGCTCGGCCGGCACCTGCCGGCGCGGCTCGAGGCGGGGATCCAGCTGCTGGGCGACCTCGCGATCGTCACGACGCTCGTTTACGCTTCGGGAGGCCCGGACTCCGTCTTCAACTTCCTCTACCTCGTCGTCATCGGCGTTTCGGCGTTCCTGCTCTACCGCACGGGCGCCGTCTTCATCGCGTCGGTGGCCGCGGTGCTCTACGGATCGGTCGTGCAGCTGCTCGCCTACGGCATCCTGCCGCCGCCGCCGCTCGCGCCGGTGTCCGACTGGGGCGGCACGCGCATCCGCTACAACCTGGCGATCACGGTCGCCGGCTTCTACGGGATCGCGTTCATGGTCTCGTACCTCTCGGAGAAGCTGCGCGCGGCGCGCGACGAGCTCGACCTCCGGCAGAAGGCCCTCCAGCGTCTCCAGCATCTCCACGGCAACGTCATCGCGACGATGTCGTCCGGCCTCATGACGGCCGACGCGCAGCAGCGCGTGACGTTCCTCAACCGCGCCGGCGGGGAGCTGCTCGGCGTCGATCCGGGGCGCGCGCCGGGACACCTCCTCGCCGACGTCGGATTCCGTTTTGGCGAGGACTGGGACCGCATCCGGGAGCGCGCGCGCGGACCGGAGACCTACCGCGACGAGATCGAGATCGCCCGCGGCAACGAGCGGCGGATGCTCGGCTACTCGTTCCGCCTGCTCAAGGACACGGAAGGCGAGGAAGGCGCGCTGCTCCTCTTCCAGGACCTCACGGACCTGAAGAAGCTCGAGCGCCAGGCCCGGTTCCACGCGCAGCTCGCGGCGGTCGGCGAGCTCGCGGCGGGCATCGCCCACGAGATCCGGAACCCGCTCGCCTCGATCTCGGGATCCGTGCAGGTCCTCTCGAAGGAGATCCCTGCCGGCTCCGCGGAGCGGCGGCTCATGGAGATCATCGTCTCGGAATCGAACCGCCTGTCGAAGATCCTCGAGGAGTTCCTCCGCTTCGTGCGGCCGCAGGAGCGCCGGGTCGCGGAGTTCGACGTGGCGCGCACGATCATCGAGGTGATGGACCTCTTCCGCCTCTCCGACGAAGTGTCCGACGCGCACCGCATCGAGGCGGACGTCGTGCCGGAGCACTCGATGATCGAGGGAGACCGCGATCAGTTGCGCCAGATTCTCTACAACATTGCCAAGAATGCCGTCCACGCGATGTCCGCGGGCGGAACGCTCCGGGTCGTCGGCCGCGAGGAGGATGCCTGGTATCGCATCCGATTTGCCGACACCGGGCGCGGGATGAGCGAAGAGGAGCTGTCGCGCCTCTTCACGCCTTTCTCGACGGCATTCGACGGAGGAACGGGGCTCGGCATGGCCATTGTCCGGAAGATCGTGGAAGACCATGGAGGCGCGATCGACGCGGAGTCGCGACCGGGCGAGGGGACGGCGGTCACCGTCCTCCTCCCCCGCTCCGCCCGTCGCCGGTCCGACGGCGCGCGGCGCGAGCACGTCGCGGCGGGGGTGGCATGAGCAAAGCGCGGCTTCTCATCGTCGATGACGAGGCGCTCCTGCGGGAGACGCTCGGAATCCTGTTCAACAAGGAAGGATTCGAGGTGCGCCTCGCGTCCAACTTCACCGAAGGCCTGGCCGACGCGCTGAAGTCGTCGCCGGACGCGATCATCTGCGACATCCGGATGCCGGACGGCAACGGCCTCGACCTGCTGCGCCGCGTCAAGGAAGAGAACGCGCGCATCCCCGTCATCATGATCACCGGCCACGGCTCGACCGCCGACGCCGTCGAGGCGATGAAGGCCGGCGCCATCGACTACGTCAACAAGCCCTTCGACAACGACGAGCTCGTCCTCAAGGTCCGCCGCGCAATCGGCGAGAAGACGCTCGAGCAGGAAAACGTCTACCTCAAGCAGGAGCTCGCGGCGCGCTACACCTTCGCCAACATCATCGGCAAGGGCTCGCGGATGCAGGAGATCTTCCGCACGATCGAGCGGATCGGCAAGGTCTCCTCGACGGTCCTGATCACCGGCGAGAGCGGCACCGGCAAGGAGCTCATCGCGCGCGCGATCCACTTCACCTCGATCCGCAAGGAGCGCAAGTTCGTCTCGATCAACTGCGGTGCGCTGCCGGAGACGCTGCTGGAGTCGGAGCTCTTCGGCCACGAGCGCGGCGCGTTCACGGGCGCCGTCAAGGAGAAGCGCGGCCTGTTCGCCGAGGCGGACGGCGGCACGCTCTTCCTCGACGAAATCTCCGAGACTTCGCCCACGATGCAGGTCAAGCTCCTGCGGGCGATCCAGGAGAAGCTCATCCGCAAAGTCGGCGGCAACGAGGAGACGTCCGTGGACGTCCGGATCATCGCCGCGACGAACAAAGACCTCTCCGAGCTCGTCTCGCAGGGCAAGTTTCGCGAGGATCTCTTCTACCGGATCAACGTCATCCCGATCGTCCTGCCGCCCCTGCGCGCGCGGCCCGAGGACATCGCGCCGCTGACGCAGCACTTCATCGCGAAGGTCTGCAAGGAGCAGCGCATTCCGGAGAAGAAGATCTCCGCCGAGGCGATGCGGCTCATCGAGGCGTATCCCTGGCCGGGCAACGTGCGCGAGCTCGAGAACACGCTCGAGCGCACCGTGGCACTCGAGCCCGGGCCGGTCATCAACGTCTCGAGCCTGCCGGAGGCGATCGCGCTCGGCGTGCGGACGAAGGTCCCCGACTTCGAGAGCCTGCCGGCCGAGGGCATCAACCTCGAGGCATTTCTCGAGGCTGTGGGCAAGCGCCTGATGCGCGAGGCGCTCGATCGCTGCGACGGCGTCCAGACGAAGGCCGCGGAGCTCCTGCGAATGTCCTTCCGCTCCTTCCGCTATTACGCCAAGAAGTACAACCTCGTGAAGAAGGAAGACCTCTACGAGGAGCCCGACGCGCAGCAGGCGGGAGCCGAGGCGGAGAGTCGGTGAGGTCCGGCTCGGGCCTCCTGGCAGCCGGTCTCGTCTTTCTCGCGGCCTGCGGCGCCGCGCCGAGCGCCTCGCCGACGCCGGCGGCGGCTCCGACTCCCGCCGCGGGCCCGCGCGTCATCATGCCGTCCGGCGCCGTCTACACGGTCGAGGTCGCGCGCACGCCGGAGGACCAGGCTCAAGGGCTCATGTATCGCGAGAGCCTGCCGCCGCGCGCCGGGATGATCTTCCTCTTCACCGACGGCGGCGCGCACAACTTCTGGATGAAGAACACGATGATCCCGCTCGACATCATCTGGATCGACGCCGGCGGCAAAGTCGTCTTCGTCTCGGCCGACACGCCGCCCTGCAAGTCCGACCCGTGCCCGAACTACGGTCCAAAGACTCCGGCACCGACCGTCCTCGAGATCGCGGGCGGGATGGCCGCGAAGGAAGGGATCGTCGCCGGCGCGACGATCCAGGTCGCCGACGTCGGCCGCTGACGAGCTATCAGCTATCAGCTATCAGCCGGATGGCTCGAGTCGGACTCTGGCTGACAGCTGACAGCTGACAGCTGACAGCTAATTCCTCACGGCTCGAAGAGGTAGAGCCCGTCGCCCGCCGTCCCGATGTAGACCCGTCCGCCCGCGGCCGACGCGGCGGTCGCGAGAGCCAGACCCGCGCGCGGGCTCGTCAGCGCAAGACGGCGGTTGCCCTCCTCCCACACGAGCTGCCCGTCCACGTCCTCGAGGCGGCTCCAGGCGCCGGCGGACGAGGCCGCGTTAGCTTCCGCGGCGAAGAGGCCGCCCGAGAGGACCGCGCGCTTGCGCTGCGTCCACCAGCGGCCGTCCCATCGGTAGTCCGTGTCGGACGTCTTGACCTCGAGCACCGGCGCGCGAGCGGCGCCCGCGACGAGCTCCGCCGCAATCGCGCCCGTCGGCGACCCGCGGATGGCCTCGAACGTCGCGCCGCCGTCGGCGGTACGGAAGACGCCTTCGGACGTCACAAGCACCGGCTGGCGATAGGGCGGACCGAAGACCGCGACCGGCGATCCCGCCGGCGCCGCGGCCGCGGCCGTCCAGCGCGCGCCGCCGTCGCGCGAGAGCTTCAGTCCCGCCGACGACGCGAGGAGGAGCACCGTCTTTCCCGCCGGATCGCGGAACGCCGTGAGCGAACCCGCCGGCGGCAGCGGGTCGACCGAGACCCGGCGCACCGACGTGCCCTCGGCCGCCCAGACGCCGCTTTCCTCGCCGCCGTACGCTCGGAAGAAGTAGACGCGCGACGGATCGTTCGGATCGGCCACGAGATCGGCCACGCGCCCCTCGGCCAGGCCGCTCGAGGCGGCGGCGAGCGTCGTCCCGGCATCGTCCGACGTGAAGACGCCCTCGCCCTCCGTGCCGACGAAGAGGCGGCCGCTGCGGGGATCCACGGCGAGCGCCGTCACGACGAGCGATTCGCGCGAGATGCGCTGCCAGGATTTCCCGCCGTCGATCGAGCGATGGAGGCCGCCGACCGTCGCCGCGTAGATCGTTCCGGGCCGCGTCGGGTCGCGCCGCACCGCTTGCGAGCGCCGGTTGGTGAAGCCCTGCGTGAAGCGCGTCCAGCGGTCGCCGCCGTCGTCGGAGTGATAGACCCAGCCGCAGGTCGACACCCAGACGTCCCGGGGATCGTTCGCCGCGAAGTCCCAGGAGTACACCGTCGCGTCGAGCACCATGCCGTCGGCGATGCGCACCCACGTCGCGCCGCCGTCCTTCGTGCGGAAGGCCTGGCGCCACGTGCCGGCGTAGAGCGTCTGCGGATCCTTCGGGTCGAAGGCGAGCGACTCGACCTGCCGCAGTCCGTCGGTGTCGCCGCCGGTCGGCGTCCAGGTCCGGCCGCCGTCGCGGGAGAGCCGCACGCCGTCGTCGCCGCCGATCGCGAGCACCGGCCGAGGACCGGGCGAGAGCGCGAGCGCCCGCGTCGCGACGGAGTGCTGCCACCGCGCGAGCGTCGTCCAGGTCGCGCCGTGGTCCGAGCTGACCGCGACGAGGCCGCCCTCGTACGGTCCCGCCAGCGCGGCCCAGAGCCGGCCGGGAGCCGACGGATCGGCCACGAGCCCCGTCGCGACGAAGCCGAGGAAAGCCGGGCCCGGCGCGAGCGGCTTCCAGGTCGCGCCGCCGTCCGTCGAGCCGTAGAGGTTGCCGCGGGACGTGCCGAGATAGACGCGCCCGGCGTCGAACGGGTCCACGGCGAAGGCGCGCACCTCCGCGCCCCAGAGCGGCAGGCGGAGCCAGCGCGCCGCGGAGGCGATGCCGGGAAGGCACGTCGCGAGCGCGGCAGCGCACAAGAGGGCGCGCCGGCGCGGAGACCGCGGCCGTTTCGTTCCGCCGTTGGACATGGACGGCACCATTGTAGCGTCCGGCCGGGTCGAACGGTGCCGTCGGGCCTTCGGCTACTATCTGGCGATGCCGAAGATCCGCGTCGCGGTGTTCCCGGCCGCTGGCCTGGGAACGCGATTCCTCCCGGCCACCAAGGCGCAGCCCAAGGAGATGCTGCCGCTCGTCGACCGGCCGCTCGTGCAGTACGTCGTCGAGGAGGCGCGCCGCGCCGGCCTCGAGCGCATCGTGATCGTGACCGGCCGCGGCAAGAACGCGATCGAGGACCACTTCGACACGTCCTTCGAGCTCGAAGCGATGCTCGAGGAGCGCGGGAAGGCGGATCTGCTCGAGGAAGTGCGGGCGATCTCCGACCTGATCCCCGTCTCCTACGTCCGGCAAAAGAGCGCGCTCGGACTCGGACACGCCGTGCTCCAGGCGAAGGATCTCGTCGGGAACGAGCCGTTCGCCGTGATGCTCGGCGACGACATCGTGGACGCCGACGAGCCGTGCATCGGGCAGATGCTGCGGCTCTACGAGCGCCGCGGCAATCCGGTGATCGCGCTCCAGGAAGTCCCGCGCTCGGAGACGCGGCAGTACGGGATCGTGGCAGGAAAGAAGATCGAGGACCGCGTCGTCGCGATCGAGGACATGGTCGAGAAGCCGTCGCCGGACAAGGCGCCGTCGAACCTGGCGATCATCGGGCGGTATCTGCTGCCGCCGGAGATCTTCCAGATCCTCGAGGAGACGCACTCCGACGTGGGCGGCGAAATCCAGTTGACGTCCGCGCTCAAGACGTTGCTCGCGCGGCGGCCGATCGACGGCTATCTGTTCGAGGGCAAGCGCTACGACGCGGGCGACAAGCTCGGGTTCCTGAAGGCGACCGTCGAGTTCGCTCTGAAGCGGAAGGACCTGGGCGCGCCGTTTCGGGGTTATCTGAAGGGGCTGAAGCTGTAGTCCGCTCCACGGCGCCCCGCCCGGGCGGCCGCGAGGGCCGCCCCTACTCCTTCGCCGCCTTCTTCTCCTTCTTTTCCTTCTTCTCGACCTTCTCGGATTTCCCGGCGGACTCGGACTTGGTCTCGCTCTTCGATTCGCTCTTCGATTCGGTCTTCGACTCGCTCTTGCCGCCGCCGCCCTCGCCGCTCGCGCGCGCGTAGTCGGTGATGTAGAACCCGCTCCCCTTGAACTGGATGGCGGGCGCGGAGATCGCCTTCTTCAGTTTCCCGCCACAATGCGGGCAGACTCTCAGCGGCCGCTCGCCGATCCGCTGGATGACCTCGGTCTTCTTGCGGCATTTCTCGCAGAGGTACTCGTAGATGGGCATGGAAATAAGCTATCAGCTATCAGCTTTCGGCTCTCCGCTCTGGCTGAAAGCTGAGAGCTGAGGGCTGATAGCTATGCCAGGCTTCCCCCACCCGTGTTGTACCGGATCTTCTTCGCGCCGGGCGGAGTGGCCGCGCTCTTGCGCAGAAGACCGAGACAGAAGAACGCGTACAGGAGGCGCGCGTTGTCCGCCGCGGCGCCCGGGCCCTTGCCGCACAGCGGCTGGAGCGCCGTCTTCCCGTCCACACGGTCGTAGTACGCGCGTTCCTCCGGGGCGAAGAGCGACAGGAGATCGCCCGGTGTGCGCTCGAGCAGCGTCGTGGCCTGCCCGAGCCGCTGGACGAGCCGGCGCGGGTCGGCCGACCGCCGGATCCCTTCGACGATGACTTCCGGAATCGAGAGATCGATGCGGATGACCTCGTCCGACCGCCGCTCGCCGATGTCGAAGACGACTTCTCCCGAATCCCAGTCGAAGGCGCCCCAGAGGATCTCGCGGATCTGGCCCGACACGGCGTCGCGCAGGCCGTCCTCGTCGAGGACTCCCATCTCGAGCAGGATCTGCCCGAGACGCACGCCCTGCCGAACCTGCCGCGCCGCTTCGCGGGCGACGTCGGCCGCCAGGATCCGCCGCCGCAGCAAATACGCGCCGAGGCTCGCTTCGCGCTCGTTGGTCGCGGCGAAGACGACGAGCCCGTCGTCGATGTAGACGAGCCGCTGCCGCGCCTCCCGCGAGACGCGGACGACGCCGGGAACCCGGTAGCGATGGATCGTGGCCAGGATCTCGGCGAGCGGAGTCACCGCGAGGTCGCCGCGGTACTCGAAGCGCTTTTCCATTCTCGGCTTGGGATCATGGTAGCGCGGCCGGGCGGCGCGCGGTAGGGGATTCCGGGCGCCGGGACCGTAGAATCGGGCGGCAATGATGACGGTCGCCGAAGCCCTCGCCGCGATCGGCCGCCTGACGCCCCTCGGAACGGAGGAGATTCCGCTCGCCGAGGCGTCGGAGCGCGTGCTCGCCCGCGCGGTTCGCGCCGACGTCGACTGGCCGCCGTTCGAGACCTCGGCGATGGACGGTTACGCCGTGCGGCTCGAGGACGTGCGCGCGCCCGGGACGACGCTCGCCGAGCGCGAGGGACTCGTCGCGGCCGGCGACGCGCCTCCCCCGCCGATCCGGCCCGGACAGGCCGTTCGCGTCATGACCGGCGCCGCGATGCCGGAGAACGCCGAGGCCGTCGTCCCGGTCGAGCAGGTGCGCCGCGAAGCCGGGCGCGTCCGGCTGGAGGTCGTCCCGGCTGCCGGCGCGCATCTGCGCCGGCGCGGCGAAAGCATCGCGGCCGGCACCGAGCTGCTGGCCGCCGGCCGGCGCCTCGCGGCGAGCGACATCGCCCTCGCGGCGATGGCCGGCGCCGATCCCGTGGCGGTCTTCCGGCGGCCGAGGATCGCGATCGCGGCCACCGGCAACGAGCTCGTCCCCGCCGGCGAGACGCCGAGGGCCGGGCAGCTGCGCGACTCGAACGGCCCCATGCTCGCGGCGCTCTGCCGCGAGCGAGGATGGCCCGCGGCGGCGCGTCCGCGCGTGGCGGACGACCACGCCGGCGTGGCCCGGCTCTTCGCCGAAGCGGGGGCGCACGAGGACATCCTCATGACGTCCGGCGGCGTCTCGGCGGGCGACCTCGACCTGCTGCCTCCCGCGGCGCAGAAGGCCGGCTTCGAGCTGCTCTTCCACGGCGTCGCCATGCGTCCGGCAAAACCCGTCGCCGTCGCGCGCCGCGGCGCGACGATCTGGATCGGGTTGCCGGGCAATCCCGTGTCCACGTCGGTCGGCTTCCACCTCTTCGCCCGCGAGATCGCGGGCCGCCTCGAGGGCGACGCGCGCCCCGGAGCCCCGCGCGTCACGGCGAAGCTCGCGGCGCCGATCGGAGCGGCCGGCGCGCGGGAGTCCTACCGCGACGCGGTCTGGGAAACCTCCCACGGCGAGAGCCGCGTGACGGAATTGCGCTCGGCCGGCAGCCACGACATCGGCGCGCATGCGCGCGCAAACGCCCTGATCGTCCAGCCCGCCGGATCCGGCGCGCTGCCGGCGGGCGCGGTCGTCACGTGCCTCCTCACCCGGGACCTCCCGTGAGACGCAGCGCCGCCGCGGATCACGCGACTCCTGTAGCCGACCACCGGGAGACGTGCTCGGCCGACGGCGTCGCGATTGCCTACACGCTCTGGCGGCGGCCGTCGAAGCAGCTCATCGTCCTCGCGCCGGGCTTCTGGCGCGTGCGCCTCGCGCGCGAGAACCTCTTCCTCGCGACGTTCTTCGTGCGCCGCGGCTACGACGTCGCCGCCCTCGACTTCCGCGGACACGGCGACAGCGCCGGCGCGTACACCTTCGGAACGTTCGAGCCGAACGACCTGAAGGCGGTCCTCGACGAGCTCGTGGGGGCCGGCCGGCCCTACGATGAGTTCGCGCTGCTCGGCCTGTCGCTCGGAGGCACGATCGCGGCCGAGGCCCTGTCGCGCTGGCCCGAGCTTCCCTGCCGCGGGCTCGTGATGGTCTCGTCCCCGGCCGACCTGCGCGCCATCCGCCCGAAGCCCTGGAAGTCCGGCGCGGTCCGGCAGGTGCGCCTGCGCCACGCGCTGCGGCCCCCGCGCGTTTCGCGCCACACGCGCCTGTCCGCGACGCCGCGCGGCCACGAGGCCATCGCGAACCTCGCCATGCCGAAGCTGATCGTGACGGCGGAGGGCGACTGGCTGGTCGATCCGTCGCATGGACGGCGCCTCGCGCGCGCCGCGGCCCCGCCGGTGGACGACGTGCACCTGAACCTGCCGGGGTCGCTGCACGCCGACGGACTCGTCAAGTTCCGGCCGCTGCGCTTGCTGCGCCTGCTGGACCGGTGGTTCCTTCGGAACGCCCCGCCGTAGGAGCTAGCAGCGATCAGCTGTCAGCTGTCAGCCGGAGTCTGCGATTCCGTCTGGCTGAAAGCTGAGAGCTGAAAGCTGACGGCTAGAAGTTCAACGCCCCTTCCGGCGTGAAGAACTTGTCGTCGATCTTTGCCGAGCGATAGTCGAGATATTCGAGCCGCGTGACGGTCCGAGGCTGGTTCGTCAGGAGGTCGCGCACCTCCATGGCGGCGACGAAGGTCTGGCCGCCGGACTTCCGGAATTTCAGAAACGTGACGTCCTTGGCCTGCTTGCCCGACGGCAGCGAGAAGAGAAGCCGGCACGGCAGCCGCGCCGCCTCGTCGAACCAGAGCACGACCTTGCTGTAGGGCGCCTTGTCCGACTTCGCCGTCAGATCCACGACGCGGCAGGGCTTGCCGCCGACGGTCTCCGTTCCGGGCCGCGCGACGCCCGCGTAGTCCTTCGCGAACTCGATGCGCGCCACGTCGCCCACCGAGGCGCCGCCGAGAAGCCGCTGGTTCGGCGTGATCGGCAGGGCCCGCGACGCGCCGGGCACCATCAGCCACATCTTCTCGCCGACGTTCAGGATCTTGCGGCCGTCGTTCTTGCCGCCGCGAAACACGATGAGCCCCTTGTCGTCCCCTTTCGTGTAAATCTCGAAGTCCGCGCTGCCCGTGACCTTGCCGTCCGTGACCTGGCTCGCGCGCGCGGTGATGACGGCCTCGGAGAAGGCGTTGCGCGCCCGATCCACGTCCACGAGCCAGGACGCGATCTGGTCCGGTGTTTGCGCGGGCGCCGCGCCGGCCAGAAGGACAAGAAGGACGGCGAACCTCCGGACCCTACACATGCGTCAGCGCCTCCACGATCGAGATCCGCGACGCCCGGCGCGCCGGGAAGTAGGACGCGACGAGCATCGTCAGGACCATCGCGAGAATTCCCGCGGCATATGCCAGCGGATAGAACTCCACGTTGATCGGCATCCCGTGCGTCGCGCCGGGCGGCGGCGGCAGGATGATGCCCGACGCGTTCAGCGCCGATCGGATGATGAGCGCGAGCACCGCCCCGGCCACGCAGCCGATGAGCGCTATCGCGACGCCCTCGGTCAGGAACATCCGCTGGATCCCGGACGGCCGCGTCCCGAGCGCGCGCAGCGTTCCGATCTCGCGGGTGCGCTCCGTCACCGCCATCGTCATGACGATCGCCGCCGAGAGGATCACGATCACGATGAGAACCGCGCCCACGAAACCGAAGATTCCGATGTAGAGGAGCTTCACCTGCCCGTAGAAGACGGCGAGATCTTTCCAGTGCCGCACCGCAATCGGATAGCCCGCCGCCGTGAGCGACTGCTCGAGGCGCTGCGCGACACGGTTCTCGTCGGCGTCTGGCTTGAGGAACACGACGAGCTTCGAGACCGTGCCGTCGGACTGCAGGAGCCGCCCGGCCAACCGCTCGCCGATCGCGACATAACGGTCGTTCAGTTCCTTGATGCGCACGTCCACGAGGCCGACAACCGTCGCGTCGACCGCGTTCAAGGTCGCGTCCGGCGTCGTGGCCATGAGCGTGATCGAGTCGCCCGGCTTGACCGCGAGGGCCGAGGCCATCCCCGTGCCGAGGACGACGCCGTCGCCGCCGTCGCCCGAAAGGTAGCGCCCCGAGACGATGAGGTCGCCCGCCAGGGTCGCCTTCGCCTCCGGCTCCGGGTCCACGCCGACGCCCAGGAACGGCACCGAGCGGGCCCCGTTGGTCCCGAGGCCGACGAAATCGATGCGCGGGATGACCGCTTCGACCGCCGGATCGCGGGCCACGATGGCGCGCGCGCGGGCGCCGTCGTGTAACCCGAACTCGAGCGTCTTCTCCTCGGTGCCCGAGACGGCGCGGCGGTCCACGACCTGGAGCTGTCCGACGCTCTGGATCGTGCCCTCCTTCAGGCCGGCGAAAGACTGGGCGATGAAGCCGCCCGCCAGCGCGAACGCCGCGAACCCGAGAGCGACGACGGCGCCCATCAGGATCGTCCGGCGCCGCTGCCGGAGCAGATTCCGCCAGGCCAGCGCGAAGGCGTTCATCGCGCGACGTCCGATTCGACGCGCCCGTCGTGGAGCAAGACGACGCGCCGCGCCCGCGCGACGACGCGCGGATCGTGCGTGGCGAAGAGGAACGCGACGCCGCCCGACTCGCTGACCTCGCGCATCAGGTCGAGGATCCCGTCCGCCGTGTGCGAATCGAGGTTCGCCGTCGGCTCGTCCGCGAAGACGAGCTCGGGACGATTGGCGAGCGCCCGCGCGATCGCGACGCGCTGCCGCTGTCCTCCGGAGAGCAGATCCGGTCTCACGCCGTACTTGCCCTGCAGACCGACCGCGTCGAGCAGCTCCCGCGCGCGCCGCGAGCGCTCCTCCGCCGCGACGCCGGCGAGCGCCATCGGGTAGGCGACGTTCTCCTCGGCCGAGAGGACGGCGAGCAGGTTGAACGTCTGGAAGACGAAACCGAACCGGTCGCGGCGCAGGTCCGAACGCGCGTCCTCCGAGAGGGAGTTCGCGTCCTGGCCCGCCACCGCGATCTCACCTTGATCCGGCCGGTCGAGAAGCCCGAGGAGATTCAGGAGCGTCGTCTTTCCGGAGCCGCTCGGGCCCTGGAGCGCCACGAACTCTCCCCGGCGGACCTCGAGCGACACGTCGCGCACCGCCGGCACCACGGCGGCGCCGAGGCGATAGAAGCGCGAGACCTCGCGGGCGGCGACGAGCGCGGGAGCGGCCGCGCCGGCCGCCGAGGAGCGCCCGCCTCCGCCCGCTTCCGTTCCCGCCGAAGTCGCCACGTCGATCCATCCTCCCGAGGTCTTCGCCGTGCGGAGTCTAGCCCGCCCGAGAAGACGCAAATCGCGCGCCCGGTGGCGCGGCGCGCCGCGGCGTGCTACCTTTTTCGATGCCCCGGCGGACCGGACCGGTCGACCTGTCGCCCCGCAAGACACTCGGAGAAAGCGGCGGCGGGAGCCCTCCGCGCGCGGGCGGAGGTCACCGCTTGAAGTCGATCGCGCTCGCCGCCCTGCTGCCGATCCTCGCGTCTCCGGCCCTGCGGGGGCAGGAGACGCCGCCCGGTCCCACGCCGACTCCCGCGGCGGCCGGGAAGGTCCATGAGGAGATGGTCGTCACGGCCGAGCGCGGGCCGGAACCGCTCGCGGAGACGCCGGCTTCCGTCTCCATCCTGACCCGCGAGGACATCGGTCGCGTGCCGGCGCAGGACCTGTCCGAGCTGCTCGAGTTTCTGCCCGGCTTCCATGCGCTCTTCCGCGAGAGCTTCGGCGGGCCGCCCCCGATCGTGACGTCGCGCGGCTTCTTCGGCGGCGGCACGGCCGACTACGTGCAGCTCCGCGTGGATGGCGTGCCGGTCGAAGACGTCGAGTCGGGCCTCGCCGACTGGCGGCGCATCCGCGCCGCGGACATCGAGCGCGTCGAGGCGCTGCGCGGCCCGGCGTCGTCGCTCTACGGGGACACGGCGCTCGGCGGCGTCATCCAGGTCTTCACGCGGCCATCGCCGCCGCCCGGCGGCACGTCGCTTTCCGCCTCGGCTTCCGGCGGCAGCTTCGGCACGGCCGCGGCGGACGTCTCCGCGGGCTTCGGCGGCTCGGCCGTTTCGGGCGGAATCGGCGGCACGTACTTTCGCACCGACGGCTATCGCGCCCACAACTCGGAGGAGAGCGGCATCCTCGGTCTCTCGACGTCGGGAGCGCTCGGCTCCGGCAAGTGGTCGGTCGATCTCGATCTCGACCGGACGAACCGCGAGGACCCCGGTGCGCTCCTCGGCGACCAGTACGCGGCCGACGACCGCCAATCCGATCCCCTCTACCGCTTCGACGAGACCGACACCGACCGCGGCCGCCTGGCTCTCTCCTTTCGCCAGCCCGATGGGCCGGTTCCCTACCAGGCAACGCTCTCCGGCCTGATCCGCAGCGCCGGCATCCTGCAGACGCTTCCCGTCGCGCCGGGCATCGGCAACCGCACGTTCCGCGATCTGCACTCGGGCGCGCTCGGGGGAATCTTCGAGGGCGAGAAGTCCTGGCGCCTCTTCGACCGAGACGGCCTGATACGCCTCGGCGCCGAGCTCGGGCACGAGACGCTCGACACCAACTATCGCTTCGTGGACGAATCGGGCGAGAAGGGACCGATCGTCTCGAGCGAGGACGGCTCGCGCAACCGCACCGCGGTGTTTCTGACGGGCGACTACCGCGTGACCGATCGCATGCGCCTCACGGGCGGCGTGCGGTGGGACCGGATCGCCGACGATTTCCACGTCGAGGGGACGACGCAGACGAACGAGGCCTGGTCGCCGCGCGCCGGCCTGAACTATCGCGTCGGCGATCTCGCCGCCGCGCCGGTCGCCTTCTATTTCCAGTTCTCGCGTTCCTTCAAAGCGCCGACGCTCGATCAGCTCTTCGACCCGCATCCCTTCGACGACTTCCAAGGCGGCACGATCTCGATCTCCAACCCGCACCTCGTCCCGCAGAAAGCCCAGAACTTCGAGGTCGGCGTTTCGCAGGACCTGAAGGACCTGCGTTGGGACGTGCTCGCGTATCGGATGACCGTGGACAACGAGATCGACTTCGATCCGGCGACCTTCTCGTACCAGAACATCGGCGCGAGCCTCCACCGCGGCGTCGAAGCGACGGTGCGATTGAACGCGCTGGGCTTCCTCACCCCCTACGTCTCCTACACCTGGACGCGCGTCGAGTCGCGCACAGGAGAGCACGAGGGCTCGCAATTGAAGAACGTACCCGAGCATCTCGTCCGCGCCGGCCTCTCGGCGTCGCTGCCGGCCGGGCTCGGCGCCGAGGCGATCTGGACCTGGATGGGCCGGCGCTGGCTCGACGACGACGACGTCCTTCCGCTGGGCGACGCGTCGATCGTGGACCTGCGGCTCTCGAAGTCGTTCGGCTCGCTCCGCGCGCGCCTCGACCTGTCGAACCTGACGAACACCAAGTACGCGCAGTACGGCTTCGCGCTGACGGACTTCTCGACGGGCCAGCCGGCGCCGTTCTACTATCCCGGCGCGCGTTTCGCGGCGCGATTCGGGATCGACTGGACGAAGTAGAGGGCGCTCGCGGGCCGCCGACAGGCTCTCCGCCCCCCCGCTGCCTACCCGGCAACTGATGCGATCGCCTCAGGCAGGCGGGCGAGGGAACGCGCCACGATTGAGCGTCATGACATTTCCGCTGCAAATCCAATTCCATTCCCTGTCGCCTTCCGAGGCGATCGAGACGAAGGTCCGGGACCACTTCGAGCGCCTGGAGCGCTTCTCGGACCGGATCCAGAAATGCCACGTCTGGATCGAGAAGCCGACGGGCCATCACCGCAAGGGCTGGCTTTACAAGGTCCAGGCGCGATTGACGGTCCCCGGCGAAGAGATCGTCATCTCCCAGCCGGCCGAGGAGGACGTGGGCGCGGCGATCCGGAACGCTTTCGACGCGACCCGGCGGAAGCTCGAGGATCACGAGCGCCGTCTTCGGGGCCGTCTCAAGTCCCATCCCCGCCGGCGGGCCCGATCGGCCGCGGGAGGCGCCGCGTCGGAGAAGACGCGAACGGGCGGTCAGCGGCCGGTGAAAGACCGAATGAAGAGGCTCCCATGAGTCGCTCGGCGCTCACGCCCGAAACGCAGGGGCTCGTCCGCATCGGCGCCGGGCGCGCCGGTCTCGAAGGAAGCCTGGCCATTCCGGAGGGCGCCACCGGGCTCGTGGTCTTCGCCCACGGCAGCGGCAGCAGCCGCCACAGCCCGCGAAACCGCTTCGTGGCCGAATCTTTGCGCCGAAAGGGGCTGGGCACGCTGCTCATCGACCTGCTGACGGAAGACGAAGAGGACGTCGACGTACGGACGCGGCGCCTGCGCTTCGACATCGATCTGCTCGCCGGCCGGCTCGTCGCCGCGGCCGACTGGCTATCGCGCCAGGACGCGACGCGCCACCTGCGCATCGGCTTCTTCGGTGCTTCGACCGGCGGCGGCGCGGCCCTCGTCGCCGCGGCCGAGCGCCCCGACCTGGTCGGCGCGGTCGTCTCGCGCGGCGGCCGGCCGGACCTGGCGGGCGCCGCGCTCGCGCGCGTTTCGGCGCCGACGCTTCTCATCGTCGGAGGAGAAGACGACGTCGTGATCGATCTCAACCGCGCGGCCTTGGCCCAGCTGCGCTGCGAGGCCAGGCTCGAGATCGTCCCCGGCGCGACGCATCTCTTCGAAGAACCGGGAGCCCTCGGCCGAGTCGCCGATCTGGCGGGCGCATGGTTCTCCCGGCACCTGTCGACCGAGGCGCCCGGCCGAAAGTAGCCGTTCGGCTACGCCGCGAAGTCCTTCAACCGGACCGGAACCCGCCGCGCTCCCCAGATCCCGGGCTCGTCCTCGAAGACCCCGGCGCAGGGTGCGCCGCAAACCCCGCACCGCCCTTCCTCCAGGTTCCAGTCGGTCAGGACGTAGCCGTCCCGTCCGATGAGCAGGGCGCCGCAGGCGTGGCAGAGGGTGTCGCCTCCCTCCCGCTCCATGATGTTGCCCGTATAGGCGTAGCGCACTCCGTTCTTGAGCGCGATCCGGCGGGCGCGAAACAGCGTCTCCGAAGGAGTCCGCGGGACGTCGAGCATCTTCCAGTCCGGATGGAAGGCGGAAAAGTGCAACGGCACGTTCGGCCCGAGGTTTTCGACGACCCACTGCGTCATCTCCTCGATTTCGCGGTCCGAGTCGTTGTGGCCGGGAATCACGAGGTTCGTCAGCTCGAGCCAGACCTTCGTCTCCTTCTTCAGATAGACGAGGGTCTCGAGCACCGGCTCGAGGTGCGCTCCCGTCACCTCCCAGTAGAACTTCTCCGTGAACGCCTTCAAGTCCACGTTGGCCGCGTCGATGTGCGCGTAGAAGTCGCGGCGCGGCTCGGCGCACATGTACCCCGCCGTCACCGCGACGGCCGCGATCCCTTTCTCGTGACAGGCGTCGGCCACATCCATGGCGTACTCGTAGAAGATCGTCGGATCGTTGTACGTGAAGGCGACGCTGCGGCAGTCGAGCTCCCGGGCGGCGCGCGCGATCTTCTCCGGCGAGGCCTCGTCGGCAAGCTTCGCGATCTCCCGAGACTTGCTGATGTCCCAGTTCTGGCAGAACTTGCACGAGAGATTGCACCCCTCGGTCCCGAAGGAGAGAACCGGAGTGCCGGGCAGGAAATGGTTGAGCGGCTTCTTCTCGATGGGGTCGATACAGAAGCCGCTCGAGCGCCCGTACGTCGTCAGGACGATCTGCTCGCGCTCACACGCGCGAACGAAGCAGAGACCGCGCTGGCCCTCCCGCAGGGTGCAAAAGCGCGGACAGACGTCGCACTGCACACGGCCGTCTTCCAGCCGATGCCAGTACTTCGTGTCAACGACCGGTCCCTTCGATCCGGGCATGTCGCAGCATGGCCTCCCCGCGCCGGGCATCGATAGATCCGTTTGCATCACGCCGCCGGAGCGTCTCCATCGCTGATGCAATCGGATCTTGGCCGTACCGCCCGCGCCGCCGACACTCGGCCAGGAGGAGTTTCTATGAAAGTCCGCAATGTGATGAAGAAGGACGTCAAGTTCTGTCCTCCGGAGGCGACGCTCGCAGACGTCGCGAAGCTCATGGCAAGGAACGACTGCGGGGTGGTTCCGATCATCGATGCGCAAAAGCGGGTCGTCGGCATGATCACCGATCGGGACGTCTGCCTCGAGGTCGGGACGAAGGATCGGCTTCCCTCTCGCGTCTCGGTGCGGGAGATCATGAAGCGCCGCGTCTACGGCTGCGGACCCGACGAGGAGATCCAGGCCGCGCTCGAGCAGATGCGCAACCGCAAAGTGCGGCGCCTGCCCGTGCTCGAGGAGGACGGCCGTCTCTGCGGGATCCTGTCGCTCGACGACATCGTGCTGCGGGTTGAGGAGGGGTTCGGGCCCGAGCGGCCCGAGCTTTCCGACATGGAGGTCGTCGAAACCTACAAGAGCATCACGCGACGGCCGGCCAAACCCCAGAGGATCATCCAGGCATAAACCGGCGGACTCGCGGCTCCCGGCCGGTCTACGAGGGCCTGCCGCGCCGGTACCGCCGGATCAGGTTGTTCGTCGAGCTGTCATGGGCGGGCGGCGGGTCCTCGCGGCTCTCGAGCTGCGGAAGGATTCGCTGCGCGAGGACCTTCCCGAGCTCCACGCCCCACTGATCGAACGAGTCGACGCCCCAGATTGCGCCCTGCGTGAAGACCACGTGCTCGTAGAGCGCCACGAGCGCGCCGAGGGTCTCCGGCGTCAGCCGCGGCGCGAGGATCGTGTTCGTCGGGCGGTTGCCCTCGAAGACGCGGTGCGGCACGAGCCATTCCGGCGTGCCCTCTGCGCGGACCTCCTCGCCCGTCTTCCCGAACGCGAGCGCCTGCGTCTGCGCGAAAACGTTGGCGAGCAGCATGTCGTGGTGCCGGCCGAGCGGGTTCAGCGTCTCGACGAACGCGATGAAGTCGCATGGGATGAGCGGCGTACCCTGGTGGATGAGCTGGTAGAAGGAATGCTGGCCGTTGGTTCCGGGCTCTCCCCAGAAGACCGGTCCCGTCGCGTAGTCCACCGCCGCGCCCGAGAGCGTCACGTGCTTGCCGTTCGACTCCATCGTGAGCTGCTGCAGGTACGCCGGGAAGCGTTTGAGGTACTGCTCGTACGGCAGCACGGCCACGGTCTGCGTCCCGAAGAAGTCCGTGTACCAGACGCCGAGCAGCCCCATCAACGCCGGCAGGTTTTTCTCGAACGGGACCGTCCGGAAGTGCTCGTCCATCGCGTGGAAGCCCCGCAGCATTTCGCGGAAGCGATCCGGACCAATCGCGATCATGGTCGAGAGCCCGATCGCCGAGTCCATCGAATAGCGGCCGCCGACCCAGTCCCAGAAACCGAACATCTGCGCCGTGTCGATGCCGAATTCCGCCACCTTCGCCGCGTTCGTCGAGACCGCCACGAAGTGCCGCGCCACGGCGCGCGTGTCGCCGCCCAGGCCGACGAGCAGCCACTGCCGCGCGCTCGCCGCATTCGTCATCGTCTCGAGCGTCGTGAAGGTCTTCGAGGAGACGATGAAGAGCGTCTCCGACGGATCGAGGTCGCGCGTCGCTTCCGCGAAATCCGTGCCGTCCACGTTGGAGACGAAACGCATCGTGAGGTTCCGATCGGCGTAATGCCGGAGCGCCTCGTTCGCCATGACGGGGCCGAGATCCGAGCCCCCGATGCCGATGTTGACGACGGCGCGGATCCGCTTCCCGGTGTGGCCCTTCCAATCGCCGCTTCGCACGCGGCCGCTGAACGCCGCCATGCGATCGAGCACCTCGTGCACGCCGGGCACGACATTCTCGCCGTCCACGGCCATTGACGCGCCCTTCGGCGCGCGAAGCGCCACGTGCAGGACCGCTCGGTTCTCCGTGACGTTGATCCGGTCGCCGCGGAACATCGCGTCGATCCGAGCGCGCAGGCCGCACTCGTCCGCGAGACGGAGAAGCAGCGCGAGGGTCTCGTCGGTGACGCGGTTCTTCGAGTAGTCGAGGAACAGTCCCGCGCCCTCGGCCGTCAGCCGTTCGCCGCGTTTGGGATCTTTCGCGAAGAGCTCCCGCAGGTGCAGGCTCCGAACCTGCGCGTGGTGCGCCGCGAGCGCCTTCCAGGCCGCGCGCGCGGTGAGATTCCCGGCGCCCATTTGTTCTCCCATCGCGCCTCCCGCGTCTCTCTATACCTCTTTCCGACGCCTTCCCGCGACGCTCTCGACCGCTTCGGTATGATCCGAGCCCCGGGGCGAGATCTTCGCGTCTCGGGAGGAGGCGTCCCATGCAGCTCGGAATGATCGGCCTCGGACGCATGGGGGCCAACATGGTCCGCCGCCTCGTGAAGGGCGGCCATTCCTGCGTCGTGTTCGACCGGAGCGCCGACGCCGTCAAACAGCTCGCCGGCGAGGGCGCAAGCGGCGCGTCCTCGCCCGACGATTTCGTCAAGAAGCTCTCCCCGCCGCGCGCCGCGTGGCTGATGGTGCCGGCGGCGGCCGTCGACGCGACCCTCGCGGATCTCGCGCCGAAGCTCGCGAGGGACGACACCGTCATCGACGGCGGCAACTCCTATTACATCGACGACATCCGCCGCCAGAACGACCTGCGCCCGCGCGGCCTCCACTATCTCGACGTCGGCACGAGCGGCGGCGTCTGGGGCCTCGAGCGCGGCTACTGCATGATGATCGGCGGCGACCGGGATGCCGTCCAGCGCCTCGACCCGATCTTCAAGACGCTCGCTCCGGGCCGCGGAAACGTCTCGCGAACGCGCGGACGCGAGAAGGCCGGCGGGACTGCAGAGGAAGGCTACCTTCACTGCGGGCCGTCGGGCGCGGGCCATTTCGTCAAGATGGTCCACAACGGCATCGAGTACGGCTTGATGGCGGCGTACGCGGAAGGTTTGAACATCCTGAAGAACGCGAACGTCGGCAAGCACGCGCGAGAGGTGGACGCCGAGACGACGCCGCTGCGCCATCCCGAGCACTACCAGTACGACCTGAACCTGCCCGATATCGCCGAGGTCTGGCGCCGCGGGAGCGTCGTCGCCTCGTGGCTCCTCGACCTGACCGCGGACGCGCTCTTCGAGTCGCCGCAGCTCGACAAGTTCTCGGGCCGCGTTTCCGACTCGGGCGAGGGCCGATGGACGGTCCAGGCCGCGATCGACGAGGGAACGCCGGCGGACGTCCTGACGGCGGCGCTGTACCAGCGGTTCAGCTCGCGCGGCGACGCCGAGTTCGCCAACCGCGTTCTCTCCGCCATGCGCTTCGAGTTCGGCGGGCACGTCGAGAAGCCGGCGAAGGGATAACCGTGGCCCGCGCCCGCCGGTCCTCGCCGCGCACCCTCGCCGTGGACATCGGCGGCTCGGGCATCAAGACGATCGTCCTCGACGCCGCGGGCCGGCCGGTCACCGATCGCCAGCGTGTCGACACGCCGAGCCCGGCGACGCCCGCGGCCGTCCTCGGCGCGATCACCGGACTTGCTCGATCGCAAGGACGGTTCGACCGCGTCTCGGTGGGCTTTCCGGGCGTCGTCCGCCGCGGCGTCACGGGGACGGCCTTCAACCTCGGTCCCGGCTGGGTCGGGTACGACCTCGACCGCGCGCTCACGACGGCCCTCGGCAGGCCCGTGCGCTGCTGCAACGACGCGGACGTCCAGGGCCTCGGCGTCGTGAAAGGCCGCGGCATCGAGCTCGTGATAACGCTCGGCACCGGCTTCGGGTCGTCGCTCTTCCTCGAGGGGCGGCTCGTGCCCAACCTTCAGCTCGGCCATCACGCGGCCTGGAAGAACAAGACCTACGAGGACGAGCTCGGGCTCAAGGCGCTCAAGAAGGCGGGCAAGAAGAAGTGGAATCGCCGGCTCCGCAAGGCGATTGAGACTCTCGAGGCGCTCTTCAATTTCGACGTGCTCTACATCGGCGGCGGAAACGCCCGACTCGTCGAGGGAAAACTGCCGCCGCGGGCGAAAATCGTTTCGAACGACGCCGGGTTGCTCGGCGGCATCGCGCTCTGGCACGGCAAGGAGGGCCACTATGGTGTCCGCTGAGGGGCCTACCGCCGGCCCGTCCGACGCCCCGGGCCGGCAAGGCCCGTCCGACGCCTTCGTCTTCTTCGGCGCGACGGGCGACCTCGCCTACAAGAAGATTTTTCCCTCCCTTCAGGGCATGGTGAAACGGGGCCGCCTGTCCGTTCCCGTCATCGGCGTCGCCAAGTCGGGCTGGACGGTGGACCAGCTCCGGGAGCGAGCGCGCGCGAGCCTTTCCGAGCACGGCGGCGTGGACGAAGAGGCCTTTCGGAAGCTGTCCGTGCTCCTCCAGTACATCGACGGCGATTACGCCGACCCCGCGACGTTCCAGAAGCTCCGCCAGGCCCTCGGGCCCGCGAAACATCCCACGCACTACCTCGCGATCCCACCGAGCCTCTTCGGCGCGGTCATCGAGGCGCTCGGCAAGTCCGGCTGCGCCGACGGCGCGCGCGTCGTCATCGAGAAACCCTTCGGCCACGATCTCGCGTCCGCGCGGGAGCTCAACGTCACGCTGCACTCCGTCTTCCCCGAGCCGTCGGTCTTCCGCATCGACCACTATCTCGGCAAGGAGGCCGTCGAGAACCTGCTCTACTTCCGGTTCGCCAACACGTTCCTCGAGCCGATCTGGAACCGCAATTACGTGGACTGCGTGCAGATCACGATGGCGGAGCAGTTCGGCATCCAGGGACGCGGCAAGTTCTACGACGAGACCGGAACGATCCGCGACGTCATTCAGAACCACCTGCTCCAGGTCGTCGGATACCTCGCGATGGAGCCGCCCAATTCCATCGATTCCGACCGGGTGCGCGACGAGCAGGTCAAGATCTTCCGCGCGATCCCGCCGCTGCGCCCGGCCGACGTCGTGCGCGGACAGTTCGACGGATACCGCAACGAGCCCGGAGTGAAGCCCGGCTCGACCACCGAGACCTTCGCCGCCGTCCGGCTCACGATCGACTCCTGGCGCTGGGCCGGCGTTCCCTTCTTCATCCGCGCCGGGAAATGCCTGCCGCTGACGGCGACCGAGGTGCTCGTGGACCTGAAGCGCCCCCCGCTCTCGAGGCTTTCTCCCGAAGACAGCAACTACTTCCGCTTCCGCCTCGGCCCCATGATCACGATCTCGATCGGAGCGCGCATCAAGAAGCCCGGCACGGAGCCGCTTTCGATGCCGACGGAGCTGGTCGCGGTGCGGGACGCCGGCCGCGACGAAGTGGACGCCTACGAGCGCCTTCTGACCGATGCGATGAAAGGCGAGGCGACCCTCTTCGTTCGCGAGGACGCCGTCGAGGCGGCCTGGGCGGTCGTCAACGGCGTGCTGGGCGATGCGACGCCGGTCCATCCCTACCCGCCGGGAACGTGGGGACCGGCCGAGGCGATGAAGATGACGGCCTCGAAGGAAGGCTGGCACGACCCGTCCCAAGACTGAGGACGCGGGGTCTCCGGCAAACGGCCCGGCGCGCGGCACGACTTTCGCTTAGAATTTCGACGTGGCCCCATTTCGCCCCGGGAACCGGGAGGAGACCTGCCCGGTGATCGTCTTCACGACGCCCGGGCGCGTCTACGTCGGCGCGCTCGAGCCCGGCCCCGTGCCCGCCGTCCGTGTCTTCGGCGCGAAGTACACGCCGGGAGACTCGATCCGCGGCGAAAAGATCGTCGGCGTCAGCGTCCCGCGCGGCGTCGGTTCCCGCCGTGCGGCGGCCTTCAACGCCGCAACGTTGCGCCTCCGTTAGGGGACCGCCGGCGCTCGCCCCTCAGGCGCTCTTCTTCTTCGGGACCTTCGCCCCGGCCTTCCGCGCTTCCGACAGGCCGATCGCGATCGCCTGCTTGCGGCTGGTGACCTTCTTGCCGGAACGGCCCGATTTCAGCGTTCCGTGCTTGCGCTCGCGCATGGCGCGTTCGACCTTGCTCTGAGCCTTCTTGCCGTACTTTCTCGCCATCGAAAATCTCCTTGTTCGTGCGGCCGATCGAGACGGGCCGGCGATTGCCGACCGCCGGCCCCGTGCGGCGGACTACCGTTTTTCGTTCTCCAGAGTGTCGTCGTCCGATTTCTCGCCACGGCTCCCGGTGAGCGAGTCCTCCGCCTTTCCGCCCGTGAAATGCCCTTCGCCGTTGCGGGCACGGTCCTCTCCCGTCTTCTGCCCGTGCGCGCTCTTCCCCGGCGAGCCGCTTCCCCCGTGAGGGCTCTTCTTGTCGCGATTCCGATCCGGCATGGTTGACCTCCCTGGAAGATTCCTCTTCCGCGGAAGTTCGATTCAAGGAGCGTGCCGCGTTCGCCCTCGAGTCAGCGGTGGCCGACCACGGCCGCTCTCGCCGCGGCGGGCGCGGCCATCGCCGGCGCCGCACCCGTCACGGGCGCGCCCGAAAAAGTCATGGCCGCCCCTCCGGCGGCGAACGTCGGGGCCAGGACCGGCGTGCCGTTGGCGTCGATCGCCAGCGGCACCGAGCCGGGCGAGCCCGCCGGCGCGAGGATCGGCGTCCCGTTCGAGCCGATCGTCAGAGGGACCGACCCGGGAGTTCCGGCCGGCGCGAGGATTGGCGTCCCGTTCGAGCCGATCGTCAGCGGAACCGAGCCCGGAGTTCCCGCGGGCGCCAGAATCGGAGTTCCGTTCGACGCGACCGCGAGCGACGGCGCGTTCGGATCGAGGATCGGAGTGCCATTGGGTCCGATCACGAGCGCCGCCGCCGTCGGAGAGATCGTGGGCGTCCCGTCGGGCCCGATGACCGTCACCGGCGTGCCCGGAACGACCGGGAATCCGTTCGATCCGACGAGCGCCGGCGTGCTCGTGCCCGATGCGAGCGCGAGATCGGTCGACGACGGAACGGAAGTGAGCAGCGTGTTGACGGGGGTTTGCGCGGGCCCGCCGCCGATCCCGATCCCGTAGTAGAAGCCGTTCCACATCGGCGTTTGCGGCGCGGCCGCCGCGGAGGCGCCGCCGCCGGACGTGTCGGCGCGCGGTGTCACGTAGGCGTCGTCCGTCGTCCCGAGATCCACGACCTCGCCGGGCTCGAGCTCCTCTCCGGGCGCGCGAGCCGACACGGCCGTAGCGGCCCCGTGCAGCCGGGGAGCCTCGCCAGCCGCCTCGATCCGCGCGACCATCTCCGCCGGCACGCCGTCCAGCCTGCCGTCCGATGCGCGGTGGAAGATCAGCACACTCCCCTCTTGCGCAGGAGCATCCATCGTCGCGACCTCGGCTCCGTTCGTCAGCTCGATGCGATGGCGGCCCGTCGGCAGCGCGGCGAGCGCTGTCCCCCCGACGGCGATGGCGAAGGCACAGATAGAAATCGTGCGGACCATGGCAGACCTCCTCCGTCTCTGGAGACTGCACCATCGGTGCCGGCATTACGCGCTCGGGCGACTCGCGGCGTGGCCCGTCGATTGCAGAAGAATCCGCCGGACCCCTTCCGGTCCGAAAGGAGGATTCGATGAAGAGATTCTTGACGCCGATACTCGCGGCGGCCCTCACGCTGTCCGCGGCCGCCCTCGTTGCCCAGCAGGACAACCGACGGCCGAACAGCGCGCGGGATGAAAGCCCGCAGACGTACGACTCGGCCAGGTCCGCGGGAACGTACGAGGGAACGGTCTCGCAGATCGACTCGAGCGGAAGCTCGTTCGTTCTTCGCGACCGCTCCGGCAGTGAGGTCACGATCTCCTGGGATCAGTCCACGCGCCTGACCGGCGTCGAAGCGAGCCAGGGAACGGGCCTGTCGGCACTGAAAGTCGGCGACGAGGTCGTCGTGAAGACTTCGGCCCAGGGCGGCAAGAACGTCGCCTCGATGGTCCAGGTCCGCCCGAAGAAGTCGTCGTAAGGGTTTCCGGCGATCACGCGGGAAGCGGGGATCTTCCCCGCCCCGCGGCGATCGCGATCACACGAGGAGAGTGGTCATGGTTCGCAAACTGAGCCTTTTCGTTCTCGCGGGCGTCCTTGTCGCCGCCGCATCGGCTTCGGCGCAGGCGCCGCCGGAGGCCGGGTCCGTCGATCTCGGAGACTTCGCCCGGAAGGCCGCGATCGGCGGCATGACCGAAGTCGAACTCGGTCGACTCGCCGTCGAAAGAGCGTCCAATGCCCGCGTCAAGGAGTTCGGGCAGCGGATGGTGAACGACCACACGCGCGCCGACACCGAGCTGCGCGTCGCCGCCCGGGAGCAGGGCATCCCCCTCCCCGCCGAGCTCGACGCCGAGCACAAGGCGGCCGTGAACAAGCTTTCACGGCTTTCGGGATCGGCCTTCGACCAGGCGTACATGCGCGACATGGTCATGGACCACGAGGAGGACGTCGCGGAGTTCGCCCGCGCGGCGCAGAGCCCGGGCGATTCGCCGGTCAAGAGCTTCGCCGCGAAGAACTTGCCGACACTGCAGGATCACCTGAAGATGGCGCGTGACGTCGACGGCGAGCTCGGCCGGAGCAGCGGCGGCGGGGCCGAGGGGATGGTGTTCCTGCCGCGGTGGGCGTCGGCACGGGCCTGAACGGCACTCCTCCGGGCGGTATCCTTCCAGCCAAAGCAATCGGCTTCTCGACCAGAGCCGCAGCTCGCCGATGAGGAGGGATGGGCCATGGACAAGCGTCGTTCGACCCGCCGAATCGCGATCCTGAGCGCCGTCATAGTTCTCGCACTCGCAGCGATCCCGTTCGGCCTCGCCCTGAGGGCCCAGGAGGCCCGAGAGCAGATCACCCTGTCGACGGGATTCCGATCAACGGAGGCGACACCGACTCCGACACCTTCCGCGCCGCACCCGACACCGACAGTGCCAGCCGGACCGGTGACCCTGAAACAGATGCAGGGATCCTGGGTGGCGGCCCTGAGCGGAGTCACGGGATGCGGCGTGTCGACGCTTGCCATGGAATTCACGCTGGATGCCCAGGGCAAGGGCACGCAGCTGTCCTCGGCGGAGCACACGGCCGGTTGCGGCGAGCTCGACCACGCCGGCGACTACGTCGACCTCCAGGTTCTCAACCCGGACGGGAGCGGTTTCATCGCCTTCGGCTGCGGCGTCGGCTGCGGGTTCGGGTTCACGTTCCAGCTTTCCCACAGCAAGGAGGTCTTCAACATGGCGCCGGAGCCCGTGCCCGGCAACTACCTGGCAGGCCTCGCCGTTCGGAGGTGAGGCCCGAACGCGGCGCAGGGCCCGGGCGATTCGCCGGTCAAGAGCTTCGGCTTTAAGACGCCGACGCACCAGGGCCACCTGAAGACGGCGCGCGACGTCGACGGCGAACTCGGCCGGAGCAGCGCCGACGGCTTTCAGCGAGGACGCTTCCGAAACTCCTACTTCAGGTAGACGCTCAAGATCAGACCGAAGCCGCTGACGTTCGGCACGGCGTGGTTGTAGTCGCGCTGGAAGTAAACCTCCGGCACGAACCTCTCCCATGCCTGAACGTCGAGACCTGCCGACGCCCGGGTCTTGACCCACGTTCCGGCCTCGAAATCGTAGAAGAACTCCCCGTTAGCATATGGGATGAGCTTGGTCTTCCCGAGATCGATGCCGCGCTCGAGCCGAACCCGGTTTCGATAGCGCGCATCGAACTTGCCATTCGTGAAGTTCAGATCGAAGCGATTCCGGTCGCCGAAGAGGACCTTCCAGGGCAGGAGCAGGCGAAAGGTCCCCTCGACGTCGATCCCGTTTGAAGCAGGCAATTGCCCGCGCGAGGCGGTGTAAGCGTAGCCAACGCGAAACTGAAGCTGGCGGCGGCGGGCGTCGTTTGCCGGTCCGTAGAGGTCGAGTTTCGTGAGCGGCGACGTGAAGTAGTCCAGGTACACTCCAATCGTCCCGTTCTCGTAGGAGTTCGACTGGCCCTCGCGCGTCTGGCTGACCGGGACAAAGAGACGCAGATCGTCGTTGAATTTTACGTACGTATCGACTTCAGGCCAGAACTGAGTGTCTGCGGTCTGCGACTTCGCCGGCGACGCCAGCGCCAGCGCTGCGAGCGTGAACAGGACGCCCAATCGTTCGCAGGTGCCGGCTTTGCCTTCGCGAGACCCAGACCGACCGCCCAAGACGCCGCCGTGCCTAGATCGGCACGGCGAACTGTACGTACAGGCCCCGGCCCTGCGTCGAGAACTTCCCTCCGAACTGCCAGAAGTAGCGAATTGTCAGCGCGCCTTGCAGGGTCGTGAACTCCGGGCCCAGTGCGTAGATCTGTGTCTTGTTCGCGGCGATGAATCCGGGCACGTCGGCGCCGTGAGTCTCGGTGACCTGCCATTGTGCGTATCCCGCGACACCTGCCCATCCCTTGAAAAGCTGCCCCGATCCGTAGTTCGCCCCGACGCCGTACATCAGCGTGATCGGATTGCCGGTGGTCCAGTCGGTGCCCTGCTTCTTGCTGTTGATGTCGTAGAAGAGCGACGCCGAGGCGTGAAAGTTCTTCTTCTCGTCGAAGAACACCGTCGAAAGCACCGACACCTCGTTGCACCACATGCCGAGGCCCGTGTTGTTCGACGCTCCGGGCGTGTAGCGTCCGGTGGGCGGGTAGAAGGCGTATTGGAACATGACGTCGGCCTGTGAAAAGTGCCAACCAATGTTGACCGGCACGATCCAGAGCTGGGAGAGGCCGAAGCTGGTCGAGTTGCTCACATCCAGGCGCGGAAAGTCCGTCGTTACGTTGGCAAACGGAACGGCGAGGACCGCCCCGTAGTTCCCGCCGAGGATCTTGATGTTCGAGACCCACGACACGAGGGGCCCGAAGTAGTACTGGTTGAAACTCGCGTCCCCCGAGGGGACCTTGTTTCCGTTCGGGCCCCGGAGCTCATCGGCCCAGGAGATCCCGCCGAGCAGCCCGGCATAGAGACCTGGCGGCGCCTGCGTGCCCGCCATGAGGCCGTACTCTCCTTTGAGAATGAGCTGCTGGGCTTGCGCGCTCCGGGCGGCCTGGCAGGTCACCAGCAATGCTGCGAGAACGGGAAGAACCCGTCTCGTCGTTGACCGTCGATTCATCTCGCGCCCTCCGTATCCGAACCGATCAGTCTTCAGTGTTGGGTGAAGTTCGTCAGGTTCCCGGCGGGCGGGTTCGGATACTTCTTGACCGACGCCTCGTATTCTTGGATCGCCTTGAAGACAGGTTCGCCCGCCCACAGGTAGTTGGGAAGTTGGAGATCCTCGTGCGGGTCGACCTCGATGTTGTAGATCTTCGGGTAGTACATCGGGGCCGCGCTGCCAAACATCCCACCGAGCATCTGCTGGCCTGTGCCCGTCAGGCCCATGTCCTTGAAGTAGATTCGCCACTGCTTCCAGCGCGCCGCCACGATGTCCGGGCCGATGAAGGTGAGCAGCGTTTCGCGGTTTCCCATCGCGCTCTTACCCGTGAGCACGTCGGTCTGGTCCACGCCGTCGATGGCGCGGTCCGTAGGCAGCTTGGCGCCGATGATCGCCGCGAAGGTCGGCAGGAAATCCATCTCCGAGAACATCGCGTAGGACGTGGTGTTCGGCATCACGTGCCCGGGCCAGCGGACGAAGGCGAAGGTGCGGATCGAGCCCTCGGTCGCGTCGCCGAGCGAGCCGCGGAACGGCCCCGGGCTGCCCATGTCGGGCAATCCCAGGCCCGAGGCATCCCACGTCATGAAGTACTGGCCCGTCGGTCCGTTGTCCGACGCGAAGACAACGACGGTCTTGTCTTCGAGATTCAGCTCCTTGAGGGCGTCGAGCACTTGCCCAACGTGAAAGTCGCCTTCCATGATCTTGTCGCCGTACTGCCCGACGCGGGACTTGCCAGCGAATTCTTTGGATGGCAGGCTCGGCGCGTGCCCCATCGAGAACGGCAGGTACACGAAAAACGGCTTGCCCGCGGCCTGCTGCTGCTTGATGAACGCGAGGGCGTGGTCGGTGAGTTCGTTGTCGATCTCGGCGCGAACGGCGAGCGTGAAGGGCTTGACCCTCTGCAGGGGCCCGCCCACCTTCTGCTGCACGATCCAGGCACCCCTCTCGATCAGGACCTTCTCGGGGACGTCTCCGGCGCTGTGCGTTTGCACGATCTGCGGGATGTCCGCTGCGGTGTCCCACGAACTGTCCGGCGGGATGCCGTAGAAGTCATTGAAACCGTGCGCCGTCGGCACGCTCTGCGGGTCGCTGCCGAGATGCCACTTGCCGAACATTGCCGTCGCGTAGCCCGCGTCCTTGAACAACTGGCCCATCGTGTAGGCCCTGGCCGAGAGCGTATTGGGTGAGCCCGGCAGACCCAGGAGCGACAGTCCGTTGCGGATCGAATACTGGCCCGTCATGAGGGCCGTGCGCGACGGGGTGCAGCCCGGCTCGACGAGATACTGTGTCAGGCGAATCCCCTCGCGGGCGAGCCGGTCGGCGTTCGGTGTCGGATAGCCTCGCAGCTCGCCTCCCCCGTAGGGTCCCAAATCGCCGTAGCCGACGTTGTCGGCCAGGATGAAAACGACGTTCGGCCTCTTCGCCTGTTGCGCCGGCGCCGGCACCGCAAGCCCGACGGCCAGCGAAATAACAGCAACGATTCGAGGCAGTGTTCCTGATTTCATCCTCTCTCCTTCCTTCGGCAAGCACGACGTCGGCGAGCCACCGCCGATCATTTAACGTCGCAGCACCGGCGATCGCGGTCTTGAAAATCCCTCAGCGAGCGACATCGCGAGCCTTCCGAAACATATCTCGACCGGCTCAACTCCCGTGACCGGAATGCAGCGCAAACGGGTGAACGGCGCAGCGTAGATAAATCCGGGATAAATGTCGGCTCAACCACGCGCCCCTGCCTGCCGGCCCATATGTACCCTCGGCCTCGAAGGACGCCATGCGTACGCCGACGACGTCCGCTCCCATAAGCGTGTCGAACGAGCCGTACGCCCCTGCTCGACTCCTTGAAGAACGAGCAGGCCCTCCTCGCGGAGGAGCGAGATCGTCGGCGGCAGCAGCCCTTGAGCCGGTGACGCATTCACACGTCGAGTCAGGCCTCAAGCTTCGGCTCAGAGGCCGAGCGGAACGAGCGCGATGCCGAGTCTCGCGCGCATCAGAACGTCACAATCAGAAAGAGCCGGGGTCCGTCGTACCGGTACGAAAAGTCGATGAACGAGTTCGTCTCCTCCTTCTTGAGAGCGACCTTGGTATAGCCGTACGCCGCACCGATCCCGAAGTTGTGCGTCGCGTACCAATCGAGGTGCGCGTCCGCCTCGAAGACCGATCCGACGTACGGGTGCACCGGGGCGAAGATGCCCAGCACACGAATCCCGCCGGAGAGTCCATCGGCCAGGCGGCCGTCGAAATTGAGGCCGAGAAGGGGCACGGGCGTCGACAGCTTGGCGCTCTTGGTTACCGAGTTTCCGACGACCGGCCCTCCGGGCCCGATGACCCCTGCGGCGGCGCTCAGCTCCGCCTCGAGAATCGGGTACGCGACGCCGAGCGACAGCCCGAACTGCACGTTCTCGTTCTTGACGAAGCCGTAGCTGTAGTCGATGTAGGGAAGGTTCGACTTCGATGTCGCCGATACGGAAGCGCCTGCCGTGTAGGTGCTGTCGCCGAAAGTGACATCCCTCGAGAGGGTCTGCGTCCGCCCGCGGGAGAACCCGACGTAGCCGAAGTCGATGAAGCTACGGCCCGCGAAGTTCCATGAGCCCCAGCCGTTGAATCCCGCGGTTGACTGAGGCATCCCGAGGACGTTTTCGAGGCTGACACCGCCGCCGATGGGTCCCCCTTGAGTGATGTTCTCCTGAAAGGTGACGCTGGTGTTGAACCAGGCGTACATGGCCCCGAGCCGCAGCCGGAAGGTGTCGGGCACATCGCCGGGAAACTGAGCCTGCGCCGGCATGGCGGCCAGGAGCAACCCCGACGCAATCAACAGGGGAATCAACCTGCGAGCAACCGCGGACCGACGCGTCGGGACCCCGCAAACACACTGCATGGGGGATGTCTCCTTTTTCCTCGAACTCAAGTAGCCGCCGTCGCGGCGCCCGAAATGCAGGAAGCAACCATCTTCTCGAGTTGACTCGCGTTCACCCCACCGGCGGCGCCGATCGCGACAATCCGGCTGCGCGGCGAGAGGCGGCCCCACTCCTCGTGCAACGAGATGTCCACTCGCCTCCCGACCACCTGCAGCACCGCCTTCCGTCGCGGGGCGTCGGCGGAGTAGATGAATCCCTTGGCCCGGTAGACCGTCCCGGGCAGGCGACGCATCGCCTCCTGCAACGCTTCGAGCACGAGAGGCTGGTCCGTCTCGTAGCTCCATGTGCTGAAGACGCTCGAGTGATCGAGGCCCGGACGAACGTCGCGGCAGCCAGGGTCGGCGCAGCTCGTCTCGATGTGCTTCGAGTCGATGCTTGTTCGAGCCGGGTCGAAGCGCCCCACACCCAGGAGGACCTCGTAGGGGACGTCGCAGTAGTCCGTCTCGAAGATCCGAAGGCGGTTGAAATGCTCGTCCAGCCAGGCTCGGGCCTTCCCGACTTTCTCGGGACCGGCAAGGCTCACCTTGTTCAGGATCACCATGTCGGAAAACCCCACCTGGTGGAGCTTGAGATCCATCAGGGGCGGATATTCGGGGTGAGCGAAGACCTGGTCTGCGTCCAGCACGCAGGTGACGCTGTCCAGACGGATTCGATCCCGAAGATTGGGATCGTTGAAAGTCACGAAGATGCCGGCAGGATCCGCCACGCCGCTGGCTTCGAGCAGGATGTATTCCACCTTCTCCGGACGTTCGAGTAGGGCGGCGACCGACTCGACGAGGTCGTCGCGAATCTGGCAGCAGACGCAGCCGTTGGCGAGGCTGATCATGTTGTCGTCCACCCCGACGACAAGCTCGGCGTCGATGTTGATCGAGCCGAAGTCGTTGACGAGGACCCCCACGCGCAGGCCGTGATTCCCGGTCAGGATGCGATTGAGCAGCGTCGTCTTGCCCGCCCCGAGAAAGCCGGTCAGGACCGTGATGGGAACGGCCGTGCCGTTGTCATCTATGAGTTCCACGTTGCTACTTCATGAACTGCTTCAGATCGATCCCCATCACCTTCGCCATTTCGCGAAGATCGACCAGCTGCGGGTTTGGGAGCTTGGTGAGGGGCTGACGGTAGACGTCCGGCGGGTAGTACTTGTGCGGATCGATCTCGAGATCGCGCGTCCTCTGCTCCTGCTGCTGCTCGCGCGGCAGCCGGGGCTGTGGGACGACGCCCTGGCCTGTTGCGAGGGGGAGCGGGTCGCCGAACAGCAACGTGGGTGGCGGGAGCGGCTGGCCCGAGAAGCCGGGAAGGACAGCATCGCGCTGCCAGATCGCGTCCTTCGTGACATTGACGGTCACCACGTCCGGCGCCCCGTAGAGGAAGAGCCCCTTCCAGTGGGCGCGGATGTCCGCGCTCTGCTCGTTGAGCGTGTCGTCGTCGAACGCGAGGTGCGTGGCCATGCCGACGCGCGGGCCGACCTGGTTGATGAGGTAGCCCGTGGCGTATGCCACCGTGTGGTGAATGTCCACGGTGTAGTTGTAGAGGAATTCGGGGAGCCCGTACTTGAGCTGGTTGAGGCGGGACAGATCGGGCTGGAGCTCCGTGACGAAGACGTCGACGCCTTTCGCATACTTCGCCGTCAGCTCGTCGGGCCGGCCGTCGCCGGTCCAGACGAACGAAAGGCCGTTCCAGTCGAGACGGTAGGCCGAGGCGCCGTCCTTGGTGTGCGAACGGCGCCAGTGCCGGATCGTGACGCCGTTCTTGTCGTAGCAGATGCCGTTCTCGTCCTTCCAGTCGAACTCGTTGACCTCGACCTCGTAGCCATCGCCGATCGGGCAGCTGTCGAAGGCTTCGAGGTGCCACTTGAGCATCTGCTTCATGCCGGCGACCATCGCCTTCGTGCCGAGGTCCGGCGTGCGGCCCGAGGGCCCGGTGACGCGCAGCGGCATCTTCCAGCGCCCCGCCCACGCCGAGAAGGGGAGCAGGTAGGACAGGTCGTGGTAGTGGTCCACGTGAAGGTGCGTGATGAAGATGTCGTTGATGCTCGGGACGGGGACGCCCATGGCGAGAATGTTCTTGACGCAGCCCGGTCCGAAGTCGAAGAAGAAGCGGTCGCCGTTGCCGAGCTCGACCATGATGCACGTGCCGGCCTGGTCGCGCCGGGGTGGGAACGGGCAGCTGCCGACGAACGAGATGCGCATCTCGTCGGGCCCGAGGGTCTCGCTGCCGGGGAAATAGTTCATCCGGCTCCGGACCGACGGCGTCGGCTGGTAGTAGGGCGGGAACTGCAGGCCGGTGCTCGGCCCCCCGCCATACGGGTTCGTCGGCATGGTCGAGCCGGTCTGCCCGAGGGCCACGGTCGGGTCGGCGGCGGCAAGCCCCACCGCCGCGGCGCCGGCAATGGCGGTCTTGAGCATGGAGCGTCGATCCAGATCGCTTCGGGCCGGTGCCTTCGTGTCGTCGTCGGTCGCCATCGTTGTCCTCCTCTGTCGCAATTCTTCGGTCGGCTTCGATCTCGAATGGGATCAGGAAGCGGCACGCCCGTCTTGGTGATGCGATGGCATCAGAGCCACTCTCCTTCCCACTTCTTACCGAAGTGGACGCGGCCCGGCCATTTAGACTTTGGTCTAGCAGGGATCGCGCTCGGCTGCCCGCCCCGCGCCGGCCTCACGACACGACTCACGATCTCCTCTCGAGCGCCGCGCCGATCGCGTCGAGGAGCGCGGCGTTCGCGAACGGCTTTCGGAGCAACCTCACGCCGCCCGCCTCCGAAGCGGCGGGAGTGAGCTCGAGGTACTGGTTCGCCGTGATGAAGACGACGGGAATGTCTTCGCCCGCCGCACGCATCCGCGTCTGCACTTCGAGGCCGGAAATCCCGGAGAGCTGAATGTCGAGGATCACGCAGGCGGGGCGACGGGTCTCGAGCGACGCGAGAAATTCCTCACCGGAACGAAAGGAGCCAATGTCGTAGTCGTTGAGACGCAGGAGGCGACCGAGCGCGACACGGACCGGAGCTTCGTCGTCCACGACCGCGACATAGGGGCGCTCGATTGTCACCGTGTCGGGAGACTACAGGCGAGAATTGAAATCCGAACTTAGACCTTGGTGTAGTGGCTAGCGACTCCGATTCATTCGAGTCGTGGAGTTCCACGATGCGCCACGCGATCCGGCGGCTCGCGATGCACATCCGCCAGGCGAATCGAGGCCCCTTCTACGGGTTCAGCGGGGCTCCGATCCAACGCCGAGCTTCGCGGCGATGTGCATCAGCTCGGC
The DNA here is from genome assembly GCA_035498835.1 of Thermoanaerobaculia bacterium. GTDB lineage: Bacteria > Acidobacteriota > Thermoanaerobaculia > UBA5066 > Gp7-AA6 > DATBFU01. The sequence continues at coordinate 43,031 of DATJZU010000026.1, forward strand.
GGCCGTTCGCGCATGCATTCGCTCCATGAGCCGGGCCCGGTGGAACTTGACCGTCTGTTCGACGATGCGGAGGTCGCCGGCGATCTGCTTGTTGAGCCGGCCGGAAGCCACCGCCGCGAACACCTGGCGCTCACGCTCGGTGAGACTCTCGAATCTTCGCTTGAGCTCCCCGAGAGCATCACCCTCCAGACGCGCCGCGGCGTCCCGGTCGACGGCCGCTTGCACGGCTCGGAGGAGCACCGCGGCCTTCACGGGCTTCGTCAGGAAGTCGACGGCGCCCCCCTGCATTGCCCGGACGGTCATCGGAATGTCGCCATACGCGGTCAGAAATACGATCGGCGGCGTCCTTTCGGTCTGTGCGAGACGACGTTGCAGCTCGAGACCGTCGAGGCCCGGCAGTGACACGTCAAGCACGAGGCAGCTCGGCGACGGAAAGTTCGGGAGCGCGAGCACGGCCTCTGCGGACTCGAAGGTCTCGACGCTCCACCCTTTCGCGCGCAACAAGCGCGACAGGCTCTTGCGCACGGCGGGATCGTCGTCGACCAGGTAGACCGTCGGCGGGAGTGAAGCCGGCATCAGGCGTCCGGGCTCAATCCCAGGGTCATGCAGAAGGCCGCTCCTCCGTCGGCGCCGTTGGTGACCTCCAATGTTCCCCCGTGTTTGGCGGCGATCGACCGGCAAAGAGCGAGCCCCATCCCGATGCCCCCGGGCTTGGTGGTCCAGAACGGCTCGAAGACGCTCTTGAGATTCTCGGCCGCGATACCCGGTCCGCCATCGGCGACAGTCAATCGAACCCCGGCGCCCGCCGTCGTGGTTCGGACGGCGACGCGGCGTTTTTCGATGGGCGTCTCGTCCATGGCCTCGGCGGCGTTCAGGATCAAGTTCAGAAGAACCTGCTGGAGCTGGACGTGGTCGCCCCGGATCCGTGGCATCGGTTTCTCGAGTTCCAGCGCCACAGTGACATGCCGGGACTGGAGCTCCGTTTGCGTGAGATCGAGCGTCTCGGAAACGAGCTCGTTGAGATCGATCTCCCGGAGCTCGAGGTCACTGCGCTTGAAGAGCGCCGCCAGGCGATGAATCACGTCCGCGGCGCGGTGATCCTCGCTCACGATGTCGGCGCAAATCTCCCGGAGCTCCGCGAGATCGACGGGATTCCGGCCGAGGATGTCCTGTGCCACCTCGGCGTTGCTCAGGATCGAGGTGAGCGGCTGGCCGAGTTGGTGCGTGATGGAGGCGGAAAGTTGACCCAGCAAAGACACTCGGGTCATGTGATGCAGCGCCGCGCGATCCTGCTCGGCCTGGAGGTCGGCCCTCGCGCGCGCGGCGGCGGTCCGGAGACGCATTCGGCGCTCGGCGAGGAGCGACGCAATGAGCGCGGCCTGAATGAGGACCACGACGATGGCTGTAATGGCCAGACCTCGATGGGCCTGCCACGCCGTCGGCTCGCGGAAGTGCACGACGGCGTCGGCGGGGATGTCGCTCCCGGCAATGCCCCACTTCTGGGCCTGCCGCCAGTCGATGTGAAGCTGCGTCGACATGATCTCCGGCAGCTGGAGCGAGGACGGTCCGGCGCCCGCGAGCAGCGCGTTCACGATCTGCCCGGCCTGCCGGCCCTCGGCCTCGAAGGAGACCATCCGTCCCCCGACGACGCCCGCTCCGATAAACGTGTCGAAGGGGCCGTAGACGGGCGCCCTGGCCGCAGCGGCCATGATCGCGGCGGATTCGCGCGGCGAGTACACCCGGCCGGCCCCGTCCTTGAAGTAACCGGGCGTGAAGACCACGGCTTCTCGACCGAGCTCCCTCAGACGGTCGAGAACCGCCCCGGTCGTTTGGCCGGATAGAAAATCGATCGTCGCGCGACGCTCGAACCGTGGGGCCTCGGCTCGCAGCAGCGCCTCCCACTCGCGATCCCGTAAGCCCGTCCCCGTCACGAGGACGAGCCGGCGGGCCTTCGGATGCCAGCGCAAGGCCTGCTCGATCGTGCCGGAAAAGTCGTATTCGACCGGGACTCCGATGACATCGGAGGGCAGAGGCGGAATCGTCTTCAGGAACGACCGCGAGACGTCCGTGTACACGACGGGGGTTTGCGGAAATAACTTCTTGCGATGTCGCAGGAGAAAGGTGAGCGCTTCCTCTGCCACCACCACGATGGCACCCGGCGGCCGAGAGGAGTATTTCTCGGCCAGGTAGCGGGCGGCCGCGCCTTCGTAGGGCTCACCGATGAACCACGGCTCATCGAGACTCTCGGTTTGCAGCTCCGTCTGGGGACTCGCGGAATGAGCGATTGCATCGCGTAATCCTCGATCGATCTCGATGTCCGCGGGCAGCGATCGACCGTACGAATGCAGGACAAGAACACTCGGGGTCTCTCCCCTCGCGGCCGCCGGAGCGAGAAGAAGCAAGAAACCGGCCAGCAGTGGCGTCGCGAGGGTTTTCGCGTCCCGATGCCAAACGCAGAGCCGAAGACGCAAGTCTGAGCGCACAGCTTCTCAGGGCGAGGATATTCCACGGCGGGCACACACGCCGGACCAACGACCGTGGGACATTGGCGGAAGCGTGTGGGAGTCGAACCCACCCGTCCCGGCAGAACCGCGACGCCGACGGATTTGAAGTCCGCGAGGGTCACCGGACCCCGTGCGCTTCCGGGCGCGATTATGTCAGCGGTCCCCTGCGTCTCAGCGGTCTTTCGATCCCTGCGCGCCCGCCGTGAACATCGGCCCCGCCGCCGCGAACCACGTGATCAGAAGGCCCAGCGCTTCCAGCCAGCCCTGGAGGTGCCCCTCGAGGGCCTTCGGATCGGTCAGGCCGATGTGGCGCAGCTTGAGGAGCGTGCCTCTCCCCCTGGGCTCCAGATGAAACGATACGACCGTCTCGAGGCTCGGGTGATCGGGCGAATACCACGTCATGACGAGACGGCGAGGTGGCTCGACCTCGCGAACGACGCCGTGGACGACCGCGATCTGGCCGTTGGGCATCGCGTACTCGAAGCGGTACTTTCCGCCCGGCCTCAGGTCCATCATGGCCCGCGAGATCCCGTGCATCCCCTTCCACCAGGCCGCGAGGTCCTCCGGATTCGTCAGCGCGCGGAACACGCGCTCGGGCGGCGCCGGAAGCTCCCGCTCCAGCGTGACGGTTCCGGTCTTCTCGTCTTTCACGATCGACTCCCCTTTCGTTCGTTCTCGCTTTCGTCCGCCAGATAGCTCGCGAGCTCGTCCAGCCGCTCGCTCCAGAAGATCTCGTACCGTGCGAGCCACGTCTGCACCGTCCGGAGCGGGGACGGCCGCAGCTCGTAGATTCTCTGCCGACCGCGAGCCCGCGCGCGCACGAGGCCGGCGCCCCGGAGGACGCGCAGATGCCGGGCCACGGCGGGGCGCGAGGACGGAAATCGCCGGGCGAGATCCCCGGCGGACCGGCGCCCGCGCGCGAGTTCGTCGAGCAGGCGCCGCCGCGTCGGATCGCCGATCGCCCGAAAGACCGCCGACGCGGCCGCGCGACGCGTAACCATTCGGTTACATTATCTCCGGACGGCCCGCGCCGGTCAATCCTTCCGTCAGAACCCGGGCGGCCGCTCCCCCGCGGCGCCGCAGGCCCTCTCGAGCGCGACGCCGGCGGTGCCGATCGTGCCCTCGTCGAACAGCTTTCCGATGAGGCTCACGCCGTGCGGCACGCGCCGCTTCGTCGTGAACGTCGGCATCGGGTGCGCCGGATCGGGCGCCCAGTCGCTGCGGGCCTGGCTCACCTCGACGAAGCCGGTCCGGAACGTCAGCGCCGGGTGTCCCGTGAAATTCGTGATCGTCAGGATTTCGTCGCGCAGTGCGGGCACGAGCAGCAGGTCCACCTTCTCGAAGACGCGCGCCATCTCCTGCGCCACCTTCCGCCGCAGCCGGTCGGCCTGGACGAAGTCCACGGCCGAGAGGAAGCGCGCCTGGCGGAAGAGGTTCGGCCACGCGTCGTCGACCTGCATCTTCAGCGAGTCCAACTCGTGCGAGAGCGTCATCTCCTCGAACGCCGCCGCGGCCTCGGCGAAGAGGACCGTGTTGAGCGAGCCGTAGGGCCAGTCCGGCAGCGACACCTCGACACGGACCATGCCGAGGCGGCGCGCAGTCTCGAGCGTCGCGCGGTCGACCTCCGTGGCCGGAGGCTCGTTCATCCACGCCGGGAGGTAGCCGATCCGCAGGCCCTTCACGGAGCGAGAGGCGTCGTAGTCCATCCGGCTCGGAACGCTCGAAAGATCGCCCGCGTCGGGCCCCGAGATCGCCTGGAGGACGAGGTAGGAGTCCTCGACGCCGCGCGTCATCGGGCCGAGCTTGTCGAGCGACCAGCAGAGCGTCATCGCGCCCGTTCGCGCGACCTTGCCGTACGTCGGGCGCAGGCCCGTGATCCCGCAGCGCATCGCGGGATCGACGATCGAGCCGCCGGTCTCGCTGCCGATCGAGAAGCCGACGAGCGCCGCGGCCGTGGCGGCGCCCGGACCCGCGCTGCTGCCGCCCGAGCCCTCCTCGAGGAGCCACGGGTTCATGGTCTGCCCGCCGAACCAGACGTCGTTCAACGCGAGCGCGCCGAGCGAGAGCTTCGCCATGAGGACGGCGCCGGCCTGCTTGAGCCGGGTCACGACGGCCGCGTCGGCGTCCGGGACGCGGTTGCGGAGCGGCTCCGCGCCCCATGTTGTGGGAATGCCTTTCGTGTCGAGCAGGTCCTTCACGCCGAACGGAATGCCGTGGAGCGGGCCGCGGCGCTTTCCGGCCGCGATCTCGGCGTCGGCGTGCCGCGCGTCGGCGAGGGCCTGCGCGCCAGTCAACGTGATGATGCAACGCAGCTTCGGGTCGTAGCGCTCGACGCGCGCGAGATAGATCTTCGTGAGCCGCTCGGACGTCAGCGAGCGATCGGTGATCCAGCGAGAGAGGGCGGTCACCGGAGCGAACGCGATGTCCTCGTCGCGCGACGGGAGCGGGCCGGGATCCGAGGCACTCGCGATGAAGCGATCCTTGTTCGGACCGCCCGGCAGGTTCGGGAGCATCGGGTCCCACCGCGTTCCGGGCGCGAGCGTCGCTTCGAGCGCCACCTTACGAGGGCCGGTACGCCGCTCCATCGTGGACGCCATCGACTGGCGCCAGCTCCGGGCGAGCTGCGACTGCTCGGCCGCCGTCATCTCGACGCGGACGAGCTTCTGCGCCTGGACGACGGTCTCGGGCAGGATCTCGGGGCCGACCGGCGGCGCGGTGCCGAAGGCGGGCGGCGTTCCGGCCTCGGGCGTCGGTGCGGGGGCGGGGCTCGCGGTCTGGAGAGCGCGGGCGGCGCGTCCGGCCGCGGCGGCTCCCACGAGTCCCGCGGCGGCGCGGGACAGGAATTCCCTGCGGGATTTCGGCATGGGGTGCTCCTTGGGGCGGAATCCTATGGCGAGTGTCGAAGGTGAACCTCATCACGGGCGGGGACAAGCCCCGCCCCTACTCCCTATCGCATCGTAGGGGGCGGCCCTTGCGGCCGTCCGCCGAATCGCCGATCACGCCGACATCGTAGGGACGACCCTTGCAGCCGCCCGCCGAATCGCCGACCCGCCTCCATCGTAGGGGGCGGCCCTCGCGGCCGCCCGCCGAATCGCCGACCACGCCACCATCGAAGGGGCGGCCCTTGGGGCCGCCCGCGCGCCTATAAGGCCAGCAGCGTCGCCAGGGCCAGCAGCAGTCCCATGCTGCACACGTCGGTCGCCGTCGTCAGGAAGATGCTCGACGCCGTCGCGGGATCGGCGCCCAGCTTCTTCAACGTCAGCGGCACGAGCGCGCCGGCGATCCCGCTGATCACGCACGACGCGGTCATCGCCATCCAGACGATACCGCCGAGAAGCATCGAGTTCGCCGTGTGGTTCTGGTGCGCGTACCACCACATGCCGCCTCCGGCGATCAGCCCGATCAGCACCCCGTTCAGGAGACCGACCCAGGCCTCTTTGATCACGAGCTTCACGGTCGAGAAGTTCCGCAGATCGCCCAGCGTCAGGCCGCGCAGCGTCACGGCGAGCGCCTGGCAGCCGGAATTCCCGGACTGCCCGGCGAGCACCGGGAGAAACGCGGCCAGCACGACGATCCGATCCACGGTGTGCTGGAAGGCGCCGACGACCGCCGCCGCCAGGAATGCCGTCAGGAGATTGAGCTGCAGCCACGGGTGCCGGAACCGGAAGCTTCGCCACCAGTGCGTCGCGACGCGCTCCTCCTTCTCGACGCCGACCATGCTGCCGGCCTGCGCGCTGATGTCGAACGCCTGCCGCTCGAAGAGCGTCTGCCCGCGCACCATCCCGACGAGGACGCCGTTCGCGTCCGTGACCGGATACGCGGGATAGTGCCGCGTCACGACGGCGCGCATCGCCTCGACGAGCGGCATCCGCGGCAAGAGCGAGAACGGGTCGCGCAGCATCACCTCGTCGAGGCGCTGGTCGCGGCTGGCGAAGAGAAGATCCCGGAACGCGAGCACGCCGATGAGACGGCCCGCCGCGTCCTTCACGAAGATGTACGTGATGAGCGTCCGCTTGACGAGCTCTCGCAGCGTCTCGATGACGTCGCCGACCTTCGCGTCCGGCGGGAAGACGGCCGGCGCGCGCTCCATCAGCCGGCCGACCGTCTCCTCCGGATATTCGAGATTGACCTGCCACTGCTCGCCGCGACCCTCCGGCGCCGCCGCCACGATCCGGGCGCGCTGCGCGGCCGGCAGGCGCCCGATGACGTCCACGGCCTCGGCAGGATTCAGGAGCGCGAGCGCCCGTCCCGCGATGTCGTCGGCCACCGCCCTCAGTCGCCGCGCCGCTTCGGGCGGAGGCAGGGCGTGCAGCTCTTCCGAGAGCGCGACGATGCGCTGCGCGTCGCTCATCACCTGACCGGCATCGGCCTTGGCCATGGCTCCTCCTGATGTCGCGGGATCGGAAAGCCCGCGCCATGATAGCCGCGGGCCCGCGTCCCGCCGAGGCCGAAAAGTGGTGAAAGTGAGAAGGAAGTGAAGAAGCGGCGGAGGCGGATCCGTCCGCCCCCGCCGCCGCCTTTCGAGATCCTAGAAAGCGACCCGAGCCTGGAACTGGAACGCCCGCACGGGCTCGACGTTGTTGATGCCACCGAGTGCCGCGCCGAAGCTCGGCAGCGGAGTCCCGTCGGTCGCGTTCCCGTACACGCCGTTGCGCCCGACGATGTTCGCGTGGTTGGTCAGATTGAATCCCTCCGCCCGCAGCGACAGCGTGAAGCCGCCGGAGAAGAGGATGTCCTTCTGGAGGAAGAGCGCGAGATCGAACGTGTCGGTGCCGCGCTGCGAGTTGCGGCCGAGAATCACGCCGTCCACGACCGGACGGTCGGTGTTGGCGCCGTCACCGTTGTTGTCCACGCCGGTCGTCGGATTGTAAGGACGCGGCGTCGCGTACTGGATGACGCCGCCGCCGAGGAGATTCCAGGGCAGCGTCCACCAGCCGCTCGCCACCACGCGATGGCGCTGGTCGAGGAGGCTGTCCCCCCATTCGGCCGCGAGCAGGTTCGCGTCGTTTGGGTCGCCGCCCGGCGCGTCCGGCTCGACGTCGTTGCGCGTGTGAGACCACGTGTACGAGAGGAGCATGCCGCCCTTCGTCTCGAAGTTCTTCCGCAGGTTAAGCTGCAGCCCGTCGTAGTTGGCGTGGCCGGCGCTGATCGTCACGAGGATCCGGCGGTAGCCGTTCGGGACGGGAGTGATCGGCCGCGTGGCGTCGGCCGCCGCGCCGGACCGCGTCTGTCCCGCGGCCGTCCGGTCGAAGAAGTCCGGCGAGTTCTCGTCGAGATTGCGCGGGATCCGCGTCGTCCGAGCCAGCAGCCCATCCACGGACAGGAAGAGCTGCGGCGCGACCTCCCGCTCGATTCCGAGCGACGCCTGCTGCGTGCGCGGATTGACGAGCGCGTCCGGATAGTCCTTCAACTGCGAAACGTCGAAGAACTGGTCGTAGTAGGCGGCCTCTCCCGGCCGGATCGTGATGTCGCGCGGCGGCAGCGTCGCCCCGGGCGGGAACTCCGGAAGCGGCGCGAGGTCGGTCGGAAACCCGAGCTGCCCGGGCGCCGCGCTGAAGGTGAAGATACCCGTCGGGCCACCGAGGGCCCAGGTCGCCGCGGTGTTGGTCTGGATCTGCGAGTAGTAGATGCCGTACGCGCCGCGAACCACCGTCTTCCCGCTCTTGTCCGCGTTCCACGCGAAGCCGAGACGCGGGCCGACCTGCTTGTGATCGTCGGTGAGCGACTGCCGGTCGTAGCGCACGCCCACGTTCAGCGCGAGATTCGGGAGCACGCGCCAGTCGTCCTGAAGGAAGACCGACCAGATCGTGTCGCGCACGTTGTAGTAGACCTGCCCGAACCCCTGGGTGAACCGCGTCGCGTCGTCGATCGTGAGGTCCTCGTTCGGCACCGACGGCGAGATGCCGGGCTTGAACGTGAACTGCCCGAGGACGAACGGAGAGCCGAACTCCGTGCCGTTGCCGCCCGAGTTCGAGTAGATCAGGTCGCCGCCGAACCGGAAATAGTGCGCGCCGGACGCCCAGGAAACCGTGTCCGCCGCGTAGTACTGGTGGTTGAAGAGCGTCGCCGAGCGCGACTCACCCGACGTTCCCACGCCCGGCCGCACGTACTGGGTCGAGGGCGTGACCGGTATGAACTGCGTGATCGGCGAGCCCACCTCGATGCCCGCGCGGAGCTCGTTGAAGAGGTCCGGCGAGAAGATCGCATTGTCGGAGACCTGGCCGGTGTACACGCGCCGCTCGAACGTGCGCGCCGTGGACGGCAGGTTCAGGCCGCCGACCGCGTCCGCGGGGTTGGAGTCGGTGAACTGGTCCATGTTGCCGCGGATCATGAGGTGATTGGCGTCGGTGAGCTGCGCGTCCAGGCGCGCGATCGCGAGGCCCTGCTTGAACTCGCCCTCGTAGACGCCGGGAGCCTGGGGTGAAGTGATCTCGGACCCGCGGTTCTGGTCGTTGTACTCGCCGCCGAGAAGGAAGTAGACCTTGTCCTTCACGAGCGGGCCGCCGATGACGCCGCTGCCCTGCCAGAGCTCGTCCGCGACGTCGAACCCCGTGACGGGCGCGTTCGGCTGAAGGCCGCCCGGCCGGTAGATGCCCAGGATGTCGCCGTGCAGGTCGTTGGTGCCCTGCTTGGTGACGAGATTGATCGCCGCGCCGGTCGTCCGGCCGTACTCGGCCGAGCCGTTGGCGGTGATGACCGTGAAGTCCTGGATCGCGGCGAGCGGGATGTTCGTCAGGATCGTCTGCCGCCCCCAGGCGTCGTCGCCCGTGCCGCCGTCGATCGCGTACGTCGTCTGGCGGCGCCCGCCGCCGTCCACGACGAAGAGGGTGTTGTTCAGGAACATGTCGCCCGTCCCGCGCGCCGACCGCACCGCCGAATCGAGCAGCGGAAGACTCGTCAGCTTGCGGCCGAGGATCGGCGTCTCCTGGATCTTCTCGGGCGAGAACCGGTTGCCGAGTTGCGCCGAGTCGGAGCGCACGCCTTCGGTCGTCCCGTAAACGGTGACCTCGCTCCGCACGCCGGCCGGGTGGAGGACCGCCTCGACGGTCGCGGTCTCGCCCGCCCGCAGCGCGAACGTCCGGGTGTCGGGCGCGAAGCCGTCCTTCGAGATCTCGAGGCGATAAGAGCCCGTCAGCGGAAGGCCGGCGAGCGCGTAGTAGCCCGCGGCGTCGGTCAATGCCTTGTAGTCGATGCCGGTCGAAGCGTTCGAGGCCGCGACGAGCGCGCCGGAGAGCGGACGGCCCGTCTCGTCCAGCACGCGGCCGCGGATGGATCCGGTTCCGGGAGTCTGCGCGAAAGCGCTGGACGGCCCGAGCCCGGCCAGGATGACGAGGGCAACAAGCGGCGCGCGCAGCAGCCGCTCGGAGAACCGACGGAGTTTGGCAGGCAAAAGCACGATTTCACGCTCCTTCGATGAAAGCGGATTCCGCCGACGGGAACGACGCGAAGGCGGCGTGAGATCAGAGGCGCCGGGGAGGATCGAGCGGAGGAACCCCGAGGCGCTCGGACGCCGCGGGCGCGGCGGCCGGCGGAAAAGATTCAAGGGTGCGACCCGCCGTCGGCGGATCGGCCGCGATCTCTCGCGGAGGCAGCGCGCCGGAGGCGTCGGCATCCAAGTGCGCCATCCAGGCCGCGCCGACGCGGCGATCGGAGAGCGGCACCGGACCTTCCCATCCGTCGGGCAGCGGCGCCCAGGTTTCTTCGTCTTCTTCCGACGCGTCGCCGGCGCCTTCGTCTCCGCTGGCGGCGATCGTGAACGCCGCGCTCCGGCCCGCGAGGATCTCGCCGCGCTGGTCGCCGACCCGGAGCGCGAGCACCGCCTCGGCGGACGCCAAGTTCGGAACGACCCACCGGTAGTCGCGCGCGGAGGGATCGAGGCGCCGCGTCACGAGGCGGAAGTGCCGGCCGCCGTCGAGCGAGAGGAGGAGCTCCTGCTCCTCGACGTCCGCGGGAACGTCGCTCCAGCGCACGCGCACCGCGTCGCCGGCCAAGACGCGCTGGCCCGCCGCGGGCTCGAGGATGAGCGGACGGTCCTCGGCGCGCATCGCCGCGGCGGCGCAGGAGAGGAGCGCAAGAACGAGCCCGGCCCGCATGGTTGTCGCGGCATGATAACGGCTCGCCGCGCCGACGGGAATCGTCGTGTCGGCGGCTCGCACTCGTCAGGATCGGAGACGAGATCGGCGGCCCTGAGGAGTCACGGCCCGCCTACCGTCCGGTCAACTGCTCCAGCCTCTCCGGATACCGCGCCCCTTCCACCTTGATCTTCGACGAGGCGCTCTCGATTTCGCGGAGATCGTCGGCCGTCATCCCGACGGAAGCCGCTCCGAGATTCTCCTCGAGGCGGTGACGTTTCGTCGTCCCCGGAATCGGAACGATCCACGGCTTCTGCGCGAGAAGCCACGCGAGCGCGACTTGCGCCGGCGTCGCCTTCTTTCGCTCGGCGACCCGGCCGAGCAGGTCGACGAGCGACTGATTCGCCTTCCGCGCCTCGGGTGTGAAGCGAGGAACGATGTTGCGGAAGTCGGACTTGTCGAATGCCGTGCTTTCGGTGATCTTGCCCGTCAGGAATCCTTTCCCGAGCGGGCTGAATGGAACGAACCCGATCCCGAGCTCTTCGAGGGTCGGCAGCACTTCCTCTTCGGGGCGTCTCCACCACAGTGAGTATTCGCTCTGCACCGCGGTGACCGGCTGGACCCGGTGTGCCCGACGGATCGTCTGAGCTCCCGGCTCCGAGAGGCCGAAGTGCTTTACCTTGCCCTCGGCGATGAGGTCCTTGACCGCTCCCGCGACGTCCTCGATCGGGACGGCCGGGTCGACCCGGTGCTGGTAGAAGAGGTCGATGACGTCGGTCCGGAGTCGCTTGAGCGAGGCCTCGGCGACCGCCTTGACGTGCTCCGGCCGGCTATCGAGGGCGCTCCACCCCGGTCCGCCGCCGGGATCGGGCGCCCAGCCGAATTTCGTCGCGATCACCACGCGGTCGCGGACGGGAGCGAGCGCTTCGCCGACGAGCTCCTCGTTCGTGAAGGGACCGTAGACCTCGGCGGTGTCGAAGAACGTGACGCCACGGTCGACCGCGGTCCGAATGAGAGAGATCATCTCCCCTTTGTCGGCGGCCGGGCCGTACCCGAAGGTCATGCCCATGCACCCGAGCCCCAGAGCGGAGACTTCGAGATTGCTTCGTCCCAGCGTGCGCGTCTTCATTGCAGCTCCTTCCTCGGTTACGACGCGGTCCGAACTCTCAGCGTTTCGCGCCGTCACCGGATGGCCTCGGGTGCCGGATCGCCCGGCGGGCGACGTCAGCTCTCCGGCGGTTCGGCGACGTCGGCGCGCGGCCTCGAACGGCGCAGGACCCATTCGGTCAGGCTGCCCTGCCGGACCCGAACGCCGGATCGCGTCAGCTCGCCGATCGGAACGTCCATGCGCACGTCGAGACCCGCGGACTTCGACAGTCCGATCTTCTGACTCGCATACACGCTGCGGTGGCCCACGATGAGAAACGCGGTCGCCGCCGCGAGGGCCGCGTACACGCCCAGATCGGTCGGCAGCAGCTCCATCCCCATGACGGCCGCCGCGATCGGTGTATTGGCCGCCGCCGCCACGACGGCGACGAACCCGAACGCCGCGAGCGCTCCGACCGGCAGATGAAAGACGCGCGCGAGCGCCGCGCCGCTCGAGGCCCCGATGAAGAAGAGGACGGTCACGATTCCCCCGCTGCCGCCCACTTCGAGCGTCACCGATGACGCCACGATCTTCCACAAAAACGCCAGGACGGCGATCTGCGCGGTGCCCGACAGCGCCGCCTCGATCGTCTCCACGCCGAGTCCCGCGTACTGCGCGCCGGCGGCCTGATAGAAGAGCGCGAGGAAGATCCCTCCCGCGCAGGCGACCGCGTAAGGATGACCCTGAAAGCGGTGGAGCCCCTTCTCCAGCGCGCGCATCGTCTCGATCAGGATGAGAGCCGCCAGGCCGAAGAAGGCACCGAACGCGATAGCGATCAGGACGATCTCGCTCTGACGGAATTGGGCAATGGATTGATGTATGGCGGGCACCGGAGCGTGCACGCCGCAGACGAGGTGGGCGACGATTCCGGACACGAGACAGGGAAAGAAGACGGAGTACTCGATCCGGCCCAGGTACAGCACCTCGATGCCGAACAGAGCTCCCGATACCGGCGTGCCGAAGACCGCGGCGAACCCGCCACCGATGCCGCAGATGACCAGCCGGCGGCGATCCTCGTCGTTCAAGCGCAACACGTCGGCGAAGAGGCTCGCGATCCCGGCGCCGATCTGCGCGCACGGCCCCTCCTTACCGACGGAACCACCGAAAGCGAGAGTCAACACCGTCGCGAGGAGCTTGATCGGCGCGACTTTCACGTCGATCTTCCCGGATCTCTGATGCACGGCGGCGATGACCGCTTCCGTGCCGTGCCCGCGTGCGGTCGGCGCGAAGGTTCGGATGAGCCACACGCAGATCGGTAGCGCGAGAGGAAGCAGGAAGTAGTACGGCAACGGGCCCATCTGGATGCGCCCGACGAGTCTTCCCGAGGCCGCGAGCGCCCAGAGAAACGCGCGCGTCCCCAGACCCACGCAGAGCCCCGCCACCGCCCCGAGAAGAGCCCACTTGAGCGTGCTGATCAGGAGCGCCGTGTGCTCCGTGTACCAGCGGTTCTCGGTCTCGAGGCGCGGCGTCTCGGGGTCACCCCCCGGATTCGTCGAGAGGAACTTCAACTCGGGTATCGGTCTCCGACCGCTCGCATTCCGCCGGAGGCGCGCGCGGAAATGGGGGTCATGCGGCCACGACGAATCGTAACACGATATGTGAAGATACCTCGACCGACGGCCGGATCGCGCGGGGAGGGCGGGTGGTGAAGAGACTCGGAGACGCGGACTACAAGGCCCTCGCGGAATGGCGCCAGGCCCTGCGCCGATTCCTCCACGCGTCCGAACACTTCACGAGAAAGGCGGGCGTCTCCCCGACCCAATATCAGCTGCTTCTCTTCGTCCGCGGGTCTCCCGACGGCGCGCCGGGCATTTCCGAGCTCGCCGAGAAGCTCCAGATCAAGCACCAGAGCGCCGTGGGCCTCGTGGACCGGTGCGAGAGGGCCGGGCTCGTCCGGCGCCGCCGCGACCCCGGAAACCGGCGGCGCGTGCTCGTCGAGACGACGCGGCGCGGCGCCCGCTTGCTCTCCCGGCTGGCCGCCGAGCACTTCGGCACGATCGAGCAGCTCGGGCAGGCGTTTCTTCCGCCCCTTCCAAGCGGCCGGAAGGGCTAGCGGCCCGGAAGCCCGCTCCGCCGTCCCGGTTCAGTGCGCGGGCTGCTCGGTCTGCTTCAGGATCGACACGGGCTCCGAACGCGGCCCGGCGAAAGCATTGTAGAAAAAGGCCGGAACGAGCCCGGCCACGAACCCGTCCACGAAGGCCCAGGCTCCGCCGATGAGACCGCCCAGGAACGTCGGAGCGTAGCCGACGTACACGCTGGACAGCACATCGACGAGGCGCCCTCCCCAGCCCCCGCCGGACACCCAGCCGAGAAGCAAGACCCCGAATCCCCAGGTCAGGCCCGCGGCCAGCGCCACGGAGACGACCCGCAACCGCGTCGTCATCTACGCCTCCTTTGCCATTCCGATAACATATCGTATTACGATATATATTTCGAGCGCGCCCTCTCCTCGAAATCCGGCGGCCCGAAAACGTGTTGGAACTCGCGAGGGGATCGTGAGCGCCATCCCGAAAGAAGAGATCGTGCGGCAAGCCGCCGTGGCGGACGAACCGGCCAATCGCGACGCGACGGCCGCGGCCGATGTCGTGCGGACCGAAGCGATGGACCGCCGGTCCGCGCTCAAGTGGATGGCCCTGGCATGGATCGGCTTCACCGCAGCGATGGCTGTTGGCCTGACCGCGACGGTCCGTTTCCTCTTTCCGAACGTCCTCTTCGAGCCCCCGACGCGATTCAAAGCCGGCGATCCGTCGAGCTACGGCATCGGCGTCGACGAACGCTGGAAGGAGAAGTTCGGCGTGTGGATCGTGCGAAACACCGACAGGATCTACGCGCTCGTCGCCGTCTGCACGCACCTGGGGTGCACCCCAAACTGGCTCCCGGCGCAGAACAAGTTCAAGTGCCCCTGCCACGGATCCGGCTACTACGTCTCGGGAATCAACTTCGAGGGCCCGACGCCTCGCCCGCTCGAGCGCGCGGAGATCACGCTCTCCCCCGACGACGGACAGATCGTGGTCGACAAGGCGGTCCGATTCCTCTACGAGCGCGGCCAATGGAGCGACCCGAAGGCATTCATCGCGCTGACCTGACCGCGTGATCCGATTGGCCGCGCCTCGCTTTCCCTTCGTCCGGCGGCCGTGCTATTCTTCGCGCCCTCTCGCGTGGGGCTGTAGCTCAGTTTGGGAGAGCGCCTGAATGGCATTCAGGAGGTCGACGGTTCGATCCCGTTCAGCTCCACCAAACCGTCGCCTTCGCTTCGCTCGCGATCTGCGCCTCTGGCGCACCGGCGCTTGGCTCGCTCAAAGGAGCTCGACCAAGCGCCTGATCGCTCCCTACGCTCCGGCTCCCGCGGCGCAAGGCTCCTCCGCTCGGTTACTTCGCGGAGACTCGTCGCGCCGCGAACGATACAAAATGCCCTGAGGCTCCCTTCGATCCAAAACTCTCGGCTGCCGGTCGTTTCGCGCCTCTTCGCGCGGCGGAATCGATCGACGCGGCGTGGCGCCAAGCGACCGCCGCAGCCGAAAGCCTCGATCCCGTTCGGCTCCACCAAACCGTCGCCTTCGATTCGCTCGCGATCTGCCCTGCGGGCAGCGAGCCGCGGCTCGGCGAACCGTCCTCGACCGCGGCCCTGGTCCTCTCGTCGCTACGCTCCGGCGAGCTCGAGTGACGCGGCCGCTCGACGAGATACCGAACGCCGATCGCGTCGCGGCTCCTGATGATGAGACAGCTGGCCGACGCGAATCTTGAATCGCGCGCCGCGCGCACACGAACACCACCCACGAGATTCGAACCTCGCTCCCGACACAGGAATTCCTCGTCGACGGAGCGCGCGCGGCCGATTCACCGTCCGTTCATCGACTCCCTGTAACCGAGGGAACAATGCCTCCGTCTCCCTCGATGGAGGCAATGATCATGAGGTTCCTCGGAAAGATCACTCTCGTTCCCCTGGTGATGGCGTTCGGACTCGCGGCGATGGCTGCGACCGCGCGCGCTCAAGAGCTCGTCAAAGCGGACGTGCCGTTCGACTTCACCGCCGGCGCGGCCGAACTTCCGGCCGGCGAGTACACGATGGCCGTCGACTGGAACGATCACACGTTGACGATTCGCGATGATGACTCCGGCGACGGCTGCTTCGTTCAGATCCTGACGCCTCTCGAAAAGGACCCGCGAACGGTGGCGCCCGCGTCCGCCTATCTCCTCTTCGACGAGCGCGGCGGCGGCCACGTCCTCTCGCAAGTGTGGTACGAGCACTCCGAGGGCGCTCTCGTGGGAGAGATGAAGCGAGAACAAGAGCGGCCGAGCCCGCTCGCGGCGGGCCCGACGGTGGTGCCCGCCTCGGGTCAGTAGAAGTCGGAACAGGACATGTAGTACCCGCAGGAGGGATCCGGGCAGAGAAGCTTGCACTTTCGCTCGAGGAGCGCCGCCCCGCAGGTCGGACACACCCGCTCGGGGCGGCGCTCGGCGGGCTTCTCGGCGTTTCGCCGCTCGGGCTCTTCTGAAGGACGCGGACGCGGGGACGCCTCGATCACGACTTGGAATTCCCCGCGGGCGCGGCGGCGGGCGTCGGGGTCGCGGCAGAATGCTCCGGCTTCAGCAGCAGCCACCCGGCGGGCGTCCGCAGTCTGGCGATCGGCGTCGTGTCGGGAGTCGGAGGAGCGGGAGCGGGAGTCGCGGCCGTCCCGTGCGCCGCGTGGCTCTTCTTCTTTCCGCACGCGACCCCCGAGAGCGCGAAGACTGCCGCCAGGATCG
Organism: Thermoanaerobaculia bacterium; assembly: GCA_035498835.1. Lineage (GTDB taxonomy): Bacteria > Acidobacteriota > Thermoanaerobaculia > UBA5066 > Gp7-AA6 > DATBFU01. The sequence goes on from DATJZU010000026.1 coordinate 59,500, forward strand.
CCGCCGCCAACCGAACCGATCGCATTCCGCCTCCCATCGCACACCGAATCGGACAAAATTTGTCGGAAACGCACGTTGGAAGCTGCCTCGGATTGCCGCTCGGCTGCGGCGACTCCGACGCAAGCTCTTGAGCCGTATAGATCGAGTCTTCGTGAGCTCCCTGGTACGCGTCTTGATATTACCTTACGGCAATTGAGAGTGCCGGCATGGGAGTTCCGGCAACGGGGGAAGTCGAAAGGCTTCCCCCGTTGTCTTTCTGGCGCATCCCGGGCGGCGTCTCAGACCCCTGCCGCCGCGGCGTCTCTGGCCTCTCCGACGAGATAACGCGACAGCGCTCCGAGGCGCGCCCGCTCTCCCGCAACGGTGAGGACGAGCGCGTCGCCGCGGTCCTCCTCGGCGATCACGCGGCACCGCGCGCGCACCGCCGAGATGGCACGGCCGTCCGCGTAGGGAATCGCGAGGCGCATGCGCGCCGTCTCCGGCCGCGCGCGCAACGCGATCGCGCGTTCGAGATCGCCGATGCCCGCTCCCGTCGCGGCCGACACGCGCACGGCGCCGGCCGGCCCGAGCGCGCCGGGTAGATCGCGCTTGTTCCAGACCGCCAGGATCTTCTCTTCGGGCACGCCGAGCTCGGCCAGAACCTCCGAAGCCACGCGCCGCTCTTCGTCCACGCGCGGCGAGGACGCGTCGAGCACCTGCAGCACGAGATCGGCGTCGCGGATCTCGGCGAGCGTCGAGCGAAACGACGCGACGAGCCCGGGCGGCAGCTTCCGAACGAATCCGACCGTGTCGAGGAACACGACGTCGCGCAGCGCCGGCGAGACGCCGTGGGCGGCGCGCGAGTCGAGCGTCGCGAAGAGCCGATCCGCGGCGTACTCGCGCGCCTGCGTGAGCCGGTTGAAGAGCGTCGTCTTGCCGGCATTCGTGTAACCGGCGATCGCCACGTGGTAGCGGTCCTTGCGTCCGCGCCGCCGGACCTCGCGTGCCGTTTCGATCTTCTCCAGGTCGCGCCGCAGCCGCGCGATCCGGTCGCGGATCCGCCGGCGGTCGAGCTCGAGCTTCTGCTCGCCGGCTCCCCCACGCGCCCCGATGCCGCCGCGCAGGCCGGACAGGCGCTCGTAGCGGCCCGCGAGCCGCGGCAGCAGGTACTGGAGCCGCGCGAGCTCGACCTGCGTTCGCGCCTCGCGCGTCCGAGCGTGCGAAGCGAAGACTTCGAGGATGAGGCCCGGGCGGTCGAGCACGCGCACGCCGTCCCATTGCCTCTCGAGGTTGCGCGTCTGCGCCGGCGTCAGCTCCTCATCGAAGACGACGAGCTTCGCGCGCTCGTCCGCCGCGGCGGCGCCGATCTCCTCGACGGCGCCCTTCCCCACGAAGGTCGCCGGATCGGGCGCCGAGCGCTCCTTCACGAACCGCGCCACCTCGACGCCGCCCGCGGTGTCGAGCAGCCGCTCGAGCTCGTCGAGATGCTCCTCGGCCACGGCGCGCGGCACGCCGCGCGAGGCGATCCCGACGAGAACGGCCTTCTCGCGTGCCGGAGCCTTCATCGCGTCAATCATGGCAGAATCCGGACGTGGACCTCTCGCCCCGCGAGCGCCTGCTCGGCGAACGCCTCGAAGGCCTCTACCGGACCTATGGACCGGAGACGGCGTCGAGCGATCCGATCGGTCTCCTCGCGCCGTACCGCGAGCCCGAAGACCTCGAGGTGGCCGGCTGGATCGCGTCGGCGTTCGCGTACGGGCGGGTCGAGACGATCCGCGCCAACGTCTCGAAGCTCTTCGCGGCGCTCGGGCCGCGGCCGGCGCGGGCGCTCGGCGAGATCCACGACTTCCGCGCCTTCGCGGGGGAGCGTCTGAGAGATTTCCGCCACCGCTTCCACGGCCCGTTGGACGCCGCGGCGCTCTTCCAGGCCATCGCGCGCGTCCGCGAGGAGGCGGGCTCCGTCCGCGCCTTCTTCGAGGCGCGCTTCCGCCCCGAGGACGCCGATGCCGGTGCGATGGTGTCGCGGGTGACGCAGGAGCTGGTCCGCCTCGACTACCGCCCGGCGCTCGGCCGCCGGGAGCTTCCCGAGGACTCCCCCGTCCGGTTCTTCTTCCCGGACCCGGCCTCCGGCTCCGCCTGCAAGCGCTGGAACCTGTACCTGCGCTGGATGGTGCGGCGCGACCGCCTCGACTTCGGCCTGTGGCCCGGCATCCCGGCGAGCCGCCTGATCGTCCCGACCGATACGCACATCCACCTCGTCTCGCGGCGCCTGGGATTGACGCGGCGGAAGACCGCCGACTGGACCGCGGCGCGTCAGATCACGCGGCGGCTCGCCCGGTTCGATCCGGCCGATCCGGTGCGCTTCGACTACGCGCTGTGCCGCGTCGGCATCTTCGGCATCTGCCGCAAGAGCCCGCGGCAGTCGCGCTGCGGCGAGTGCCTGGCGCGCGAGGCGTGCCCGGTCGGGCGGCGGAGGATCGCCGCGTGAAGACCCGCACGCTCCTCGCGCTCGCGTTCGGCGTGGCCCTCGCGTCGGTCGGCGTCGTCTGGGTCAAGTCGCTGGCGCCGCCGCCGTCGCCCTCGGGATCGCTCGCCTTCCTGTCGGCCGCGCCGAATCTCATCGTGAAGGATCGTGAGGGCAAGACGACCGACCTCTCGAAGCTGAAGGGCAAGATCTTCGTGATCCACTTCTGGGCGACGTGGTGCCCGCCGTGCGTCGAGGAGATCCCGGCGCTCTCGCGGTTTTGGGACAAGTACCGGAGCCGGAGCGACGTCGCCCTCTACGCCGTGTCGGTGGACAAGGACTGGAAGACGATCGACGCGTTCTCCGCGAAGAGCCCGAACAACCTGCCGATCTACATCGACCCCGGCGCCGCGGCCGCGAAGCGGTTCGGGACGGTGCAGTACCCGGAGACGTACATCGTCAACGCGAACGGACGCGTCCTCGAGCGGGTGCCCGGCGCCGTCTCCTGGGACGACCCCGAGGTCCGCAAGCGCATCGAGCAGCTGCTGGCGTCGTAGAGCCGTGGCGCGCGGCCTCGAGGGCCGCAGCTACGGGCGATTGGAGTTCCGCTTCTCGCGATCCTTCCGCGGCTCGCGGATCAGCCAGAGGAACACCACGACGGCGGCGGCGGACATCGCGAGGCTCGTGTAGAAGAGGGTCGCCGAGGAGTCGAGGGGCACGGCGCGCCCGCTCTACGGAGCTCCGGCCTCGCGCGGACGCGCACCGCCGGCCGGCCGCGCGGCGCGCGACGTCGGCGGCGCGGGAGCCGGCGAGGCCCCGACCGGGGCGGTACCGCCGTTGACGCCGACCGACCACACGTAATCGCGCAGCGCCTTCGTTATGGCATCGGGGTTCGAGAGGAAGGCCTTCGCCTCGGCGTCGCCGCCCAGGATCTGGGCGTACTCCTGCCGGTCCTTCGCGAAGGCCGGCGCGTCGAACATGCCGGCGATCGGAGAGGTCCGCTGGCCGCCGTCGCCGACCGGGAAGTTCGTCGGCATGCGCGTGCCCGGCATCCACTCGTCCGGCCGTCGGATCCAATCGTTGATCCAGTCGTGCCGCAGGCGCGACGAGGCCATCTGGAGGTTCGGCGCGAGGCTCGCGCGGTCGACGCCGGGCGCGTTCATCTCCTGCTCGTTGCGCGGATGGCACTGCTTGCAGCGCAGCAACTCGAAGGTCTTGCGCCCCGCCTGCCAGATCTTGGGATCGGTCACGTAGTCGCCCGCGTCGAACGGATAGCGCGCGCGGTCGAGCGCCGCGAAATAGCGCGTCAGGTCGTTGAGCTCGTCGGTCGAGAAGCCGAACGTCGGCATGTGGACCTCGAGCCACGGCCGGATCTGGCCGGTCTTCGGCGCCTTCAGGAACGCGAAGAGCCAGTCGCTCTGCGTCTTCGCGCCTTCGCCCTGGATGATCGGCGGGGCGAGCGACGGGTCGGCCACGAGGGACCGGAACGAGCCGCCATATCCCTCGAGAACGTGGCAGCCCTGGCAGTTGTGGTTCTTGATGATGCGGCGGCCGCGCTCGATCGCGACCTCGTCGGAGTTGAGCTCCTTCTTCGCGGCGGCCGAGGCGTTCAGCTTCTGGAAGCCGAGCACCGCCGTCGTGACGTCGTCGAGCTCCTTCGGCGAGAACCGAAAGAGCGGCATCTTGAGCTTCTCTTCCCATCCGCGCGCGCGGTCGCGGTCGAAGAGGCGCGTGTTGTTGAGCTTCGCGCGGAACCAGTCCTGGCGCGTGTGCGTCAGGTGCACGAAGCCGAAGTCGAGGCGGTGGACGGCCTTCGACCCCTCTTCCGTAAGCTCCGTCCCGATCGGCTTTGCGTCCTCGAAGCCGGGGATCTGGTGGCAGGCGAAGCAGCCATAGTACGCGATGAGCTTCTCGCCGACGTAGACCTCCTTCGCCGGGAGATCCATCTTCGCGAGGTCCGCCTTCGCGTCGAAGACCGTCTTCGTCGCCATCTCGAAGTAGAGGCCCATGCGGTCGAGCGTCGCGGGGTCCGTCTTCGGGAGCGGCATCGCGTCGAACGCAGCCGGCGCCTTCAAGGTCGAGAGGTATTCCGCGATGTCGAGCGCGTCCTCGTTCGAGAGGCGCAGGTTCGGCATCTTGGTGTCGGGATTCCAGGCCTTGGGGTCCAGGATCCAGCGATAGATCCAGTCGCGGGACGTCTTCGAGCCGACGCCCGCGAGATTCGGACCGAACTGCCGGTAGGTGCCGACGAGGTCGCGCTGCGCGTGGGGATCGACGAGGTGACAGCCGAAGCAGCCGCGGCTCGCGAGGAGCTTCTCGCCGCGCGCCGCGTCGCCGTGCCCGGGCGCCGGCTCGATCGCCACCCGCTTGGACCTGGCGGCGAGGTAGGCCACGATCGAGTTCACCATGGCGTCGTTCTCGACGCGGCCGACGGCATTCATCCGCTGCTGCGCGGCCGTGGGCGGCGTGGGCCCCGAGACGTTCACGAAGTTCTCCAGATAGAAGAACGTCGGCATCTTCGTGTTCGGCCGGAAGGCGGCGGGGTTCATCACCCAACGCGTCGCCCAGTCGATCGACGACACCTTCGAGGCGATCTTCTCGAGCGACGGCCCCACCTTCGGCAGGCCCTGCTTCTCGAGACCCTCTATGCGGTGGCAGCCCCAGCAGCCGAGGGCCTCGATCGTCTTCATGCCGGCGTCGAGCCGCGGCGCGTCTGGGAAATTCGTCTCCTCGGCGTGGCAGCGATAGCAGCCGGCCTCCGTGTACTTCATCGGGAGGATCGGCATTTCGTTGAACTTGTCGAAGCGCCAGTCGAAGTCCTTCTCCCAGCGCGCCGCCTCTTTCTCCGTCTCGGGCGAGTGGCCGGCCGACCAGAACGACGAGGCGCGGTCGCGGCCGCCGTGGCACGGAGTGCAGCCGAAGGAGCCGTAGGGATGCGGCGACTCGCTGCCGACCATCAGGTTCAGCGACGGGTGCGTCCGAAAGACCGCGTTCTTGGCCTCCTCGAACCCGCGGCGGTCCGCCGCGACGTGGCATGTGGCGCAACGATCCACGCGCGGGATGCGCATGAAGTTGACGTCGTTGAAGTGCTCGGGCAGCTGCACCTGCTGCACGCGCAGCGACGGGTTGACCATGTCGAGGATCGGCGAGTTACGCAGCCGGAAGAGGGCGTCCTGTTTCAGACTCTCGAACTTCTGCCGCGAGAGCTTGAAATCCGCGGACAGCTTCTCGATCGACGCCCGCGCCTCGTCCTGCTTGGCCGTGATCTGCTTGATCTCCTCGTTGAGCTGGGATTCCTCGCGCTTGCGCTCGGCCAGACGCTCATTCGCGGCGGCGAGGTCCGCGCGGATTTTGTCGAGCTCCTTGCGGGCTCCGGGCGCGGCCTTCGGCTTGTTGGCGAGCGCGTCTTCGTACTTGTAGAGCGCCGCGTCGAAGGAGGCCTTCGAGAACTTGGCCTGCTGGTCGGCGAGGTAGATCTTCGGGTTGAGGTCGCGCAGCTTCGCGTTCAGCCGGTCGAGCTCTTTCTGGCGGCTGGCGACCTCGGTGCGGGCCGCGCGGAGGTCCCCGAGGAGCTTCTGACGTTCCTGGCCGTAGGCTTTCTGGCGCGCCGCGAGCGCGGCTTCGCGCGTCTTGCGCGCGTCCATGCGCATGAAGATGCGCTGGATCGTCTTCCAGTCCCGCGTGTAGTCGGAGATCACCATTCCGATGAAGATCACCGTCAGCACGATGCCGGCCGCGAAGAAGACGCGGTTCAGCTTCGGGATGTTGTAGTGGTGATCGATTGGTTCGGCGGGGGGCTTACGTGGCATAGCTATCGGCTATCAGCTTTCGGCTGTCAGCTGGAAACGAGCGGGCGCCGTCTGGCTGACGGCTGATGGCTGACAGCTGACCGCTTGATTCATATGTTGAAGCTGAACTCGGGGATGTTGACGATGTACTTCAGGTTGAAGATCCAGCGCAGGTACATCTTGATCGGCAGGGCCATCATGGTCAGAAGGAGCGACACGCCGATCATGTAGCGGACCATGCCCATCTTCTCGAAGAACCGGCGGAGCAGCGTCTGCGAGAGGAGGAGCGGCAGGGCGAAAAGATAGAAGCCCACGATCGCGAGACCGAAGATCTCGCGCCAGAGCCAGAAGTTCGGCAGCGGCTTCTGGAAGAGACGGATCCAGATGATCTCCGACAGATTGATGTTGTTCAGCGGCACGAGTTTGTTGACGTCCCAGAACTCGTAAGGCCCGAAGAAGTTCCAGTTCGGCCCGCGCAGGAACGTGCCGAGCACGATCAGCGTGCACCAGAGCACGATGAACCCCGTCAGGAACATCGTGATCTCCCACTTGCGCTCGCGAAAGGTGAAGTAGCCGTTCCCCTTCGGGTTCGTGTCGATGTACGGGATCGCCATGAGGCCGACGATGATGAGCGACGGAAGCACGACGCCGGCGAGCCAGGGATCGAAGTAGACGAGCATCTCCTGGAGGCCGAGGAAGTACCACGGCGCCTTGGCCGGGTTCGGCGAGTCGGTCGGGTTGGCGGGCTCTTCGAGAGGCGCCTTGAGGTAGATCGACCAGATGATCATGACGGCCGTCACGAGGACGAGGCAGATCAGCTCGACGTAAACGAGGTCGGGCCACGAGAAGACCTTCTGCGACGAGTCTTCCGCCTCGATCGTGGGCAGCCCCGCGGCGGTGCGCCGGTCGTTCTCGTACGCCTGGTTCATCGCGAACCAGAAGAAGAAGCCGACGAGGAAGATCATGCCGACGATCGGCACGTTGTCGGGCAGCGTCGCGACGGCGTTGAAGTTCGGGTCGAGGTACGAAAGTCCGATCCCGCCCGCGATGAGGGCGAGCAGCATCAGGCCGCCCTTCTTCGACCAGAGGAACTTCCACCGGATGCCGACGAGAAGGCCGATCAGCATGGCCGTGACGAGGTACTGCGGCGCCGACAGGAAGTTGATGGCGCTCTTGAGGAGGCTGATTGGGTTCACCGGGAGACCTCCGCGTGTCCGACCACGTCGCGGCCCGAGGAGTCTCCCGAGGTCATCGAGGGAGGAGCCTCGCGCCGCGGGAGGCGCGAGCGAGAGATCAGGCGAGCGGTCGAGGCCCTTCGGCCGGGCCGAGCGCCGGTGCGCCCGAAGGGCGCAATCGAGCGGGAACGGACTTGTGCTGCGCTCCGCCCGATGGGCGCAGATCCCGAGCGAAGCGCGAGCGACGTCATACGGGGCCGGAGATCCCTCCGTCCTTCCGGACGCGCCAGAAGTGGACCGCCATGAGGAATGCGGCCACCAGAGGGATCCCGACGCAATGCAACACGTAGAACCGCAGCAGCGCGCCCGCACCGACGAACCGGCCGCCGAGCAGGCCGAATCGCGCGTCGTTGGTCGACGTCACGAGCGGGATGTCGCCGATCTTGAGGAGCCCCGTGCCCGGGCCCTGCAGCCCGATGAACGGCGTCGCCGAGGCCATGTTGGAGCCGACCGTGATGGCCCAGATCGCGAGCTGGTCCCAGGGCAGCAGATAGCCGGTGAAGGAGAGGAGCAGCGTCAGCACGAGCAGGATGACGCCGATGACCCAGTTGAACTCGCGCGGCGGCTTGTACGAGCCGGTCATGAACACGCGGAACATGTGGATCCAGACCGAGATCACCATCGCGTGAGCGCCCCAGCGGTGCACCTCGCGCATGATCCCGAAGGGAACCTGCTCGCGCAGGTCGAGGATGTCCACGAACGCGTACTCGACCGTCGGCCGGTAATAGAACATCAGGAGCAGGCCCGTGAACGTGAGGACGAGGAAGAGAAAGAACGTGATGCCGCCGGCGCACCACGTGTAGCGCATCTTGACGCCGGACTTGCGGGTCTTGACCGGATGCAGGTGCAGGACGACGTTGCCGAGCATCGCGAGCACGCGCTTGCGGTTCGTGTTCGGGATGCCGACCCGGAAGATGGACTTCCAGAGCTGGCTCGCGACGATCGAGTTCTGTATTTGACGCCAGCGAGATTCCAATCGGTCCTCCGGTCAGGGAATTCGGGGCGGGAGCTTCACGTCAGCTTGATGAACGCCTTCGAGTCGGTCCACTGGCCCCGCTCGTAGAGGTAACGCGTCGCCTTGTCCACGACGATCTGGCCGTCGTCCGGCGAGAGAGTGATCTCGGCGCGCTCGAGGGGGCGCGGCGCCGGGCCCTCGAAGTTGATCCCCGAGACGTAGTAGCCCGACCCGTGGCAGGGACACTTGAACTTGTTCTGCGCCGGCAGCCAGTTGGGCGTGCAGCCCAGGTGCACGCAGACGGCCACGAGCGCGTAGATGGAGTCCGTGTTGCGGACGATCCAGACGCCGAACTTTTCCTTCCAGCGCTCGTCCACGCCCGGGGCGTAGGTCGAGGGATCGCCCGCCTTGAACCGCGTGGGCGGCTCGAAGAGGACGTTCGGGAAGAGGAACCGCACGGTGGCGGTCAGGCCGGCGGCCGTCGCGGCCGCGAAACCGACCCACGCGAGCGCCATCCACTTGAGGGCGGAGCGCCGCGTCACCCCGTCGGGCGTGACGTCGGCGTCGGGCGGAGATTCGATCTGTCGCTCCGGCGTGGACATTCCTGAACCCTCAGCCTACCAAATCGTTCCGCCGCCGCTCAAGGACGGTTTCCGATCGCGGCGAGCGCGTCGCGCGCGGCGGCGCGCACGCGCAGGTTCGGGTCGTTCTTCGCGGCCTTCTCGAGGAGCGCACGACTCCCCTCGTCGCGAAGCAGCGCGAGCGCTTTCGCGGCGCCGACCATCGCCGTTTCCGCCTGATCCGCGGTCAGCGCCGCCTGCCGCCCGAGCGCGTCCCGGTCGATCATCGAACGCAGCACCTCCAGGCCCGCGGCGTCGCCGAGCGAGGCCAGCGCGATCGCCGCGTTCCAGCGCACGTCGGCGACGGGATCGCCGAGAAGGACCTCGAGCCGCGGCGTCGCGGCGCGGTCGTGAAACTGGCCGAGGACATAGGCCGCCATCTTGCGCATCCCGGCGTCCTCGGAAAGGGACGCCTCGGTGACGACGGGCAGCGCGCGCGCGTCGCCGAGCTTCCCGAGCGCCCAGACGGCGTAAAGGCGCGTGTCGGCGTCCGGATCCTTCGTCGCGGCGAGGAGCGGCTCGACCGCCGCGGGGTCCGACAGCTTGCCGAGGACGAGCACGAGATACCGCCGGACGGGCACGTCGTCGGGACGCGTCGGCGAGAGCGATTGAAAGATGCGCAGCGTCTCGGCGGCGAGGGCCTCGCGTTCGGGCGCCTCCAGGTTCGGCAGCGACCGCGACAGCTCGAAGGCCGCCTGCCAGCGCCGGTTCGCCGTGCCGCCCCGCACCTCCTGGAGGTAGTCGGCCGGCGATCGCCGCTCGAACGTCATGCGGGAGAAGATCCAGAAGACCCCGACGGCCGTCCCGACGACGAGGAGCGGCAGCAGGAAGAATCGAAAGGCCGTGCCGCGGCCGCCCGCCGCAGCCTCCTCGTCCGGGGAGGGCGGGCCCTCGCGCGGCGGATCTTCGGTCACAGGACGGGGAGGTACCGCTTGGCCTGCGTGATCGGGTTGGGGACGAAAATCGCGTCCTTCTCGCAGACGGTCTCGCAGAGGCGGCACGAGACGCAGGGTCCGGCGTCCACCTCGGCGATCTTGTGGAACGTCTCGTGAAGCGGGTCGTCGATCAGGTAGATGCAGTCGAAGGGGCAGATGTCGATGCAAAACTCGCAGCCGGTGCAGAGGTCCCGGTCCACGATGGCCTTCGGGATGTCCCGCGGCTTGACCTTCTCGACGAGCAGGCCCTTGTGGTCCTGGATGCAGGAAACCGGGCAGTAGCGGGCGCAGACCGAGCAGTCGATGCAGCGGTCGGCGTGGATGACGTACTTTTCGTTCTTATCGCCCGTGATGGTGTGCGTCGGGCACTTGATCTCGCAGACCCCGCAGCCGATGCACGTGTCGGTGATGAAGTGGGGCATGATCTCGCTATTCGCCCGGAAACGCGGGCCTTTTCCGGCCGTCCGGACTGGGAAAAAATATCACAGTCGGCGGCGCGGACGGGGCTCCCCCGGAACATTCCGGGCCGGTTTGCGTTGGGACCGAGAGGAGAGAGGTTTATGAAGGAAGTCCGGGCGGTCGTCCTCGGGCTCGTGATCGTGGTCCTCGTCGCGATGGTCTGGGCTTTCTGGGCCCGGGCGCCGCGCGAGTATCGGCACGTTCGGGACTTCGTGGTGGACATCCGCAAACAGGAAGGCACCTCGCGCAAGCACGTCTCCTTCAAGATCCCCATGTCGGTGCTCGCCCGCATCGCCTCGTTCGCGCCGCTCCGCAGCGTCAGCGGAAACTGGGACTCCGACTGGGGCAAGGGCGAGATCTCCGGAAAGGACATCCTCGACGCCGCGGCGCAGAGCTCCCCCGGCAACCCCGGGATCATCGAGCGGGACGGAAAGAAGATCGAGGTCACCGCCGACGGCGCCGCGCTCGAGGTCACGATCAAAGACGACTGGGACAAGAAAGTCACCGTGCGCCTGCCGAAGTCCATCGTCGAGAGTCTCTCCGGCCAGAAGGACATTTCGATCCAGGAGATTCTGAAACGGCTCGACGAGCTCGGGCCCGGCGACCTCGTGCGCGTGCAGGACGGCGAGAACGAGGTGACGATCACGGCGCAGGCGCGGTAGCTCTCAGCTCTCCGCTATCAGCTCTCAGCCAGAGTGCATCCTACGTTCCGGCTGATAGCTGACAGCTGATAGCTGACAGCTGATCCGATGCCGCTGAGAGCTGATAGCCTCTTTCCGTGCCGAACCGGCTCGCCTCGGAGTCCAGTCCCTACCTTCTCCAGCACAAGGACAATCCGGTGGACTGGTACCCGTGGGGCGAGGAAGCGTTCGCGAAGGCCCGCGCGGAAGGCAAGCCGATCTTCCTCTCGATCGGCTACTCGACCTGTCACTGGTGCCACGTGATGGAGCACGAATCGTTCGAGAACCCGCGGATCGCCGAGGCGCTCAACCGCGACTTCGTGTCGATCAAGGTCGATCGCGAAGAGCGGCCCGACGTGGATGACGTCTACATGGCGGCGGTCCAGGCGATGACCGGCACCGGCGGCTGGCCGCTCTCCCTCTTCCTGACGCCGGACCGCCGGCCCTTCTACGGCGGCACGTACTTCCCGCCGGAGGACCGGTGGGGCCGGCCGGGATTCCCGACGGTGCTCGCGTCCGTGGTCCGCGCCTGGCGCGAGCGCCCGGAGGACCTCGAGACGTCCGCCGCGGAAATGCTCGCGCACCTCGAGAAGAACGCGCAGGGGCTTGCGGGCGGCGCGGCCGTCGGGGCCGAAGTCCTCGCCGTGGCCGCGCGCTCGCTCGAGGCCGACTTCGATGCGGTGCACGGCGGCTTCGGCGGCGCGCCCAAATTCCCTCCGGCCATGCGGCTCGAGTTCGCGCTGCGCTGGTGGCGCCGCACGGACGATCCCGCGGCCCGCGCGATGGTCGAGACGACGCTCGAGAAGATGGCGGCGGGCGGCATGTACGACCAGGTCGGCGGCGGATTCCACCGCTATTCCGTCGACGAGCGCTGGCTGGTGCCGCACTTCGAGAAGATGCTCTACGACAACGCGATGCTCGCGCGGCTGTATCTCCTCGCCGCGCGCGCCTTCGGGCGCGACGACTTCGCGCGGATCGCCGCGGAGACGCTCGACTACCTGCTGCGCGAGATGACGCCGGAGGGCGGCGGGTTCTTCGCGGCGCAGGACGCGGATTCGGGCGGCCACGAGGGAACCTTCTACGTCTGGAACCCGGAGAGCGTCCGCGAAGCCGTGGGCGCCGACGCCGCGCCGCTCGTGTGCGCGCGTTTCGGCGTGACGCCGGCCGGCAACTTCGAGGGCGGCGAGACGGTTCTCTCGGCGGTCCGGACGGCGGCGGATCTCGCGGCGGAATTCGGAATGAGCGCGGCGCGGGTCGAAGAGATGTTGCGCGGCGCGCGCGCGAAGATGTACGCCGCCCGCGCGCGCCGCGTCCCGCCGGGGACCGACGACAAGCTCCTGACGGACTGGACCGCGCTCGCCATCTCCGCCTTCGCGCTCGGCGCGCGTCGGCTCGGAGAGCCGCGCTACGCGCGGGCGGCGCGCGAGGCGGCCGACCGCATCCTCGGCCGCTGTCGGCGGGACGGGCAGCTCCTGCATCGCGAACGCGCGGGCAACGCTGCGATCCCGGCCTTCGCGGCCGACTACGCGTTCCTCGCCGAGGCGCTCCTCGACCTCTACGAGGCGGCGTTCGACCCGCGCGACTTCCGTGCGGCCCTCGCCCTCCAGGAGGAGCTCGACCGCCGCTTCGCCGATCCGCGCGGCGGGTACGCGCTCTCCTCCGACGCGCACGACGGCCTGATCCTTCGGCCGCGCGAGCTTTACGACGGCGCGACGCCATCGGCCAATTCGGTCGCCGCGTCGAACTGGCTCCGCCTCGCCGCGTTCACGGGAGAGGAGCGCCACCGCCGGCGCGCCGAGGAAATTTTCGCCGCCAGCTCCGGCTACCTGCGCCGCGCGCCGCTCGCGCTGCCCCGGATGCTCGGCGCGCTCGATTTCGCCACGTCGTCGCCTCGCGAGATCGTGCTGTCCGGGGAGCCCGGCCGCGCGGACTTCGAGGGCCTGCGCGACGCGGTCTTCGACGACGCCGAACTCAATCGCGTCGTGGCGCACGCCGACGCCGCGGAAAGCCTCGCCGACGTCTGCCCGCTCGTCGCCGGGCGGGGCGCCGCCGGCGACGGGGCGGGTGCGCGAGCCTATGTTTGCCGCGATTTCGCCTGCGACCTTCCCGTATCGTCGCCCGCCGCGCTCGCCGCGGCGCTCGGCCGCGTCCATGCCTGAGCCCGGCCGGCGGTTCCGCATCGTCGGGGAGGGACAGCCTCCGCCGAGACGGCACCGCGGCCCGGGTCTCGCCGTCATTCTGGTCGGGACCTACGCGATCCTCTTCGGGGCGGGGCTCTTCCTCCTCTGGCGAACGTCCGCCCGCAACGCCGCGACCTCCAACGCGCGCTCCGATCCGCCGACCCCCGCGCGCGACGACGCGCGGAGTCGGGCGGCCCTTCTCGCGGGAGAGGGCCTGACTCCCGAAGAGCGCACGGACTATCAGCAGCGAATCGCCCACGACTGCTGCGACTGCGGCTGCGACATGACGGTCGCCGAGTGCCTCGCGTCGGATCAGAAATGTCCGCGGAGCCCCGATCTCGCGCGGCAACTGCAACGAATGGCGGAGCGCGGGCCCTGAATCGGCCGACCGGTCTCGTCTTCGACGAGGCCTTCCTCGCGCACCGGGCGCCCTACGAGCACCCCGAGCGGCCCGAGCGCCTCACGGCCATCCGCGCGCGGCTCGAGAGGGAGAGCCTCTTCACCGCCTGCGAGCGCGTCCCGGCGCGGCCCGCCGAGGACGCCGAGCTCCTGGCGATCCACGGCGAGCGCCTGCTCGCCACGGTCGCGGCGACGGAGCGCCTCGAGTTCGTGCAGCTCGATCCCGACACGTACGCCTGCCGCGACACCGCCCGCGCGGCGCGGCTCGCGGCGGGCGGACTCGTGGATCTGACGCGGCGGGTCCTCTCCGGCGCGCTCGCCAACGGGATCGCGCTGCTGCGGCCGCCCGGACACCACGCCGAGGCGGACCGCATCATGGGGTTCTGCTTCTTCAACAACGTGGCGGTCGCGGCGGCCGCCGCGAGGCGCGACGGCGCGCGGCGCATCCTCATCGTCGACTGGGACCTGCACCACGGCAACGGGACGCAGCACTCCTTCTGGAACGATCCCGACGTGCTCTACTTCTCGACGCACCAGTTCCCCTTCTATCCGGGCACCGGCGCGGTCGAGGAGATCGGCGGGCCCGACGCGCGCGGGCGGACGGTCAACGTGCCCTGGCCGCCGGGCTGCGGCGACGCCGAGTACCTCGCGGCGTTCGACCGCGTGCTCCTGCCGATCGCCGAACGGTTCGATCCGGACCTCGTCCTCGTCTCCTGCGGATTCGACGCCGCGGCCGGTGATCCGCTCGGCGCGATGCGAATCTCTCCCGCCGGCTACGCCCTCATGACCGCACGCCTCGCGCCGCTCGCGCGCGGACGGGTCGTGCTCGCCCTCGAGGGCGGCTACAACCTGACCGCGATCGCACGCTCCGCCGAGGCCTGTCTGCGCGTCCTTCTCGGCGAGGACGCTCCGGACGCCGCCGTCGGCGAGCCCTCGGCCGGCGCGAGGCACGTGCTCGAGGCCGTGCAGCAGATCCAGCGGCCGCACTGGCCGGACGCCTTCGGCGGCGCAATGTGAGACTCGCGTTCACGCCCGGTTCACGCCGTCTCGACTAGCCTCCCGTTCCCATGACCCGGAGTTGGCGCCTTCTGGGACGGAGTGTCGCCGCGGCGCTGGCGCTGCTGCCGGCGTATGCGGCGTTCGCGTACGTCGTCGTGCCTGCGGCGTGGTCGCACCACCAGAGAAAGTCCGGCGCCGCCGACATCCCCGGAGTCACGTACACGGCCGAGCGCCTGCCGGCCGATCCGCTGAACGTCGCCTTCGTCGGAACGCGCGAGGAGCTTCGGGACGCGATGCGCGCGGCCGGCTGGTGCGAGGCCGATCCGATCAGTTTTCGCTCGGGCCTGCGCGACGCGGCGAGCGTCCTCTTCGCGCAGCCGTACGTCTCGGCCCCGATGAGCACGCACTTCCTCGGCGATCGCCCGCAGGACCTCGGCTTCGAGCAGATCGTGGGCGGCAGCCCGCGGCGCCGCCATCACGTGCGGTTCTGGCGCGCCGCGTCGGGGCCGGGCGAACCGGCGCTCTGGATCGGAGCGGCGACATACGACGCGTCGATCGGCATCTCGCACTACACCGGCGAGGTCATGCACCACATCGCTCCGCGGATCGACGCCGAGCGCGAGAAGCTCTTCGCGGATCTCGCGCGCGCCGGCCGCATCGCCGGCGTCGAGCGGCTGGCGGGCTATCGTCCGGCGGGCTCCGGCGTCAACGGCGGCGGCGACGTCTACGAGACCGACGGCGCTCTGCTGCTCGGCCGCCTCAGGAACTAGTCGAGACCGAAGTCGCGTTCCGCGCGCCCGACGCGCTCGATCAGGCCCGCCAGGTCGTACGAGCCCGGGGCGAAGTGCAGCGTCAGCTCGCCCGTCCCGAACTCGGTGCGCTCGAGCGAAAGATCGACGCCCGGCGGCATCCAGTCGTTCAGGTTCACGACCATGATCCGGTCCTCGCGGTAATACGTGAGGAGGCCGGGCGGCGCCTTCTGGACGAGATACGTCAGGAGCTGATCGGGGATCGGGATGAAGGACAGCGCCTGCACGCGGTCGAGCACGAAAGCGAGAAAGCCGTCCTTGAGGCGCAGCTGCGAGACCGTCGCCTTCGCCGACAGCGGCACGCCGAACCGGTGCACGACGGCCGTCAGCGCCAGCTCTCCCGGCGTCACCTGGATGCGCAGGCCGTTCAACTCCGGGACTTCGGCGACCGCGCCGCGCACGAGAGCGTTCAGAGTCCGCTCAGAGAACGTCAGGGCCAGGCCGCTCCAGGTCACCCGGTGTCCGGCGGGTACCTCTCGGGGCGGCGGCAGCGTCGGCGCCGTCGCGTTCTGATTCATGTCGTGGTCGGAGACATTGTAGCGCGGCGGCCATGGCACCAGGGTGGCGGCGCCGGAACGCGACGCGCCGCTCGTGTTCAGAGCAGGTACGCCAGCGCGAAACCAACCTGACCAGCCATCATCAGGAGATACATGTGGGTCCAGGCCGGATGGTTCTCGGTCGATGCGAGCTCGTCGGGATTCTCGAGGAGCAGCCGCGCCGCGTAGGCCCCCCACGCCGCGAGCAGGAGGCCGAGCGCGACGAGGAGCGGCCGGTTCCCGGTCAGAAGCGGCTCCGCCGGATTCGCCGGGTCGGGCAGGTACGCGAAGAGCGGGATCAGGAGCCACGGCAGCACGAAGAACGGCGCCATCATCTTCGCCGCCTTCCGCACGCCGAACCGGATCGGCAGCGTGATGCACCCGTGCTCGCGGTCGCCCTCCATGTCGGAGAAATCCTTCGTGGACGTCGCGCCGAGCAGGAAGAACGCGAAGACGCCGCCGATCGCCCACGCCTCGGCGTTCCAGACGGCCGCGACGAAGGACCAGCCGGCCACTTTGAGCAGCCCCCCGCGCGTGACGGCGATCGTGACGTTGGCCCAGAGCCAGTGGCGCTTCGTGCGCCCGAAGGCCGGGAAGGAGTAGACGAACGTCGCGAGCGCGCCGACGAGATAGATGAAGAACGCCGCGTGGAGCGGCAGCGGCGCCGCGAGGCGCTGGGCGAACGTCGTGTACGGAAACGGCACGACGACCCACGTGGGCACGATCGCCAGCACGTAGAGCACCGCGGCGGCCGCCCAGGCGCGGCCGATCGAGACCTCTCCCGTCACGAGCGGCCGCTCGGGCTTGTTCTTCCGGTCGATCTCCAGATCCGCGATCTGGTTGACGATATTCGAGGCGGCGTTCATCGCCGAGGCGCACAGCGATCCGACGGCGACCGTGAGGATCACCGCCCACGTGACGCGGCGCGACGGGTCCGGGTCGTGCGCGGACCCGAAGGCGCAGATCGCGCCGGAGACGATGCCGAGGAGCGGCGGCAGGAGCGTGAACGGGCGCGCGAGGCGCAGGTAGCGCTTCATCCTTCGAGCGGAAGGTAGAGGCCGCTCTTGGCGAGGGACAGCCAGATCTCCGCGGCGATCGCGGCGCCCGCGAACGTGTTCATCGCGTTGGCGAACTCGTGATCGAGCTTGAAGCCGAAGCGGCGTCCGAGATCGTTCGCAGCGCTCTCGGCGAGCGCGCCCAGGAACCCCGCGGCCACGACGACCCAGATTCCCGCCGCCGGCACGAGCCCCGCGAGCCGCCCGACGACCGCGATGAGCGCCGCGCCGCCGGCCGCGGCCACGAGTCCCGGCCACGAGACCGCGCCCGGCGTGCCGACGGCGAGGTCTCCCCCGCCGAGCGGCGAGAACGCGCGCCGTCCGTAGAGGCTCCCGAACTCCGTGCCGAGCGTGTCGGCGAGCGCCGCCGCGAAGCAGGCCGCAAAGGCGATTCCCCAGCGCGCCTGGAACGGGGAGAGGAGCGCGATGAGAGCGGCCAGGAGGCAATTGGCGGCGACGTGCTCGGCGCCGCGCCGGCCCTCGCGCGCCTGCGCCGTGCCGCGTTTCGCTTTCTCCCGGTATCCCCAGCGCGAGGCGACCGTGCCGGCGACGAAGAAGCCCCAGAGCACCGCGTAGGCGCCCGCGCCGCCCGCGGCGAGAATCGCCGTGCCGACGGCGGCGCCCGCGACGGCTCCCGAGAGCGACACCGCGCGCGCGCGGTGGGCGGCCGCGGCGACCCCGGCGTTGACGAGGACCGCGAGCCAGAGCGCCGGCCGGCCCGGCGTCGGAAACGGCGGATTCGCGAGCGAGACCCAGGCGAGGAAGAAGAGCGTCGGCAGCGCCGGCACGAGGTTGTCGTCGATTCCCGAGCGGACGGACTCGAAGAAGGCGAAGAGGCCGGCGCCGCCCATGAGGATCGCGACGGCGAGCGCCGAGACGCCTCGCGCCGTGAACCCGAAGACGGCGACCGAGCCGATGCCGCCGAACGCCCAGTTCGCGAAGAGGCCGATCCAGGTCTTGCCCGGATTCCACGGAAGGGTCGGGCCGCCGAACGCCGTGCCGAAGATCGAGGCGGCCGGATCGCCGAAGGCCATCATGGCCCACACGGCGGCCGCCATCGGGAGGTACTGCCCGCGGCAGATCAGGACCAGGACGAGCACCATCGCCGGGTAGGCGACGATCCCCGCGTCGCGGTGCCCGGACGTCGCGCGATAGAGCCCGCGGCCGAAATGCGGAATGACGAACAGGTTGAAGAGGAGCGCGGCGAGCGCGCAGAGCGCGGCCTGCTCCCAGGTCAGCCAGCGGAGCGCGAGCGCGAAGAGGCCCATCCCGGCGTGGACCGCCTTGCGCTTCCACTCGGAGGCGGAGATCTTCACGCCGCCGGGATCTCGCGGCCGGAGAGGTATTCCGCGAGGGGCTCACGATAATGGCGGATCGGCCGCCCCGTGACCCGCTCGTACTTTCCGGTGTCGAGGACCGAGTTCGCGGGCCGCTGCGCCGGCCGCGCGAGCGTCGCCGAGTCGATCGGCGCGACCGCGACGTCCGGCCGGCCGAGGAGGGCCACGATCTCGCGCGCGAAATCGAACCACGTCACCGCGCCGCGGTTGGCGAAGTGGTAGACGCCGACGGCGCCCGACTCGAGGAGCGCGAGCACGGCCTCCGAAAGGTCCGTCGTCGCCGTCGGCCGGCCGCGCTGGTCGTCCACGACGGCCAGCGCACGCTTCCCCTCCTCGATCTGGCGCCGGATCGCCTCGACGAAGTTCCAGCCGCCGCGTCCGAAGAGCCACGAGGCGCGCACGACGAGCCCCGTCGGAACGCGCAGAGCGGCCTCCTCGCCGCGGCGCTTCGAGAGGCCGTAGGCGGAGAGCGGCGCCGTCGGGTCTTCCTCGGAGTACGGCGACGCCTTGGACCCGTCGAAGACGAAATCGGTGGAGATCTGCACGAGCTGCACTCCGCGGGCACGGCACTCGGCGGCGAGAATCTCGACACCCGAGGCGTTCACCTCGAAGGCTCGCGGATCGGTCTCGCAGGCATCCACCTTCGTGTACGCCGCGCAATTGACGACGACGTCGGGCTGCGTGTCGCGGAACGCGCGCGCGACCTCCGGCGCCGACGTGATGTCGAGGTCGGTCCGGGGCCGGGCGAAAACGTCGCAACCCGCGGCGGCGAGAGCCGGCGACAGGTCCTTGCCGAGCATGCCCGACGCGCCCGTGACGAGGACGCGCCGCCGGAGCTGCAGGAGCGGTCGGGGCGCGGCGAGAACCTCGGTGGCGGATTCCGGCGGGGCGACGGCGGCCTCGCTCATCTCCGGCTAGCCCGGCTCCTTCGCCGTGGCCGTGGAGGTCGCGAGGCGGTCGCCGTATTGCGTCCGGTAGAAGGCGCGGAACGCGGCGTCCTTTTCCTTGATGGGCCGCCACCACTCGGGGTGATCGCGATACCAGCGGATCGTCCGGGAAAGGCCGTCGGCGATCGCGGTGCGCGGCGTGAAGCCGGCGCGCGCGAGCTTGGCGGCGTCGAGCGAGTAGCGGCGATCGTGTCCGGGGCGGTCGTCCACGAAGCGGATGAGAGACTCGGGCTTCCCGAGCTCCCGGAGGACGCGCCGCGTGATCTCGATGTTCTCCATCTCGTTGCCGCCGGCGATGTTGTAGGTCTCCCCCGGCGCGCCGTGATCGAGCAGGAAGTCGATCGCCTCGGCGTGGTCCTCCACATAGAGCCAGTCGCGCACGTTGCGGCCGTCGCCGTACAGCGGCAGCGCCTCGTCGTCGAGCGCGTTGGTCACGAAGAGCGGGATCAGCTTCTCCGGGTACTGATAGGGCCCGTAGTTGTTCGACGCGCGCGTCACGATGACCGGGACGCGGAACGAGGCCCAGTACGAGTACGCGAGGCGGTCGCCGCCGGCCTTGGAGGCGGAATACGGATTCCGCGGATTGAGCGGCGAATCTTCGGTGAACGAGCCCTGCGCAATCGTGCCGTACACCTCGTCGGTCGAAATCTGGACGAAGCGCTCGACGCCGCGGCGGCGCGCCTCTTCCAGCAGGACGAAGACGCCTCGCACGTCGGTCTCGATGAACGACGCGTCGCCCAGCAGCGAGCGGTCCACGTGCGTCTCGGCGGCGAAGTTGACGACGTGCGAGCACCCTTCCATGGCGGCGCGCACCGCCTCGGGATCGGCGATGTCGCCGCGGACGAAACGGTAGTCGCTCCGCCCCTCGATGTCCGCGAGGCTCGCCGGGTTGGCGGCGTAGGTCAGCTTGTCCAGGTTGACGACCGAGACGCCCGCGACGCGCGAGGAAAGCACTCGCCGGATGAAGTTCGAGCCGATGAACCCGGAGCCGCCGGTGACGAGGATCTTCACAGGATGCCGATCTCGGAATTGTCTCCGATGAGGAACCGGTGCACGCGCGGGCGCTCCTGGCCGGGGTGGATGCGCGCGTTGGTGCCGATGAGCGAATCCGCGATGCGGCCGGGAATCCGCTCGATGCGGGAGCCCTGGAGCAGGATCGAGTTCTCGATCTCGCAGCGCTCGACGTAGCAGCCGGCGCCGATCGACGTGTACGGCCCCACGAACGCGTCCCGAACCTCGGCGCCCGCGCCGACGATCGCGGGCCCGCGCACCGTCGAGTCGATGACCTTCGCTCCGGGCTCGATGACGACCTTGCCTTCGACGCGGCTGCCGGAGTTGACGGCATCGAGGCCGCGCGCCTCGAACGTGTCGAGGATGATCCGGTTGGCCTCGAGCATGTCCTCGATCTTCCCCGTGTCCTTCCACCACCCCGTGACGAGGTGCGGGTGGACCGTTCGTCCGTGGTCGATGAGCCACTGGATCGCGTCCGTGATCTCGAGCTCTTGCCGCGCCGACGGCTGGATGGCCTTGACCGCCTCGAAGATCGACTCGTCGAACATGTAGACGCCGACGAGCGCGAGATCCGACTTCGGATGCTTGGGCTTCTCGGTCAGGCGCACGACGCGCCCGTCCTCGAGCTCCGCCACGCCGAACTGCTCGGGGTTGGGAACGCGCGCGAGCAGGATCTGCGAGTTGCAGCCGCGCTTCTGAAAGTCGGAGACGAGCGCCGTGATGCCGTCGGCGATGACGTTGTCGCCGAGGTACATCACGAAGGGCTCGCGGCCGAGGAAGCGCTCCGAGATGAGGACGGCGTGCGCGAGGCCGCGCGGCGCCTCCTGCGGAATGTAAGTGATCTCGGCGCCGAAGCGCGAGCCGTCCCCGAGCGCCTCCTCGATCTCCGCCCGCGTCTCGCCGACGACGACGCCGATCTTCCGAATCCCGGCCGCCACGATCGCCTCGACGCCGTAGAAGAGGACCGGCTTGTTCGCCACCGGAACGAGCTGCTTGGCGCGCGTATAGGTCAGGGGACGCAGGCGCGTGCCCTTGCCGCCCGACAGGATAAGTCCCTTCACTGGAGAGGAATCATAGCGGAGGTGCCTTCCCACGGGGGCGGTGCTAGAGTCGCCGGGCGCTCCACGGAGAGGGGGGCCGGAGGACGATGAAGGTCTCTGCTGCGTGGCTTCCTGCGCTCGCCGGCTTCGCTCTGTCCTCGGCCCTTGCGGCCCAGTCGCCGCCGCCCCTCGGGGCCGAGTTCCCGATCGACACGAACACCGCGAACCTGCCCGAGGCGCCGGCGGTGGCCGCCGACGGCACGGGTCACTTCATGGTCGTCTGGGACTCTTCGGGCACGGACGGCGACAACCTCGGCGTTCTCGGCCAGCGCTACGACTTTTCCGCCCAGAAGTCCGGGGCGCTGTTTCAGGTCAACACCTACACCACCGGAAATCAGTACACGGCGCACGTCGCGGGGGCCGCGAACGGCAACTTCGTCGTCGTCTGGGACAGCTACGGGCAGGACGGATCGAAGAGCGGCGTCTTCGGGCAGCGATTCGGCGTCAAACCGCCAAAGATCCCGATCCTGCCCGGCACGTTCGTGGAGATGGGCAACGAGTTTCAGGTCAACACGACCACGTCGCTCGTCCAGTTCGAGCCGTCGGCGGCGATGGACGCCGCCGGCAACTTCGTCGTCGTCTGGTACGGCGACGGCGATTTCGGCGGCGGCGGCGTCTGGAGTCCCTTCGCGCAGCGGTTTGACGCATCGGGCAACAAGTTGGGCGGACCCTTCGCCGTCACGGCCGACACGTCGACGGCACCGGCGCCGGTCGGTCTCGCGATGACCGGGCGACGCGACTTCGTCGCCGTCTGGAGCCGGAACAATTCCGCGCCGCCGGGGGTGTTCGGCCAGCGCTTCGACGCTTCGGGCGCCAAGGTCGGAGACGCCTTTCAGATCAACTCGTCGACGACGGGCTACTGGAAGGATCCCAGGGTCGCGATCGACGACCGCGGCAACTTCGTCGTGGTCTGGAGCAACTCGTCGCTCGGGCCGCCCGACGTCGTGTCCGGCCAGTGGTTCAACTCCTCCGCGGAGAAAGTCGGTCCCGAGTTTGCGGTCAGCGCGTTCACGACGGGCGGCGACGGGTACCCGTGGGTCGCGCTCGGAGACCGCGACAGTTTCGTGGTCGTCTGGGACGGCTATCGCGGGGCGAGATCGGTTCTCGGGCAGCGATTCGACCGTCTGGGCGGCAAGATCGGCGCGGAGTTCGTCGTCGCATCCGCGACCTCGACGACCTACGACGTCTTCGCCGGGGGCGTCGCGCAAGTCGCCGGCGGCCTGGTCGCGGTTTACTCGAGGCCGGGGCACGACTTCACCCAGGGGGTCTTCGGCCGGGGCGAGGATCGGATCCCCGTCGGCATCTCCGTCGACTCCAGGTCCGCGAACGGGACGACGTCCGACGCGAACGGCGTCCTCGAGCCCGGCGAGACCGTCTTCGTCGCTCCCGTCTGGACCAACCGCTCCGGTCTGGCCTTCGGAGATTTCGGAGGCTTCGTCGCGAGCTTTTCCGGGCCGGGCGGTCCGACCTACGCTGCGCCGGTCGCCCTCGCCGACTACGGGCCAATGCCATCGGGAAGCGTCGCGAGCTGCGACGACGGCTCTCCCGACGCGTGTTACCGCCTCCAGGTCTCCGGGCCGCGGCCGGCGACGCACTGGGATGCCACGCTCGACGAGGGCGTCTCGTTCGGAGGCGGACACCTCTGGAACCTCCACGTCGGGGACAGCTTCACGGACGTGCCCCGCTCGCAGCCGTTCTACAAGAAGATCGAGACGCTGCTGCACAACGGCATCGGCGCCGGATGCAGCGCGACCCAGTACTGCCCGGGCCAGACGGTCACCCGCGACCAGATGTCGATTTTCATCGCGCGCGCGCTCGCGGGCCGGGGTGAGTTCGTTCCGAGGACCGGCTCCGTCTCCGGAATCGTCTTCGGATCGAAGTACGACTGCTCGGCGGCGGGCAATTCACTCTTCACGGACGTGAAGCCCACCGATTCCTTTTGCAGGCACGCGCATTACCTCGCCGCCCAACAGGTCACGCTCGGCTGCGGGAACTTTCAGTATTGCCCCGGCGCTCCGGTCACGCGGGACGCGATGGCGTCTTTCATCGCCAAGGCGCTCGTGGCGCCCGACGGCGGCGGCGCGGTCCCGACGACTTACACCGATCCGGCGACGTCACGCTCCTATTCCTGCGCCTCGGGCAGCCCCAACCTGCACTTCACCGACGTGCCCGTCTCGAACGCCTTCTGCAAGCACATCCACTACCTGTGGGCCAAAGGCATCGTGGACGGCTGCACGGCGACGACGTACTGCCCGTCGGCGCCCGTCGCGCGAGATGCGATGGCCAAGTTCATCGGAAACGGATTCGGGCTGCAGCTCTATGGCCCCTAGATTTCGCGGGGCGACAGCGGCCTGGCTCCTGGCGCTGGGAGCGATTCCCGGCGCGGCAATCCTCGCGCAGGCGCCTCCGCTCGGCGGCGAATTCGAGGTCAACACCTACACGACCGGTTCGCAAAGGTCTTCCGCGGTCGCTTCGCGGGGCGACGGGAGCTTCGTCGTCGTGTGGCAGAGCGATGGGCAGGACGGCTCGCGAAACGGTGTTTTCGGACAGCTGTTCGACCGCGTCGGAGCGAAGGCCGGGCCCGAATTCCAGGTCAACACGTACACGACGGGAAACCAGGGCAACGCCTCCGTGGCCGTGGCCCCCAACGGAGACTTCGTGGTGGTCTGGGCGACCTTCGTGCCGGCGGCCGATGGAAGCCCCAACGATCACGTCTTCGGCCAGCGCTTTCACGCCACGGTCGGCGGCGCGACGAAAGCCGGAACCGAATTCCAAGTCAACACGGGCACCAGCGGGCAGCAGATCGCCCCGTCCGTCGGCATGGACGCCTCCGGCAACTTCGTCGTCGCGTGGCTTGACTCGAACAGCTATCAGTACGAACTCTTCGGCCAGCGGTTCGACGCTTCCGGCGCGAAGGTCGGCGCCGCGTTTCCGATCAACGCGTCCACGACCAAATCGCTCGGCCGGCCTCGGGTCGCAGAGAACGCTGCCGGCCAGTTCGTGGTGGTCTGGCACGGATACGGAGCCGGCGGATCGTACGGCGTCTTCGGGCAGCGCTTCTCCGCCGCGGGTGCGAAAGTCGGCACGGAAATCCCAATCAACACATTCACTTCGGGAGGCGACCGCTATCCGGCCGTCGCCATGGATTCGAAGGGAAATTTCGTCGTCGCGTGGAACGGGGCCAACCAGGACGGTTCCGGATCCGGCGTCATCGCGCAGCGATTCAACGCCGGCGGCGAAAAGGTCGGCGGCGAACTCCTCGTCAACACCTACACCACCGACGACCAGGAGCAGGCAACGGTCGCTCTCGACGCTTCCGGCGGCTTCCTCGTGAGCTGGACGAGCGTCGGGCAGGACGGGTCGCTGTTTGGCGTCTTCGGTCAGAGATTCGACCGGCGAGGCGTTCGAATCGGCGGCGAGTTTCCGATCAACACGTACAAGACCCAGCGGCAGTCGTCGCCCGCCGCCGCGAGCGACGGCGTCGGCTTCGTCGTCACATGGGACAGCTACTTCGAGGACGGCAGCACCTACAGCGTGTTCGGCCGGCGGCAGATCCTCCATCCGGAGCGCCTGACGGTGGACGCTCAGGGCGTCGGGACTTCGGATCTCAACGGAGTCCTGGAGCCCGGCGACGCGGCGGTCGTCGTGCCGACCTGGAGCAACAATGCCGTCGGCGCCGTCGCCCTCACCGGAACGGTCGGAAGCCTCGACGGACCGGCCGGGCCCGTCTACCAACTCCTGGACGGTCTGGCCGACTACGGCTCGCTCGGTTCGGGTTTCGTCGGCGACTGCAACGACGGCAATCCGAACCCCTGCTATGCCGTTCAGATCTCGGGGTCCCGGCCGGCGACGCACTGGGACGCGACCATGGAAGAGGATCTCTCCTCGGGAGGCTCGCAGCTTTGGACGCTGCATCTGGGCGACAGCTTCGCCGACGTGCCGCGGTCGCAGCCCTTCTACAAGAAGATCGAGACACTGCTGCACAACGGCATCACGACCGGCTGCAATGCCACGCAGTACTGCCCCTCGACCGTCGTCTCGCGCGATGCCATGGCCATCTTCATCGCAAAGGGCATCGCGGGTCTGGGCGAGCTCGTGCCCTCCACGGGCCTGGTCGGCGCCTCGGCTTACAGCTGCACTTCGGGCGGCCACTCGCTCTTCGCCGACGTCTCCCCGACCGACGCCTTCTGCAAGCACGTCCACTACCTGGCGGCACAGAACGTCACGCTCGGCTGCGACGCGACGCACTACTGTCCCGCCCAGACCGTCACGCGCGACGCCATGGCCTCCTTCATCGCCAAGGCCGTCGTCGCGCCGGGCGGCGGGGCCGCCGTGCCGGTTAGCTACACGGATCCGACGACGTCCCGGTCCTACTCCTGCATCTCCGGCAGCGCCAACCTGCATTTCTCCGACGTCTCGGTCTCCAACGCCTTCTGCAAGCACATCCACTATCTGTGGGCCAGGGGCATCGTGGACGGCTGCACGGCCACGAAGTACTGCCCCGGCTCGCCGGTTCCCCGCGACGCCATGGCCAAGTTCATCGCCAACGGCT
>DATJZU010000027.1:0-30324 GCA_035498835.1 Thermoanaerobaculia bacterium
ACGGAAATCCCGGCGGAGGCGAGGGACGCGGGCCGATCCAACGTGAGCGTGCGGAGGCCGTAGTCGATCACGACCCCGAACTTGTGGAGCACGCCGGCGGCCAGCACGGCTTCGACCTTCAAGTCCGTTCCCATCGAGCGCGTGGGGGACGGGTCGCGGACGACTACGGCTCGAGGAACCTCGATCTCAAAGTCTCCGGCGCGGGACCGCAGCGGCCGGTCCCGATCGAGTTGAAGCTCGCGGAAGAGCGCCTCCTTGAGAATCATGGAAGGGCTGTCGGTGTCCACGAAGGCCAGCGCGCGGTGAATCGAGCCGTTCGGGCGGACGAAATCGAGCCTGGCGTAGATCCGATTGCCGTCGAAGGCGAAGGACGTCGTGCCCGCGGCCGCCGAGAGTCGTAGCGCGAGGCAGAGCCCGGCCGAGAAGAGGACGTTCCGGATGGCGGCCGGCGACGATCTCACCGAGGCCCGCCCTCTACGACTTCAGCTCCACCATGATGACGTGCGTGTCCGTCGTCCCGACGTTCTCGCCGACGTGGACCTGGGCCTTGCCCCACGAAACGTCGCCGGACTTCACGTCCCGCGTTCCCGATTTCCCTTCTTCCGGAAGACTCAGGCTGCGGCGAAACGAGCTCAGCGCGTAGATGACGTAGTCCGGATGATAGTGAGGCGCCGTCTTCTGCCCCGGCTTGTCCCGGTATTCGAGAACGCGGACGCGCTCGTTTTCGAAGATCACCTTGTACTTGTCCGGGTCGGTCGCGATCGGGTCCTGTCGCATGATGGTTTCTCCTCAATTGCGAGTCGCCAGCCTGTGGGCGAGCAGCAGAAAGACGCCGGCGAACACGAAGTCGTACGCGGCGCAGAACGGGGGATACCAGACCGGCAGCCGGGTCGGGATTCCGTGGGGCCGATGCGCCAGATCCCAGCACCCGTGCAGGATCAGGCCGATCGCCACGAGCACGGGGGCCTGCCAGAGGCCGAGCAGCGCGAGAACGACGAAGACCGTTCCGACCGTCCACTCGAGGATCGCGATCGAGATTCGTCCGTCCATGAGGGCGAATCCGAGATAGATCGCGGCGATGAGGGCGAGCGCCACGGCGTGAAACGCCAGGGGATCCGGGATGAAGGGAGACCAGGCCAGCCACGCCGTCAGGCCTCCGCCGGCGATGCCGGCGAGAATCGCGCGAATTCTCACGTCACTCCTTCTCTCTCAAGAAGCCGGCGACCTCGGCCATGATTTCGCGGTGGCGTCCGATCCAGAGGTGCCCGCCGCTCGGGTAACCGATGAAACGGGCCCTCGGGATGTGCTCGGCGGTGTAGCGGGCGCCTTCGAACGTGCCGAAGAGATCGTCCTCCACGCTCATGACGAGCGTCCGCGCCGAAATTCCTTCGAGATCGTAGCGCGGCAGCGAAGAGACGATCTCCGCGTCGTTCCGAAGCCCGAGCCGTCGGCGGCTGACGGGCAGGATGCACTCGAGAACGCCCTTCGCCCGGGCGCGTTCTTCGGCGCTCGCGCGCTCGAGGACCGAGGGCGGCGTCGCGAGAATCCCCCGCGAGACGGTGCGCCGCGCGATCCGGCACGCCAGCCAGAAGAGGAAATCCGACCGGAGCGCGGTGTCGAACAGGAACGCGGTCTCCGGCGAGGTCCGCCGGGGAGCCCCGCCCTCCGGCATCTGACGGATGTGAAACGGATGGGCGGCCGGCACGAGCAGGACGAGCGCCGCGGTGCGCTGCGGGTGCCGTATCGCGAACTGCATCGCGGAGGGCGCGCCGGCCGAGGCCCCGAGGACGGCTGCGCGCGCGATGTCGAGCGCATCGAGAAGAGCGGCGTGCGCATCGGCCTGCGCGGCCGGCGAGGCGTCGGCCGGAAGGGGCGTGCCCAGGTAGCCGAACCGCGACATGGCGACGACGCGGAAACCGCTCCGGACGAGCGGCTCGGCGAGGAGCATCGCCTGGTCGAACCCCCCGCCGGCACCGTGGACGACGAGCACGGGCAGCCCCTCGCCTGCCGTCGCGTACTCGATGGGGCCGAAGGGGGTCTCGGCGATCCCGCTGCCGGTCGCGACGCGGCGGCGCGCGAGCGAGATGTCACGGCGATAGCGGAGGTAGACGACGCCGGACAATCCGGCCCCGGCCAGGCCGATCAGGGCGCCGGCCGCCCGGCTCCCGCGCGCGCTCCTACTGGAAGTCACGCGGGAACGTTTCCTTCCACGTCTTCTCGCGCACGAGGACGCCATCCTTCCGCAGGCGGCGCGTCGTCTCGTAATAGAAGTTGACCCGGTCGCTCTTCATGGTCACGACGCACTCCCACCGAAGGGTCCGGTCGGGAAGCTTGACCTCGGTCGCGTATTCGCCGCGGACCGATGTGCTCTCGGGCTTTGAGTCCTCCGCTTCGTGCGTGATGGACTCGGTGTGGCGTTCCTCGCCCCACGGATATCGGTTCGCGCTCGAGGAGGTCGCGACGACCGTCGCGTGACCCGTGCGCGGGTTGCGGTCGACCGAGGAGATCTCCCCGTAGCCGGAAGGCGTTCCGGTGTCGATCGTCCCGAACCCCGGAAGCTCCGGCCCCGGCGCCGGGATCGGCGCGAAGTCGGGGCGCGGCCGATCCTCCGGAGGCACGACCGGCAGCAGGAGGCGCGTTGCGCCAGCGCCCATGAGGAGCTCCGTCGTCATGAGATCGGGGGTCGGCCAGATCATGGGCCACTGGGCGTTCGCCACCGAGAGCCGGATGCGGTGCCCTTTCGGAAAGATCCAGGACGTGAAGTGGAGCTCGATCTCGAGCGGAAAGGCCTTGCCCGGCTCGATGGCCTTCGGCTCGCGCGCCGACTCCCGGTGGGCCCCGTTCTGGCCGGCGTTCGCGACGAGGGTGACGGTGCCGTCGGGCGCCACGTCGTTGATGCGGGCGAACCAGTGCGCGAGCGGCGCGTCCGCGGAAACGCGAAGCATCGCGCGGGGCAGGCCGAGGATCTCGAGATCTTCCGGGAGAGGCGGCGTCTCGTAGACGAGGCTGAAGGCGTCGGTCGGCCGCTGATCCGGCGCGACGTCGCCGAACCACATGACCGGACCTCCGGCCTCGACGCCGGTCGTCGGCACGTATCGCAGCTGCGAGGCGCTCTCCGGGGGCGCCTCGGGGGAGAGGGATCCGTCCGGCCGGGGAAAGAGCACGCGCTCGCGGATCCGGTCGATCGGCCAGCCGTCCTCGAAGCGCCAGAAGCCGGGCGCGACCTCGAGATAGGGCCCCGGCGGATGCCAGCGGCGCACGTACACCGCCAGCCGCGGCTCGCGCTCGATTCCGTTGTCGCGACCCTTGAGCCAGCGGTCGAACCAGCGCACCATCTCGCGGCGGAAATCGAATCCGGGTTTCGGGTAGGGCTCGTCCGGGAACGTGTGGTCCCAGGCGCCCACGATCGCCTTGACCGGCGCCCGCAGCTTTTCGAGCATGCGCGGCACGCTGTCGCGATAGCCGTCGTACCAGCCCCCGACGACGAAGGTCGGGATCCGGATCGCGTCGTAGCGGGTCTTCAGTGCGGTGCGGTCCCAGAAGGGACCGTCGCGCTGCTGGTGTTTGTAGACCAGCATCCACGGCGGCCGGTCGAAGCGCTCGCGGAAGTACTTTTCGTCGATGCGATAGTCCGGCGCGGCCGGCATCGCGTTGGCGAGATCCTGGCTCATCTCCCAGGAATCGACGTGCATCATTCCGTCCATGAAGTGGACGTCGTCCTCGTAGAGATCGTCGGTCGCGTCGACGGCGACGATCGCCTTGAGAGCCGGGGGATTGCGCATCGCCATGTGAATCGAGTTGAACCCGCCCCACGAGATGCCGAACATTCCCACGCTGCCGGTGGAGAACGGCTGGCGCGCCAGCCAGGCGATCACCTGCTCCCCGTCGCGCTGTTCGATCTCGCTGTACTCGTACGGAATGAGCGTCCCTTCGCTCGAGCCGGTGCCGCGGATGTCGACACGGGCGACGACGTAGCCGCGGCGCACGAAGTACGAGTACTGCGCGTAACGCTCGCCGCGGTCCTCGTTCTTGCGGTACGGCAGGTATTCGAGGAGCACGGGGAACCGCTCGCCGGCGCGCGCGCCCTTCGGCCGCCAGAGATCCGCGGCCAGACGCACGCCGTCGGGCATCGGGATCCAGGCCTCCTCCATCGAGACTTCGAAGCGGGCCGGCGAAGGCTCGGCCGCGGCGGCAGGCGGAACGCGTGCCACCGGACGGGCTCCGGCAAGAGCGACGCCGAGGGCGATCGATCCGACGGCCAACGCCAGGCGACGAGCGGCTTCAGGCGTCAATCGTTAGTCGCTTCCACCGAGCGCTTCGCCCACTGGCAGAGCCCGGCTGTCACCTCGGCGGAAAAGCCGATGCCCCAGCTGCCGCGCAAGCATCACGATCTGTCCGCGGTGGTGGCCCTCGTGCGCGACGAAGTACGACAGCACGTGGCCGACGCCGAGAGGCAGGTTGCGCCCGACGTAGGCCGGCGTCGGCGGGATCTGCCCGCCGTTCTCGAGCCCCGGGTCGAGCAGGGCCGCGATGCCTCGTCCGCTCGATTCCAGCGCCCGGTCGAGCCGCGAGCGGCTCACCCGGCCGCGCTCGACGGATGCCGGGACTTTCACGCCGTGCGAACGTCCCAGGGTCTTGATCCATATGCCGCGTGCGTTGTGGATGTGGCCGGCGAGCATTCGCACGGTGCATCTCGATGCGCCCGGAAGGACGGCGGTCCAGAGGGCGTCCGGAAGCCGCTCGACCAGATGGTTCGTCGTGCGATCGTTCGTCGCCGAGGCGGCGCGAGCGCTGGCGCACAGGGCCGGGAGAAGCGATGGCGCCGGAGCTTCCGGAATCCCCGCGCGGTCGCCGGACCGGCGACGGGTGACCATTCGATGGGCCCGACGATCATTTCGCGACCACCGCTACGCCTTGTGGTGCTGAAGGATCTCCTGGATCTCGGTCATCGTGAACGTATTGAGCTGGACCACTTTGGCCTGCGCGCGGAACGCGGGCGGCACGATGCGGCGTGCGTCTTCCTTGTTGTCGACGTCCACGATCATCCAGGACTTGTGCACCCCATCCTTGCATCCCCATTCCGCGTGACTCAGGAAGTGGGAGCCGGTGCGGAGGAAGACCTCGACGGCCCGGGCGCAGGCCGCGACCGGCTCTTCGTGCGGAACCTCGATGAGAAAGCGTGTCGCCATCGTGATCCTCTCGGAAGAACACTAACACCAGCGACCGCGCGCGCGATCGGAGGAGAAGATCTCGGCGTCTAGACCTTCCGGAACGCCGCGTTCGCGTCGACCTGTCGGTATTCGACGAACTCCACCGGCGCGAGGCAGTTGGGATAAAGGATGCCCGCGAACTTCTTGACGGCCGCGGATTCGCCGTGAATCCGGTTCGCCTCCTCATCCCTCCAGATGAAGATGTGCACGAAGCGCGTCGGACGCTCCGCCTCCTGCCACACCTCGTAACGCAGCGCGCCCGGCTCGCTCGAGCGAACGTACGCCACGAATTCGTGGATCGCGGCCAGGCATTGCTCGAGCGCTTCCGGCCGCACCTCGTATCGCGCGAGCTCGTGGATTTCGCCGGGGTTGCCCGGAAGGGAGCTCATGGGAATCCTCCGTGTCCGCCGTTCGGATTCTCGTCGAACTGCACGACGAGCTCGGCTCTCACCCGTCATCCCCTTCGTCGGAATGGGGAATCGGCCGGGTCGTGAGCAGCTCGCGGGCGGTCTCCGCGTCTTCCTTCCGGACCTGGACGCGGATCGGGCCCATGGCGGCGTTGAACCCGGCGCCGATCGCGCCCCAGCCGAAGAGATTCTGCAGCCGCTCGTTTCGCGCGATGCACGGGATTCCAGCGCCGTCGAGGATGGACTTCGCCACCGCAACGAGGCTCTGGTCGCCAGTCTCCAGCACGGTGACCATCTCGTAGGGTTCGGGTTGCTCCTTCTCCGGCAGCCGGTCGACGAGGTCGACGCGGCAGTCGTCGCACCGCGTGAACCCCGGCCGGTACTCGTCGCCGCATTTCGGACAGAACATGGTTACCTCGAGCCCGGCGCCAGACGGACCGGATCGCCGACGCAGAGCGTCCCGGTTTGTACCACCGTCGCGTACACGCCGGCGTAGTTCCGGTTCAATCGCACGGCCGCCTTCAGCACCCGGGGTTCGGCGTGCGCCGTGTCCGGATCGAGCGTGAGCATCCGGCACCGCTCGTCCCGCATCGTGACGCGCACCGCCGGCCCTTCATCTCCCTCCCCGAAGACGAGCGTCCCGCCGATCCACCCGTCTTCGAGAAACGGCTCGCCCCCCTCGCACGCGATGACGATGTTGGGCCGGAACCGCCGGCTGTCGGCGGCAACGCCCGCCTCCCGAGCGACCGCGGCGGTCGTCGCGGTGGCGATGACCGAGATCGCGGCCTCGTCGAAGACGCCGTGCCGCGCCTGCATCAGCTCCGTGTCGCCGCCGAGACGTCCCGCGATCTCGCGCCGCAGGTCCTCGCTCCAGAGCTCCGGCTGGGCGCCGGACGGCGTGCAGACGTGCGTCGGCAAGGGTTCCCCCGCGCGTTCATCGAGGCCGCAGGGACGATAGAGGACCAGCTCCGAGAGCCGGCTCGCGGTGAGCCACGGCATTCCGCTTCGGTCGCCGAGACGTCGGAACGCGAATCGGCGGTCGCCGGCGAGCCCGTACCATCCGAGAAACGCCGACTCGAGAGCCACGCCGGCCATCGACTTGACGGGGTACCGGGAGATCTCCGCGATAAGGCCGAGAGGGGTGGTCATCAGGCTAGCGTCCGAGCCACCATTCGTCTCGCGGGAGATCGGCGACGCGCGACGGCTCCACGATCTGACCGGGCCGGGGAACGAGCAGGCGGACGCCGCGCTCCGCGGCGCTCGCCGATACGCGCACCGCGGGCTCGTTCCAATCGTGGAAGGCGAGGTTGAACGTCCCCCAATGGAACGGCAGCAGGAGGCCGCCGCGCACGTCGAGGTGAGCCTGCACGACCTCTTCCGGCGTCATGTGAATCATGGGCCAGAGGGAACTGTACGCCCCCGCGCTGATCAGGGTCAGGTCGAAGGGTCCGTGATCCTGTCCGATCTCGCGAAAGCCGCTGAAGAAGCCGGAGTCGCCACAGACGAACACGCGATGGCGCGGCGTGGCAATGACCCAGGACGACCACAGCGTCCGATCCTCGTCGATCAACCGACGTCCGGAGAAATGGCGGGCCGGCGTGACGGTGAACGTCGCGCGATCGAGGTCTACCTGCTCGCCCCAGTCGAGCTCCCGGATCTGTCTGCGGGGAACGCCCCAGGTCTCGAGATGCGCTCCGACGCCGAGCGGCACGAGGAAGGCGGCGCCGCGGGCGCCGAGCGCCTTCACGGTCGCCATGTCGAGGTGATCATAGTGGTCGTGCGAGATCACGACCGCGTCGATCGGCGGGAGTTGGTCGAGGCCGAGGGGCGGCGCGAAGAAACGCTTCGGTCCCGCGAGCGACGTCGGCGACACCCGTTCGCTCCACACGGGATCCGTCAGCACGCGAAGCCCTTCGATCTCGAGCAGCACCGTCGCGTGGCCGATCCATGTCGCTCTCAATCCGGTGGCGGACCGGCGCTCGTAGTCGCGCGCCGTTCGGGGCTCCACCGGGATCTCGCGCTCGGGATAGCGAACCTGCTTGCCGCAGAGCTGCTGCCGGGCCATCGCGCGGAGACTTCCCGGCATCAGGGTGCGGGTCGGCTCGAGGTTCCGGAACCGGTCTCTGCGCCATTGCGGCGACTGCCGGGCCCGATCCAGCCGGCCGCCGGACAACCTGCCGCCGAGGGACGCGAGCAAGCTCTTAGAAGAATCCGCAGAGGAGCATCGCCGCTTGCTCCGAGACGCCGGCGATCTTGTTCGTCGCCTGGCGATAGAATTTGAAGTTGAGCTCGGTCTCGGGCCGTCCGTCCTTCCAGTCGGAGAAAGGTCGCAGCTCGGCGCGCCCCAGGCGCCGCTTCCCGAGCGCGGTGCGCCGGACGATGATGCTCACGCGCGGCGTCTGGCGAGCGACGCCTCTTTTTTTCGGGGTTTCTCTGGCAGAAGTCACGACGCCGCGAGCGACGAGACCCGGCCCGCCTTCGTTCTCGCTCGCGAAGATGAAGATCGTGTCGCCCTTCGCGATGCGCTTGCCGCCGTACATCGTCTTCTGCGAAGAGAACTTGAAGGTCCTCGCCCGCGGATGGCGAACCTCGGCTTTGATCACGTACATCGTGGGAATCATCTCGCAGCGCCGGCCGACAGGCGAGTCGGCACGGACTTGTCAGCTCCCGGTGTGTCCCCGAAGATCGCCCTTCACGAATGCGCCGTCCATGCGATTCAGGAACGGGGTTGATTTGAACCCGGTGCTGTTGACCATAACGACCGAGCCGACGGCCGCCGTCGGGTAAAGGCGCATTTCGCTGTGAAAACCTCCGCCGCCGCCTTCTTTGAAGAAATAGTTCACTCCGTCCGACTGGCCAACGTGCCATCCGAGCGTCATCGGGATGGGATGCCCGGCACCGTTCGTCTGCCGGGTCTCCAGGATCTCGCGGCTCTTTCGGCACAGGAGCACCGAATCGGACGCCAGTTGATCCTGCAGAATGCGGCGGAAGCCGCGGGCTCCGCCGACCAGCCCGCCGAAAGCCGGGCCGTCGACATAGACGGGATTCAACCGTAACCACCTGCCGTCATACCCGTCCCAATACCGGCGATCGATGACGAATCGCTTCAACAGATTCATCAGGGAGTACCTGGCGAGGTAACCGGTGGCATGAGCTTCGGGGTGCCGGATCACGAAATCCATCTCCACCGCCGAGAGATTCAGGGGCCCCAGGATGTGCATCCTCACGTAGTCCGTGTACGAGATCGCCGCGGCTCGTTCGACGATCTTGCCGAGGAGCCAATAACCAATGTTCGAGTACGCGAACTTCTGGCCCGGCTCCGTCCTCGGTGAGGGGTTGGCTCGCACGACCCGAGCGAGCGCCGCGTCCTCGTCGAAGCCCGCGTCCTCTTCCACGAGATGCACCCAGCGCAGGGGAATCGGATTCGGAAGGCCGGAGGTGTGATCGAGGAGCTGGCGAACGGTGATGGGATAGCGGCAATAGAAGGGCAGAAATCGTTCGACCCGGTCGTCCAACCCCAGCGCGTTCTTTTCGGCCAGCTGCAGAATCGCGACCGCCGTGACGGTCTTGGTCATCGAATACGCCATGAGTGTGGCATCGAGCGTCATCGCGGTCTGATTCCGAACATCTGCCCAGCCGCCGGCGTACTCGAAGAGAGTTTCTTTCGCGTCGACGACGACATACTGCAGGCCGGGGACATGGGACCGGGTCCACTGATCGAGACGGTCTCTCATAC
The DNA here is from genome assembly GCA_035498835.1 of Thermoanaerobaculia bacterium. GTDB lineage: Bacteria > Acidobacteriota > Thermoanaerobaculia > UBA5066 > Gp7-AA6 > DATBFU01. Next base: position 9,354 of record DATJZU010000027.1, read on the forward strand.
TGTCCCAGGCCGCACGCACGACGTTCACGCCTCCGCTCCGTCATCGTGACGCCGAATACCGTGGGAGTCCAGGGCCGCGGAACCCCGCGGCGGCACGGACGGCCCGCCTACCAGACCGTGCAGCGCTTCTCGGGCGGCCGGACCATCTTCGCGTCCGCCGGGCACGCGAAGGCTTGCTGGAACTCCGGCAGGTTGACGAGCGTGCCGTTGACGCGGAAGCGGCCCGGCGGATGGGGATCGCTCTTCGCGAGCTCACGCTCGGTCTCGGGCCGCACGGCCTCGGCGCGCGACCGGGCCCAGGCCACGAAGAAGCGCTGCTCGCCGGTCAGGCCCTCGCGGATCGCGAGCGGCTTCGCGGTCAGCTGCCGGGCGAGCGCCCGGTAGGCGAGCCGCACGCCCCCGAGATCGCCGATGGCCTCGCTCAGGACCCGCTTGCCGGCGAGGTGCAGGCCGGGCTCGACCTCGAAGGCCGCGTACTCGTCGTCGACGCAGGCGGCGCGCGCCTCGAACCGCGCACGATCGGCGTCGCTCCACCATCGCTCCGGCCGTCCCTGCGCGTCGAAGTCGGCGCCTCCGGCGTCGAGGGCGTGGGTGAGATCGTGGGCGATGCCGGCGCCGATGCCGCCGTAGAGCTCTGGGTCGTCGGCATCGGGGCGATAGCCGATGGTCAGAAGGAAGCCGGCCGGCAGCACGATCTGGTTCAGCTGCGGGTCGATGTAGGCGAGGTACGACGACGCCGGCAGCTGCCAGACGTTGCGGTCGGTGGGCTTTCCGACGCGCCGGCGGTCCGCCTCGACGTTCGCGCGGCGCACGGCGGCGACGTTCTCCCAGAAGGCGTCGCGGCGGAGCGGCAATCCGCCCGAGTCCGCGAAGCGGTGCGGCCCGCCCACCTGCGCGTCGTACACGGAGAGCTTCTGAAGAGCGCGCGCGCGCGTCGGGGGCGCCATCCAGGGGACGACAGCGACGTCCTTCTCGAGCGCGGCCATGAGGCTTCCGACGAGGGCTTCGACGCGGGCGCGGTCCGCCGGAGGAAAGTAGCGCTCGACGTACAGCTTTCCGACCGCGTCGCCGAGCGATGCTTCGGCGGTCGCGGCGCAATGCTCCGCGCGCGGCTTGCCCTTCACCGGCGACTCTTCGACGAAGGGCCGCGACAGGTACGGCGCCGCCGCGTCGAGGAGCTGGAAGCGGAGCTCGCCGCGCCAGACGGCGACCGGCGTCTCGCGCAGCGACCGATCGAGCTGGCGGAGCAGCCGGGGCTCGGCGACGTTCACGTCCGCGCGCGGCAGCCCGGCTTCGTCGAAGTACGCGGGCCAGTCGACGGCCGGGGCGAGCTCCACGAGCTCCGCAAACGTCGTCGGATGATCGGTCTGCGCGCCGTCGCCGGCCGCCGCGGCGTCGAGCGCGCCTTCGGCGAGCCGCGACTCGAGGGCGACCACGTCGCCGGAGTCCTCGGCGCCGCCACCGAGCTTCAGGAGCGCGGCGACGTGCCTGCGGTAGGCGTCACGTTCCGCGGCGGCGCGCGGCACGCCGAAGCTCCCTGCGGCGATGTTCAGGACGAAGCGCGACGGATCGCGATAGGAGTAAGCGCCGGCGGCCGTGAAGCCGGCCGCGACGCCGATTGGGTGCAGGCGGCGGATGGCGCGTGCAACATCGCCGGGAGTACGCACGGCGTCGATCTCGGCGAGGAGCGGCGCCAGGGGAGTCGCGCCCGCGGCGTCGACGCGCGCCGCGTCCATGCACGAAGCGTAGAGGTCTCCGGCGAGCCCCTCGGCGCTGCCCGCCGCCGCGTCGCGTTTGGCCGCCGCATCCTCGAGGACCGCCTGCAGCCGCCGCTGGTTGTCGGCGCGCCCGGCGATGCGCGGGCTCCAGCGCGACTGTCCCTCCGGGATCGGGTTCGCGGCCAGCCATCCGGCGTTGGCGTAGGCGTAGAAGTCGGAGCACGGCTCGCAGGCCGGGGCTCCGGTCCCGGTGTCGTCGACGGCGCCGACGGTCGCGAGCGCCGACGCGAGGAGCAGGAGCCACCCGATCACGACGCGATGCCTCGTCATGAGCGCCTCCCGGCCTCGGTCAGCAGCGTCCGCGTGTCGATCACGTCGGCGAACTCGCCGTGCAGATCGGAGAGCGCCATCGCGTGCACGAGGCTCGCCGGGTAGAGCACGCCGTCGGGCCCCTTGCGATCGAAGGCCGCGGTCGCGTCGGAGACCACCCAGACGGCGTAGCCGAGGTTCCCCGCCATCCGCGCCGTCGTCGACACGCAATGATTGGTGGTGAGCCCGGCGAGGACGAGGCCTCCGATGCCCGACCGGCACAGGTGCTCGTCGAGCGTGGTCCCGATGAAACAGCTGTTGACGCGCTTCTCGATCACCCGCTCTCCCGGCCGCGGCGCCGCGTCGCCCTTGAAGTCGTTGCCGCGCTGACCGGGCCGCAGCGGCGAGGCCGGCAGCGTCGACATGTGGCGCGCGTGCAGGACCGGTCGCCGGCTCGCGCGCCACGCGTCGAGCAGCTCGGCGACGTGCGCCTCCATCGCCGGGTTGTTGCGACGGCCCCAGCTCGAGTCGTCGAATCCCTTCTGGACGTCGATGACGAGGAGGGCGGCTTCGGCGGCGACGGCGACGCTCATGGCCCTCGTTTACCGGAGGCCGGGCCGCGGGCCAAAACGGCGATTCATCGCATCGGCGGCGGCGATGGGGAAGAAGACGGGGCTCGGCCTCGCGAGGTTAAGGGGTGCCCGGCTCGAGCACGCCGCGCGCCGCCCGGAAAGGCTGCGTCTTCCCGTACGTGAGGCATCGCCACAGCCATTCTGCCGGCCCGAATCGAAAACGCTCCAGCCAGACGCGGGCGAGAAGGACCTGGACGGGATAACCCACGAGACAGAGCGCCGTGAGGGAAGCCGGGCCGACCTTGCCCATGAGGCCCGGGCCCCGCGGGAAACCGTAGAAGAGCCAGATCCCGAAGACCGTCTGGAAGAGGTACCACGTGAGCGCCATGCGTCCGAGCGGTGCGAGCCATCGGACCGCGGCGCCGCGCGCCCCGAGGTACGCGAGGCCGAGGGCGGCGGCGTAGGCGAGCGTCAGCCCGAGCTGGCCGCCTTCGACGACGAGGCGCCGGGCGAAGGCGAGGAGCGGGCCGCTTCTTCCGGCGAACAGATTTCCGGCGGAGACGGTGCTTCCGGCGAGGCCGGCGAGCCCGCCGACGAGCAGGACCCGCCGCAGCAGCACGCGGTGCCTCGCGAGGTCGCCGAGGTCGAGCGTCCGCGCGATCCAGAGTCCGAGCAGGAGCCGCCCGAAGATTGCGACCTGGTAGTCGATCTGGTCGATCGAGAGCGTCAGGTACCAGTCGTAGCGCCAGTTGGCGGCGAGAACGTCGCGGTAGCTTCCGTGGGAGAAGGCCGCCAGAGCGATCGCGCCCATGTCGGCCCCGGGAGCCGCCGGCGGCAGCGCGGCTCCCAGCGCGGCGACGAGCGCCGGCACGAGGACGCTCGCCGCGAGCGCGAAGCGGAGGAGGCGCCGCGGCGGCGAGGCCACGAAGAGCGGGAGGAGCACCGCCCAGAGCGCATAGAAGCGGAGGATGTCGAAGGCCCAGAGCAGCCATCCATGCGCGAGTCCGATCGCGAAGAGCCAGAAGATCCGCCGGGAGAAGAGACGTGTCGCCGAACCTCCGCGCGCGCGCGCTCGAGAGAGGAAGAGCCAGAAGCTGACGCCGAAGAGGGTCGAGAAGAGGCCCATGAACTTGTTCTCGATGAAGAAACGCTCGAACCCGTAGGCGAAGGCGTCGAGCCGCGACGGGAACGCTGCGGTCCGCTGTGCGGCGCTCACGTACTCGATGCCGGAGAAAATGAGGAGGTTCGCCCAGAAGACGCCGAGCAGGGCGAAGCCGCGCAGCGCGTCGACGAACTCGAGGCGATCGGACGACGGAGCGGAGATCTCGATGCGAATCCGTGAACTCTACTTCCGGCGGGCGGCGATGGGAGGAAAATGATGCGGTGAGGACCGAGCTCGAGCTTCGCCACCTGCGCGCCTTCGTCACGGTCGTCGAAGCGGGCGGCCACACGCGCGCCGCCCGCAGCCTCGGCGTGTCGCAGTCGACGGTGTCGGAGACGCTGATTTCGCTCGAGCGGGCCCTCGGCACCGGGCTCTTCCGCAAGGGGGCGAAGGGCAAGGGCGTGGCGCTCACGCGCGCGGGCGAGGCGCTCCTGCCCCACGCGCGGCGGATCCTGGCGCTGACCGGGGAGCTCGCCGCCGAGCTCGCCGGCGTGACGACGGAGGTCAAGGCCACTCTGGCGGTCGCCGCCGTCGAGTCGATCAGCACCTACGTTCTGCCGGCGCGGCTGGCGGCGCTGCGCGAGAAGTGGCCGCAGGTGCGCGTCGAGGTGGCGACCCGCATCTGCGCCGACATCCGCGAGAGCGTGGCGGCGGGGCAGAGCGACCTCGGTCTGGTCCTCGAGGTCGACCCGGGGAAGCGGGACGACTCGGTTCTCACCTCGGCGCGCCTCGTGATCCTGGGCGCGCCGTCCCATCCGCTCGCCGGCCGCAGGATTCGCGCCGACGCGCTCCGGCGCTGCGACTTCTACATGAGCGACGCGGCCGGCGACTACCATCAGGTGCTCCGCCGGCATTTCGAGGCCGCCGAGCTGCCGCAGCCGCGCACCCAGGCCCTCGGCACCGTCGAGGGCGTGAAGCGCGGCATCCTCGCCGGAGGCGCTGCGCTCGGGCTCCTGCCGGCGCACGCGGTGAAGCAGGAGCTCGACGACGGCGTGCTCGCCGAGGTGCGGGTCAGCCCTCCGCTGCCGGGGCTGGTCCTGCGCGCGGTTCTCGGTCCCGAGAGCGCCGACTCGCCGGTCGTCGAGGAGCTCGTGCGCAGCCTGCGCGGTCTGGCGTTGGGCTAGTCTGCTCCGCGCCCGGAGTACCAGTCCAGCACGCGCAACGCGCGGAGCGTGTTCCACCGGCTCGGCCGACCCTCGCCGTCGCCCTCCTCCATCGGGATCGGCATCCGGCCCGGGTAACGCGTCTCGAGCGGCCACCGGCCTTCGGCGTCGCGCTTCGACGCGACGAGGTCGATCGCCTCGGCCGCGCGCGCGTCGGGCGCGACGCCCGCGCGGCGCAGGTACTCGAGCCCCCGCAGAACGTCGTAGTGCCACCACGTCGGGAAAGCGAAGCGCGTGAAGGAGGCATCGCCCTTGCGATCCCGCGCGATCACCTCGCCGGTCGATTTCCGGCGGAAGAGGCGGCGCTCGAGGAGGTATTCCTGCCCGCGCCGACCCGCAGCGGTCACCGCCGAATGGTGACTGAATGCCAGTTCGTATTCGAGCAGTGCCTCGAGCACGCAGATCGTGGTGTTGAAGGACGACCGCGTCGATCCGTTCTCGGCCTCGCAGTTCCAGCCGCCGTCGGCGAGCTGCTCGCCGAGCAGACGGTCGACGAGGCCCCGGACGTCCTGGCCGAAGTACGCTCCCGCCGCCGCGACCTGGCCGTTGACGCAGGGCTCGACCTCGCCCGCGAAGAAAGGGTTGTCCTGCGTCTCTTCCGGGCCGCACCCTCGCCACGTGACCCGGTCGCGGACGAGGCTCACCGCGCGCCGGGCCGGATCGCGTGCGGGATCGAGACCGATCTCCCGCAGGAGCGTTAAGACGTGCATCGTGGAGTCCCAACCGCGGTTCCACGCCGCGCCGCCCCAGGTCCCGTCCGGTGCCTGAAGGGCGAGGAGCCGCGCGCCCACGCCCTCGGTCGCGACTCGGGAGCGTTCGGCCGCGACCTCGCCGGCGGTCGCATCGGTCAGGTCGCGCAGCACCTGCCAGCGGATCGAGGGGTCCGAGTCGAGCAGCCAGCGAAGGACGGGGCGGTCTGGCTCCGGCACGTCACGTTCCTTATACCGCGCGCGGTTCGCGTGCCTCCGTGGCGCCGACGTTGCTCGACATCCGCTAGCGCCGGCCCGGGGCGAGCCAGGGCATGCCGCGGTAGGAGTCCGCCACCACCCAGGCGCCGGCCGTCAGCGTCCAGGAGCTGACGAACTCGTTCCACTGGAAGGCTGTCGGGCCGGCCAGAACGATGGGCACCCAGACGAGAAGCGTGAAGAGACCGATCTGCAGCGTCGTGAGAATCGCGGCCAGCCGCGCGCACACGCCGGTTAGCACCGCCACGCCGGCCGCGAGGAAGGCGCCGCCCGTGAGATACGCCCAGCCAACGTGCCACGGCAGCCATCCGGGAACCACGGGAGCCGTGTCGTTGAGATTGGTGAAATGCGCCGCGCCGAAGGGGATCAACGCCAGGCCGAAGAGCATCCGCGCGATGCCGAGGCCCCTGTCGCCGGCGGCGAAGCCGAAGCGCGGCCCATCCGGATCGCCGGCGAACCAGGCGTACAGAACCCAGGCGGCCGCCGTCATCACCGCGGTATCGCCGCAGGACCACCAGGTGTTGAGCTCCTTCGGCGCGATGAAAATGCGGGACACGCGGAACAGCAGCAACCAGAGAATGAAATAGACGAGCAGCAGGCGGGAAGCGAGGGCGGCCGTGCGACGCCAGAGGAGGCCCAGGCCCGTGACCAGAGAGACGGCGGCGCAGAGATAGGCCAGGACCTCGCGGGCGGGGAAGCCCCTGGGCACTCCGGAGAAGGTCGGCGTGAAATGGCCGGTGACGAGCCCGACGATCCCGAGGCCGATCATCGTCGCGGCGAAGAACGCATGGCCCCCGCTCGCGATGCGTAACGCCGCTCCGACGGCCCCGTTCTTCGACCCGCCCGCGGAACTTTCCATCCGGCCTGGGGCGCATCTTAGGCGACAACCACTTCGTTCCGGTTTGGCCTCGAGCGCGATGGCCACCCTCGAGCTCCGGACTGGAATGAACCGTCAGAGGCCGCGAACCGCGGCGTACAGGAAGCTGTCGATCAGTTGCCCGTCCTTGAAGACGCTCCGCTTCCGGACCGACTCCATCACGAACCCGGCCTTCTGGAGGACTCGGGCGGAGGCCGGATTCCACGCGAAGACGGGCGCTTCGAGTCGGACGAAGTCCGTGTGCGTGAAGGCATGCCGCCGCATCGCGCGGGCCGCGGCGGTCGCGATGCCCCTTCCCCAGTGCGCCTCCCCGAGCCAGTAACCGAATTGCGCCGTGAGGCGATACACGCCGCTGCCGGCGGCCAGGCCGATGCCGCCGACGGCTTCGCCGTCGACCGCGATCGAGAGATGCAGACTCGGGCCCGGTCGGGACGCGATCGAGAGCCACGCGTCGGCGTCGGCCTCGGTGTAGGGGTTGGGGAACATGTCCGTGAGGTTGCGCCAGACGTTTCTGTTGTTCGCGTGGCGTAGCAGCGCGGGCTTGTCCGTCTCCCTCCAGGGTCGCAGGCTGCAGAAAGGGAGTTCGGTCTCGAGGTTCACGGCAGGGTCACCCGCACGCGCCGTTGTTCTGCTCGCGGCGGACGATCGTGCGATCGAGACCCGCAATCAGAAGGACGCCCGTATGCTGGCTGGCGGTCCTCCGCCACGTCGGTCCGCCTATCGGCGCGCGGATCCGCCGTCCCAGCCGGGGAGGGAGGCGGCCTGCGCGATCCAGGATGTGAGCTGCTTCTCGTCGATCGCGTCGTCCTCGCGGATGTCGAGAGAGCGCGGTTCCTTGTTCTTGGACTCTCCGGGTGGGACCGGACGCAGCGACGCGCCCCGGAAGAAGGTCACCTTGACGTAACGGGTGAAGACGTGAAACGCCAGGAACCAGCCCCGGCCCTCGACGCCATAGAACGGGGAGTTCCACCTCACGGCCTTGCGCACGTCGGGCACGGTGCGCTCGATCAGCGCGTCGAGGCGGCGCCCGACCTCGCGCTTCCAGCCCGGCATCGCCGCGAGGTAGGCCTGCACGGGGGCGTCACCGTCGCCTTTCGCGATCTGGGGGTTGCCGCCCGCGAGGAGGACTGTCTTCTTCGCGGAGGCTCTCCGGGAGCGGGACGCCTTCGCGGCGGGGGCGAGGGGGCGGGCGGGGGAGACCTTGCTTGGCATCGCCGCTTCCACAGTACTCGATTCTCGGCCACCCGAACGCCCCGAGCCGCTCCCGCTATTTTTTCGAAGGCTTCGGCTTGCCAGAAGCGTTGAGAGCGACCGCCTGGCGAACGAGCGCTTTGAAGGCCGTCGCGTCGACTTCCTCTCCCTCGTGAATGTCGATCGCGCGGCGTACGTTTCCTTCCAGGCTCGAGTTGAACAGACGGGCGGGATCCTTGAGAAGCGCGCCCCGGGCGAAGGTGAGCTTCACGGCCTTCTTGTAGGACTCACCGGTGCAGAGGATGCCGTCGTGCGACCAGACCGGATTCATCCACTTCCATTCCTCGACGACGTCCGGGTCCGCGGCCTTGATGAGCTTGCGCATTCTGGTCAGCGTGTCCCCGCGCCAGTCCCCGAGCTCGGCGATTCTCTTCGAGATGAGCTCCGATGCCGGCGGGCCCTGGCTCGCGTTCGACTTTTTCATGTTCTCCTCCTCGAAGTTTCCGGGATGCTTCGCTTCCGGCGCCAACGGGTGGCATCCGGTCGCGCGAACAGGTACAGACCCGTGAACAGAAGCAAGGCGAGCGGGAGCAGGGGAGAGGAGGTCACCCGAGGCATCCCGCTCCCCTGTGCCGGGCCGATGAAGTTGGCGACGACGGTCGCCGTGAAGTCCATGGACAGCCAGCGAGCGTCTGCCGAAACCGGTCGTTCCACTTTGGATCGCGCTTCACGACTCTCGAGCTCCCCGGGACGGCCAGCGGGGTGTCTCGATCCCGAACTGCTTCGCGTACTCCGCGTTCAGCCGCTGCCAGCCGCCGAACTTCAGAGCGTCGGCGCCGACGATGCGTCCCATGGGCCGGCCGGACAGAAGTCTCTCCAGCACGTCGAAACAGATGTGCCACCCGGCGGCGCCCATCGAAATGAAAGCGCGGGGGATGCGGGTCCACAGCGTCAGGCGCGTTCCGACGCCGGAAGCTTCGAGCTCCCAGCGCATGTCGTTGCCGCCCCAGCTGTACTCGAGCGCCCGGGGGGCTTCGGCTCGCGTCACGGTCGTTTCAGTCACGTGCGGCGAGGGCGCTCCCGCCGTGGCGAGCTTCACGACGGTTCCGGCGGTGGCCAGGCTCCGGTCGGCGTCGAAGGGAGCCCACTCGCGCAAATGCGCCGGGTCGGTCAGCGCCTGCCAGACTCTTTCCGGCGGGTGGCGCAGCTCGCGGACGAGAATGAGCGTCCAGTTCTCTCCGTCCTTTCGTATCTGCGCCCCGCCGGCCGGTCCCGGCGCGTACGGCTCGCGATCGTTCACCTCTTTCTCCTCGTCTTCCGTTTCGGCGGTGCCGACGGACCCATGCGGTCGAGATGGCGCTCGAGTGCATCCACGTGAGCGGACCAGAACCGGCGGAACGGAGCGAGCCAGGCCTCCACTTCCTCGAGCGGTTCCGGTTTCAGCCGGTAGAGGCGGCGCTGCGCGTCCACGGTGGATTCCACGAACCCGGCCTCCCGCAGCACGCGCAGGTGCTTCGACACGGTCGGCTGCGGCACACGAAGCTGCCGCTCGATTTCGCCCACCGAGAGCTGGGACGAGACCAGGAGGCTCAACATCGCGCGGCGCGTCGGCTCCGCGATGATTTCGAATACAGATTCCATGGGAGCATTGTATACTCTAAAAGGTATATACGTGTCAAGACATATTCAGTCGGGAGGCCGGCGGCTTCGGCTCTCGGGTTAGACGCCCCGCCGGGTGAGCGCCTCGCGGATGAGCGCGCCGGCGGAGGATGCGCCGAACTTCCCGAGAGGGTTGTGGGCCGCCTCGCACTCCCAGAAGGATCTGCGCCGGACGATTGGCGGACTCGACCCCGCCGGATCTTGTGAGGCTTCAAAGTAGGGCCGCATCTTCTGCAGCGCAAGGGGGTCCGGACGCGGGCAGGTCGGGCGGACGGTTTCTGTCGAGATCGGCAAAGCGGCCTCCGATGTTTCAGCGGCCCTTCTTCATCCTGTCACCCACCTTCTTCGCCTGCAAGCGCTTGTCGGGCCGTCGTGTCTTCCCGGCGCGCCGCCGCGGAGAAAGCGCACTGATCGTGACGTAGTACCCGTCCGGATCGCGCAACGAAAATTCCAGGGTCCGCGTATTGGGGTTCCCATGGGGATCTTCCTCGAATCGCGGGGCGAGGGAGCGCGCGCGTTGCAGGGCCCTGTCGAAATCGTCGACGCGAAAGAACAACAGCAGGCCATTGCCAGGTGTGCCATTGCCCGGGCTCGCCAACGAAGGGTGGTCGTGCGCGCCCCACTCGTGGAGGCAGAGCAACACGGTTCCGTCCGAGTCGCGGAGCTGACCAAAGTAGGGATGCTCGGGTCGCTTCGGACGCTGGCCGAACAGGGACTGGTACCAGCGGAAGCTCCGGGGCACGTCCCTCACCCCGATGATCGTCCACGTGCGTTTCATGGCGTGCGCCCCTGCCGGTCGCCCTTGAGCTCCACGACCATGACTTCGATCGGCCGGTCTCCGACGTTGATGTCGGAATGCATCGTGCCGGGAGGGTTCGCCGGAAGCCAGTAGGCCTTTCCGGTCTCCCAGACCCGAGTGTCCGAGGCCCCGGAGTCCTCGGCGATCTTCACGGTGCCGCCCTGGAGGGCGATGATGACGCGGCCATGCTCGTGCCGATGGGGCGGAAGCGGATGGTCGGGGAGAATGAGCGACTTCCACACCTTCACGTGCTCGTTCTCGAATTGCGGAATGCGCCGGGTCTCGGGCGCGGGCGCCGAGGACGAAGCGGAGAGCGCGATCAGGAGACCGGACAGGGCGATCGAGATGAGGGCGGCGCTGGTCATGAGAATCTCCTCCGGAATCTTGGCGGCGGGTGTCGCCTCGACGAAGTGCTAGGCGAGGTCGTAGCCGAGAGTGAACGGATATTCGGTGCCGTGGCGGAGAGCGGAGCTCCCGTCGCCCCGCAGGCCGATCAGCTCGCCGGTCGCGGAGCCGGGGAGGACGGAATAGGACTCTTTGGCGAGCCCGCCCTCGAAAACCCCGGTGCGCTCGAGCACGAAGGTCCCGGTCTTGCCGTGGATCCGCCCGACGAACCGCTCGAGCCCCACGAAAGCGGCCGAGCCGTCGTTGCGGTACATCATCAGGTATTCGGCGTCCCCTTGACCCTCGATGTCGCCGGCGTAGGTCTTGGCGACGCTCGCCCGAGTCAGCTTTGGGAGGCCCTGGCCCTCGCCATAGGGCTTCTCATCCCAGCTCTTGATGTTGAATCGGGAGCTCGCAACGCGCTTCATGTTTCTCCCTCGGCAAGGTGATCGGGATCGGGCGTCCGGAAGCGTTGAGGCTTCCACGGCCCGAACCGCGATTTCGTAGCGATGGAAACTTCAGGTTCGCGGAATGCCGGGCCGGGCTTCACCGCCCGGCTCCAACCGGCAGCCACCGGGCGGCCGCATCGGCGCTGTCGTCCGGCCGTGTATTGAAGGCAATCGCCGCACGGGGAGCTGCCTTGTGAACGGCATTGATGACGGCTTCGAATACCGCGAGGCGTCGGGGTGGCAGGCGGACGCCCGCGCCGATGACGACACAATCGTAGTTCTTCGAGGCGATCTGACGCTCCACCGTCGGCCCGGCGGTTTCGTCCGGCCGGATGAAGCCCAGGTCGGCCTCCCATCCACGTTCCGCGAACTGTTTCATCGCGACCGCGATGCCCGCGTGAACCTTCTCGGCGGTCATTCCCGGGGGCAAAGCAGGGTCGGTAAAATCCACAGTTTCTGGATCGTAGCCGACCAGCAGGATCCGTTTCATGAGCCCTCCCTCTTCTCTGACTCGCGTCGCCTGACGATATCGAGTTCTGCCGAGAGCGCAAGCGAGTCCGCCGCAACGAGGGTTCCGACATCTCACGGCGATGGGCCTTGCGCGCGATCGGCCCGGTTTCGGCCATGCAGAAATACTCCGCCTGGGCGCCGTCATTCCGGAACGGGCACATTCCGTAAACGCGGTCTCCGGGCTGGAACCGGCCGGCCGATGCGCCGCCGGCTTCGACCGTTCCGGCGAAATCCATCCCGAGGATCGTCGCCGCGATGGTGGCCGATCAGGAGCCGTAGGAGCGTCGGGTGAAGGAGCTCGCCGCAATCGCTCCGGTTGACCGTCGAGGCGTGGACCCGGACGAGCACCTCGTCCGGTCCGGGAGCCGGCGCCGGGACGTCGCGCACCTCGATGACGCCGGGTGACCCATGACGTGCGACCGTGGCTGTCCTCATCGGCCCTCAGAATTGTCGAGCGCCCCCTCGCGGCTCGTGATCCGGGAAGGTCAACTTCTCGCCGCGAGCTCTCGAGAGTTCTTCGGAGCCATTCGCTACCGAAACAGGAGATGCGCTACCGTCACTTCCCAATTGCCGTAGATGAGCATGACTGCCGTGAGATCAAACGCGACATGGGCGATCATCACGGCCCAGATCTGCTTCCGCCACGCGAAGATTCCACCGAACGCCAGGCCCGTCACGGCGGCCTGCTCGACCCCGGGGAGGCCCTGGTCCCGGGAGTGAGCAAGCGCGAAGAGTGCAGCCGACAGCAGGACAGTCGCGGCGACGGCAACCTTGCTCGGACCCAGCAGCTTTCCAAGGCGCTCAAAGAGGTAGCCCCGGAAGACCACCTCCTCCCCGAAGCCGGCGCTCACCAGGATTACCGCGACCATCCCCGGCAAAGCACCGGAGTTACCCACCAGCCAGCGGTATTGCATGTTGCTCGCCGGTGCGCCGAGAAGAGGCATTACGACGGCCTTCATTCCGAGCTTCAGGACGATTCCGGATGCCACGCCTGCCGCCAGCGTCACGGACCAGCTCCGCGGCGGCCGGAAGCCCAGAGCCTGTGGCGGCGTGCCGGAAAGCCGGGCCCACGCCAGCACGAGAAGGGCGCCGACCGGAGGGCCGAGCAGACTGCCTGCGAGGATGACCAGGACGGCGAGCACGCCGAGCGGACCGAAGCCTCGCAAACGTTGCGCCGCGCCTGGCGGCCGGGCCTGCGCGGCACTCAGGGCCGAAATCATCTCGGCGGCACGGCGCTCTAAGCGGGGGCCTTTCGCCGTGGGCTCGTGGGGCTCGATGGCGCCGTCGATACGTGCGCCAGGAGCGCGCCGGCGCAGGCAACGAGATGACCTTTGCGCCAGGGTGGCCCGAGGGTCGTTCCGAGCGCCTTCAATTGACGCTCCAGATCGCGAGCGGGCTTCCCGCGGGCCTGCGCTGCGAGTTCGAGGACACTGTCCTTCTCGAAATAGAAGACCTTCAGCTCGAGTCGTGCCGCAGCCCGCGTGAGAGCCTGGTGATAGATCATGCCGTCCGCGCGATTCATGATCCCGGTGTTGGCGTGAACCTCTGCAACGGTCGGAGGCAGGTCGGGGAGGGGAGGCACTCGGATCGCGATCGCGCGGCACGTTGCCGGTGCGAGCTCGCCGAGGAGCAACGAGAGGGCCGCTGTGGCGCGCCTGCCGGCAGCGGCCTTCACGTCTCGAACGAGCTTCTCGGCTTCCGAAAGCGGCATTTGGCGTGTTTCATGGTGATAAGGCGAAGCCGTGAGTTGCGGATCGAGCAACTCGACGCGTCGCTTGTCGAGGAGAAGTTCGTTCGGGCCAGACGTGGTGAGGCTCACGAGGTTGGCCCACGCGTAATGATCTTCGACGCCGATGGAGTACTCGCTCATGGAATGCGCAGGCCGCGGGATCGTCGCTCGCCGGTGGGCGCCCGGACTCCTGCCGGCGGAGCGACGCGGGGAGCGCGGCTTGAATGACGTGTGAGACGACACGCCCGGCTAGCCCAGGAGCCGGGGATTGAGTTGCCACACCGAATAGTTGAGCGCGCAGGCAAAGCTGACCCACAGCGGGTACGGAATGAGGAGCGCGCCCGCGGATGGCCGGACGCGCCAGAAAGCCACCAGGGTTGCGACAATGAGTACCCACAAGAGGATGATGTCTGCAAATGCGAGGGCACCCGCGTGCCAGCCAAAGAACAGCCAGCTCCACAAAGCATTGACGGCGAGCTGGGTGAGAAAAAGGCTGAGGGCGGTACGTGCAGCCCGAAATCCGCCGACGCGCCAGACGAGCCACGCCGCGACGCCCATGAGAGCGTACAAGACTGTCCACACGGGGCCGAACACATTTGGCGGCGGTGCCCAGTCCGGACGGACGATCTGCATGTAGAACGAGCCGGCATGCATTGATGCCGCACTGCCAATGAGAGCGGCAACGAAGCTAGCGGAGAGCCATGCGACGAGGCCTGCGATCGGCTTCTTCGGTGGTCGTTGGATCAAGGGTTACTCCCTGTGTTGCAGTGGCGCCGATTCCGCCGGCCGCGCATTTCAGGCGGCACTCTAGAGTGTGCGCTTGACTTCGTAGACGAATTTTGTGCGCCCCGCCGCGTCGACAGTCGTGCCCGTGCGCACTCCACCGACCTTCTCGATGGCCCGCTGAGACCGCAGATTGTCCGGTCCGATGATGAAGATCACGCGATTCACCCACCGAAATGCATGCTCCACCATGAGCCGCTTCATCTCACCGTTGTATCGGCCGCCCCAGTAAGCGCGGGCAAGAAAGGACCAGCCGATCTCAATAACGCCGCGCGCTGCGTCGTAGCCGTGGTAGCGCGACGATCCAATGATCTGCCCGGTAGTCCTCTCCACGGCCACGAGCGCGCCACCAGAACTGAGGGCCTCCTCAAAAAAGGCCTGAAACGGTGCCTCCTGGTGCCGATTGCGCTCCGGGTGCTGCTCCCAGATGAGGGGATCCGCTGCAGCCCGGAACAGCGCGTCGAAGTCGTGCGCTTGCAGCGGACGGAGCTCCAGGAGCTCTCCGACGAGGCGGGGCTGCCGATCAAACGCCGGGGAATTCACAGGGGAGCAACGACGGCGGCGAGCCGGAGGCGCGTGTTAGGCCGCAGACGAAACCGGTTCGACGGGATCATTGGATATTCGCCGCTCCTGAGGAGCCGCGCTACCCCCCGGCAGCGCGAAGGTGGTGCGCGTGCTGGCTGTACCCCTTTATTCGGTGGGCGAGCCAATGAAGCGAGACAAAAAAGACCACCATTGCTACACGGTAGCTCCAGGTCTCAATCACGGTCCGTTCCATTCAGCGGCCCAACATGCGGCGCGTCGGCGGCAAGCGATGAGGCGAGGGCGATGAGCGAGTCCGCTGCACGCGCATGTTCGGGGTGCGGGGATCGCCCTAGGACGCCGTCATTCGGATCAAGGATTTGATCGCACGACGTTCGTTCATTGCTCGATACGCCTCGACGATGCCATCGAGCGTCGTCTCGAAGTCGAAGACCCGCCCGGGATTGATTCGGCCGTCGAGGACGTCGCCCAGCAATTCGGAAATGTAGGTGCGGGCCGGGGCCACGCCCCCGCGCAAACCGACGTTTCCATAGACGACCTTGTCCATCACGGAGAAGTTGATCGCGTGGGGCGCGCCGATGGCGCCCACGACGGAACCCGGTCGGGCGATGTTCATGGCCGTTTCGAGCGACTCGCCAGTACCAACACATTCGAGCGCCGCATCGACACCGATCCCACCGGTCATCTCCTTCACCGCCTGCACCGCATCGCTGCCGCGCTCCTGGAGGATGTCGGTAGCGCCAAACTCTTTCGCCAGCGCCTGGCGTTTCGGATTCCGGCTGAGAGCGATGATCCGTTCCGCGCCCAAGCGGTGCGAGGCGATCACGGCGCAGAGGCCGACGGCTCCGTCGCCAACGACGGCAACCACGGCCCCCGGCCTGACACCCGCACTCACTGCGGCGTGGTGCCCCGTGCACATCACGTCGGAGAGTGTCGCCAACGATCGCATCGTTGCGTCGGAATGACGCGCATCGGCAACGCGGACGAGGGTGCTGCCGGCCAGAGGGACACGCACCGCCTCGCCTTGACCTCCGTCAATCCCATGATTGCCGAAAGAACCGCCCGAGATGCACTTCGACGTCACTCCCGCGCGGCAATTCGGGCAGGTGCCATCCGAAAAGGTGAACGGGGCCACGACCAGATCTCCCTTCGCGAGCCCATGGACCTCCGGGCCCATGTCCTCGACGACGCCGATGAACTCGTGCCCGATCGGGCCCAGGGCGTGGGGAGACTCACCGCGGAAGTACCAGAGGTCGGAGCCGCAGACGCAGCCGAGCGACACACTGACGATGGCATCGGTTGGTGCCTCGATGACCGGATCTGGCCGCGCGACGACCTCGAGTGAGTACGGGCCGTTGTAGATCGTTGCGCGCATTGGACCCCCCTCTCAGGCGCCGCGAGTTACGGACCTACAAGGACGACAAAGGAGCGAGCGGCGGCCCACGCCTGCTCACTCCGGGATCGGGAATAGCAGCTCATTGCCGTCCGGATCCTCGATCCGGATCGCGTCGGATCCCCACCAGGTCTCCCGGGCGGGGCCCGCGCGCTCGGCGAGCTCCCGCCGAAGATCCGCGAGCGCCTCCGCAGTCAGCTCGATAAACAGCCGTCCCCGGTCCCGGCGCGCGGCATCTTCGCAGAGGATGATCTCGCATTCACCGCGATCGACCTGGCAGACCCCGCCGGCGCCGTCGCCCTCGTGCCAACGCTTCTCGAACCGGAGCGTTTCGACGTAGAAGCCCAGCGCGCGCTTCACGTCGGCCACGAAGAGGACTGGCCGCGAATACCAGCGATGGACCGTCCGACTCTCTGGCTCTGCGTCAGTCACCGTGCCTCCGGCGCCGTGCCTGACGGGCTGTGCGTGCTTTCCCTCGGAAAGCGGTGGCCCGGAGAGCGGGCGATAGAACTGAAGGCCATTTCCGTCGGGGTCGAGCATGTGAAACTCACGCGTTCCCCAGGGAGTGTCGCCGGGTGCGGTCCAGGGGCTTCGCGAGGGGGCGGCCGCTCCGGCGCTCTGGAATGTCTCGAAGAGGCCGTCGACGTCCTCGACGAGGAAGCGGTACGTCGGGCGATCGTGGGTGCATGCCCACTGTGACTCGTCCTGCCGTTGTAAGTGGAGTGTGACGTCATCCCTCGTGATCGCGACATACCTCGGGGACGTTGTCCGGTCCTGAAAGGTGACCGTGAAGCCGAGGCGGGTGAAGAAGGGGATGGACCGTGAGGGATCGCTGGACATCAGGACGGGATGGACGGCCTCGAGCCGAACGGTCATGACACCTCCGACGCCCGAATCGTCCCTGCGCGACCCATGATCGAGACGGACGCGACTCTTACCGGCTGCGCTCCGGCGGCCAGCCCACGCACGCGGAAGAGTAACAAACTCGGGATGGGCGCCACCCGGTCCGCCGGGAGCGCCCGTCAGGCACCGCGGGGCAGCCCGACCTGCGCGGGCTCGTCGCGCAGGATCAGCCAGGCAATGACGCCGCTGAGGATGTCGACGAGCGCGTGCAGCACGATGGCGGGAATGAGTGAGCCGGAGAGCGCAACGAGCAGAGTGAGAACGGCGCCGACCAATCCGGACTTGATGACGCCCTCTCTTCCCTGGTACGCATGGGCAGCGGCGAAGCCCGAAAGCGAGAGGGCCGCGGCTCCCCACCAGCCGAGGAACGGTTCGAATGCCCAGATGAGGTAACCCCGAAAAAGGAATTCTTCGCAGAAACCGGCCGTCAGCGACGCGGCCACGAACCAGCGCAGCTCGTCCGGCGAGTGCGGGAGCGCCAGGGAGAGCTTTCCAAGCTGGGCGCGAAGCTTCGGCTTCAGGCCCGGCCTTCGTGCGATCTTCGCGGCGGTACGTACCTGCAGCAGGGTGAATCCCGCGACCAGAATTACGCTCGCCCACAGCGGCCATCCTCCGGGCGCGGTCAGTCCGAGCGTCCGCCATGCACGCTCGTGTGAGAGCCAGAGAGCTATCCCGGCGATGACGAGTGTCCACAGCAACGACATCCAAGCGCCCCACAGCCACCGTCGTGCCGAAGACTGGTCACGCTCGGAACGGCGCAGAAACGCCGGCCAGATGACGAAGTGATCGATCAGCAGACCGGACGCTATGAATGCGGTGTAGCACCAATCGGAGACCGTCAATGACTCTCAGCCCTGGCGGACCCGAAGGTTCGCGCCCGATTGCGCGGGTGGCTCATTGACCTGCGGGAGGCTGCCAGAGCTCAACCTTGTTGCCCTCTGGATCCATGACCCAGCCGAACTTCCCGTACTCGGAGTTGTCTGTCTTTTCGAGCACATTGCACCCTTCGTCTCGTAGGGCCTGGAGCAAACCCGCCAGGTCTTCGACGCGGTAGTTCACCATGAAGGAGGAGGTGCTTGGGGCAAAGGAGCTGCCGCCGGCCGCGCCAATGGACCAGACGGTTGTTCCCTTCATGGGGTTCCCCGCTCCATCGGTCCAGGTGAAGGCAGTACCTCCCCAGTCCTGCACCTCGATACCCAGGTGCTTCTTGTACCAAGTACGTAGCGCAACCGGATCCTTCGCGTTGAAGAAAATCCCTCCGATGCCAGTGACCCGTTTCATCTGAGCCTCCAAAGTACTGAAGACACTCGAGCGCAACGGTCTCGCGCCCAACGATACTCGAGTTCGGCGGCGCACCGCTCTCTGCGCGTGCGCGGCAGCCAGGGGTTGGGCGGCATGCAGAAGACTTGCGAGTGACGCAACTTGGGCGGTTAGACGTCCGGGCGGGCGCCGCGTGTGGCGCCCGCCGATGCGGCCACCACGCACAGCACCGCGATCCACTGCGACCAGTGCAGCGACTCCCGGAGAACGATGAGGCCGATGAGGGCGGCCATCGCCGGTTCGAGGCTCATCAGGATGCCGAAGACGCGCGGTGGGATCTTGCGGAGCGCTTCCAGATCCACCGTGTACGGGATCACCGACGACAACAGTGCCACGCCGAGCCCCGCAACCAGGACCCGCGGCTGGATCAGCGCCGTTCCGGCGTCGGCCAAGCCGAACGGCACGGCCACCAGTGCCGCGACGGCCATGCCCAGAGCGAGACCATTGCCTTCCGTGGTGTGGCGGCCGAGCGCCGCGCCGACCAGGATGTACAGCCCCCAGCACGCTCCTGCGGCGAGGGCGAACAGAAAACCGACGAGGTTGAGGTCGCCGCGACCCTCCATCAGCAGGACCACGCCGACTGCCGCGAGTAACGCCCAGAAAGCGTCCAGCCATCGCCTCGACCCGGCCAGGGCCACCGCCAGCGGCCCGAGGAACTCGATGGTGACCGCGATCCCCAGCGGGATCCGGGCGAGCGCCAGGTAGAAGCACTCGTTCATCAAGCCGAGAGTCACGCCGTAGCCGAGCACGACGGTCCACGTGCGACGATTCATGCGCAGGGACGGCCGCCACAAGAGGATCAGCATCGCCGCCGCGAAGAAGAGTCGCAACGCGACGGTTCCGAAGCTGCCCACGACGCGGAACAGATGCTTGGCCAATGCCGAGCCGAACTGAACGCTGACGATGCCGAGCAGCACGAGTGCCGTCGGCGGGATCGCGCCGAGGCTGCGTCCGGCCAGCGCGGTCAGGGAGGATCGGGGCGACGGCTCGCGTTTGGTGCTGTCGGTGTTCATCGTGGCCACGCGGATTCTCGACGATCGGCCGCCGCGCGTCACGTGATTCTTCCGGATTCCGGGACGCGAGCCTCGAGAGTGATTCGCTCCGGCCCGAGGGGCAGCGCGTTCGCGGCACGCGCAAGTCAGGCACTAACACCTCACTCACGCAAGGCGGGAACCAGAAGCTGAACCGCGATCGCTCCCGCCGAAAGTAGGATCAGGAGAAGAGCACCCGGAAAGAGCTTGAGGTTTCCTCTCGCCACCAGGAGCCAGGCGAGGAACACCAGGCAGCTCACGACGGCAACAACCATGGGCTCCAGCGTCAGGTTCGAAAGGCTCTTGCCGAGAAAGCCGTTCCGATGTGCCGCCGTGAACCAGGCGCTCAGCGGCAGGATGACGAAGGCTGCTAGCCAGATCAAGGCTCGCGCTCTACCGGAGCTCTTCGCCACCGTTGCGCCTTCCAGTGCCTAACGGCATGTCAGGCACGGTCACCCGACTCCGTCCGAATTCGGGCGTCGCGGACGAGCGCGCGTACGACGTGGCCCTGGCGCGCGGCCTCCTCGACGACCAGACGTCCAATGCTGCCGGTGGCGCCGACGACCAGCACGGTTCTTCGTGGTGTGCTCATGCCGGTGTCATCGCCCGTCGCTCATCCATCGCGCGATAGCCCTCGGCCATCTCGGCGGCGAGGCCGCCGGACGCGCGTGTCGGGCGGCACGTTAGACCGGTTCGATCGGCTCATTGGATATTCGCTGTTCCGTCGCGTCCGCGGCAGGCCCATCGCCCATGTTGCGAAGGAGGCGGGCGCGTTGCCTGTGGCGTCGAATACGGTGAGCGAGCCAATGAAGCGAGATGAACAAGACCACGATGGCAACACGGTAGCTCCAGGTCGCGATCACGGTTCGTTCCGGTCAGCGGCCTAGCAGGCGGCCCTTCAGCGGGGGGCCGAGCGACCAGCGCAAGCGACCCGAGCGAAGCGAGGGGCAGCGAGGCCGCTGGACGGGCATGCTAGACCGCTGTCCGCTTGCGACGAGCGATGGCCTGGCTCTCCGCCCGCTCGAGGCGCCGATGGGCTCTCTTGAGGAGATCCTTGATGATCCCAGCTGG
This sequence comes from Thermoanaerobaculia bacterium, assembly GCA_035498835.1. Classification (GTDB taxonomy): domain Bacteria; phylum Acidobacteriota; class Thermoanaerobaculia; order UBA5066; family Gp7-AA6; genus DATBFU01. Next base: position 29,885 of record DATJZU010000027.1, read on the forward strand.
CACCGGCTCATCGACCCATATGCTCACCCATCCACGATTCCCCACGTAGGGCGACTTGAAGAAGCCGAATCGTCTGATCAGAACCTCTTGCTCGTCTACCTCGGCACTGATCGCGAAGCAGGGTCGTTTCTTATACAGCTCGACAGCCGCAAAGGTGCGCCCGCCGAGACGGAAGGTCGGATGACCCCACGCCTCGACCTCCATGACGCCCGGCAAGCCCCCGCATACACGCCGCATCCACGCGACCGGGTCAGGCACCCGTCTCGTGCCACGTCGTTTGGTCATCGCCTAGCTCCTCAAGTCGCTGAACGGCTGAAGGCACAGCGGCGCTTCAGCGGCCAAGCCGACCGAGTCCGCTGTAGCCGCGGGTCAAGCGTCACGCTCCTCACGAGTAGAGCCGGCTCTCTTCCTCGTAGGGTAAGTCGTTGGGGTCCACGCCG
>DATJZU010000028.1:0-35828 GCA_035498835.1 Thermoanaerobaculia bacterium
ACGAGCTGCCGGCTGCGCGGGCTGCGATCCATGAAGCTCACTCCCTCCGCTCGGACGATCCCGGAAAACTGTTCGGATCATATCGCGGCCTCGAACGTCGCCACCTCGAACGGCGCAAGTGACACCGCGCGTGTCTTCCCCGCTTCGAGATCGAGCGGCGGGCGCTCCCGGTCCTTCCTCCAGGGCGATTTCAAAGCGAGCCGGCCGACGCCGCCGTCCGGAAGCTCCCAGATCGACGCCGGGTCCGCGGCGAACTCCTGGGCCCGTCCGGCCGGATTTCGCAGCGTCAGGATCGCTTTCCTGTCGCCACGCGACCACGCCGCCCAGCCATACGGCTCGAGACGCGCGGGATCGCCGCCCACCCAGTGCGAATCGACGAGCGTCGCCGCGTTCGCGCGCGACCACTTCGCAGACTCCGCGATCGCGTCCCATTGCGTTTCGCCGAGGAGCGCGGGCGTGACGTACATCTCCTGGAGCTGCGTGCCGCTTCCGAAGTAGGACCGAATCTCCGCGTCGAAATCGCCGCGCGGATCGGCGTCCAGGCGCTTCGCGTGCTTCGCATAGATGAGGCCGTGGAGCATGAGCGCGTTCAACGGGTACAGCGGCCCGCGCTGCACGACGCCGGAGTAGGTGTCGGCGTCGCGATACGTGATCCAGCGCTGGCGATCCGAGCCCTCGCCCGCGAAGTCGTGGTCCTCGCCGCCGCGCCAGATCGAATCGGCGAAGAAGAGCCAGAACGGCGAGGGATACGTGCCCGTCGTGAGGTTCACGAAGAGCCCGGGCTTCTCGGCGCGCAGGTCTTCGATCAGCGCGATCGCTGCCTCGAAGTCGCTGCCGAAGGCGCTGCCCGGCACGACGCGCGACGAGCTGCCGGTGCCGTCGATCTTGAATTGATTGACGCCGAAGCGGCGGACGAAGTCGAGACAGACCTCCCGAAAGCGCTTGTAGTAGACCGGGCCCGAAAGCGCGAGGCCGTCCTCGTTCGTCTCGAACCCCTGCTCCTTCGCGAACGCGAGCCGCTCTTCCCGGGGCTTCCCGTAGCCGCCCCACGGCGAGAGCCAGACGCCCGGCGCCGCGCCATAACGGGCGGCCGCGTCGCGCAGCGGCGCGAACCCGCGGGGAAATCCGTCGTGGAAGCCCCAGAGGCGGCGATCGTCCCAGCCGTCGTCGAAGAGAAACGAGTCGAGCACAACGCCGCGCTTCTCGTGAAGCTCGCCGCCGAAGGCGTCGATGACGCCGAGCGCCCCGGCCTCGTCGAATCGCGTGAAGTAGCCCAGGTCGTACCAGGAGTTGTAGTGGAGAAATGGCGCGTACGGCCGCGCGCGCTCGCGCTCGAGATACGCGAGGAAGTCGCGGCGGAGCTGGCCTCGCCGCGCGGCGCCGAAGACCGCCGACGCCGCGGCGGTCTGTCCGGCCTTGAGCGGCAGCGCCCGCGACAGGCTCGCCCGGGCGCGGCTCCCGGCCGCCGACTGCGACAGCGGGTGCTCGACCGCGAAGAACCAGGAACCGGCGACGATCGGCGAGCCGGCCACGGTGCCCGCGACGGCGGCTCCCGACGCCTCGAGGTCCACGAGGACGATCTCGCGCAAGGGCACGTCGGCGCCGCGCGCCGCAATCGCGACGTCCTGACGGACGTAGTGCGAACCTTCGCGCAGCGTCGCGCGCCATCGGACGGCGACGCGGTTCTCCCTGTCGGCGAGCGCCACGGTGAGCCGCCGCCCCGGAATGATCTCCGACGCGCGCGTCGCCCTCGGGTCGGAAAGGATCTCTTCGACGCGCGGCGGCTCGACGACGCGCAGCGCCGCGGAATCGAACAGGACACCGCCGTCGAGCGCGAACGCGAGCGTCCCGCGGCCGACGCGGATCCCCGCGCGGTTCCGGCGGTCCTCCAGGCTCTCCAGTCGGAGGCCTTCGGGCCCGCACGACCATCGCGCGGCGATCGTTTCGTTCGCGAGGTCGAGGGCCGACCCGTCGACCCGAGCCGTGACGCGGCCGGCGGGATCGAACGACGCGGCGGGAACCCGAAGCCCCGCCGCGAGCCCGAGCCCCGCGAGCGTTTGCCGCGCGAACTCGCGGCGCGTCGGGCCGGAAGATCGGACCATGCGGTGATCCTAACGGTAAGATCGCCCGGCCCTTCGAAAGCCGCAAAGCGAGGACCCACATGAAGCGATCGCTCTTCCGCATCCTGGCCGCGGCGACCCTGTTCCTGCGGCCGCCCTTCGCGCACGCCGCGGACGCCGGGCAGCAGGCCGACGCCTGGGTTCCGGCGCTCTCGCCCATCGAGAACCCGTCGCCCTCCGAGCTCGCGGGCGTCGTCGCGCGCTTCTCGTCCGACCGCGACGCGCTCACGCGCCACTACGACGCACCGCATTCGCCGGACCGCCGCGCAGCGCTGCGGGAGTTCACGAAAGCCTGGCAGACACGCCTCGAGACGATCGACTTCGAGTCGCTCGGCGTCGAGGGCCGGATCGACTGGATCCTCCTCGCGACGCGGCTGCGCCACGATCAGCGGCTCCTCGATCGGGAGGAGAAGCGTCTCGCGGAGGCGGCGCCGCTCCTGCCGTTCGCTCCCGCGATCCTCGGGCTCGCCGACTCCCGGCGGCGGCTCGACACCGTGGACCCGAAGGACTCCGCGAAGGCGCTCGCGGACATCTCCGCGCAGATCGAGAAAACCCGGAAGGCCGTCGAGGCGGGCCTCCCTTCGGAATCCGGAAAGGAATCGGCGCCGGCGAAGCCCGCCGCCGGCAACGGCGCGACGGCCGCGGCCGCGCCCGCGCCGCTCAAACCGACGAAGATCGTGGCCTACCGCTCCGCCGCCATGGCGAAGGAGCTCCGGACGACTCTCGCGAGCTGGTTCCACTACTCCGACGGCTACGACCCGCTCTTCTCGTGGTGGTGCGAGGCGCCCTACAAGAAGGTCGACGGCGAGCTCGAGAAGTACGTCCAGTTCCTCCGCGAGAAGGTCGTGGGCTGGAAGGAAGGCGACGACGAACCGATCGTGGGCGATCCGATCGGCCGCGAGGCGATTCAGGAGGACCTGGCCGACGAGTTCATCCCCTACACGCCCGAGGAGCTCGTGGCGATCGCCGAGCGCGAGTTCGCCTGGTGCGAGACCGAGATGAAGAAGGCGTCGCGGGAGATGGGCTACGGCGACGACTGGAAGAAAGCGCTCGAGAAGGTCAAGACCTTGCACGTCGAGCCGGGCCGGCAGGCCGACCTCGTGCGCGACCTCCATCGCGAGGCCGTCGAGTTCGTCCGCGCGCGCGACCTCGTGACGGTGCCGCCGCTCGCCGACGTCGTCTGGCGGCTGGAGATGATGACGCCCGAGCGCCAGAAAGTGAACCCGTTCTTCCTCGGCGGCGAGGAGATGCTCGTCTCCTACCCGACGGACCGCATGTCCGAGGAAGACAAGCTCATGAGCATGCGCGGCAACAACATCCACTTTTCCCGCGCCACGGTGTTCCACGAGGAAATCCCCGGACACCATCTCCAGGGCTTCATGGCCGAGCGGTACAACCCGCACCGCAACGCCTTCGACACGCCGTTTCTCGTCGAGGGCTGGGCGCTGCACTGGGAGATGCTGTTCTGGGACCTCGGGTTCCCGAAGTCGGCCGAGAACCGCGTCGGCATGCTCTTCTGGCGCATGCACCGCTGCGCGCGGATCATCTTCTCGCTCGGCTTCCACCTCGGGAAGATGACGCCGCAGCAGTGCATCGACTTCCTCGTGGACCGCGTCGGCCACGAACGCGCCAACGCGACGGCGGAGGTGCGCCGCTCCTTCAACGGCGACTACCCGCCGCTCTATCAACTCGCCTACATGATGGGCGCGCTCCAGTTCCGCGCGCTGCAGAAGGAGCTGGTGGATTCCGGGAAGATGGCGATGCGGCCCTTCCACGACGCGATCCTGAAGGCGGGCGACATGCCCGTCGCCATGATTCGCGCGAGTCTCGAGAAGGAGAGGCTGCCGAGGGACTACCGGGCGAGCTGGCGGTTCGAGGGAGATCCGCTGCCGGCCGCGCCGGCGAAACGCTAGGAATCGAGTCCTCCGTCGAGGCGCTGGAGCCCCGCTGCCGCGCCGGTCGTGAAGAACCGGCTCCGCGCGGCGGCGGCGCGGAACCGGCCGCAATAGTCCTCGCGCCAGGCCTCGAGGAACTCGGCCGCGCTCCGCGACGGGACGAGCGCCCAGACGCTCCCGCCGAAACCGCCGCCGAACGCCGACGCGGCGATCGCGCCGAGGTTCCGCGCGGATCGCGCGAGCGTGACGGTCTCGGGGATCTGGTTCCCGAGCAATCGTTCCGCGAGCTCCTGCGACCGCTCCACGATTCGCGAGAGCGCCTCGGCGTCGGCGCGTGCGAAGGCCTGCGACGCCGCCGGCACCAGCCGTTCGCTCTCCTCGAAGAACTGGTCGAAGCGCGCGAGGAGCTCTCCGGAAGTGAAGTCGGCGTGGCGGCAGCGGCGCAAGACGTCTCGGATCCGGTCAGGCGCGTCCGGCGCCTCCGTGGCGGCCGCGGCGAGCGTCGGGCCCGACCGCCCCGTCGTCTCGTTCCAGAGCCCGAGCACCGCGCGGGCGGCGAGCGAAGCGCGGTTGTACTTCTCGCGCGCGCTTCCGGTCTTGTCCGAGGCGACCCCGCAGACGCCGACGGCGAAAGTCCAGTCCGGCGGAAACCGCACGCGGCCCTCCGCACGCACGGGACAGAACGAATACTGCGCGAGCTCCCCGGCGGCGCTGCAGAGGATCGCCGTGTGGTCTTCGCTGCCGCCGAACGTCCCGACGCCGGCCTCTCCGGCGAGCGAGCCGAAGGCGTAGCCGTTCTCGACGCAGCCGAGATAACCCGCGAGGTCTTCGAGGCTTCGGATCTCGCGCCGGTACTCCGCGCGCTCCTCGAGCCGGTTGACCGCCGAGACCGCCGTGAAGATCGACACGACGAGCGCGCTCGAGCTCGAGAGACCCGCGGCTCCCGGCAGATCGGACGCGAACGCGATGTCGGCGCCGCGCCGGGCGTCGGGAAAGTTCCGCGCGATGCGGCGAACAACCGCGTCGGCGTAGGCGGTCCAGCCCGTCCGCGGCGCGGCCGCGCCATCGAGCGAGAGCTCCGTGCAGACGCCGCGAGCGGCGTCGGTGATCCGAACGCGCGCATCCGAACGCGGGACGGCCGCGACCGCGAACCCGCGCTCGACGGCGCAGAGCAAGCTTCGCCCCCCCGCGTAATCCGTGTGCTTGCCGAGGACCTCGATCCTCCCCGGCACGAACCACCGCATCGGGCGGTCCGACGCCGACGCGGCCGCGCCGGGAAGACAAGCCGCAATGTCCTCGAAGAGAGCCTCTTTTCGCCGCGTCACGGGTCGGGCACGACGCCGCGGAGCCTCGCGGCCACCGCGGCGATGTCGGCACGGCGCGACAGGTCGAGCACGCCGCCTTCTCCGCGCAACGCGCGGATCCGGATCGCGCCGGCCGCCACGGCCTCGCCGACCGCGCGCGGCAGCTCCCTTTCGCCGCGCGGCGAGAGCGGCGTCGCGCGGCAGGGACCGTAGATCGCCGGCGAGAAGCGCCAGCAGTTCATGCTGACGAGGGGATCGGGGCCGGCCGCGGCGAGCGCGGCCGCATCGGGCTTCTCGATGATCGCCGCCAGGTACCCGTCGGAGGAGACCCGACAGATCGCGTAGGCACGCACGCGGTCCGGATCGATGTTGCTCTGCGCGATGAGCGCGTCCCGCGAAAAGAGCACCGTCCCGGGCTCCGTCAGCCGCCGCAGCGCGGCGAGGGCGTCCACCGGATAGTAGTTGTCGGAGTTCAGGACGAGGAAGTCGTCGCCGCCGGTGAACATCTCGGCGGCGAGGAGCGCATCCGCCGTGCCGAGCGGCTCCCGCTGGATCGCGAAGGACACGGCGATCCGCCGCGGACGTCCGGCCCCGCCGTAGTAATCGCGAACGACGCCATGCTCCGGCCCGATCACGAGGCAGACCGAATCGCATCCGGCGTCGGCGAGTCCGGAGAGGACGTAGTCGAGGAACGGCCGCCCGATCGGGATCATCGCCTTGACGCCCGTGTCGGCGACGGACGCCTGCACGGGATCGAGCGCCGCGCCATCCTCCCGCCGCATGCGCGAGCCGAGCCCGCGCGCGAGGATCACCGCCTTTCGCGCCGTCATGCCGTCACGCGGTCATTCTGCAGCGCGCGCCCAGAGCCGCGGGAGGAGGCGCGCGAGCGCGACGCCGCTCGCGACGAAGACCGCGATCCAGAGCGCCGCCGCGGCCGTGCGCCCGTAGAGGACGCTGCCCGCGCCAAAGAGCGCCGCGTACACGAAGAGACATCCGAGCACCCAGCCCACGAGGCACTGCGAGAGCGAGTCCGGCGACGGGCCCACGCCCGACGCGGCGCGGATCTCCTTCCAGCCCGGCCCCGCCGGCCGCACGAGGCGATAGAACGAGACGAGTTTTCCTCGTTCCGTCGGCGCCGTCGCGAAGGTGACGGCCAGCCAGACGGCGGTCGTCGCGGCGACCGTCGCGACGAGGGCGACATAGGACGGCACCGCGTGGCCGGCCTTGCGCGCGGCGAAGAAGCCGAGAGCCACCAGGAATGAGCTCGCCATCGCCGCGACCTCGCTCCAGGCGTTGATGCGCCACCAGAACCAGCGCAGCAGGTAGATCAGGCCCGTGCCCGCGCCGATCGAGAGGATGAGGTCGAAGCTCTCGCGCGCTGTCTCGAGCGCGAACGTCAGGAGAGCCGCGCAGACCATGAGCAGCGCCGTCACGAGCCGTCCGGTAAAGACGTAGTGGCGCTCGCTCGCGCCGGGCCGCAGGAACCGGCGATAGAAGTCGTGCACGAGATACGACGTCCCCCAGTTGAGGTGCGTCTCGATCGTCGATCGATACGCGGCGAGCATGCCGGCGAGCATCAGCCCAAGAAACCCGGCCGGCAGGAAGAGCAGCATCGCCGGATACGCCATGTCGTGCCCGATGAGGTTCGCCTGGACGTGGGGAAAAGCGCGCCGGATGTCGTCCAGCCGCGGATAGACGAGCAGCGACGCGAGCGCCACGAGGATCCAGGGCCAGGGCCGCACCGCGTAGTGCATTGCGTTGAAGAAGAGCGTGCCGGTCAGCGCGTCCTTCTCGCTCCGCGAGGCGAGCATCCGCTGCGCGATGTAGCTGCCGCCGCCGGGCTCCGCGCCGGGATACCAGACCGACCACCACTGGATCGTCAGCGGGATGACGAGGACCGACAGCAGCAGACCGCGATTCGAGAAATCCGGCAGCAGACCCAGCCGGCTCGCGTCCGTCTTGTGCAGGAGGCCCGCCAGTCCGCCGACCGCCGGATGCTTCAGGGCGAACCAGGCCATCGCGAGCGTCCCCGTCATCGTGATCCCGAACTGGATCGAATCGGTCACGAGGACGCCCCAGAGGCCCGACACGGACGCGAAGAAGATCGTGATGACCGAGCAGATGAGGAGCGTCTTTCCCATCGACCACCCGAGGGCGATGTTCGCGATCTTGACGGCCGCGAGATTGACCGTCGCCATGATCACGCAGTTGAAGAAGAGGCCGAGGTAGACCGCTCGAAAACCGCGCACGAAGCTCGCGGGGCGGCCCGAGTAGCGGATCTCGTAGAACTCGAGGTCCGTCAGCACGCTCGAGCGCCGCCAGAGACGCGCGTAGAAGAACACGGTCATCATCCCGGTCAGCAGGAACGACCACCAGAGCCAGTTGTCCGCGACGCCGTTCTCCCGAACCATGTTCGTCACGAGATTCGGGGTGTCGGTCGAGAAGGTCGTGGCGACCATCGAGATGCCGACGAGCCACCAGGGAGCGGCGCGTCCCGAGGTGAAGAACTCGGCGGTGCTCGAGCCCGCCCGCTTCGCGAAGAAGATCGCGGGCGCAAACGAGATCACGATCGACGCGGCGATCACGGTCCAATCGATCGGAGCGAGATGCATGAGTGCGACGTTCGAAGTGCGAGGTGCGAAGTTCGAGGTGCGAGGTTCGAAGTTCGAAGTTCGAAGTTACCAAACCGAGAACCCAGAACCCAGAACCCAGAACCCAGAACTTAGAACTTAGAACTTAGAACTTTACACGCTTGAGTCGCCGCGGCGTCCATGAAATCCTCGGTGCGTGCGCCGCGCCACCGTTACGATCGCCGCGTGGCTGTCGCCGCTCCTCCTCGCCGCGGCGGCGCCTCCCCCGCTGCGCACGCGCAACGTCGTCCTGATCGTCAGCGACGGCTTGCGGTGGCAGGAGGTCTTCCGCGGCCCCGATCCCGCGCTCATGACCGAAGCCTGCGGCGGCGTCGAACAGCCCGAAGCGCTGGCGCGCGATTTCCGGCGTCCGAGCGTCGACGAGGGCCGGCGAACGCTCCTGCCGTTCTTCTGGAACGTCGTCGCCAAAGACGGCCAGCTCTTCGGCAATCAGACGGAGGGCAGCCTCGCGCACGACACGAACGGGCAGGACTTCTCCTATCCCGGCTACAACGAGATGCTCGCGGGCGCGCCCGACGCGCGCATCGACAGCAACGATCCCAACCCGAATCCGAACCTCACGGTCTTCGAGTGGCTCGCGCGCCAGCCGGGGCTCGAAGGCCGGGTCGAGGCCTATGCGACGTGGAGCGTCTTCGACGCGATCTTCAACAAGGCGCGCAGCGGGCTGAAAGTCTGCTCGGGATGGCGGCCGGCCGACGGGTGCCTCGACGCGTCGGCGCCGACGCTGACGCGCCTCTTCGAGACGTCCACCCAGTTCTGGACGGACAACGTCTGGGACGCGTTTCTGCAGGCCGCCGTGCTCGACGAGGTGCGGCGGAATCACCCCCGCGTCCTCTTCGTCGGCTACGGCGAGACGGACGACTGGGCGCACCTCGGCCGCTACGACCTGCTCCTTCGCTCGGCGCACGCGATGGACCGCTTCGTCGCCGAGCTCTGGGACGCGATGCAGGCGATGCCGGAATACAGGGACCAGACGACCTTTCTCATCACCGCCGACCACGGGCGCGGCCAGGGGCTCGAGGACTGGAAGGAACACGGAAACGACACGCCGGGATCCTCGGAGATCTGGATCGGCGCGCTCGGGCCGGACACGCCCGCCTGGGGCGAGCGCCGCGTCGCCGCGCCCGTCACGCAGTCGCAGATCGCCGCGACCGTCGCGGCGCTGCTCGGCTACGACTATCGGAGCGCCTCGCCCTCGGCGGCTCCGCCGCTGCAGGACGTGATCTCCCTGCGGCCGCGATGATGCGGCGGCCCGTGATCGCCGCGGCGCTTTTCCTCGCGCTTGCCGGCCCGGTGCTCCCGCAGAACGCCGCGGATCGGGTCACCGACAGCATCCGCGAACGGCTCGAGCAGTGGCAGACCGCCGGACGCCTCGCGGTGGACGGCACGCCGCTCGTGTCGGGCAAGGCGCTCCCCCGTCTGTACGCGGACGACGCGTACCGGCCGTACTGGACGCTGGACAAGCTCCGGACCCTCCAGGATCTCGTCCGCGAGTCCGCGCAAGACGGCCTGACTCCCGAGGATTACCACCTCGACGCGCTCGCCCGCCTCTCCGCGGAGAACGCCGGCGAGAGCGCCGATCCCGTGGCCCTCGCGAATCGCGACCTCCTCGCGACGGACGCCTTCACGCTGCTTCTCCACGATCTGTATCTCGGCAAGGTGGATCCGCAGTCGCTCGACCCGAACTGGAACTTCGTGCGGCGCCCGCTCGACGAGGAGCGCGCGATCGGCGTCATCGAGGCGGCGCTGTCCTCGGGACAACTCGCGGAGGCCGCGGCGAAGGCGCGGCCGGACCACTGGTGGTACGAGAAGGCCCGCGCCTCGCTCGCCGAATACCGCGCGATCGCCGCGCACGGCGGATGGCCGTCGATTCTGCCGGGCCCCGCCTTGAAGGCCGGCGTCCGCGGCCCTCGCGTCGCGGCCGTGCGCCGCCGGCTCGAGGCGACCGGCGAATTGCCCGGCCAGTCGGCCAACGACGACCGCTTCGACGAGCCGCTCGCCGCCGCCGTGCGCGCCTTCCAGGAGCGGCACCGCATGAGCCCCGACGGCGCGGTCGGCGCGTCCACTCTCGCCGAGCTGAACGTTCCGGTCGCGGCGCGCATCCTTCAGATCCGCGTCAATCTCGAGCGCGGGCGCCAGGTCCTCCACGAGATCCCCGCCGGTCCGGTCGTTCTCGTCGACATCGCGGGCTTCGAGGTGTCCTACCAGCGCGACCAGCAGACCCTCTGGAGCGCGCGCATCCAGGTGGGCAAGCCCTACCGGCAGACGCCCATCTTCAAGTCCCTCATCGACCACGTCGTCTTCAACCCGACGTGGACCGTGCCGCCGACGATCCTCGCGAAGGACATCCTGCCCGCGGTGCGCCGCGACCGCGGATATCTCGCGAAGAAGAAGCTCGACGTTCTCGACCGCAACGGCGAGCCCGTCGATCCGGCGACGATCGACTGGGCGAACGCGACCCCGCGGAACTTTCCCTACCTCCTCCGTCAGGGTCCCGGCCCCGACAACGCGCTCGGGCGAGTCAAGATCATGTTCCCGAACTCCTTCTTCGTCTATCTCCACGACACGCCGAGCAAGTCGCTCTTCGAGAAGGACGAGCGCGCGTTCAGCTCCGGCTGCATCCGCGTCGACCGCCCCCTCGAGCTCGTCGAACGCCTCCTCGACGACCCGAAGAACTGGAGCTCCGCAGCGATCGCGCAGGCCGTCGCCGACGGGACGACCCGCACCGTGCGGCTGCCGAAGCCCGTGCCGGTGCTTCTGATGTACTGGACGATCGTGCCGAGCGACGACGGGCACACCGTCTTCAAGAGGGACCCGTACGGGCGCGACCGACGGCTCGCGGAGGCGCTGGACGCCCCGCGGAAGTAGTAACTCAGTTCACAGTTGTCAGTTATCGGTTCCAAACTGTGAACCGTGAACTGTCAACTGTGAACTGATAACTGATACGATCCGCGGCCGCAATGACGGCCTTCGAAGGCGTCTACTCGGTCCTGCCGACCCCGTTCACGCCGGGGGACGAAGTGGATCACGCGAGCCTCCGGCGAGTCATCGACCTCGCGCTCTCGGCCGGCGTCGACGGCGTCACGGCGGTCGGCGTCACGAGCGAAGCGGCGCGTCTCTCCGACCGCGAGCGAGACGAGGTCCTCGCGACGGTTCTGACGCATGTCGCCGGACGCGTCCCGGTCGTGGCGGGCACGACCGCGGAGGGCACGACGCTCTGCCTCGAGCGCTCCCGCGCCGCGCGCGCCGCCGGCGTCGCCGCGGTCATGGTCAGTCCGCCGCGGATGCCGAAGATCAACTCCGACGGCGTGCGGCGCCATTTCGGCGCGCTCGCGGCGGCGGTCGACCTGCCGATCGTCATGCAGGACTACCCTCCCGTCTCCGGCTACGCGATGGAGCCGGCGCTCCTCGTCCAGATCGCCCGCGAGATCCCGTCGGCGCGGACGATCAAGCTCGAGGACGCGCCGACGCCGTTCAAGACCGCGCGCATCCTGGAGAAGGCCGAGGGGCTGCCGCTCAAGATCTTCGGCGGCCTCGGCGGCATGTACCTCCTCGAAGAGCTCGCGGCGGGAGCGACCGGCGCGATGACGGGATTCGCGTATCCCGAGGTCCTCGTCGAGATCGTTCGCCTCTTCCGTTCGGGCAGGAAAGAGGAAGCCGCCGACGCCTTCTATCGGAGCGTCGCACTGATGCGCTTCGAGTTCCAGGAAGGCATCGGGATGGCGATCCGAAAGGAGATGCTGCATCGCCGCGGCGCGATCGCGCACCCGGCCGTGCGGCCCCCGGCGCCGGCGCTCGACGCGTCGACTCTCGCCGCGTTATCGAAGGTTGTCGCGTGGGTCGAGAAATCCCGGGAGCGATCGTGGACCTCGGCCTGAAGGGGAAGGTGGCGCTCGTGGCCGGCGCCTCCAAGGGCCTCGGCTACGCCGTGGCTCGCGCGCTCGCCGCCGAGGGAGCCTCGGTGTCGCTCGCGTCCCGCGACGCCGGCGCGAGCGAGAAGGCCGCCGAGCGCATCCGCACGGAGACCGGCGCCCCGACGCTCGCCGCCGCCGCCGACGTCCGATCCGCCGCGGCGCTCGAAGCCTGGCGCGACAAGACGCTCGAGCGGTTCGGGCGCATCGACCTGCTCTTCGCCAACTCCGGCGGACCGCCGGCGGGAAAGTTCCCCGATCTCGACGACGCGGCCTGGCAAAGCGCGTTCGAGCTGCTCCTTCTCTCGGTGATCCGGATGGCGCGACTCGCGATCCCTTCGATCAAGGCGGCGGGAGGCGGCGCGATCCTGTTCTCGACGTCGTCGTCGGTGAAGGAGCCCATCGGAAACCTGACACTCTCGACGGTGCTGCGGGCGGGCGTCTCCGCGCTCGCGAAGACGCTGTCGCAGGAGCTGGCCGGCGACCGGATCCGCGTCAACCAGATCATCCCGGGCCGCATCGACACCGACCGCGTGCGGGAGCTCGACGGCATCAACGCGAAGAAGGCGGGCATCTCTGTGGATGAAATGCGAAAGCGCGCCTCGGCCGCGATTCCCCTCGGCCGATACGGCGATCCCGTGGACTACGGGCGCGCGGCCGCGTTCCTGCTCTCCGACGCCGCCGCCTACATCACGGGAGCGACGCTGCAGGTGGACGGCGGCGCTCTTCATAGCGTCCTCTGATCGGAGCGACTCGATGAGCCTCATGCGGAGCGTCTTCCTCGGGGCGTCCAACAGCCGCTTCCTGCGCGAGCGCGCGACGAAGATCGGCTTCATCCGCGCCGCCGTCAAGAAGTTCATGCCGGGCGAGGACGCCCAGTCGGCACTCGACGCCGCGAAGGCGCTGGGCGACGGCGCCGTCCTGACGCGCCTCGGCGAGAACCTCGGCAACGCGAAGGAGGCCGAGGAGGTCACGCAGCACTACCTCGGTGTCCTCGACAAAATCCACGCCGGGAAGCTCGACGTCGAGATCTCGATCAAGCCGACGCAGCTCGGCCTCGACTTCTCGAAGGAAGACTGCCAGAAGCACCTCGACGCGCTCCTCGAGCGGGCAAAGGCGCAGAACAACTGGGTCTGGGTCGACATGGAGGCGAGCGAGTACACCGACGTGACGCTCGACCTCTACAAGAACGCGCGCCGCCGCTACGCCAACAGCGGGCTGTGCATCCAGGCGTATCTGTACCGGACCGAGAAGGACCTGAAGGACCTCATCGCGCTCGGCTCCGGAGTGCGCCTCGTCAAGGGCGCCTACAAGGAGCCGCCCGACAAGGCGTTTCCGAAGAAGTCGGACGTCGACGAGAACTACTTCAAGCTCGCGACGATGCTCCTTTCGCCCGAGGCCCGCGCGAAGGGCGTCCGCGCGATCTTCGGGACGCACGATCCCGTCCTCATCCGGCGCATCGAGGAATACGGGCGCGCGCAGGGGCTGCCGCCGAGCGCGCTCGAGTTCCAGATGCTCTACGGGATCCGCCGCGGCGAGCAGGTGCGCGTCGCGAAGGCCGGCGAGAAGTTCCGCGTGCTGATCAGCTACGGCGAGGCCTGGTGGGCCTGGTACATGCGGCGCCTTGCCGAGCGGCCGGCCAACGTGCTCTTCGTCCTCAAGACGATGTTCGCGCGGTAGCTTCGCCGCCGGGTTTCAAGGACGGATCAGCGCGGGCCAGTTCACGACAACGGTGATGGCGTCCGCGTCAGGCGCCGGAAGGTTGGCGACGGCGAGGAACCGTTCGCCGTCCGCCGTGACGTCGTAGTCTCGCCATCCCCATGGATCGACTCGAAAGAGGGACCGGGGTGCGCCGAGGCGGACGTCCGAGTCGAGGCGGACCGGCGTCGCCATCAGCTGATTGTCGGTGGAAACGTAATAGAGCTCACGGCCGTCACGGCGCCATCTCGGGGACAGGCCGCCATTGGCCGAGACGCGAATCCGCTCGCCCGGCTTCGGAAAGGAAGTCAGGTATACCTCGGAGCGGCCGCTCTCGCGCAAACAGAAAGCGATCCAGCGGCCGTCCGGAGAAAACTGGGCCGCCTCTGCCAGACCGAGGTTTCCCGCGACCAGAAGACGGAACTTCCGCTCGCCTTCGAGTTCGATGACCCCATGCCCCATGCCTGGCCCGGAGAGGCCCCCGACGAGGATGTAGCGGCCATCCGGGGACCAGTCCTCCACCCGCAGGACCTCACTGGTCGGCTGGATGATCGGCTCCGGAGAGCCCGCGCCCCGGAGGGAAATCGAAAAGGGGGTCGGCGGGTGGCGGTTCGACCCAACGCTGAAGGCCAGGCGGGAGCCGTCGGGAGACCAGAGCGGAAACGCATTGTCGTTCGGGCCGAGATCGAGGCGCGTCAGCACCTGTCGCGCCAGATCGCCGACCAGAATGTGGTCGAGCCCGGTACGCGGATCGACTCGGGACACCGCGACCTGCCGATCGTCGGGCGAGAGTCGAACATTGTCGAATTCGCCCGGCGACTCGAGAGAACCGATTTCCTTGCCGGCGCGGTCGTACCAGACGAGGCGTGAGAGACCCGCCCGGCCGCGCAAGGCAAGTACGCCCGTGCTCGAAGCCGAGAAGGGCCCGCTGCCGATCAGGACGTGCTGCCAGATGTCCTGGCCGACGGGGACGGGATTGCCTTCCAGGCGCCCCCGACTCTCGAAGGGCTGAACGAACAAGGCTCCGTCACGGGCGAAGAGCAGGTACCCGGTCCGGCCGGGCGCCATCCCGGGTGCGTATTCGGCCCGCGACGAATTCGAGAGCAGCGGCACCGACTGCCCGCCGTCGAGAGACGCCATCCGCAGGGCCGCCTGCTGTTCGGCCGCGCTCCGAGCCACGTAGAGGAAGCGGCGTCCGTCCGGCAGAAAGCTCGGAAAGGAGACGCCCACCTCCTGCCGCGCGGGATCGAGGCGAACCGCCGGTCGCGGCGAGCCTCCGCCTTCTGCGACGACCTTTACGGCGTCGCCCGTGAGCCCGGAAAAGAGAATCGCGTGCTGGCTTCCCCAGGACCCGGAGGGATAACCGGGCGGCGCGTCGCAGAGGGTCACCGAAGGCCCGCCCGCTGCGTCGATCCTCTTGAGTTGTCCGTCGGCGAAAAAGGCGATCGACCGGCCGTCCGGCGACCAGAAGGGCGCCGCTGCTCCTTCGGTACCGCCGAGGGCGACGGCCGACAACTGGGAGAGATCGCGCACCCAAAGGTTGTCCCGGCCGTTGGCGCTGCGCGCGACGAAGACGATGCGCTGGCCGTCGGGCGAGACCCCGAAGAGGTTCTGCGTCCGGATCCACGGGAAATGAGTTCCCTCCGGCGCCCGGAGCGAGAAACGAATCGGCGGGGCCGGCAATCCGGCGGGGCGCCGCATGGCGTAGACCACCGCGAGCACCGCGAGGAGCACGCTCGCGGCCGCGAGACCGATCGGCCATCGCGAACGGGAAGCGACCCGGGCCTCCGCCGCGACTTTCTCCGCCCCGCCCCGCGCGATCCAATCGAGCTCGAGCCCGACGTCGGCCGCGCTCTGCCAGCGCCGCTCCGGATCCTTCGCGAGGCATCTGCCGATGACTCGGTCGAGCGCAGCCGGAGACGTCGGCTCGATCCGCGAGGCCGGCCTCGGGTCGTCGCGCAGGATCGCGGAAATGACCGACGCACGGCTCGAGCCCGTAAAGGCCTTGCGGCCCGTAACCATCTCGTGGAGGGTCGCCCCCAGGGCGAAGACGTCGCTGCGCGCGTCCGCTTTCTTGCCTTCGACCTGCTCGGGGGCCATGTAGGAGATCGTTCCGAGGATCGAACCTTCCGCCGTCACGTCAGGGCCGCTCGTCGGAGCCGACGTCACATCGGAGTCCCGCTCGAAGACCTTCGCGAGGCCGAAGTCGAGCAGCTTGATCCCGGCCGCCGTCAACATGACGTTGCCCGGCTTCAGGTCCCGATGCGCGATCCCGCGACGGTGCGCGGCATCGAGCGCCGCCGCCACGTCGATCCCATACCGGAGGGCCTGGTCGAGGGGCAGGGGCCCGCGGGCCAGCCGGTCTGCGAGCGTCTCACCCTCGAGCAGCTCCATCACCAGGTATTCGGTCTCCCCCTCGCGCCCGACGTCGTAGAGCGCGCAGATGTGCGGATGGGAGAGCTGCGAGATGGTCTTCGCCTCCCGCTCGAAGCGTTGGCGGACCTCGGACGAAGACGACAGGCGCTGCGGCAGCACTTTGACCGCGACCACGCGATCGAGCCGCGTGTCACGAGCCTTGTAGACCTCTCCCATCCCACCGGCGCCGAGGGGCGCGAGGATCTCGTATGGGCCGAGGCGGGCGCCGATGCTCAGGCCTGCCGTTCCCGCACCTTCCAGTACACGGCGTACCGTTCGCCGTAGAGCCGATTCAACGGGACGAGCTCGCGCTGATCGGGCTGTCCCTTCGCGCGGAATATCAGCCGGCGTCCGGGAACCGGCTCGACCCAGCTCGATGCGTCGGCCGGATCGGCAATCACGTCGGCCACGCGGACCGGATCGCCCTTCAGCTCGCAGTCGTACTCGCCGTATTGCATCGCGCGGGTGAGACCCTGCGTACCGAGGCGTCCGGCGAGGACGAGCGGCCCGTACATCACGGCTTGCACGGTCGGATCGTCGGGCATGGGAGCGACCGAAAGACCCATCGGCAGCTCGAGCTCGACGCGATCGCCGGTCTTCCACGTGCGCGCGAGCGTCAGGTAGCTCGACGGGCTCGCGAAGACGGGCGACGCCGCGCCGTTGATTTTGACCGTCCCGCCGCGCGTCGCCCACCACGGCACCCGCAGGCGCAGCGTCGCCTCGACCGGCCGGTCGGCCGTGACCGCGATCGTCGTTCGGCCCTCGTCCGGGAACGGCGTCTCCTGGCGCAGCCGCAGTCCCTTCTCCGGCCAGCGCACTTCCGACGCGATGAAGAGGTTGACGTAAACGCCCGAGTCGTCGTGGAAGTAGATCGAGTCGCCCGCCTTCGCGAACTCCTCCGCGCCCGTGCCGATGCAGCACCAGAACGCCGACATCGGCGCGCCGTAGAACTTCCAGTATCCCGAGGCGAGCGGGTAGTAGTACATGAGCGTCCCATCCTCGGGGTTCTGCGTTCCGAGGCGGTGATTCCAGTACGTCCGTTCGAAGTAGTCGGCGGCGCGCGGGTCGGCCGTCCAGGCGAAGACGTGCCGCGTGAGCTTCAGCATGTTGTAGGCGCAGCAGCACTCCGCCGACGAGGACGAGATCGCGGTCGAGAGGACGCCGGGCGGCGTCTCCCAGCGCTCGCCGTCGCTCGTGCCGCCCGTGGCATAGGCGCGAGAGCCCGTGATCTCGCGCCAGAAGTACTCGGCGATGTCGCGGTACCGCGTCTCGCCCGTGCGCTCGTAGCGGCGCGCCGCGCCGATGACCTTCGGAAACTGCGTGTTCGCGTGGAGGCCCGTCAGCTCGTCGCGCCGCGCGGCCAGCGGATCGAAGAACGACGCCTGATCGAAGCGGTGCGCCAGGTCGGCGTACTCCTCCTTGCCCGTGAGCTCCGCGAGGTCGTAGAGCACTGCGTTCATGCCGCCGTACTCGATCGTCAGGATGCGCTCCATGTGCGCGTCCGAGAGGCCCTTGGTGAAGACGCGCACCCATCCGGCCATCGCCTCGGCCGTTGCGAGCGCGCGGTCATTGCCGCAATGCTGATAGACGTCGAGGTGTCCGCGAAGGATTTTGTCGTACGTGTAGAAGGGCGCCCAGACCTTCACGCCGCGGCGGAGGCGATCGAACTGCTCCTCCGGGAACGCCGAGAGGTAGCCGCTGCCGAGCGCCGTCTGGCACTTCGCGAGCTCGTCCACCATAAGCGCCGCGCGCGCCCGGAAGGCGTCGTCGCCGGTGGCGGCGTATGTCAGCGCGCAGGCGGACAGGTAGTGGCCGCCCGTGAAGTGGCCGCGCAGCTCGCAGTCCGGCTTCTCCCATCCGCCGAGCGGCTCGGCCGACGACGGGATTCCGGCGTTGATGCGGAACGTGTGGAGGAGGCGGTCGGGCGACATCGACATCAGGTAGCGGGAGTTCCGGTCGCGCGCCTCGAGGAACGGGCCGGGCAGCAGACGCACCTGCTCGAGCGGGAACGGGCGGACCGGGCCGGCGATGAGATCTCGATTCGGGTTTCCCGGCGGCGGACTCGCGTCGAGCGCTCGAGTCGCCGGACGCAGGGCCCCGAACGCCGCGGCCGAAGCGCCTGCCGTGAGAAGTCCCCGCCGCGTCAGCGACCCCCTCGGCATGGCGTCAACCTACGACCTTCCCCCGCCGCGGTCAAGGAACCCTCCGGGCCCTCCGCGGCGTAGTAGAGGCCGGAGGCCGCATGATCCAGATTCGCCGCGCCGGCGAGCGCGGGCACTTCGACCACGGCTGGCTCGACACGAACCACACCTTCTCCTTCGCCGACTACCACGACCCGCGCCACATGGGGTTCCGCTCGCTGCGGGTCATCAACGAGGACCGCGTCGCGCCCGGGCAGGGCTTCGGCACGCACGGACACCGCGACATGGAGATCGTCTCGTACGTGCTCGAAGGCGCGCTCGCGCACGAGGACAGCATGGGCACCGGCTCCGTCATCACGCCGGGCGACGTCCAGTACATGTCGGCCGGCACGGGCGTGCGTCACAGCGAGTACAACGCCTCGGATTCCGGAACGACTCACTTCCTGCAGATCTGGATCCTTCCGGACCGAGACGGGTACGCGCCGCGCTACGGGCAGAAGCGCTTCGAGCGCGCCGACAAGCTCGATCGGCTGCGCCTCGTCGTCTCGCCCGACGGCGCCGACGGCTCGATCGCGATTCGCCAGGACGTGAAGGTCTACGCGGCGGTGCTCGAGGCCGGGAAGTCCGCGAGCCTCGATCTCGCGAAGGGCCGCCACGCCTGGGTGCAGGTCGTGCGCGGAGAGCTCTCGGTCAACGGACGGAAGCTCTCGGCCGGCGACGGCCTCGCGGCGTCCGACGAGTCACGGCTGGACTTCCAGGCGGGCCCGGACGAGACGGAGTTCCTGGCGTTCGACCTGGCCTAGTCGTTCCGGTACACGACGCCGTCCTTCATCACGAATCGGACCCGCTCCATCTCGGTGATGTCCTTGAGCGGGTCGCCCGAGACGGCGACGAGGTCGGCGAGCTTTCCCTTCTCGACCGATCCGACGCGGTCCGACCAGCCCAGGATTTCGGCGTTCAGGCTCGTGGCCGACACGATCGCTGCCATCGGCGACTCGCCGAGGCCGACGCGGATCGTCATCTCGTGCGCGTTCTTCCCGTGCGGGATGACGCTCGCGTCGGTGGCGAAGCCGATCGGAATTCCGGCGGCCAGGGCGCGTCGGAAGGCGCCGAACGCGATCTCCCGGATCCGCCGCGCGCGCTCGACCTCCGAGTCCGGAATCTTCGCGCCCTCGCCGTTGAGAATCGCGTCGTTCGTGTAGAGCGTCGGAACGTAGAACGTCTTCCGGCCCGAGGCTTTCAGCAGCGCAACCGCCTCGTCGTCCAGATAGGACCCGTGGTCGACCGTCCGCACGCCGGCGCGGATCGCGGCCTTGATCCCGTCGGCGCCGTGCGCGTGCGCCGCGACCGGCCGGCCCCAGCGATTCGCCTCCACGACCGCCGCGCGGATCTCTTCCTCGGAATACTGCTGCGCGCCGGGAGGGATTCCCTTCGAGAGCACCGCCCCCGTGACGAGGATCTTGATGAAGTCGGCGCCGTTCTTGAAGTTCGTCCGGACGGCCTTCGTGATCTCCTCGGCGCCGTCGGCGAGGTTTCGGACGATCGGGACGTCCACGTAGATCGAGAACTGCCGCGCGTCGCCCGCGCCGCCGGTCGAGGAGACGTAGTTGCCGGGAACCATGAGACGCGGCCCGGGGACCGCGCCCTGCGCGATCGCGTCGCGCAGCGCGACATCCACGTAGGGCCACGTCGGCCCCATCTCACGGCAGGTCGTGAAGCCGGCGAGCAGGGTGTCGCGCGCATTCTTGGCTCCCCAGAGCGCGGCCTCGGGCGGCGTCGTCGTCGTGAGGACCTCCTCCCAGTGCACGCCGAACTTGTCGGTCAGGTGCGTGTGCAGGTCGATGAGGCCCGGCAGGAGCGTCGCGCCGCCGAGGTCGATCACGCGGGCGCCGGCGGGAACGGCGAGGTTCTGCCCGACGCCGGCGATGCGGTCGCCCTCGACGAGAACCATCGCGGGCGCGACCGGCGCGCCGCCGCGGCCGTCGATGAGCCGCGCGGCCCGGACGACGACAGCCGGCCCGGCGTCGGAGGCTGACGGGCGCGCCAGAGTCGATGCGATCAGAGCGACCGAGAGAAGAAACGTCACGTGCCCTCCGGTTTCGAAAGCGTCATCAGCCAGAGCGAGGAGGCGCCGTTCTCGCGGCAGTAATAGAGGTACCGGCCGTCCGGCGACAGCGCGGGCTCCTCGAGAAAGAGCCCGCCTTCCGGAAAGTGCGTGACCTGCTCGAGCGGGCCTCCCTCCGCCCGAACCCGGCAGATGTTTCGATGCGACGGCTGGATGTAGATCCACTTGCCGTCCGGCGAATAGAACGGATGGCGCATCCGCTCGAAGCCGGTCGTCAGCTGCTGCATGGGTCCGCCCGCGGCGGGCATCCGCAGGAGCTGGAGCGCGCCATTCCGCCAGGCGGTCACGGCGATCCAGCGGCCGTCCGGCGACCAGACGGCGTCGAACTTGTCTCCCGGATCTTTCGTCAGGATGCTCTGAGTCTTCGACGCGAGATCGTAGCGGGTGATCTGCTGAACGCCCCCGACGAGAAACCCGCCCATCAGGACCGAGCGCCCATCCGGCGACGGCTGGAGCGTGACCGTGCCCAGGACCTCTCCGCGCGCGATTTCCTCGGAGTGGCTTCCGTCGACGGCCGCGATCCAGATGGCATGCTCGGTCCCCGGCATGTACCGATGGACCACGATCTGTTTTCCCCCGTCGACCCAGTTCGGCTCCCCCTGCGCCAGATCCTCCCCGGGAAGCTGCAGCCGCTCCCGGCTTCGGGTCTCCAGGTTCAGGATCCAGACCTCGCGCCGCCCCAGAATGTCGCTGATATAGGCGACGCTCTTTCCGTCGGGTGATACGGACGGATAGCCGTCGATCACGCGGCCGCTCGAGAGCGGCTCTTCCGGACCGGCGGGCGAATCCCCGGCGGCCGCGAGGGGCAGGCGGGTGAGGTTCCGCGAGGTCTCCTCCTCGGAGAGGACGAGGCGGCGGCCGTCGGGAGACACCGCGAGGTTGCGCAGATACGCGGTCGAGATGCTGATCGCCCGGGGCTCGCCGGAGAGGGTCGGCCGGCCGTCATCGAGCTCCCCGCTCTGGACGCGCGTGCCGCCGTTCGCCTCCCGGACCAGTGCCCACACCCGGCGGGACGAGGCGTCCCAGGCGTGGCTGAATCCCGAGAAGAAGAGCGTGGGCTTCCCGCCGGAGGCGGGCATCAAGAACACCTCGTCGAGCTGTGTCTCGAAGCTGACCCAGCGTCCGTCCGGCGAGCAGCCGATCCCGGTAATCTCCCAGTTCGACTGATCGCCCGGCAGGACGGCGCTCGAGGCCCCGCCGCCCGTTGGCACCTCCATGATGGCGCGGCGATTCTCGGCCCCGGTGACGTAGAGGATCGATCGGCCGTCGGGTCGCCAGGCCGGGAAGTTCGCGTCCTCCGCCAGCCGATGCGCCGCGCCTCCTAAAGAAGGGATCACCCAGAGGTCGCCGCCGTAGGTCCGGCTGTTGCGCGAAAGCGTCCCGCCGATCTTGATGAGTCCGGTCTTCGAAGACCGTGTCGAGACGAACGCGATGGACGAACCGTCCGGCGAGAAGGCGGGCTCGATGTCCTGGCCGGGATCGTTCGTGATGTCGACGTCCTGGCCGCCCTCGCCGCGGCGCACGTAGATCTCGTAGTTCCCGCTTCGGTTCGAGGCGTAGGCGAGGAGGCTCCCGTCGGGCGACCAGCTCGGCCATTCGGAGCGGGCCGTGGGAGGCGTGAAGCGCGTGAGACCCTGGACCTCGAAAAGCCTCGCCGAAACCGCGGGCTTCGTGAGAAGCCGCGCCGCGAGCAACCCGACAGCGGCCGAACCGACGGCCACCGCGGCGAGCAGACCGGCTCCGACGCGACGCCTCCCGGCGACGGGTCCTGTCACGTCCGTGACAGGGGTCGCCGCCGGCTCGGCCAGCGCGTCCTCGATCTCGATCCGCGCGTCGCCCATGTCGCGGAGCCGCCGCTCCGGGTCCTTGCGCAGGCAGCGTCGGAGTACGTCGCGAACTCGCGCGGGGACGCCGGCCGGCAGCGCCTGCCAATCCGGCTCGCGGGTCAGGACGGCGGCCATGACGTCCGAGACCGTCTCGCCTTCGAAGGCCTTCTTTCCCGTGAGCAGCTCGTAGAGCAGGCAGCCGAACGACCAGACGTCCGTGCGGCGGTCCACGGCCTTGCCGCGCGCCTGCTCGGGGGACATGTACGCGGCCGTTCCGAGAATGACGCCCTGCTGCGTTCCGCCCGACGTGATCGTCGGCGAGTGCGACGCGTCGCGCGCGGAAGATCGCTCGGCGCCGAAAGCCTTCGCGAGGCCGAAGTCGAGCACCTTCACCTTGCCGGCCGGCGTGACCTTGACGTTCGCGGGCTTCAGGTCCCGGTGAACGATTCCCTGCTCGTGCGCCGCCCCGAGCGCCTCGGCGACCTGACGTCCGAGCGCGAGCGCCTCCTCCACCGGAAGAGGGCCGGCCGCGAGCTTCTCGGCGAGCGTCTCGCCGGGCACGAGCTCGAGGACGAGGAGGCGCGCGCCACCGGACTCCTCCAGACCGTAGATCGCGGCGATGTTCGGGTGATTGAGCGACGCGAGGACCTTCGCCTCGCGCTCGAAGCGGGCCAGGCGCTCCGCGTCCTGCGTGAACGCCTCCGGGAGCGTCTTGATCGCGACCTCGCGGTCGAGCCGCGTGTCGCGCGCGCGGTAGACCTCGCCCATTCCGCCCGCTCCGAGCGGCGAGAGGATCTCGTACGGGCCGACGCGACGGCCGGCGGAGAGGCTCACCTCAACCCCTCGACGAGATAGAGCTCGGTCAAGCGGCGCTGGTAGCCGACGAAGTACGTCTTTCCGTCGCCCGTCAGAACGAGGGCCACGTTGCGGGGCAGGAGACCCGCGGGATCCGGATGGAACTCCCGCCACAGCTCCCGTTGACCGGTCGCGACGTCCACCCGGAAGACCTTGCCCGTCGTGCCATTGAAGCTTCCGACGTAGAGACGCCTTCCATCCCCACTCCAGCGGATCGGGCGCTCTCCGGCCTCCACCCCGGGAATCGGCCGGGACTTCTCGCCGCCCGAGAGAGACAGGATCCGGATGCGCCAGTCGGAATCCACGGCAGCGATCCACCTCCCGTCGGGCGAGACCGTGTGCTCGGCGAGGCTCCCGCCTCCCCCCAGCGTCGCGCCGAGCGTTCCCTCGCCCGCGACCGGCCTCGGGGCACCGCCGTCGAGGTCCTGAATGTAAAGCCGCTGTTTCCGGCCAGGCTCTGCCGCCCGAAAGAGGAAGGCCTTCCCGTTCGGCAGGAACTGGCCCCACTCCTGATAGTGGAGGTTGAGGCGCTCCCCGCCCGGAAGCGGCCGGGGCTGTCCGGCGGCCGTGGGGAGGAGGACGAGCTGCCGCGGCTCGGTGTACGTCAGCGACAGCACCCACCGCGCATCGGGCGAGAGGGCGAGCGCCAGCCCGGACCCCAGGTGCACCGGAGCCGTGCCGTCGAAATGCCGCACGTAGACGGCACCGCTCGAGCCGCCAGCCTCACCCCACTCCTCGAAAAGCAGCGTCCGGCCGTCCTCGGAGAGGTCGACCGGGAAGGAAAAGTCGAGCCACGAGACATCCCTCTCTTCCGTCTCCCCCGGAGGCACGCCCGCGATCTCGTTCCGGAAAGTGGAGTGCCCCACGACGGCCTGGCCGGAGCGCGAGATCGCGTAAAGAAGGAGCCCGCCCGGCCCCTCCGCCACGAGTCGCCGCTTTCCGGAGAGCGTTACGGCCCACAGACGGTCCCGCACTCCGCTCGTCGTGGCGGAGAACCAGACCTCGCGCCCCGAAGGGGCCCAGTTGACGGACGAGAGGTCGTACCAGCCGGCGGAGAGCGTCCGGACCTTTCCCGCGCGATCCACGACGATGACCGATCCCGTCGTGTCGCCGGAGACCGGATGATCGGCGAGAGCAACGAGCGTCCCGTCCGGCGAGACGCGCACATCTTCGATCCAACCCCGCGACTCGTAGAGGACCTTGCCAATCGGAAACTCCAGCCGCTCCTTGCCCCCGACCACGTGCGAGACGGCGAGGTCTTCGCCGCCGGGGGACCAGTCCGCGCTGGTCACGTCGTTCAAGACCTCCCGCGGCGCCCCGCCCGAAAGGGGCGCCCGAGCGAGCGTCGCCGGCGCGCTCCAGCTCGGCCGGACGCCGACCGCGAGCTCTCCCGTCCGAGAGATCGAGAAGAGAAGAGCCATCGGCAGCGCCAGCGGGCTCGACTCGGGGCTCTCGGGCCGGACCGAGAAGACTCGAGGCGGATCGCCGCCGAACGTTGCGCCGTAGACGATGGATTGTCCATCCGGGCCGAAACGCGCGTTGTCGACGCGGCCCCGCCGGAACGTGAGCTGCCGGTAGGTCGGAAGCTCCGGCTTGCGAAACGTCCGCTCGAGGAGCATCCCGGCGGCGACCACGAGCAGGGCCGATGCCGCGGCGGCGAACGGCCACCACAGAACGCGCGCCCCGCGGCGTGGAAGATCGGCGGACAAGGCGCCCGCGCCCGACGTTCCCGTGATCGCCTCGAGGTCGAACGCGACGTCGCTCGCCGAGTGGAACCGCGCCTCGGGACTCTTCTCGAGACAGTGCCGGACGATCCGGTCGAGCGTCTCCGGAATCTTGCGGTTGGCCTCCGAGAGGTCCGCCGGCTCCCGCGTCAGGATCGCCGAGATCGCATCCGCCGCGGTGTCGCCCTGGAAAGCCCGGCGGCCCGAGAGCATTTCGTAGAGGATCGCGCCGAAGGAGAAGATGTCGCTCCGCGCGTCGGCCGCCCTGCCCCGCACCTGCTCGGGCGACATGTAGCCGAGAGTCCCCATCACGACCCCGGGTTCGGTTCCGAGCGGGACCGTCGGCAGATTCGTCGCGCTCGAATTCCGGCCCTCCGGCTGCGTCAGCTTCGCGACCCCGAAGTCCAGGATCTTCACGCGCTCGTCGTTGGTGACGAAGACGTTCTCGGGCTTCAGATCCCGATGAACGATTCCCTTCTCGTGCGCCGCGGCGAGGCCCTTCGCCATCGGGATCGCATAGCCGATCGCGCGGCGCGCCGTGAAGGCGCCGCCAGAGAGCCTCACGCGCAGCGTCTCTCCTTCCAGGAGCTCCGAGACGATGTACGGCGCGCCGTCGCTTTCGTTGGTCCCGAGGTCGTATATCGAGAGGATGTTCGGGTGATTCAGCGCGGACGCGGCCTGCGCTTCCTGTTCGAAGCGACGCAGGCGCTCGGCATCCGCAGCGAAGGCGGAAGGCAGAACCTTGACGGCGACATCGCGCTTCAGCCGCGCGTCCCGCGCGCGGTAGACCTCGCCCATCCCTCCGGCGCCGAGGGGCGAGAGGATCTCGTAGGGCCCGAGCCGGGACCCAACTTCCAGGGGCAAGCGGTGAAATTCTATCTGTAGCTCGCGGGCGACTCCGCGGCTAGGATGCGCGCATGAAACCCGCCGCTTTCCTCGCCGCCGCGCTGCTCACGGCGCCCGCCTTCGCCGCCGACCGCACGGCAGTCCTCCAGTCCCGCATCGCCGAAGCGGTCCACGCCTTCCGCGGCGACATGGGCGTCGCCGTCATCAACCTCGACACCGGCGAATCGGTCGCGGTCAACGGCGACCAGCGATTCCCGACCGCGAGCCTCGTCAAGGTCGCCGTCATGGTCGAGGTCTTCAACCAGATCGCCGAGGGCAAGCTCCGCCCCGAACAGACTTTGACGCTTCGGAACGAAGACAAGGCCGGCGACGAGACGGTGCCGCTCAACGTCATGCATCCGGGCTCCGTGCTCACGGTCGCCGACCTGCTGCGCTTCATGATCGCGTGGAGCGACAACACGGCGACGAACCTCCTCGTCCGCCTCGTCGGCACCGCGAACGTCGACAAGCGGCTCGAGTCCTACGGCCTCACCGAGATGAAGCTTTTCCGCCCGACGTTTCGCGACGGCAGGGCCGACGTCTTTCCGGAGCTCGAGCGCGAGTACGGCCTCGGCATGACGACGCCGAACGCGGCGGCGAAGCTCTTCGCGCTCATCGCCCAGGGAAGAATCGTCTCGCGTGCCGCCTGCGACGAGATGATCTCGATCCTCGCCCTGCAGCAGGACCGCGCCATGATTCCGCGCTCGCTGCCCCTGGACGACGGGAAGGTCCTCGTCGCGAACAAGACCGGCTGGGACGAGGAAAAGCTGCCCGACGCATCGGGCTTCAAGGGCGACGTCCGCAATGACGCCGCCTACGTGAAGTCGCCCGGCGCGCGCTACGTGATCGCGATCTGCGCCCGGCGGATCAAGGACAAGCGTTCGAGCGTGGACAACGAGACGTTCGTGACCGGCGCCGCGATCTCGCGAATGGTCTTCGACTTCTTCAATCCGGCCGCGCACTGAAGCCCGGCCATCATTCCGCGAGAAGCCGCCCCTCGCGCACGATCGTTCGGCCGTCCGCCTCGAGCGTCGCGTCGCCGAGGAAGAGCCACCAGTTCCGGTTGCCCGGCGTGCGGTTGGGTCCTCCGGACTCCCAGTTGTCGCCGAGCGACACGCGCACGGCGCCGGCGCCGTAGCCAAAGTATGGCAGCTCGGTCGCCGAGCCGCCGGCCGCGAGGATCGGGTTGGTCCCGATCACGATCTCTCCCACCCGGTCCACGTCGCCGCCGATCGCTTCCCACTGCTTGCGGAAGGCCTCCTCGCCTTTTTCGGCCCCCAGAACGCGCACTCTCCCTTTCTGGAACCCGAGACCGACCTTCTCGACGTCGCCGTCCGGCGTGCCGGTCTTCGACACGACGAGGTGCCCCGCGACGGAGTCGGGATCTGGAATGAACCGCAGCGCTCCCGCCGGCAGCTCCATCTCGCGATCCCGCGCGCCGCGCGCAGAACGCGCCCGCGCCACAGACATGTCGCCATCGTTCTTGTGGAACCACGCGTCCGGGGGAATGATGAAACGCAGATCGGTCCCGCTCGGCGACGTGAGCCGGACCGTCTTGCCGCGCAGGAGCCCGATGAGGCGGTCCTGAGTGCGAGACAGCGCCGCGTAATCGGTCTCGAGGATCGCCTTCTCGTAGAGCTTCGAGAGCCGCGCGATGTCCTCGGGGCCGCGGCCTTCCCAGTCGAGGATCCAGTGGAAGTGGATGCCGCGCACCTTCGAGCCGTCCACGAGGTGCTCGAGGCGCGTGTCCTCGTACAGCGCGCGCGCCGGAAGCCACAGAAAGAGGTCCGCCTTCGCGAAGACGGGTGCCAGCCACGCGACGAAGTCGTCCTGCCGCTTCGGCGCGCCGGGCCGCGCGTCGGCCGCCGCCACGATCTCCGGCGGATCGAACGCCATTGCGAGGAACGCCTCGACGCCCGCGGACGCGAGCTGCCGCTCGATCGCCGCTGCGAGCTCCGGGTAATAACCGGGGTCGAAAACGAGGATCGCGCGCTCGCCGGCCGCCGGGGCGAGGGTCCTCGCCACCTGCTTCGCGAGCCCGTCGAAATCGACCGGCGGAAACGAGACCGGCGCCTTCTCGGGCACCGCCGCCGCGAGCGCCCGCGCCGGGAAAGGCGCGAAGAGAAACGGCGCGGCCGCCGCCGATCCAAAGAGCCCGCGGCGCGAGAGTTTGACCGTCATGGCGCGATCCTCCGGGCGAAACGATAATCCTTCCCGTGAGGCTCCTCGACCGCGGCGACGTCGTGGCGCTCGACAAGCCGGCCGGCGTCTCGATGGCAACGTCCTCCCGCGACGGCTCCGGCGCCGAGGCTGTGCGGCGGTTGCTCGAAGGCTGCCGCGAGGCACACGACCGCGACCTGCTCCTCGTGCATCGGCTCGACGTCGGGACCTCGGGCGTCGTCCTGCTCGCCCGCGGCGAAGCGGCGCACCGCGCGCTGTCGCTGGCGTTCCAGAACCGGCGGGCGCGCAAGACCTATCGCGCGCTCGTCTGGGGTCATCCGGCGCCCGCGGTGGGAGCTCTCGACGATCCGCTCGGCCGCGACCCGAAGGACGGGCGCCGCATGAGGGTTCGCGCCGATGGAAAGCCCGCGCGGACGAACTACCGAACGCTCGCCCGCCTGCCGTCGGCCGCGGACCTCGAGCTGTCGCCCGAGACCGGCCGCACGCATCAGATCCGCGTCCATCTCTCCGCGCACGGGCACCCGATCGTCGGCGACGACCTCTACGGCGGCGCGAGGCGCTGGCGCGGCGTGCGTGATCCGGCCCATCGCCGCGCGCTCGCCGCCGTCGGCCGGCCGCTCCTCCACGCCGCGCGCGTCCGGATCCCGGAGCTCGATCTCGACGTCGCGGCGCCGCTGCCGGAGGACTACCTCCGCGCGCTCGCGGCCCTCTCGGTCAGCTCCCGAGGAACGCGGACAGGAAGCGGTACAGACACCACACGTCCACCTTCGACGACATCTCGAAAGGCGAGTGCATCGAGAGGAGCGGGACGCCGATATCGATGACCTCCATCTCCTGCGACGAGAGGTACTGACCGATCGTTCCGCCGGAGTAGCCTTCGACGCGCGGTGTCTGCGTCTGCCACGGGATGCCCGCGCGGTCCAGGATTCCCCGCACCTTCGCCGTGAACTCGGAGTTCGCGTCGAAGCCCGCGCCGTACTTCTTGATCGTCACGCCGAATCCGAGGCGCGCGGCGTTGGACGGCTCGCTCGTCTGCGGGAACACGGGGTTGATGCCGTCGTTGACGTCGGCCGAAATGGCCTCGGCGTGCCGGAGCGCCTGCCGCAGGTCGAGGTCCGTGTAGGCCTTCCCGCGCTGCGCGCCGACGAGGCGCGCGTACGTCGAGTTGAGGAACTGCGAAGCCGCGCCGGTGTTGTTGACCGAGCTCACTTCCTCGAAGTTCGAGAGGTAGGCGAGCGCCGTCCGCCGCGGCGTGCCCGACATGTCGAGGATCGCCCGCGCGGCGCAGTAGGAGGAGAGCCGGTCGTCCTGGCCGAACGCGCCCGTCAGGCCGCGATCGAGCCCCACGTCCGCGGGCGGCGAGGCGGGCACGAGCGCGAGCTCGGCGCTGACGAGATCCTCCTCCTCGATCCCGTAGCGCGACTTGAGGGCCGCGATCACCTGCGCGGTGACCGACGTCCCGTCGCCCGGGACGCTGCCGGCCACGGGATCGAGCTCCTCGCCCGAGAAGACCTTCTCGTACGTCCGGTCGCGCAGCGGTTCGTCCGAGTGCGGCGCGTTGTCGGGGATGACGAAGACGGGCTCGTCGGCCTTCAGACCCACCGATACGTCGATGCGCTTGCCGGCCGGCGTGTCGATGCGGCCGACGAGGGCGAGCGGGCGGTTGGCCCACTGGTACTTCTTGATGCCGCCGTAATAGATCGTCTTGAAGAGCGCGTAGCCGTTCGCCGCGTAGATGGGACGGGCCTTCAGATCGATGTGCGGGCTGTCGTGGTGCGTGCCGACGGCGCGGGAGCCGGACAGGATCGGCTCGGAGCCGACGACGACGAGGATCACGGCCCGGTCGCGGCCGTTGACGAACAGCTTCGCTCCGGGTGTCACCTGCGCCGGGTCGGTGAACTCCGAGAATCCCGCCGCCTTTGCGGCGCGCAGGATCTCCGCCGTCGAGGTCAGCGCGCTCCGGGCGGCGGACAGGTACTTCTTGTAGTCCTCGCCGAACTTGAAGAGCGCGTCCCGGTCCGCGGCCGAGAGCCGCGTCCAGGCGGGCTTCCGCGTTTCCCAGACGCTGCCGGACGGCTCGTCGTCTCCACGCGCGTTCGCCTGCGACGCCGCCAGAGCCGCCGCGAGAGCCAGCGCTGAGACCGCGAGCCGCCGCCTCAAGCCGCCGCTCCGGCTCGCATCGTCCAGGCCGCCATGCCGCCGACGACGTTGGCGATGCGGCGAAAGCCGCGCTGCTCGAGAAGGCTCGTCGCGATCGAAGAGCGATAGCCGCCGGCGCACACCAGCGCGAGCGGCCCGTCCCTGTCGAGCTCCCCCGCGCGCTGCGGCAGCTCGTTCAACGGGACGTGGGCGGCGTCGGCGATGTGTCCCGACTCCCACTCCGGGGGCCGGCGCACGTCCACGACGCGGACCGCGTGCTCCTCGAGGCGCCGCTCGAGCTCGTCCACGGTGATCTGATCGATCGCCGCGAGCCGACGCCCCGACGCCTCCCAGGCCGCGACGCCGCCCTCGAGATATCCGGCGACGTTCTCGATGCCGACTCGGGCGAGCCGCACCCGCGCCTCGTCCGCCTGTTCGGGATCCTCCGCGACGAGCACGATCGGCGCCTCCGGCGAAACGAGCGCGCCGGCCCACGAGGCGAACTGGCCGGAAAGACCGATGTGCAGCGCGCCGGGCACGTGCGCCGTGCCGAACGAGGCCGCGGGGCGCGTGTCCAGCACGACCGCCCCGCCCGACTGGAGCCGCGCGGCCGCGTCCGGCGAGAGACCCGCCGGCTGCGGCAGACGCGACAGCTCCGGAGCGCCCTCACGGTTCATCGCGACGTCGCGCGAGAAGTACTCGGGCGCCTCGGGCAGGTCGGCCGTCGCGAGCCGGATGAAATCCTCGCGGCTCATCGGCCGAAGCGCGTAGTTGAAGCGCCGCTGCTCGCCGATCGTCGAGGAGGTCTCCTTCGAGATGTTGCGCCCGCAGAGCGATCCGGCCCCGTGCGCGGGAAAGACCTTGGTCGCGTCGGGGAGCGCCAGGAGCTTGCCGTGCAGCGAGTCGTAGAGCATTCCGGCGAGCTCGGAGGCGCTCATCCGCGTGCCGAGAAGATCCGGACGCCCGACGTCGCCGATGAAGAGCGTGTCGCCGGTCAGCACGGCCTCGGGCGCCTCCGAACGGCTCCGGTCGGTCACGACGATGGAAACCGACTCGGGCGTGTGCCCCGGCGTTTCGAGAAACCGCAGGACGACTTCTCCCATTCGGATCTCGTCGCCTTCCTTCACGCCGACGTGGTCGAACTTCGCCCCGGCTTTCGCGCCGAAGTAGATGCGCGCGCCGGTGCGCGCCGCGAGCTCGCGGTGGCCGGACACGAAGTCCGCGTGGAGGTGCGTCTCGATCACGTGCCGGATCTGCAGATTCTGGCGGCGCGCCTCCTCGAGGTACTCCTCGACGTCGCGCCGCGGGTCCACGACCGCCGCCTCTCCGCCGTCCCCGATCATGTAGGAGGCCTGGGCGAGACAACCCAGATAGAACTGTTTGAAAAACATGGGGGGCGAGTCTAGCGCGGGTGCGAGCCCTTGCGTCAGCCCTCCGGCATCGCGGCCCGGCGCGCGAGGAATGCCGCCGCGTCGGTCGGCGTCAGGCCGAATCGGGCGAAGAGAGCGCGCGAGTCGAAGGGCGTCCCGGCAACCGCGGCGGCCCAGGAGAGCGACATCAGATTCGACGCCGCCTCCGAGAACGGCCGCAGCATGGCCGATTGGAAGCGGTAGACCGCCGCCGGCGTGTGGATGGCGCGCACGCGCCGCCCGAGAACGGCGGCGAACCGCTCCACGACCTCGTTCCAGGAGAGCGCCTCCGGGCCGCCCAGGTCGAAGGTTCCCGAGAATCCCGGCGTCGCCGCCGCCGCGGCGAGCACGTCCGCGACGTCCTCGAGCGCGACGAAGGCGTGCCGCGTCGTCCCGTCGCCCGGCACGAGGGCGATTCCGCGGCGCTCGATCAGATGGCCGACCGCGCCGAGAAATACGCGCGAGAACCAGAACGGGCGGCGCAAGGTGTGGACCTCGGCCCCGCGCAGCGGGATCGAGCTCCCCATGAGAGCGAACCAGTCGTCCATGAACAGCGAGCCGCGAAAGACGGCGACCTCGAGGCCGCTCGCCGCCAGCGCCGCCTCGATGCGCCGCTTGCGCGCATAGACCGGCACCCGATCGTCCACGGGCGTCTGCGGAACGGACATGTAGAGAACACGCCGCACGCCCTGGCGGCGCCCCGCCGCGATCAGGCTCGCGTAACCCAGGTCTTCCGTTTCGTGCGCGCGGTACGGCCCTCGCGGCACGACCGCGTTCGCTGTGGCGATGATCGTCGCGACGTCGCGGCAGGCCGCGTCGAGGCTCGCGGGCTCGCGCAGGTCTCCGAAAGCGAGGTCGATCGCGCCGACCTCCAGATGCCGATGGTCCGACCCGCGGCGCACGAGCGCCCGCAGCGGCAGCCCGCGCCGCGCGAGGCGCCGCAGCACCGCCGTCCCGAGCTGTCCGGTCGCGCCGACGACGAGAATCCGCGAGCGCTCGCTCACTCCTCCGGCTCCTGCAGTTCTTCGAGCTCTACGGCAAAGTCCGGCGTCAGGCGAAGCCGGAGGAATGCGAGACGGCACGGCCAGCGCTCGCGCTTGATCCGCTCGGACACGCGCCGCCAGATCCAGACCGCGACGTTCTCGGCGGTCGGAGGCACCGCGGCGAACTCCGCGACGTCCCGGTTCAGGCTGCGGTGGTCGAGAGGCCGGTCGACCTCTTCCTTGAGGACGCGGTCGAGATCCGTCAGGTTGACGACCATTCCGGTCGCCGGATCGACCGATCCCTCGACGGCGACCTCGAGGGTGTAGTTGTGGCCGTACCCGTGCGCGCCTTCCTCGCCGTAGACCGCGCGATTCTTCTCCGGCGTCCAGTCGTGGCGCCAGAGGCTGCGGCCGGCATTGAAGTGAATGGTGCGGGCCAGCCGGACCATGGCGCGGCACGCTAGCACAGCCGCCGGCGGCGCTCCGCCGCTCCTCGGCTAGAATCCACGCCCGCGGAGAAACCAAATGGAACTCTTCCGGACGGTCGCGGATCTGGCCGCGTTCCTCAAGAGCTGCGATTGCGTCGAGTCCGGCGAGCCGTTCGCGGTCACCGACGCGGCGCGCTTCCGGTCCGGCGTCATCGACAGCCTCGTCTGGACGGGCGTCTTCGGCAATGCCGAGGTGCGCGACGCGAGCCGCAAGAAGATTCGGGAGGCCGCCCGCTCGCTCGGCATCCTGCCCGCCTCGATCCTGCCTCTCTACGCCGCGCGCGGCCGCGGCGAGGTCTCGGGCTTCACGGTCCCCGCGATCAATATCCGTATGCTCGGCTACGACACGGCGCGCGCCGTCTTCCGCGCCGCCAGGTCGCTCGACGCCGGGGCGGTGATCCTCGAGATCGCCCGCAGCGAGATCGGCTACACCGAGCAACGTCCCGCGGAATACGCCGCCGTCGTCCTCGCCGCCGCGATCAAGGAGTCCTGGAACGGCCCGGTCTTCCTCCAGGGCGATCACTTCCAGACGAACCCGAAACGGATGCGCGAGAACGCCGACAAGGAGGTCCGCGCGATCGAGGCCCTCATCGAGGAGGCGATCGCCGCGGGCTTCTATCAGATCGACATCGACACCTCGACGCTCGTGGATCTCTCGAAGCCGACGCTCCCCGAGCAGCAGAGGGTCAACGCCGAGCTCTGCGCGCGGTTCACGAAGTTCATTCGCGAGCGCGAGCCGCGCGAGATGCCCATCTCGGTCGGAGGCGAGATCGGCGAGGTCGGCAAGGAGAACTCGACGCCTGAGGAGTTCCGGGCGTACATGGACGTCTACCGCGGCGCGCTCGGGCAGGTTCCTGGCATCGCGAAGGTCTCGGTCCAGACCGGCTCGTCGCACGGCGGCGTCGTCGCTCCGGACGGCACCGTCGAGCGCGTCGCGATCGACTTCGAGGTCCTGCGGCGCATCTCCAAGGTCGGCCGCGAGGAGTACGGCATCGCCGGCGCGGTGCAGCACGGCGCTTCCACGCTGCCGCCGGAGTACTTCGGCAAATTCCCCGATCACGACTGCGCCGAGATCCATCTCGCGACCGGGTTCCAGAACATGACGTACGACCACCCGTCGCTGCCGCTGCCGTTGCGGCGCGAGGCCGAGCGCTGGCTCTTCGAAAACAAGTCCGACGAGTGGAAGAAGGGCGAGACCGAGAGCCAGTTCCTCTACAAGACGCGCAAGTACGCCATCGGCCCGTTCAAGGAGAAGTTCTGGAACCTCCCCTCGGGCACCCGCCAGGCGATCCGGGATTCGCTCGAGCGCGAGTTCCACTTCCTTTTCGAGAAGCTGCGAATCGCGGGAACGCGGGCCATGGTCGCGAAGTACGTCCGGCCGGCGGACATCGGAACGGCCGCGGCGGTCGGCGCCGGCGCCGGCTACGTCCGCGACGATCAGGCGGGCGATTGACAGCGGCGCGACGCCGAAACGGGTTCACCCGGCGTCTTCCCGCCCGCATGACGGCGGTCGTCAAGACGAAGGCCGCAGGGGGACCCTCGGCCACGGAGATCCGTTCCGTCCCCGTGCCGAAACCCGGCCAGGCGGAGGTCCTGATCAAGGTCCTCGCGACCGCCGTCTGCGGCTCCGACAAGCACATCTATCAGTGGGACCCCTCGATGGCCGGCATGGTGAAGGTCCCCCGCATCTACGGGCACGAGTTCTGCGGCGAGATCGTCGCGTTCGGCCCCGGCGGCAAACGCCCGCACCTCGAGCTCGGCCAGTACGTCTCGGCCGAGATGCACGTCACCTGCGGGCACTGCCGCCCCTGCCGCACGGGCCAGCGGCACATCTGCGAGAACACGAAGATCCTGGGCGTCCACGGCGACGGCTGCTTCGCCCAATACGTCGTCGTGCCCGCGTTCAACGTGGTCCCGCTCGACCGCGACGTCGTCCCGGTGAAGGTCGGCGCGTTTCTCGACGCGCTCGGCAACGCCGTCCATACGACGCAGGTGGCGGACCTCTCGGGAAAGTCCGTCGCGGTCCTCGGCTACGGCCCGATCGGCGCGATGTGCGCCGAAATCGCGCGGATCTCCGGCGCCTCGCACATCGCGATCACGGAGGTGAACTCGCAGGCGGCCGCGCACGCCCGCCGCTGGGCCCGCTCGCGCGGCGCGCGCCAAGTGACCGTCATCGACCTCTCGCGCACGAAGGATCCGGCGGGAAGCCTGCGTGAGGCGCTCGGCGGCGGCGCCGACGTCGTGCTCGAGCTCTCGGGAGCGGAACCTTCCATCAATCTCGGCATGGCCGCCGCCCGCCGCGGCGCCACGATCTCGCTGCTCGGCCTCCCGAGGGCCAAGGCCGTCACGATCCGCGACTACACCAACGACTTCATCTTCAAGGGACTGACGCTCCACGCGATCGTGGGCCGGCGGGTCTTCGACACGTGGATCAAGATGCTCGATCTCCTCCGGGCGGGCCTCGAGGTTTCCGATCTCGTGACCGACGAGTTCGAAGGGCTCGAGGAGTTTCACGAAGCAATGGAGCGTCTCGAAAACCGCAAGGCCATGAAGGTGGTCTTCTACCCGAACGGCAAGCCCCGCGGAGGCGCCTGAGACGATAGACTTCCGCCCATGCCGACCAACAAGCCGGAAGTCGGAACCCACGACAAGATGACCGAGCGCCGGATCGCCGAGTTCGCGCTCGAGGAATCGCGCCTCTCCAACATCGCCTACCGCTTCCGGCTCACGCCGCGCGACCGCGTCTGGAAGAACTGGGATCGCACGGAGTTCGAGCCCAACGCCTATCGGCTCCTGGGCCTCGCGGGCGTCTGCCTGAAGCTCGACGAGCCCGAGCGGGCGCATCGCCGCGCCGTGCGCGCGCTCGAGGAGGTGGAGGACGTCCTCTTCACGGTCGGACAGCCGGCGCAGGGCGTCATCGTGCGCGGCGGATCGGGGACTTCGGAAATCATCACGCGGCCGACGATCTGCGCCGAGATCATCGCGCGCAACCACGCCGACTTCGACCGGGCCCTCGAGGCGCTCGACGCCGCCTTCCCCGGAGGACGCGTGGCGGGCAAGGTGGTTTCGGAAGAGTAG
>DATJZU010000029.1:0-68502 GCA_035498835.1 Thermoanaerobaculia bacterium
GTGTAGTAGCCGGGCTCGAAGCTCGCCAGCGGAATCTCGCTCCCGCTGCCGTAGAAGTTCGTGCCGAGCGGCTGCAGCTCGGCCGGGAGCGTCGCCGGCTGGAAGGCGGGCTTCCCGTCGCGGAGCACTCCGATGCGCGTCATGATGCGCGGCTTCGCGGGGGGCGGAGGCGGCGGGGCGGCGGAGGGAGTCGTCGCCGCAGCGGGCGCCGCCGGAGTCGTCGCGGCGGGAGCGCCCTGGCCGGCGGCGGTCGCGGCGTCGGCGGTGGCCGGCACGACGGGATTCGCGACCGTGTAGAAGTACCAGAGGCCGTCCTCGCGCGAGAAGTCGTGGTTGCCCCGCGGCTCGACCCGGATCGGCTTCTCCATTCCGAAGACGAAGGCGTCGGTCGGGTTGGGTCGCTTGCTCAGCGGCGTGAGCGTCGCGGCGAGGATCATCGGCGAGATCTTGAAGTCGCTCGACTTTTCCCCGATCGTGAAGGTCGTCGAGGCCGACGTCAGCGCCGTCGCGCCGTCGGCCGAGAAGAGACCGAACGCGCCCCGGTAAGTGCCGGCCGGCACCGAGATGGAATGATCCACGGCCTTGTCCATTCCGTTGATGCCCTTCATGTCGGCGGGCTGCGCGTCCTCCCAGAACGACGTGACCTCGGTTCCGTCCTCTTTCGTCACGACGCCGCCGAGCTTCATGGCGGCCGGAGCGGGCTCGGTCTCCGTCGAGAACTTGACGAGCTGGAACGCGTAGAAGGGGTCCCCGTTGACGGTCAGGAACTCACCGCCCCAGAAGCCGGAGACGGGCTTGGGCGCGCCCTTCAGCATCGGCTCGAGCACGGCGCGCGTCGCCGCGGGAAGCCCGGCCGCGGCCGCGGGGGCCGGCGGAGGCGGGGGCGCTGCCGATGACGCCGACGACGCCGCGGCACCGGCCGCAGCAGCGCCGGCCGCACCGGCTCCCGTAGCCGCGCCCGCGGCGGGCGCGCCGGCCGCGGCCATTTTCTTCTGCACCTCGGCGAGCCGCGCCTCGTTGATCTTGTCGATCGCCTTGTTCACGAGGGCCGCATTGACGAGCTCGTCCCGGCCGCGCTGGGGATCCACGTTGATCTGCGCGCGCACTTCGCCGACGTCCCAGGACGCGTCGAACTTCGATTTGTCGTAGACCCAGGTCTGCATCACGGCCGCGGCGCTGTTCTGATCCTGCAGGGCCGCGAGGCCAGAGCTCGAGCCGCTCCCGTCGGGGCCGCTCTGCGCATCGGCTCCTCCGGCCCGGGATTCCATGACCCGGGTGGGATTGCCGAGAGTCAGGAACACGCGCCCGCGGGCGGACTCCGAGCCTTTCTGGCCGCGCAGCTTGAACTGCTGGTCGGCCGCGGCGATCCGGCGCGCGACCTCCTGCCGGAACGGCTCGCCGCCGCGCTTGGCCCAGTAGTCGGCGATGAACTTCTCGGCGTCGGTGTCGGAGGCCACCTTCGACCACGCCTGACGCTCGCCCGGCGTCAGGAAATCGGCTTCCGGCGTCTTCGCCCAATCCTTGTATTTGGAGAGCTGGCCGAAGGCGGCGGAGGCGAGGAGCAGCGCCGCGGCGGCCCAAAGGAATCTCTTCACGGGATCTCCTCCTTCGAGAGGGCGCATTCTAGCCCCATTCCCGAAGCAAGAGGCGTTCCCGGCAGTCGATACGAGGAAGGGCGTTCAGCGGCGAGCCCCGGGAACGGAACGAGAATTCGCGCGAGGATCGCGAGTCCGCTGGAACGCCCGCCTATTTTTTTGGCAGCGGCGCCAGGGCGAGGCGCCGGTCGATCTGGCCGCGGCGCGCTCCGACGTCTTCGCGGATCGCCGACAGCAGGGAGTGGACCTCGCCCTGCATGTGCTCCATCCGCTCTTTCATGTGGAGGATGACCTCGACCCCGGCGAGATTGACGCCCAGGTCGCGCGTCAGGGTCAGGATGATCTCGAGCCGCTCGATCGTGCTCGCGTCGTAGAGGCGCGTGTTGCCCTCGGTCCGAGCCGGCCGCAGGAGGCCCTCGCGCTCGTAGAGGCGGAGCGTCTGCGGATGGATCCCGAAGCGCTCCGAGATCGCTCCGATCCGATAGACGCCGGGCCGGCTCCGGGAGCTCATCGGGCCTTCTTCGCTTCGACCGGAATCGGCTGCCCGCGGTCGCTCTTGGCGGCCACGATCTTGAGCACGCCGGCCCGGAGCGTCGCCTTGATCTGTCCGGGATCGAGCGAGGCGGGAACCGCGAACTCGCGCGAGAAGCTCCCGTAGATGCGCTCCATCCGAACGAAGTTCTTCGGCTCGACGCCGTTGTCGGGCCGCCGGTGGCCCGACACGCGCAGCTTGCCTTCCACCGACTCGAGGCGGACGTCCTCCAGGCGAACGCCCGGCAGCTCGATGTGCAGGATGATCTCCTCCGGCGTCTCGTACACGTCGGCCGCCGGCGACCACAGCGCCGTCGAGAGGCCCTCGTCGGGAAACTCCGTCCGATGGATCGTCTCTTCGAAGAGGCGATTCATCTTTTCCTGGATCCCGAAGAGATCCTGGAGCGAGTTCCAGCGGAAGTCGGTCATGGAGTAGCTCTCAGCTTACAGCTTTCAGTTTTCAGCCAGAAGGGCTCTCAGCTTCCGCTCCGGCTGAAAGCTGAGAGCTGACAGCTGAAAGCTTTTCTTTATTTCTTCTCCGCGTCCACGTACTCCGTGTCGATGACCTCGTCTTCCTTACCGGCGGTCGAGCCGCCCGCACCCGAAGCTCCGCCCGAGGACGCGGCGCCGCTCGATGCGGTCTTGTACATCACCTCGGCGAGCTTGTGGGAAACCTGCTGGAGCCGCTCTGTGGCGCCGTTCAGGTTCTCCGTTCCGCCGGCTTCGAGCGCCTTCTTCGCATCCGCGATCGCGGACTCGAGGCTCGCGACGTCGGCGGCGTCGAGCTTCGCCTTGTTCTCGTTGAACGACTTCTCCGTCGCGTAGATCAGGCTGTCGAGCCGGTTCTTCGCCTCGATCTCCTCCCGGCGCTTGCGATCCTCGTCGGCGTGGGAGGAAGCCTCGTTGACCATCCGGTCGATCTCAGTCTTGGAGAGGCCGGACGACGCGGTGATCGTGATCTTCTGCTCCTTGCCCGTGCCGAGGTCCTTGGCGGACACGTTCATGATGCCGTTGGCGTCGATGTCGAACGTGACCTCGACCTGCGGGACGCCTCGCGGCGCCGGCGGAATGCCGACCAGGTGGAAGACGCCGATCGCCTTGTTGTCGCGCGCCATCTCGCGCTCGCCCTGGAGCACGCGGATCTCGACGGAGGTCTGGTTGTCCGAGGCGGTCGAAAAGGTCTCGCTCTTTTTCGTCGGTATGGTCGTGTTGCGCTCGATCAGCTTCGTCGTGACGCCGCCGAGCGTCTCGATGCCGAGCGACAGCGGCGTGACGTCGAGGAGCAACAGGTCCTTGACGTCCCCCGCGAGCACACCGCCCTGGATCGCGGCGCCGACCGCGACGACCTCGTCCGGGTTGACGCCCTGGTGCGGCTCCTTGCCGAAGAGCTCCTTGACGAGCGCCTGGATGCGCGGCATGCGCGTCTGGCCGCCGACCAGCACGACTTCGTCGATGTCCTTGGCCGTGAGGCCGGCGTCCTTGAGCGCCTGCTTGCAGGGCGCGACGGACTTCGTGATGATGTCTTCGACGAGCTGCTCGAGCTTCGCCCGCGTCAGCTTCAGTTGAAGGTGCTTGGGACCGGACGCGTCGGCCGTGATGAACGGCAGGTTGACGTCGGTCTCGACGACGTTCGAAAGCTCGATCTTGGCCTTCTCGGCGGCCTCCTTCAGCCGCTGCATGGCCATCGGGTCCTTGGACAGATCGACGCCCTGGTCCTTCTTGAACTCGGCGAGGATCCAATCGATGATCCGCTGATCGATGTTGTCGCCGCCGAGATGCGTGTCGCCGTTGGTGGACTTCACCTCGACGACGCCCTCCCCCACCTCGAGGATCGAGATGTCGAAGGTTCCGCCGCCGAAGTCATAGACGGCGATCGTCTCGTCCTTCTTCTTGTCGAGCCCGTACGCGAGCGCCGCGGCCGTGGGCTCGTTGACGAGCCGCTCGACGGTCAGGCCCGCGATCTGTCCGGCGTCCTTGGTCGCCTGCCGCTGCGAGTCGTTGAAATACGCCGGAACCGTGATGACGGCGCGCGTGACCTTTTCCCCGAGATAGGCCTCGGCGGCCTCCTTGAGCTTCGTGAGGATCATCGCGGAGATCTCGGGCGGCGAATACTCCTTGCCGCCGGCGGAGACGCGGACGTCGCCGTTGGCCGCCGAAACGACCTTGAACGGCACCATCTTCATCTCCTCGGTGACCTCGGATGACTTGCGGCCCATGAACCGCTTGATCGAAAAGACCGTGTTGGCGGGATTCGTGATCGCCTGGCGCTTGGCAACCTGGCCGACGAGACGCTCGCCAGTCTTCGAAAATGCGACGACCGACGGCGTGGTGCGATTTCCTTCGGCGTTGGGGATGACCGCGGGGGATCCCCCTTCCATCACGGCGACGCACGAGTTCGTGGTGCCGAGATCGATTCCGATGATCTTGCTCATGACAACCTCTCTCCTTCGCTCCCGAAAAAGCCGGACCTTCGGGTCCGGTTCTGGAGCGGAGACTATAAAATCTTAGTGAGAGATTGTCAAGCTCTAATAGCTACTATCTAAGTCTATTGGACTCAATCTATTCGACGACCTGGACGGACGGCTGATTCTCTGGCGGCTTCGCGGGGCCCTGGCCCGGCCGCACCTCGGCCACGGGCGCGAGCGTTCGGTCGAACGAGAGATCGAGATCGATCTGGCCGCGCGCATCGCGCCCGTACAGACCGAACTTCCCCCGCTCGGGACGCAGGATGTAGCGGTAGGCGCGGCCCCACGGATCCGAGAGCGCGCGCTCGTCCAGGATGCCGTTGGCCGTCAGCTCCTCGAGCTCGCGCGGATAGCGACCCGTCGCGTCGTAGAACACGCGCACCGCACGCTCGAGTGCCGAGAGGCGATCGAGCGAGACCGACTTGAGAAGGACGCCGAACGGCGAGCCTTCCGCGGAGGGACGCCAGAACGCGTTCCACGGATTGTGGGGCACGCGCCAGACCGCGAGGACGCCGATCGCGAGGACGGCGGCCCACAGCAGAATGGCGCCGAGAGAAATCCCGCCCGGACGCTCCGCGAGCCCGGGCTCCGGCGACGCAGGAGCCTCGTCGGGAACCGCCGGCGCGAGGATCTCTTCGGGGATCGCGTCGGGCGCGCGTCCTTCGACGACGAGCTTGCGGTCGAGCAGATCCGAGAGGCCCTTCAGGACCTCGAAGTCCGAAAGGAACGCGTTCTCCATGATCTGCGAGACGGGCCGCCGGCCGTCGATCCATTGCCAGACCTCGCGCTCCGCGCGGGAGCCCGCCAGCGCGCCTTCCGGGACCGCGGCCCCCTCGCCGGAGACGAGCTGCAAGCCTTCCTTCCCGGCCGCGCGGCGATAGACGGCCTCCATCGACCGGATCTTTTCCTTCAGTCGCGGGAGCTCGTCGTGGATCTGCGCCGCCTCCATGAGCACGGACTCGGTCGGAACCGGCGCCATGTGGTCGGCGTCGTACTCGATCTGTCCTTCCTGGCTGAAGCGGAAGTTGCCGTCGGTCAGCTGGAAGGCGATCTGCAGCGTCCGGAAGATCTGCAGGCGCAGCGCTTCCTTCAGATCCTCGGGCGTGACCATGCGCTCGCGGATCAACAGGAAGCCGAGCCGCTGCCGCGTTTCCTTCTGGAGCTCCAGCGCGCGGGCGAGGTCGGCCTCGCCGAGACGTCCGGCTCTCAGGAGCAGCTTGCCGATCTGGTTGTCCTGGCGGCGCATCCGCGACTCGGCGGACACGATCTGTCCGCCGAGAAACGAGATCGTGATGGCGTCGTCGGCGCTCTCGACGGTGAGCACGCCGCTCTTTCGCTGCATCCCGAGGACCTGGAAGATGTCCCCGAGCGAGAAAGCCTTGAGCGTTCCCTCAAGACCCATGCGAGTTCCTCCAGGCGGCGACGTTGCCGGCGATCCAGAGCAGGAGCGCCGCCGCGCCAGCCGCGACCGGGAGCGGGCCCCAGAGCGGCCGCGGGGCGAGCGGCCGGATCTCGAAGAAGCGCCACGCGATCGCCGCCGCGGCGAGCGCGAAGAAGAACGCGAAGAGGCGCACGAATCCGCCGACCGTCCGCTCGGAGAAATACGAGTGCGCGCCGGGGAACGGCAGGGACAGGAGCCGGCAGAGACGGTCCCGGATGGAAATCCGGCGCCGCATCTCCTTCGTGCGTTCCACCTGGGCGTCGATGCCGGGCTCCTCCCGGCGGACCTCGAGGCGGACGCATGGCGAGCAGTAGGACGGCGGCTCTCCCATCCGCTTGCAGGCCGCGCAGAACGGCCGGCCGCAGTACGCGCACTCGGCCGCGGTGCCCCGGCGGCCCCGCCACCAGGCCCAGAGGACCGCAGCCGCGAGCGCGGCGACCGGCCCGATCGCGGCGGGCGACCGCACCGCCGCGAGCATCCCGCCCTCGGGCAGATGGCCCGGAAGCCGCCGGCTCTTCGCCTGCGCGTTCCAGCTCTCGATCCGCTGCCTCGCCCGCGCTTCGGAGTACGCCGCCGGCACGACGCGCGACAGCGTGAGCCGGCTCGACCACGAGTCCACGGCCGACTCCGAGATCGCCCGCGCCTGCGCC
The DNA here is from genome assembly GCA_035498835.1 of Thermoanaerobaculia bacterium. GTDB lineage: Bacteria > Acidobacteriota > Thermoanaerobaculia > UBA5066 > Gp7-AA6 > DATBFU01. The sequence continues at coordinate 6,683 of DATJZU010000029.1, forward strand.
ATGGCCTGCGCCTGTCCCTGGAAATCGTAGGCCTCGCCGCGCGTCACGGAGAGGTTGTAGAACGCCTCCGCCGCGCGCGGATTGCGCTCGACCGCCGCCGCGTAGTCGCGGCTCGCTTCCCCGTAATCGCCCTCCTCGAACCGCACGTTGCCGCGGTTGACGTAGGCGCGATAGTCCTTCGGATCGGCCGCGACGGCGCGGTCGTACGAGGCGATCGCGCGCGGCGAGTCGCCGGCGCGCTGCGCGTACATGCCGAGCAGGAACCACACGTCCGAATCCTCCGGGAAGACGGACGAGGCCTGCCGCAGCCCATCCTCCGCCGCGCCGTCCTCGCGCTGCTCCTCGAGGTCCGCCGCGGCCACGTACAGGGGCGAGCGCCGGATGATGTTCTCCCGCCCGATCGCGGTCGCGAGCAGCGGCGCGAGGCCGGCCACGACGAGACCGATCGCCACGAGGACGCGCTCCCGCGGCAGGGCGTAAGGGAAGACGAGGATCGCCCACCACAGCACGAGCCAGAACGGCCCGAGCCCCGCCGCGAGCGGCAGCGCCAGAACCACGAGCGCGAACGGCAGGGCGGCGCCCGGGCCGAACCAGCGCGACGCCCTCTCCCCGAGATCGTGCGTGAGACGCGGACCCGTTCGGCCCAGCAGGATCAGGACGGTCGCGAGGCCCGCGGCGGCGAGCGCGAGAGACCCCCAGACCGCGAGCGACGAGAAGAGCGCGAACCGCGCTTCGCGCGTCTGGAAGAGCGCACCGGCCGCGTCCGGCACGAGGCCGAGTGCCCGGCCGAACTCGCGGCGGCGCGCGAGGAAGCCGACTTTCGAGGCGATGGCGTCGAAGCTCGTTTCATCGAGCGCGATCGCGGCGTCGTAGGCTCTCGCGGCCCGCGCGTACTGGCCCTGGAGCTCCGCCCGTCGTCCCTCGTGAACGGCGGTGCGCGAAAAGTCCGAGAGATGCCGCACCCCCACCGCCTGGGCCGCGCGCCGCAGGCGCAGGAGCGCCTGGCCCGACGTGTTCGCGTCGTCTTCGAGAAGCGCGTTCAGGAACTCGAACCAGTTGGCGCGGTACTGCCCGCGCGTCACCGGAGCGGGCAGTGGCGAAACCGCTTCCTGCGCCCGCGCCGGACGTCCGGCGGCCGCCGTGAGAACGGCCGTCAGGACGAGACCGAGGAAGGGGCGGGCCCGCCGGCGTTCACTTCGCGGGTGGACGGCTCACCTCCACGAAGGCGAGGCGCAGGTCGTACAGAACCCGCGAAAGGAAGTTCGACTCTTCGAACGAGAGGTTGCCGCGGGTCTTCTGCTCGAGAACGGCGAGGAGGTCGATCATCTCCCGCGCCGCGGCGCGATCCACGCGCTGCCGCCCGGAGGCCGGATCCGGCACCATCCCGAGCGCGGCGTAGGCGGGCATCGCGAGCATCTGGATGATCAGCGCGAACGCCGTGCGCGGCTCGCCGCCCGCCGGTTCGTCGGAGGGCGGCGGCTCGGACGGGCGCTCCTCCGCGGCGGGCGGCGGGGGACTCGCCGGCGGCGGCGGAGCGGCGGCCGGAGTCGGAGCCGGAGAAGGCGCCGGCTCGGACGCCGCGGACTGGTACTCCGGACGCAGCTCGCCGTCGGCGGTAAACATCCGGCGATCGACGACGCGGATCGGCTTTTCTTCTTCTTCGGCCATGGCGCTGCGGGCGAGGATCGCTCGAAATCTTAGCAGGTCGGACGGCGCGGCGTCCCCCGCCGCTCCCCACGGAATAGGATCGCCGCATGACGCGACCCGAAACCCTCGAGCGCCTCGCGTCGCTCGTCGAGCGCCTGCGGCGCGAGTGCCCGTGGGACAAGGAGCAGACGCCGGAGACCATCCGCACCTTTCTTCTCGAGGAATGTCACGAAGCGCTCGAAGCGATCGACCGCGGTGATCCCGAGACCCTCCGGGGCGAGCTCGGCGATCTGCTCTTCCAGATCTTCTTTCTCTCGACGCTCGCCTCCGAGCGGGGCTGGTTTCGCCTCGAGGACGTCGCGCGGGGCATCACGGAGAAGATGATCGAGCGCCATCCCCACGTCTTCGGCCCCACGCCGGCGCGCGACGCCCAGGAGGTGGCGCGAGGCTGGGAGGCCCGCAAGCGCCGCACGGCGCGCTCCGAGGACGACCCCCTCGGCAGCGTCCCGGCCGCGCTTCCCGCGCTCTCGGCGGCGTACCGCATGACCTCGCGCGCCGCGGATCTGGGCTTCGACTGGGAGCGCGACGCCGACGTGGCCGACAAGATCGCCGAGGAGCTCGCCGAGTGGCGCCAGGCGGCGGAGAGCGGCGACCGCGCTCACGAGGAGCGCGAGATCGGCGATCTCCTCCTCTCGGCCGTCAACCTCGCGCGCCGGCGAGGCATCGATCCCGAGGCGGCGCTCCGGCAGACCGGCGCTCGGTTTCGCGCGCGGTTCGCGGGCGTCTCGCGGCGGGCCCACGCGTCGGGCCGCGAGATGACGGAGATCCCGCTCGAGGAGCTCGACCGGTACTGGGAGGAGGCGAAAAGGGAGGAATAGCTATCAGCTATCAGCTATCAGCTATCAGCTATGGGCCGGAACTGGAGCCGAATTCCTCTGGCCGATAGCTGACGGCTGAAAGCTGATGGCTACCTCACCAGATCCCGCACCCTCACGAGCCTCACTCCCTTTTCCGGCAGGTTCCGCAGCTCCCGCTCCAGCACCTCCATCGTCACCGGGTGGGGGTGGCCGATGGCGAGCGCCTCGCCCTCCTCCTTCGCGCGGCGCACGAGCTCGTCGAAAGCGCGCGAGACCGCGTCCGGCGTCTGGACGTCGTCCAGGAAGACGCGCCGCGACGTCGAGGGCACGCCGGCCTTCTCCGCGGCGTCGCGCGCGACGGTCGAGGTCGTGGTCCGGCTGTCGACGAAGAAGAGGCCGCGCCGCGAGAGGACCGCCGCGACCGCCCGCATCACGCGGGGATCGGCCGTCGCCGCCGAGCCCATGTGGTTGTTGATTCCCGAAGCGCCCGGAACGGTCGCCAGGTCGCGCTCGAGCGTCGCGGCGATCTCACCGTCGCTCTGCGCGCGGAGCACGACGCCGGGCCCGGGCCGCACGCCGGGATATCCCTGCGGTTCCATCGGCAGGTGCAGCAGAACCTCTTTGCCGGAGTCCTCGAGGACCCGCGCCGTCGGCGTGCTTCCCGGCAACCCGGGCAGAACGGCGCCCGCCACCGGCCAGGGCCAGGACGCGATGCGCGCGGCGGCCGCCCGGTCGTTGCCGAGATCGTCGATCACGATGGCGATCCGCGGCAGACCCGGTGCCCCGGCGGGAGGTGTCGCGCGCCGCGGTGCGGCCGTCGGACGCGGCGTGGCCTTCGCGCGCGGCGCGGTCGGGGTCGCGGCCGCGGGAGGAGCCGGCGACGGCGGACGCGTGCGCCAGAGCCAGACGACGACTCCCGCGAGGACGAGGGAGAGCGCCGCGAAGAAAAGAGTCGCCGGGGAGAGTCGTCGCGGGCGCCGCGGCAACGCCGGCTACGCCGCCTTGCGGAGCGCCGAGCCGCGGGCGATCTCGAGGCCGCGGTCCAGGATCGGATCCTTGTCCGAAGGCGACTCGCCCAGCAGCACGAGCACGCGCTCGTCGGGCGAGAGTCCCTTGCCGCCGAGCACGGTGCCCGAGGGCGAGACGTAGCGGCCGACCGTCATCCAGAGGATGCCGCCCGAGGGCGTCGGGACCTGCCGCTGGACGACCGCCATGCCGACCGTGGTCTCACCGACCGTCGCCGCGCTCGCGCGATCGTGCAGCGCGCCGGCGAAGACTTCCGCGGCGCCGGCCGTCGAGTCGTCGGTCAGGACGACCGTGTGTCCCTTCCAGGTCTTCTCGCCGGTCGCCTCGAGACCCTCGCCCGCGGCCTTGCGGGAGACGACGCGCGCCACCGGGCCCTTGCCGACGAAAGGAGACGCCGCGGCCGCCGCGTCGGCGGCTTCCCCGCCGATCGCGCCGCGGACGTCGAGCACGAGATTCGAAACGTTGCGCTTTCCCGCTTCCTCGATGACGGCCGCGAGCTGGCCGGCCGTCGCCGGCGCGATCGCCGGAATCTTGACGATGCCGACGTCGCGGTCCCACCGCGCAGACACTTCCGGCGCCTGCCACTTCGCCCGCGGCACCCGGAGGCTCACGCGGTTCTCGTCGCCGGCGCGGAAGACGATCACGGCGACGGTGGTGCCGTCGGGCCCGTCGAGCGCCGAACGGATTTTCCAGATGGGGGCCGTTCGAACCGGCTTGCCGTCGATCGTGTCGATGAGGTCGCCCGGCTTGATGCCGGCCTTGTCGGCGGGCGATCCGGGCAGCGCGCCGATCACGTAGGGGAACCCGCCGCGCCGCGCGACGACGATGCCGGTACCGACGGTGCCCGCCGCGGCTGCGGCACGGAACGCCGTGCGCTCCGAGGCCGGCACGTAGAACGAGAAAGCGTCGAGGGCATCGGACATCCCGTCGTAGGCGCCCTCGAGAAGCGTCTTGCTGTCCACCGACTCGACGTAGTTGCTCCGCGTGAGGGAGAAGACGTCGGAAAAGATCGAAAGAGCCTTCGAGGCCGGGTCCTTGCCGTTCGCATCCGAGCCCGAGACGGCCCGCAGCGACAGGAGCGCGGCCACCGAGCCGACGACGAACAGCAAGCGGGAGCGGTTGGATTTCATCGTGGCGATGGTAACACTCGGGATAGGCGGAAGCTTTCCGCCTTCAGCCATCAGCTTTCAGCCGTATCCCTATCGTCTTAGCTGACAGCTGATAGCTGATAGCTGATAGCTGATAGCTATCTCAGCCAGGCCACCGGATCCTGGGCCTTCTGGCGGTCCCGGACCTCGAAGTACACGCCCGGTTCCTCGCGCCCGGGGCCGATGCCGGCCGTCCCGATCGTCGTCCCGGCCGGCACGTAGGAGCCCGGTGTCACGGACACGCTTTGCAGCCAGGCATAGAGCGTCAGGACGCCGTCGCCGTGGTCGAGAATGACGAGGTTGCCGTATTCGGCGAGCCATTGCGCGTAGACCGCCTTGCCGGCGTAGATCGCGCGCACGGGCGTCCTCTCCGGGAGCGAGAGGGCGATGCCGTTCGAGAACGTCCACGCGTCGAACTTCGGATGCCGGTGGCGGCCGAACGTCTCGACGAGCGTTCCGCGCGCCGGCCAGTCGAGCACGCCTTTCCACGGCCGGATGCTGCCCGACGGGCCCGCGGGCTCGTTGGTCGACTGGCGGGAGAGCGTGTCGAGAAGCCGCTCGAGCCGCGCGGCCTTGTCGGTCAGGCTCACGACCTCCTCGCGGCCTGACACGGCGAATCGCTTCTGGCGCGCGACGAAATCCTCGCGTTCGCGCTTCAAGGCCACCGCGCGCGCGGTCTCCCGGCGGCTCCTCGCGTAGAGCTGGTCGATCTCCTTCTTCACGCCCTGCTCGCGCGCGAGATCGTCCGACAGACGCTGCCGCGCGGCGCGGTCGCGGGCGAGGAGCTCGCCGTCGCGGCGCGCGAGCGCGTCGAGCCGGTCGACGCTCGCGAGAAACGCGCGCGCGTCCCGGGCTTCGAGGAGGATCCGAAAATACCCGAAGCGGCCGAACCGCTGGAGCACGCGCGCGCGCGCCACGAGCGTCCGGCGGCTGGCCTCCGCCGCGGCCGCCGCCTTCTCACGGTCGGCCGCGAGCCCCGTGAGGCGCGACGCGAGATCGTCCCGCCGCGCCGCGAGCGCGCGGTTCTCCTCGGCGGCGAGCTCGAGACGCAGATCGAGCTGCTTCAACTGCTCCTCGGCCGTCACGACGTTCTTCTGGCTCTCGTCGAGCCGATGCTGGAGCGCGGCGATGCGCGCCTGGATCTTTGCGAGGTCCGCCTGGCGCTCGTCCTCGGGAGACGGGGCCTGCGCGAGGGAGGCGGTTGCGCCGAGAAGTGCGCCGAGCGCCGCGAGGGCCACCGCGGCGACGCGCGGCCGGCGCCGCGGTCTCACCAGAGCGGCGTCCCCGCCGCGTCGGCAACCGGGCCGGCGCCGAGAAGCACGCGCACCGAGGCCGAGACGTCCGCGATGCCCGGGACGGGGCTCGCGCGGAACGGTTTCGACGCAAACAGCACGCCGCGCACGAGATCCGGATCGAGCGAGCAGTGGTCGCCCGACCAGACGTCGCGGTTGTCCTCGAAGACCTTCTCCGTCGGCACGCCGAGCGAGGACTGCCAGGAGACGCGGTAGGGGGGCCGGTTGGTCACGAGGAGGTCGGGGATGAGGCGCGGGTCGAACCGGCGGTACGCCTGCTCGCGCTTGAAGACGCGCGAGACGGCGCGCTCGCCGTTCTCGGGATCCGTCAGGGCCTCGAGCTTCGCGATGAGCTCGTTGCGAAGCGCCTCGTACGGCGCGCCCGGCGGCACGATCCCTCCGTCCTCGCGGCCCTGGAGGTTCACGTAGATGTCGCCGAGCCCCATCGCGTAGGCCCGCGACTTGGACCAGTCGACGGACTCCCAGAACTGGCCGCGCGAGAAGAGCGCTTCGAGGCTCTTTCGCTCGACGCCGCCCTTCAGAACGAGGTACCCGTTCTCGACGAGCCAGGTGTTGTAGTTGACGGAGCGGCGCCACGTCGCGAACCCGTGGTCGGACAGCACGATCAGGACGTCGTTCGGCGACAGCGCCTTCTCGGCGTCGCCCACGATCGCGTCCATCGTCTCGTAGGACTTCTCGACGGCGTCGCCGTATTTCGCGGCGAGCGCCGCATCGTAGGCCGGATGCTTGGGATCGCGCAGCCTCCAGAAGACGTGCGCGACGCGATCGGTGAACTCGAAGTACTGGAAGAGGAGGCGCGACTTTTCCAAGAGCAGCGCCGCGAGCATCTTGCGCTCCTGCGCCACCGTGTCGGCCACGTCCCGGAGGAACCCGGCTTCGTCGAGCGTGCCCGACTGGATGGACCAGGTATCGATCGCCCACCCCATCGTCTTGAAGCGGCCGAATCGCCGGACGAGGTCCTTCGCGAAGCCTTTCGGCGACGAGACGGCGAGGCCCGGAGGAAGGCGCTCCGGATCGAACTGGATCGCGGAGACGTACAGCGCGATCTCGGGCTGGATCTTCTCGGCGAAGAATCGCGCGTACCCGTGCACCGTGATGAGCGGGTTGACCTTGAACGGCGTCGAGACCCAGCCGCTCCAGCCCCCGGCCGGGAGCTCGACCTTCTGGCCGCCGACGTCGATCGTCAGACGGTCGCGAGCGGACGAGACCGTCAGCGTCATCGGCAGCTCGATCGCGCCCTCGCGCCCGAAGGGTTTGCCGGGCGGCCCGACGAGCTTCGTCGAGACCGTCCCGACGTTCGACTCGAGCCGCACGAGCTCGATCGAGAAGTCGTTGCCCTCGCGGGGCGCGAAGAACGGGTCGGACGTGTAGAAGGCCGGCTTTCCGATGCGACCCGACATGTCGGGCACGCCGAGGCCAGAAAGGAGGCGCCCGTCGCGGAAGGACTCCGGCGGGAACGTCACCGGCATGCGCATGACGGTCGCGGGACGCGCGCCCGAGACGCTCCAGAATGTCTCGCCCTTTCGGTTGTTCTTGACCGCCGGCCGCGTGTCGGGCAGCCACGCGCGCAGGGCGAGGAAGACCCCGAGGAAGGCGAGCACGCCGAGCGTGTCGAGGACGAGGAACCAGACGATCTTGCGGCGCCAGACGAAGAGCAGGCCCGCGACGATCCAGAAGACGAGCCCGGCGGCGAGACCGAGGATGACCGGGTTCGACTTGCCGAAGAGGATCGGCGCCGTCGTCTCTTCGGCCACCGCGAAGGTCGGAACGCGGTCGGCCGGGTCGCGCTTCAGAAAGTCGAAGATCTCGTGGCCGCCCGGATCGAGCCCGGTCGTGAAGGTCGCCCAGGAAACGGGTGTCTGCGCCGGCACGGTCGGCGTGAGCGGCGAGTAGCCGCCGCGCGTCTTGAGCTCGGACAGGTGCGGCAGCCGGCCCGCCGCCATCATCTGCTCGACGACCGTCGAGTCCACGCCGTCGAACCCGAGAATCACGACGCGCCCGGGCGGGGCTTGCGCCAGGCCGAGGGATGGACCGAGCAGCATCAAAGCCGCAAGAAATCGTCTCTTCATTTGTCGCTTCAGTTTACCGGTTCTGCGGCAGCGGTCCCGTAGAATCGCGCCGTGACGTCGCGCACGGAGGAGCTGCCCGACCTGCTGGCCCGCATTCCCGACCCGGAGATCCGGGCCCTCTTCACACCGAACTTCATCCTCTGCTCGGAACACTTCGATCGCTTCACGATCGACATGCTCCTGCGGCTCGTGCGCGAGCTCGGGCTCGATGAAGACCTGCGCCGGGGCGCCACCTCCGAGGAGTTGCGCGCCGCCCGCGGTTTCGCGCCGCGCGCCGCGGCGCCGCTCGACTGGTTCCTCCGCAAGCTCGCCGCGGAGGGCTACCTCGAGGCGGAATCGGGCGCCGGCGAAGCGACGCGCTACCGCCTGCGGGATCCTCTGCCGGAGGGCGACCCCGACCGCGCCGAAGCCCGCGCGCGCGCAACGGACCCGTCGTCGCTCCCCCCGTTCGCCGTCGTGCGCGCCATGGCCGCGCACGTGCCGGAGTTCCTGCGCGGCGAGAAGACGGGCGAAGAGATTCTCTTCTCGCCCGCCCGCCTGCCGCTCTGGTTCGACTACTTCTCGAACGACAATCTGCTGTATCAGATCAACAACCGGCTGGGCGCCGAGGCCGTGGCCCGCCGGCTGCCGCCGCACGCCGCCACGATCGTCGAGATCGGCGGGGGCTCGGGATCGGCGGCGCTCGCGGTCCTCGAGCGCCTGGCGCGCGATGCGCGGCTGTCCCGCGTCGGCCGGTACGTCTTCACGGAGATCGTGCCGACTTTCCTGCGCCGCGCCGAGCGGACTCTCAAGACGCGCTTTCCGGAGGTCGCCATCGAGTTCGGGCGGCTCGACATGGATCGGGATTTCTCTTCGCAGGGCGTCGCCGCCGGCAGCGCCGACGTGGTCTACGCCGTCAACACGATCCACGTCGCGAAGGACCTCGGCGCGACGCTCGCCCGAATCCGGGAGGCGTTGAAACCCGGCGGCGTCGCCGTCTTCTCCGAGTGCGTGCGGCCGTTTCCGGGCCAGCCGATCTACGTCGAGTTCGTCTTCAACTTCCTCGAGAACTTCACCGGCGTCGCGACGGACCCGCAGACGCGGCCCACGCACGGATTCCTGACGCCCGAGAGCTGGCGCCGCGCGCTCGCCGCGGCGGGGTTCGAGGCGCCGGAGATCCTGCCCGACGTCGAGGCCCTCGCCCGCCATTACGACGCGTTCTTCGTCGCCGCCGTCTCGGCGAGAAAGAAGTAGTCAGTTATCAGTTGTCAGTTCCGGAACTAAGACCGAAAACTGCGAACTGACAACTCATCTTCTCGTCGGATCGCCACCTCTCCTCGGCGCTGCAACTCTGTGCTCGCGGCGCGCGAAGGTTCCGCCGGGCGGTCGAGGCCCTTTGGCCGAGCCGACCGCCGGTCGCGGCCGTCCCGAAACCGCCATCCAGCGGAAGGGGCACCGGGGACGGACGGCCGCGAGATCCGGAGCTAACCGGAGCGACGTGTCGGATCGTCCCAGAACGGGTAGAAGCAGTACCACTGATCCGGGTACTGACGGACGTAGCGCTCGAGAATCGCGACGTACCGGGCCAGGTTCTTCGCGAGCGCCGCCTCCCGGTCCGTGCCCCGTTCGATCGGCAGGGGTTCCTCGAGGATCGCGCGGTAGCGCCCGTCCGCCACGCGCACGATGAAGGCCGGCAGGACCGCGGCGTCCGTCGCCATGGCGACCCGCAGAGGGCCGCGCGGGAAGTACGCCTCGCGCCCGAAGAACGGCACCGCGACGCCCGTGTTGTTGAAGTCGCGATCCCCCTGCATCGCGACGATCGCGTTCTCCGACAGCGCCCGCAGCACCGCGAGGGTCGGCGTGAAGCTCCGGTCGATCGGGATCTCGGTCACGCCGGAGCGCTCGTGGAGGCGGCGCCGCGCCTTCTCGACCGCGGAGTAGATGTCGGGCACGAGCACCACGTGGATCGGCTGCTTCACCTCGGCAAGCATCAGGCCGCCGACCTCCCAGTTGCCGAGATGCGCCGTGAGCAGCAGCACGCCCTTCCCGCGCTTTCGCCCCTCCAGGATCCGCTCGAAGCCGACGACGCTCTCGACGAGGCGCGACGACTCTTCGGGGGGCCGCGTCGCGAAATGCAGGAAATCGGCCCAGGCGGAAAAGTGCCCGTCGATGAGCGATCGCACGCGCGCCGCGACCTGCGCCGAGTCGGCGGGCGCTCCGAGGATCCGCGCGAGATTGGACTCGAGGGCGGCGACGTACTTGCGCCGCCGCCGCATGTAGGGGCTGCCGATCCCGACGCCGAGCGCGCGCAGCGCGCGGGGCGGGAACACGCGCGACAGGGCCACGCCGAGTGGGAACCAGACGTGCGAAGTCGCCGAGGCGAGCGCCCGGACGACCGGATTGCGGCTCGCCATCTTGTCCTGCACGCCGCGATAGTCGGAAGTCGCGGCGGCCGAGTCAAGGGCGGCGGGAGGTCCGCGGGTTAACATCTCCGGCCGTGCCTCGGCCACACGACGGCGGCGAGCCATCCCGCGCGACGTCGCGGGCGCGGGCGCTCCTCCTCGCGGCGCTCCCCTACGCGGTCTTCGCGCTCCTCGCGGCGCTGTCGTGGAATCGCTGGATCGAGCCTTACGTGGACTCGGGCCGCGAGCTCGAGACGCCCTGGCGGCTCCAGAGCGGTGAGCGTCTCTATCGGGACGTCCGCTTCTACCACGGGCCGCTCGCGCCCTACCTGGCCGCCGCCGTCGACCGGGCGGCCGGACCGTCGCTCCCGGCGCGGATCGCGCTGTCGGCGGCCGTCGCGCTCGCCAGCCTCGAGGCGCTGCGCCGCGTCGCGAGACGCGTCATGACGCCGGGACGCGCGTCGCTGACCTCCGCGCTCGTCGTCGCCACGTGCTTCTTCCAGCGGCCGGGCGGCTGCCACCTCTTCCCCTTCAGCCTCGACACGGCGATCGCCGCCGCCGCGATCGCGTGGGGCATGCTGGCCGCCTCCGGCCGCCAGAGCGCGGCGGGCGATTGGGCCGCGGCCGCGGCGTTCGCAGCGGCGCTCCTCTCGCGGCCGGAGATGGGCCTCGCGGCGGTCGCGTCGCTGGCGGTCGAACGGCGAAGCGCGCGCCGGCTCGCGGTGCCGGCCGTCGTGCCTCTCGCGGCGGCCGGAGTCGTCTACGCCATGCTGTCGGCCGGGAGCCCGTTCGCCGTGCTGCGCCGCGAGGGCTGGCTCGCGATCCTCGGCCCCCCGCAGACCTTCCGGAACATCTACGCGTCCTACGCGGGGCTCGACCGGCCGGCGCTGCGCCTGGCGGAGCTCGCGCTCGCCGCGATCGTCCTCTTGTTGCTCGCGGCGTGGCTCGCGATGGCCGCCGCGGCGGCTTCGCGCGTGCGGCGGGGGCGGCGCGCCATCGAGGCGGCCGCGGTGGCCGTCCTCGTCGCCGGCGCCGCCGTTTGCCTGCAGCCGCCGGACCGTTTCGCGCCCACCTTCTCGCTCTTCCCGCCGCTCGTGCGGATCGTGCCGCCGCTGCTCGTGGCCGCGGCGCTCGCGCGCGTCGCGGCGCGAATCCTCCGGCGCCCGCCGGGGCCGCTCCTCGCCGCCGCTCCGGACGCGCTCCTCTACACGGCGGCGCTCTTCGCCGCCCGGCTCCTGCTCGCGGCGGGTTACGTCGGGCCCTACAGCGCCTTCCTGCTTCCGCTGCCGCTGACGCTCGCCGTCGCGGGCCTCTTCCGCCTCGCGGACCGCGGCGCCCCGGCCGTCGGAGCGCGCCTGCCGCGCCTCGTGGCGGCGGCGCTCGGAGTCTTCGTGCTCCTGCGCGCGGGCGATCTCGCGCGAATCTTCCGACACGCCGGCTGGGCTCGGGTCCCGACGCCCGCCGGCACGCTCTGGCTGACGGAGCCGGTCGCGAGCACGACGCGCGACGCGCTGCAGGACCTCTCGGCGCGCTTCCCCTCGGGCGGAACGCTCGTGGGATTCCCCGAGGGCGGCTTCTTCAACTACGTGCTGCGGCTCTCCAATCCGCTCCCGGAAAGTCAATTCTTCCCGGGACACCTCGATGCCGCCGCGGAGGCCGCCGTGCTGGCTCGACTGTCCGCGAAGCCGCCCGACGCCCTCCTCTACGCCAACGTCCTCGCGGTCGGGCACGGGCATGACGTCGTCCGGTTCGGGCAGGACTACCTCATGGCGCTCGACCGCGCCGTGCGCGACAACTTCGAGGTCGCCGCGGCGTACGGCCCCGGCGCCGGGCCGGGCGCGCGCGTCGGAGACCCGCAATTCTTCGTGGAAATTCGAGTCCCCCGGACCGAGAACGCCGCGTCGCCGTGAGGCTGGACCTCGCCGTCACGCGCCGCTTCGGCCTCTCGCGCCGTGCCGCCCGCGAGGCCGTGCGCGCGGGACGCGTGGACGTCGCCGGGGAGACGCGCGACGAGCCCGGCGCCGAGGTCGCGGAAGACGCTCCCCTCTCGCACCATCCGGACCGGCCGGCCCGCCGCCGGGTCCGCACGCCGCTCCGCGTCCTCGAAGAAGACGCCGACCTGATCGTCGTCGATAAGCCGGCGGGCCTGCTCTCGGTGCCGACCGCGGAACGGGAGAAGGACACGCTCCTGTCGCGGGTCTCTCTCTACCTCCAGCATCGCTATCGGCGCCGCCCCTACGTCGGCGTCGTCCACCGCCTCGACCGCGACACGTCCGGGACGATCGTCTTCGCACGCAACCGCGAGGCGCTGCGCGCCCTGCAGAATCTCTTTCGCGAGCACGCAATCGACCGCGAATACGTCGCGATCGTCGAGGGACATCCGGAGGCCTCCGGCGAGTTCTCCGCGCCGCTCGCGGGGGACGGGACGGCGACGCGGCGAAGGGTGGCGCGCGGGGGCGAGCGCGGGCGACGCGCCGTCACGCGATACCGCGTCGAGGAGCGCCTCAGGGGCGCGGCGCTCGTCGCCATCGAGCTCGAGACGGGCCGGACCCACCAGATCCGCATCCACTTCGCGGAGGCGGGCCACCCGGTCCTCGGCGATACCGTCTACCGGCCGCGGAATTTTCCCGAGCCCCCGATTCCCGCCGCGCGGCAGATGCTCCACGCTCGCCGCCTGGGGTTCCCTCATCCGCGCGACGGCCGGCCGGTGCGCGCCGCCTCGGAGCCGCCGGAGGACTTCACCCGTGCCGTCGCCGCCCTGCGGTCGCGGCGCGCGCGAAAAGAAAGCGCCCCGGGGTCACCGGGGCGCAAAACCGAAAACTGACAGCTGATAGCTGATAGCTACTCCTAGGCGAGCACGACGACCACGACGCGGCGGTTCTTGGCGCGCCCGTCCTTGGTCTTGTTGTCGTCGACTGGCTCCGACTTGCCGTAGGAGATCGTCGACATCCGGTTGAGCGCGACGCCCTTCTGGTTCAGATAACGCCGCACCGCCTCGGCCCGCTCTTCGCCGAGCTTGTAGTTGTACATGTCCGAGCCCGTCGCGTCCGTGTGTCCCTGGATCTCCAGGTACACGTTCTTGTTCTCGGACTTCAGGCGGTTGGCGAAATCATCGAGCTTCGCCATCGCTTCGTCGGACAGAACGTGCCCGTCCACCGGGAACTTCACGGCGTCGTCCGAGAGCACCAGCGAGTACACGAACTTGCCTTCGGCGAGCTTACCGGCCGCCTGGGCACGCTCGAGCGCGTCGCGCGTCGTCTTGTCGAGCTCGGTGATCTTGGTGTCGTGCTCTTTCACCTTCGTCTGGGTCTGCTCGACCTGAGACTCGACCTGGCTGATGTGCTTCTCGGTCGCAGCGCTGCTTTTAGAAACTTCGTCTCCCACGTAGGTCTTCGTCGCGCACCCCGTGAGACCGAAAGCGCCTAGAAGAAGCGCCCCGCCCACAACCCCTGCTTGTCTCCACCTTCGGTTGACCATGCATCCCTCCTTTGTCGAACGGTTTCCTCCGGCAGGCTACGGGGAACTTCCCCTGTAGCCCCGCCGCGTCCGGACGTCCCAGGACCCGGGTTTCGCCACGGACACAACGACAACCCGATATTTTACATCTCCCTGACCGGACGGTGTAAAGCCCAGCAAGTACTGCTTCCGGACCTCGGCGTCGATCTTCAAGGCCAGGGGCCTCAAGTCCTCCTCCCCGCCCGCCAGATACATCTGGCCGCCGCTCGAAAGGGCGAGCATCTTCAGGTTGTCCAGCGCCAGCTCCTCCCGTTCCTGGTCGCTCAGCCGGTCGAAGGCGGCGTTCTTGATGCCGACCGTGTAGACCGGCGTCGAGACCTGCTGCAGGATTTCTGCCATCTCGAGGCTCGAGAGATGGCTGGCGTTGTCGATGCCGTCGGTGAAGAGGAGGATCGCCCGCTTGGAATTCTTTCCCTCGACGAGGCGCGAGGGCGTCGCGGCGACCGCGTCGAAGAGCGCCGTCTCCCCTTCCGGCTCCAGGCCGTCGAGCGCCTCCAGCAGGCCGCGCGGGTCGGACGAGAAGGGCGCCACCGGCCGCACTTCCTCGTCGGCGAAGGCGAAGAGAGCGAAGTCGTCGCCGGGCTGGCGGTTCGAAACGATCTGCCGGATCGCGTCGCGGGCCATGTCGAGCTTGGAGGCGATCTTCATGCTCCCCGACGTGTCCACGAGGAAGGCGAAGGACACCGGCGCGCGCTCGTCGCGGTCGAAAGTGTCGAGGTGGACGGACTTGCCCTCAACCCACACCCGGAAGTCCTTCTCGTCGAGGCCCGCGGCGAATCGACCCTTCTTGTCGAAGACCACGACCGGCAGCAGGACGTACTCGGTGCCGGCGGATTCGCTGTAGGTCGGCAGCTCCTCGGCGGGGGGCGTCGGCTTGGGGCTTTGCCCGGAGGCCGCGAGGGCCGCCAGGAGTCCCAAAGCGGCGGCGAAGAGCGGGCGTTTCACCGAAAGATTATAAGGCCGGCTTCCCTCGACGATAATCCGCGTCCGTGGCCGCCTCCGACCTCGCCGTCGTGCTCGTGCGGCCGTACACGCCCGCGAATCTCGGGTCCGTCGCCCGCGCCTGCCGCAATTTCGGCGTCTCGGATCTGCGGCTGGTGGAGCCGGCGGCTCCCGTCGACGAGGAATCGCACCGACTCGCCGCCGGCGCCGATTCGACCCTCGCGGGTCTTCGCCGCTACGCCGCCTACGGCGAGGCAGTGGCGGAATTCGACGCCGTCGTCGCGACCTCCTCGTTGCGTGGAAGAGAGGCGCAGCGCTTCCTCGCGCTCGCGGAGCTGCCCGCCTTCCTGGACGGCCTCGGCGGCGCGGCCCGGGTCGCGTTCGTCTTCGGCCCCGAGCGCAGCGGCCTGACCGAAGAGGAGCGGGCGCAGGCGAGCGCTTGCCTGCGGCTTCCGAGCCGCGCGGACTTCCCGACGCTGAACGTCTCCCACGCCGTCGCCGTCGTCCTCGCGATGGCGCGGCTGACCGAAGAGCCGCTGCTCGACGCGGCGGAGCCCTGGGCGGCCGCCTCGGAAGTCGAGGCCGCGGTCGCGCACTGGGACCGCGCGCTCGAAGCCATCGGGTTCTACGACACGGGCCACCGCGACCGGTCGCTCCGCGCGTGGCGGCGCATCGTGGCCGCGCGGCCCCTCGACCGCAAGGAGGTCGCGATCCTGCGCGGCGTGGCGAACCGGGTGCTGGTGTCGCTGCGAAGAAGCCGTCAGCCGTCAGCTCTCAGCTCTCAGCCGGATTCCGAAGCTGATAGCTGACAGCTGATAGCTGATAGCTAGATCAACTCCGACTCGCTGAAGAAGAACGCGACCTCCTTCGCCGCGTTGTCCGGCGAGTCGCTGCCGTGAATCGCGTTCCGCTCGATGTCCGTGCCGTGGGCCTGGCGCACCGTGCCCGGCTCGGCCTTGCGCGAATCCGTCGCGCCCATCGTCCGCCGGAGATGACTCACCGCGTTCTCTCGCGACAACGCGACGACGACGACCGGGCCTTCGGTCATGAACCGCACGAGCGCGTCGTAGAAGGGCCGGTCCCTGTGCACCGCGTAGAACGCGCGCGCCTGCTCGGGAGAGAGTCGCATCCGCTTCATCGCGAGGAACCGAAATCCCTCGCGCTCGAGATGCTCGAGGATCGCGCCCACCTTGCCCGCCGCGACGGCGTCGGGCTTCAGAATCGTCAGGGTCCGTTCGCTCACGATACTCTCCTTCGAAATCTCAGAATTCCCGCGGCGGCGCCGGGAGCTTGTCCTCCGTCGCGACTCCCGCCATCGCCAGCGCGGCGAGCAGTCGGCGCGGGTCCTGTGAGCCGACCATCAGCGTTGAGCCGTCCGTCCGCGTCAGCAGCACGCCGCGATTTCCCCGCGCGCTGAACGCTCGGCGCTGGCCGAAGCCCCGCACGCCCCAGCCGCCGTAGTCCCGGACCGGCCGGTATGCCACGGCCTCCGCGCGGACGAGATCGGAGATCGGCACGCGCACCGTCGAGAGAAACCCGTAGCGCAGCGTCACGGCGTCGGATGCGACGATCGTCCGCATCCGCAACGTCGCGACGGCGAGGAGGACGAGGCCGACGGCCGCCAGCAGCACGTACGCCCAGGGCGTGAAGCCCTGCGACTCCTCGTAGAAGATCGGGCTCGCGCTCATCGGCCGAGCGCCTGCTTCATCCGCGAGCCCAGGTCGGCCGGCGACTTCACGACGGCGATGCCGGCCGCTTCGAGCGCCTTCATCTTGTCGGCGGCGGTGCCGCGGCCGCCCGCGATGATCGCGCCGGCATGGCCCATCCGGCGTCCCGGCGGCGCCGTCTGTCCCGCGATGAACGCCACGACGGGCTTGCGGAAGTGTCCCGCGACGAAGCAGGCCGCCTCCTCCTCCGCCATGCCGCCGATCTCCCCGATGAGGATGACCGCCTCGGTCCCCGCGTCGTCGCCGAAGGCGCGCAGGCAGTCGATGAAGCTCGTCCCGTTGACGGGGTCGCCGCCGATCCCGATGACCGTCGACTGGCCGAGGCCGAGATGCGTCAACTGATCGACCGCTTCGTACGTGAGCGTCCCCGACCGCGAGATGACGCCGACGGTTCCCGGACGGTGGATCCGCCCGGGCATGATGCCGATCTTGCATTCCCCTGGCGTGATGATGCCGGGGCAATTGGGTCCGATGAGACGCACCGCCGCGCCCGCCGCGTTCTTCTCCGCCAGGAAGGCCTTCGCGCGGATCATGTCGTTCGTCGGAATGCCTTCCGTGATGCATGCGATGATGCCGACGCCCGCGTCCGCCGCCTCCACCACCGCATCCGCCGCGAACGGCGGCGGCACGAAGATCATCGAGGCGTCGGCGCCCGTCTCCTTCACCGCCTGGGCGACCGTGTCGAAGACCGGGATTCCCTCGTGCGTCGTCCCGCCCTTCCCGGGCGTGACGCCGGCCACAACCTGCGTGCCGTACTCGCGGCAGGCGAGCGCGTGGAACGTCCCCTCGCGGCCCGTCAGGCCCTGGACGAGCAGCCGCGTCTTCTTTCCGACCCAGATGCTCATCGCACCGACTCCACGACCTTGCGCGCCGCGTCGGAGAGCCCGTCGGCGGGCGTGATCTTGAGCCCCGAGTCGCGCAGGATCTGCTTCCCGAGATCGACGTTCGTCCCCTCGAGCCGCACGACCACCGGGATCGCGAGGCCCATCTCGCGCACCGCGGCCACCACGCCCTTCGCGATGATGTCGCAGCGCATGATCCCGCCGAAGATGTTGATGAGAACGGCACGCACGTTCTTGTCCGAGAGGATGATCCGGAACGCGTTCTTGACCTGCTCCTCGTTGGCGCCGCCGCCCACGTCGAGAAAATTCGCGGGCTCGCCGCCGGCCAGCTTGACGAGGTCCATCGTGGCCATCGCGAGACCCGCGCCGTTGACCATGCAGCCGACGTTGCCGTCCAGCTTGATGTAGTTCAGCCCGAACTTCGAGGCCTCGACCTCGAGCGGGTCCTCCTCGGCGAGGTCGCGCATCTCCTTGATGTCGGGATGCCGGAAGAGCGCGTTGTCGTCGAAGTTCATCTTCGCGTCGAGCGCGAGGACGTCGCCGGACTTCGTCACGAGGAGGGGGTTGATCTCGGCGAGCGAGGCGTCCGTTTCGACGTAGGCGCGGAAGAGGGCTTGAAGGAAGGTCAGCCCCTTCTTGAATGCGTCGCCGGAGAGCCCGAGCGCGAAGGCGAGCTTGCGCGCCTGGAAGGGGAAGAGGCCGAGAGCCGGATCGATCGCCTCGCGCACGATCGCGTGCGGATCCTTCGCGGCGACTTCCTCGATCTCCATTCCGCCCGATCGCGACGCCATCACCGACGGCAGGCCGCGCCCGCGGTCGAGCGTGACGCCGAGGTAGAGCTCGCGGTCGATGTCGAGGGCCTCTTCGACGAGGATCTTCTGGACGACGCGCCCCGCGGGCCCCGTCTGTGGCGTGACGAGCGTCATGCCCAGGATCGACTTCGCGAGGGTGAACGCCTCTTCCGGGTTCTTCGCGAGCTTCACGCCGCCGCCCTTTCCCCGGCCGCCCGCGTGGATCTGCGCCTTGACGACCGCGCGGCCGCCGAGCCCCTTCGCGATCTCGCGCGCCTCCGCCGGGTTGTCCGTCACCTCGCCGCGCGGCACGGCGACGCCGTAGCGCGCGAGGATCGACTTGGCCTGGTACTCGTGGACCTTCATTGGACGAAGAAGTTATCAGTTATCAGTTTTCAGTTGTCGGTTCCGGAACTGAGAACTGACGACTGACAACTGAAAACTCCAGCCTATCCCCCGAACAGTTTCTTCAGCCCATGCACGCTGGTCGCCCGATACATCTCGGCGATCGCCGTCGTCAGCGGAATCCCCTTCGGGCAGGCCCGCACGCAGTTCTGCGCGTTGCCGCAGTCGTCCACGCCGCCGTCCGCCATCAGCGCCTCGAGGCGCTCGGCGGCGTTCATCGCGCCGGTTGGATGGCTGTTGAAGAGCCGTGCCTGCGCGATCGGCGCGGCGCCGATGAAATTGGACCGGTCGTTGATCTGCGGGCAGACGTCGAGGCAATTGCCGCACGTGATGCAGCGGGCGTACTCGTAGGCCTGCTGTCGCTCCGCCTCGGCCATCCGCGGCCCGGGGCCCAGATCGTACGTGCCGTCGATCGGGATCCAGGCGTGCACGCGCTTCAACGCGTCGAACATGGCCTGCCGGTCGACGGAGAGATCGCGAAGCACCGGGAACTTGGCCATCGGCTCGAGGCGGATGGGCTGCTCCAGATGATCCACGAGCGCCGTGCAGGCCATCCGCGAGACGCCGTTGACGCGCATGGCGCAGGAGCCGCAGACCTCTTCGAGGCAGGCGCGGTCGTAAACAATCGGCGACGTGGGTTTGCCGTCGCGCGTCTTCGGGTCCTTGGCAATCTCCATCAAGACGGAGACGACATTCAGCCCGGGCCGGTAAGGAATCTCGTACTCCTCCCAGCGCGGCGAAGACGTCGGGGTGTCCTGGCGCCGGACCGAGAGCTGGATGGTGCCGCTCACGTCGTCGATCCTAGCAAGCTGCTGAAAAATGGATGCGGGCGTCGTGTCCGGCCGTCGGCCGCAGGCGTTCGCTTCGCGAACGGCGGCCGAGAGTTTTAGCTCGGATCGCTATTTGGCCCTCCGGGCCGAAACTCTCGGCTGCCGGTCGTCTTCGACCGCCGCAGCCGAAAGTCCTCGCCGATGCGATGGCATCGCCGTCGTCGCGCTTCCTCGGATCTGACCCCGCCGCGCTCGTAACGCCACCCCACACCATTTTTCAGCAACCTGCTAGTACTTGCGGGGCCGCGGCTTGATGAGTGTCGTGTCCACCGGCGCGTAGGTGATCTTCGGGCCGTCGGGCGTGTGCTCGGCCATCGTCGTCTTGAGGAAATTGGCGTCGTCGCGCGGGAGGATGTTGCTCTCGTCGATCGGCGCCGCGAGGTCCCGCACCTTGAAGTGCGCGCCGCGCGACTCCTCGCGCAACAGGGCCCCCCGCGTCATCACGCGCGCGAGTACCAGCATGTTGCGGAGCTGGTTGATGAAAGAGATCTCGCGGTTGGCGTAGGAGGAGCGATCCGTCAGGCCGATGCGGTTCCAGCGGTCGGCGAGCTCCTGGAGCTTCGCCTCGGTCTCGCGCAATTTCCCGTTCTCGCGGATGACGGTCACGTTGTCCGTCATCCAGTCGCCCATCTCTTCGGCGAGGACGTGCGGGTTCTCGGGACCGGACATTCCCGCGATCGCCCGGAACGCATCCTCCCAGCGCTTCTTCGCCGCCGCGAACGCCGCGTCGGCCGCCGGAAGCTTCGCCGCCGTCTCGCGGCCATAGCGCACCATCGCCGGGCCGCCGATCTTGCCCGCGTAGAGGCACGACACGAGCGAGTTGGCGCCGAGCCGGTTGGCGCCGTGAATCGAGAAGTCCACCTCGCCGCCGGCGTAGAGGCCGGGGATGTTCGTCGCCTGGTTGCGCGGCGAGCGCTCTTCGAGCATCCCGGTCTTCTCGTCCTTGGCGTAGTCCACCCAGAGGCCGCCCATCGAGTAGTGCATTCCGGGAAAAACCTTCATCGGGACCTTCCGCGGGTCGTCGCCGACGAACTTCTCGTAGATCTCCAGGATCCCGCCGAGCTTGACGTCGAGCTCGCGCGCGGGGATGTGGGTGAGGTCGAGGTACACCTGCCGCTTCCCGTCGACCCCGAAACCGTTGCGGCAGACGAGGAAGATCTCGCGTGTCGCGATGTCGCGCGGTACGAGGTTGCCGTAGGCCGGGTATTTCTCCTCGAGAAAGTACCAGCGCTCCTTCTCCGGAATCGCCAGCGGCGCGCGCTTGTCGCCGGGCGTCCGCGGCACCCAGACACGCCCGCCCTCGCCGCGCGCGGACTCGGACATCAGGCGGAGCTTGTCGCTTCCCGGGATCGACGTCGGATGCACCTGGATGAACTCGCCGTTCGCGTAGAGGGCGCCGTCCTGGTGCGCGGCCGCGGCGGCCGTGCCGGTGTTGATGACGGAATTCGTCGAACGGCCGAACACGATGCCGGGCCCGCCCGTCGCGAGCATCACGGCCATCGCCGGGAAGGCCTCGATCCGCATCGAATACCAGTCCAGAGCCACGATCCCGCGGCAGTTGCCCGCGTCGTCGCGCACGAGACCCAGGAACTCCCACGCCTCGTACTTGCGGACGAGCCCTTCCACCTCGTAGCGGCGCACCTGCTCGTCGAGCGCGTAGAGCAGCTGCTGCCCCGTCGTCGCCCCGGCGAACGCCGTGCGGTGGTACTTCGTCCCGCCGAAGCGGCGGAAGTCGAGGAGGCCCTCGGGCGTGCGGTTGAACATCACGCCCATGCGGTCGAGCAGGTTGATGATGCCGGGCGCGGCGTGGCACATCGCCTTGACGGGCGGCTGGTCGGCGAGAAAGTCCCCGCCGTACACGGTGTCGTCGAAGTGGATCTCGGGCGAGTCCCCTTCCCCCTTCGTGTTGACGGCTCCGTTGATGCCGCCCTGCGCGCACACGGAGTGGCTGCGCTTCACCGGCACGATCGAAAAGAGGTCCACGCCGACGCCGAGCTCCGCCGCGCGGACCGCCGTCATGAGGCCGGCCAGGCCGCCGCCGACGACCAGGACGCGTTCTTTTGAATTCGCCTCGGCCATTCTGGCCCGCTAGAGACGAAAGGCCGCGATCGAGCGCACGCCGATCACGGACAGGATCACGAACACGAGCGCCGACACGTAGCCCATGCGGCGCTGCGCCGCAGGCGAGACCGTCAGCCCCCACACGATCGAGAAGGACCAGATGCCGTTGGCGAGATGGAAGACCGCCGAAAGGATGCCGAGGACGTAGAACGCGTAGATCCACGGGTTGCCGACGGCCGCCTGGACCTGGCGGAAGAGGTCCAGGCTCTCGTGGTCATGGAGCTGAACGAGCCTCGTCGTCCAGTAGTGAAAGAGGAGGAACGCGAAGACGATGACGCCCGTCGCGCGCTGCAGGAAGTACATGAGATTCCGGAGATAGGGCTGCGCGATCGGGTTCGGCCGCGCCGTCGACGTCAGGAAGAGCCCGTAGATGCCGTGGAAGACGATCGGCAGGGCGATGACGAAGATCTCGAGCGCGACGGCGAACGGCACGGTCTGCAGCCGGTGCGTCATCTCGTTGTACGCCTCGGCCCCTTTCGTCGCCGCGTGGTTCTCGTACAGGTGGAAGGCGAGGAACCCGCCGATGGGAACGATGCCCGAGAGCGAGTGGAGCCGCCGGAGCCAGAAGTGACGGTCGAGCGCTTCGGCCCCCGCGCTCATACCTTCAGGATGGCGAAGAGCTCCCGTACGGCCGCGGCGGACTTCTCGAGGGCCGCTTTCTCCTCGTCGCGGAGCGCGATTTCGACGATCTGCTCGACGCCGCGGCGCCCGAGCTTGACCGGGACGCCGAGGTAGACGTCGCGCATGCCGTACTCGCCCTGGAGGTACGCCGCGCACGGCAGGATCTTCTTCTTGTCCCGCAGCACGGCGTCCACCATCTCGACCACGGCGGCGGACGGCGCGTACCAGGCGGACGTCTTGAGCAGGTTGACGATCTCGGCGCCGCCGTCGCGCGTGCGCTTCACGATCGCGTCGAGCTTGTCCTTCGGAAGGAGCTCCGTCACCGGAATCCCGGCGACCGTCGAGTAGCGCGGCAACGGGACCATCGTGTCGCCGTGGCCGCCGAGGACGAAGGCGTGCGTGTTCTCGACCGACACGCCCAGGGCCTCCGCCAGGAACCAGCGCATCCGCGCCGAGTCGAGGATCCCCGCCATTCCGAAGACGCGCTCGCGCGGCAGCTTCGACACGCGCCGCGCGACCTCGCACATGGCGTCGAGCGGGTTCGAGACCACGATCAGGATCGCGTCCGGCGATCCCGGGAGCACCTTGCGGACGACGTCGGAGACGATGCCTTCGTTCGTCGCGACGAGGTCGTCGCGGCTCATTCCCGGCTTGCGCGGGAGGCCCGCCGTGATCACGACGACGTCCGACCCCGCCGTGGCGTCGTAGGAGTTCGCGCCGGTCAGGCGCGCGTCGAACTTCTCGACGGGCGCCGACTCCATGATGTCGAGCGCCTTGCCCTGCGGGACGCCTTCCAGGATGTCCACGAGGACGACGTCGGCGAGCTGCTTCTCGACGATTCGCTGGGCCGCGGTCGCGCCGACGTTTCCGGCGCCGACGACGGTGACTCGGTGCGGCATCAATCCGCCATCTTATCGGACGGCATCGAAAGTCAAAAACCGAAAACCGGCGCACGAGCGGCTAGAATGATTGAAGTGACGGCGCGAAGCGGAAGCGGTGAAAGCGAAGTTCCCGGGCCGCGCCCCCAGTACAAGAGCCATCCGCTCTGGGGACGCGCCATCGCGATCACGCGGGACGCTTACGCGCTGGCGGAATCGCTTCGTGCCCGGGACGCCGCCGCGGCGACCCGGCTCCGGCGGGCGGCGGTCGCGGTTCCGGCGCGCGTGGCCGGCGCGCTCGAGAGCCGGGGGTCACACCGCGCGGAGGAAGTCCTCGCGGCCCGCGGAGCGCTCGCGGAGGTCGCCCGCCAGGCGCGGCGCGACGATTCTCCCGCGGCGCGCCGCCTCCGCGACGAAGCGGAAGACCTCGACGCGCGCGTCCTCTTCGACCTCTCGCCCACGTCGGGGCGCGTCTCGTGAGCGACGCGGCGCCCGGCCGGTCGCGCGTCGGCCTCTACGTCCTGCTGGTCGCGGCGCTCGCGGCGACGGCGACGGCCGTCTGGTTCCCGCGCTGGTGGGAGATGCGCCTCTATCGTCAGGCCGAGGCGCTGACCGGCGTCGGCGCGCCGATCCGGGCCGGGAACCTGACCGACGCGCGCCGCAAGATCGATCCGAACAAGACCGACAAGGAGGTCCTGGCCGCGCTCGGCCCGCCGTCCATCCAGGTCGGGACGGACGGCGCCTCGACGCGCGGCATCTGGACCTACTACTACGCCGATGGCACGATGGTCGTGAACCTCACCGACGGCATCGTCGTGCGGATCTCCGTCTCGTACGGGCCGCCGAAGATTCCGACGAGCCGGCGCCCATGAGCGCCGAGCCCTCGATCCGCGTCGTCATGATGCCGAAGGACACCAACGCCCACGGCACGATCTTCGGCGGCGTCATCCTCTCCTACATCGACCAGGCCGCCGCCGTGGAAGCCAAGCGCCACGGAGCGTCGTTCATCGTGACGGTCGCGATGCGCGAGGTCGTCTTCCACGAGCCCGTGTACGTCGGCGACCTCGTCAGCTTCTACACGAGCCTCGTGAGGGTCGGGCGCACGTCGATCACGGTCTCGGTCGAGGTCGTCTCGCAGCGCGACGGCGGCGCGCCCGTCAAGGTCACGCAGGCCGAAGTGACGTTCGTCAACCTCGACGAGAAGCGCCACCCGGTTCCGATTCGCCGCTAGCCGCTCCCGCGCGCGCGACATTTCGTCCGAAAGCCAGAAGGCCCCGATCGCTCGAGGCCTTCTGTTCTCCACCAGCCGGGCAAGAGCCCGGCAATTGTGTCCGCTTCGCGGGATCGCCTTACGGGCTCGATCCTACCACTCCGGCTCCTCCTCGGGTGCGCCCTGGGCCGAATCGGGGACGTCCTCGTCCTCGGAATCGGGGGGGTCCGGCTCGAGATCCTCGGCCGCCAGGGTCTCGGTGTCGAGGCTCTCGGAGAACTCGTGCAGGCCCTCGCGTGACTCCTCGTCTCCCTTCCAGTCGCCCTCGCCGTACATCGGGCCGGGAGCCGCCGCTCGAACGGGCGCCGCGGCCTTGCGGACCGGCTTGCTCGATCTGGCCTTTGCGGCCGGCTTGCGGGCGGCCGCCCTGGGCTTCGCTTTCGTCTTCGCCTTCGCGTGCGGCCTCGCCGCCCTGGCGGCCTTTTTCGCGGCCCTCTTCGTCTTCTTGGCCTTCCTTCCGCCGACTCCGCCGCCCTTGCTCGCCTTCTTCTTTTTCTTCCCGGTGGCCACTCAAAACCTCCCTGTCGCGTATCGCCGCCTCCCCGGCGGGGGCGAAATCATACAATTCGGAAGTTGAGCAAGTCCCGGGTCGTGATCCGTCCGGCGCCCGGCGGCCTCTCGATCGAGATCCTCCCGCTCGTCCGGACCCGTCCCGCGCGCTGGCGGCTGGGACTGCTGGCGGCGGCGGTCGTGGCGGCGGCGCTTCTGGGCGGCCAGCGGATCGCCCGCGTTTGGGAAGTCGGCCTGCGTCGCGGCGCGTTCGATGAGCTCCCGCTGCGAGTCCTGCTGCCGCTGACGCTCGCCGTCGGGGTCTCGACGCCGCTCGCGCTCGCGGGGCTCGCGGCGCTCGCGTTCGCCGAGGAACGCATCGACGTGACGCCGGAGGACGTGCTCGTGCGCTCGACCGGCCTCGAGAAGACGCGGGTGCGCGTCATCCCGCGCCGAGAGCTCGACGCCTGGATCGAGACCTACCGCCCGCTCGCCCCGTGGTGGACGTGGGCTTTCCGGCGGCTCGCGGCACGGGCCGGCGGCCGGCTGGTCCCCGTGGCCGGCGCCGCCGGGCCCGGCGAGAAGCGTGCGATCGCGCTCGAGCTCGCACGCGCCACGCGCGTGCCGCTCGTCGGCGCCGGCGGGCGACCCATCGCCGTCGCGGGCGCCGCCGCGCCTGCTAAGATCCACGGGTGAAGACGACCTTGGGCGAGGAAACTCCTCTCGACGCCGCGAATCCTTCGAGCCGGCATCTCACCGACACGCTCTTCTCCTCCTACGACCTGCCGGACGAGGTCCGCTGGGGCATCGCCGATGCCGGGTTCGCCTTCGCCACACCCATCCAGGAGAAGGTTCTGCCCCTCGCACTCGCGGGGCGCGACGTCGCGGGCCAGGCGCAGACCGGCACTGGCAAGACGGCGGCGTTTCTCATCACGATCTTCGCGCGCCTGCTCCGACAGCCGCGCGTCAAGCCCGCCCGCGGTCCGCGCGCGCTGATCGTCGCGCCGACGCGGGAGCTCGTCGTGCAGATCCGCGACGAGGCGTTGCAGCTCGGGCGGCACACCGGCCTCGAAGCGCTCGCGGTCTTCGGCGGGATCGATTACCACCGCCAGCGCGACGCCGTGCGGCGCGTGCCGGATCTTCTCGTGGGAACACCGGGCCGGCTCCTCGACTACGAGCAGCAGGGCGCCACGACCTTCCGCGACGTCGAGATCCTCGTCATCGATGAGGCCGACCGCATGTTCGACATGGGCTTCATCCGCGACCTGCGGCGCATCCTGCGGCGTTGCCCGCCGTACAACAAACGCCAGACGATGCTCTTCTCGGCGACGCTGTCGATTCGCGTCATGGAGCTCGCGTACGAGCACACCAACAACGCCCAGAAGATCGAGATCGAGCCCGAGCGCGTCCTCGCGCACGGCATCCGCGAGATCCTGTACCACGTCTCGTCGGCGGAGAAGTTCCGTCTCCTGCTCGGGCTGCTCGAGCGCGAGGGCGGCCGCCGCATCCTCATCTTCGTGAACCGCCGCTCGACGGCGGCCGATCTCGTGCGCGGGCTCTCCGCCAACGGCTATCCGACGCGCGCCCTCGCCGGGGACGTGCCGCAGGAACGCCGGCTCCGCATCCTGAACGACTTCAAGGACGGCAAGCTCGCGGTCCTCGTCGCGACGGACGTCGCTTCGCGCGGCCTCCACATCGAGGGCGTGTCGCACGTCATCAACTACGACCTGCCGCAGGACTCGGAGGATTACGTCCATCGCATCGGCCGCACCGGCCGCGCGGGCGCGGAGGGCGACGCCGTCTCTTTCGCCTGCGAGGACTACGTCTTCTCGCTCGACGCGATCGAGAAACGCATCGGCCGCAAGATCCCGACCCATCCCGCGCCCGAAGAGCTCCTCCGGCTGGGCCCCGTCGCCGCGTCGCCCCGGGCGCCGCGGGCCCGACGTCCTCCGCCGCGCCGGCCCTCGGCGTCTCCGGCGCCTCCGACCGCTTCGGCCGAGGATTCCTTCGGGCGGACGAAGCGCCCGAGCCGCCGACGGTAGATCTTCGCCGCGCGGCTACTGGAGCGCGAGCGCGCCCTGCTCGACCCAGTGCGCGAGCAGCCGCCGGATCCGGTACGCGTCGGTCTTGATCTCCGCCTCGCACTCCCGGGGCGTCGCGCCGCGGGAGACGCGCGACCAGACGTCCTTCTGGAAGAGGCCGTCCTTCTCGCCCGCGAACGGCGCCGGCTTGACGTCGGTCGGCTTCAACTTCGCGTCGTCGGGAACGAGCGCCGCCGCCTGGCGCAGCTCGTCGTAACGCCGCATCGCTTCGAGGGTGAGCGGCAGGATCTCCTTGAGCGACGCCGTGTTCGTCTCGTCGCCGGCGTCGACGGACTTCAGGAACTGGAACTGCCCCGGCGACGGCCGCTCGAGCAGCTGGTAGAAGGCGTCGACGCCGGTGAGCTGGCCCGTCTGGCAGGCGCGGAGCTTGCCGCCCTTCAGCCGCATCCCGCCGAACACCTGCCCGCGCGGATCGCGCAGTGTCAGCGATCCCGACTGGCCCGAGTCCGAAAGGCTCTGGAGAAGCGCCGGCAGGCCGAAGACCTCGAGATCGCCGGTGAGGCTCGGCGCCGCGCCGGGGCTCGAGGCCGCGGGGCCCGACGACGCCGCGGTGGAGGCCGCGGCCGGACCGGCGGCCGGCGCGGCGGCTCCCGGAGCCGGCGCCGGCTTCTGGAGTCCCGCGAGCGCGCGCGATGCGCTTTTCGCGATCTCCTTTTCGGGGAAGCGGGAGACGATTTCCTCGAAGGCCGCCTTGACCGCGGGGGCCTTCGTGCCCGAGAGCGCTTCGATCGTGCGCCGCAGCACCTGGTCGTTCTGATGGAGCGCCAGGCCGAACAGCTTGAACGGCAGATTCGACTTGAGCGACGCGAGCAGGCGCCCGAGCGACTCCGCGTCGTCCGAGAGGTCCTGGCTCCCGAGCTCCGAAAGCCGCGCGGCCGAGTCGCCGAGGCTCGCGTCCCGCTTCTCGGCGTGGTCGAGCAGCGCCCGGCGCGCCGAGGACGAAGGCAGCCGCGCGAGCGCCGCCGCGACGCGGTCGAGCAGGCCGACGAGCTCTTTCGTGTCGTGCGGCGAATCGGAGTCCTTTCCCAGCGCCTTCTCGAGCTCGGCCAGAAACTCGACGAGCCCCGCTTCGGACTTGGGATCGCGCAGCTGCGACAGGTTCGCGAGCGCCTCCTTGAGCAGCGGCGGCGGAAATTTCAGATGGAGATGCCGGGCGGTGACCTCGGCCTCCTCCGCGGTCGGCGCGTCGGGCGGCCTCGGGATGCGGCGCAGGAGATAGAGCAGGTTCCTCCGGAGGTACCAGTCCTGCGCCGCGTGATCCGAGATCGGGCTCGCCAGCGCCTCGAACGCCGCGGCGCGCGCGGCCTCGCCGTGCACTTCGAGGAGCGCCAGGAGGAGGCGCCGGCGATCGCGCTTCTCCTCGCGGGACAGCTGATCGAGCAGTCCCTCGGGAGAAAGCCCGCGGAAGAAGCCGAGGAGGCGGCGCAGGGCGGGATGCTGGGCGGCGCTTTCGGCCGCGACCCGGAGACGCTCCGGATCGAGGCCCTCATCGCCCTTGGCGCGCGCGAGGTCGGCGCTGCCGGCGTCCACCTTCTTCTCGGCCACCAGGCGCTCGGCGGCGTCCAGTGTCGAGACGGCCTGCGTCAGGGAGCCCTCGTTGAATCGCTCGACGGCCGCGCGCACGAGCTCCTGGAACCGGCGCGCGCCCTCGCGCGGGTCGTCGACCTCCGCCACCATCCGTTGCATCGCGTCGGCGGCGGAGCTTCCGGGCGCCGCGGCGGCGGGAGCGCCCGTGACGGCGGCACCGGCCGGCGGCGCCCAGGCGGGCAGGCTCGCGGCGAGCGCGCGGAAGACGTCCGCGGTCCCGACCTGTACGCCGAGCCCCTTGAGGCGCGACAGATACTCCTCGATGTCGCGGGCGCTCGAGGAGCCTCGCGCGGCGGCGGCGAGCGTCTCGGTCAGCGCCGCCCGTCCCTCGGGCAGCGACGCCTGGCTCGCCTGCGACTCGAGGCGCTTGAGCAGGAGCGAGAGCCGACGCTCTCGCGCGTCGTCGCTCGCGGCGGCGGCCGGAGCACCGCCTCCGGAGGGGGCGCGCGGTCCGGCGCTCTGCCGATGAAGCGTCGCAATCGGCGCCGCGGTCCCCGAGTCCGCGGTCTCGGAGAGTCGCGAGAGATTCTCCGCGAGGAGGGCGCGATCGTCCTCCGGGCACTCGGCGAGAACGATCGGCTTGAGCCCCTCGATGTACCTCTCCAGGACCTCTCGCGGGACGAGTCGGAACTCGCCGAGCATGTGGATCTTCTTGACGGCGTGGAAGAGGTAGTCGGAGACCGAGGCGCCGCCCTTCGCATACTGCGCGCCGGTCCACGAGCGAATGGAGGCGCCGACGAGATCCGGTGGATATTTGAGCAGGAGCTCCGCCGATCCGGCGACGACGAGCGGCGGGAGCGTATCCGACAGATACAGCTCCAGCTCGGTCAGCGCCTCGCGCACCTCCGGGTCCGCCCTCGGCTCGACCATGTCCCCCCTCGGACCGATGCCGGCTTACGTCCGTCTAGGGTAGCGCAGAATGCCGCGCCTGGTGCGGCCCTCCCACGGGTTCTCGCGGCGGCGCACGGCCGCCGAGGCGCTAGAAGCTCTTGAGGAAGTCCGCGTTCGAGGGGAACTTGGAGAGGCGGCCGAGAACGAGCTCCATCGCCTGGATCTTGTCCACGGCCGCGAGCGCCCGGCGCAGCTTCACGATCTTCGGCAGCTCCTCGGGGCTGTAGAGCTTCTCTTCCTTCCGCGTGCCGGACTGCGGAATGTTGATGCACGGGAAGATGCGGCGATTGAAGAGGTCGCGGTCGAGCACGAGCTCCGTATTGCCGGTGCCCTTGAACTCCTGGAAGATGATCTCGTCCATCCGCGAGCCCGTGTCGATCAGCGCGGTCGCGATGATCGTCAGCGATCCGCCGCCCTCGACGTTGCGCGCCGCGCCGAAGAAGCGCCGCGGCCGCTCCATCGTGCGGGCGTCGATGCCGCCCGACATGATCTTGCCGCCGCCCTTCTGCATGTGGTTGTACGCGCGTGCCATCCGCGTGATCGAGTCGAGGAAGATGATCGCGTGCTTGCCGCACTCGACGAGGCGCCGCGCACGCTCGGCGACGATCTCGGCAACGGCGATGTGATTCTCGGCCGACAGGTCGGCGGACGAGGCGATGACCTCGCCGCGGACGCTGCGCCGGAAGTCGGTGATCTCCTCCGGCCGCTCGTCGATGAGGAGCACGATCACGGTGACGTCGGGATCGTTGACGGAGACGGCGTGCGCCATGCGCTTCAAGAGCGTCGTCTTTCCGGCCTTCGGGGGCGCGACGATCAGGCAGCGCTGGCCGCGGCCGATCGGAGCGAGCAGGTCCACCACGCGGCCGCACATCTCGTCGGGCGTCGTCTCGAGCTGCAGGTGGTCGTGCGGGTCGATCGAGATGAGCTCCTGGAACGAGGGCCGCTGGCGGAACGCCGCCGGCTCGAGGCCTTCGACCGTTTCGATCCGGCGCAGGACCGGCCGGTTGCCATCCGCGGCGATTCCGGCGATCAGCGCGCCGGGCTCGAGGCCTTCGCGCGTGACGAGCTCGCGCGGAACGAGGGGGTCGCGCGGCGACGGCAGATAGTTGGCCTTGTTCGAGACGAGGACTCCCGCCGCCGTTTCCTTGGGCGGCAGGTACAGCACACCTTCGACGGGGTGCTCGGGGCCGGTCGCCGCCAGCTCCTGCTGCCGCTCGAAGCCGGGGGCCCCGGGGGCACCGCCGCCTCCGCCGGAACGGCCGCGACGCCGACGGCGCCGCCGCCGCCGGTGCGGACGGGGCTCACCGTTGGCCGGACCGTTGCCCGGGGACGGACTCGAAGGGCTTTCCGTTTGAACGGATACCGACGCAGCGCTTTCCGGGGCCAGGGGATCTTCGGACATGAACTCCCAACACCCGCCGCGCTGACCTCGGGGGCCCGGGCGGGAACGCAACAGATTCTATCGAATCTCCGCCGAAATGGAACAGGAATCGCAACCGGCCCGCCAGCGTCCGAGGGCCCCGAGCCCCGGCGCCTTAAAGCCTCACGCCGAACGATTTAGGAGAAGAGGCCCAGGACCGCCCCGGGATCGGCGGGCGCGACCTTCGCGAGGGCGAAGTCCTCTCTTGCGTGTGCGGGGGTCGAAACGCCGACGAGGCTCGAAGTCATTCCCGGCGCCGAGCGCGCGAACTGGAGCGCTCGTCCGGCGCCGGGAGAGGCGTCGGCGAACGCCGCCTCGATCTCCTCGGGAAGCGGCGCGGCGAGGCGACCCTGGAGGATGGAGGCCGAGCCGAACGCGGCGAGCCCCATCTCGCGGGCGGCCTCGAGCGCCGAAACCCGCCCCGATGGCGAGAGCTGCGAGGGATAGGCGATCGCCTCGGGCATCGCCAGGTTGACCGGGAGCTGGACGCCGAAGAAGTGATGACGCGATCCCGCGACCTCCGCCGCAAGCCCCGCGACGCCGGCCAGCGAGAGATGCTCCGGATGCTCCGGGGGAGCACGGAGGCCGTCCCACGTCGCGAGGCCCCACTGTGCGATCGCGCCGCGGGAGACCTCGTCTTCCAGAACCTCGATCGCCGCCCGCAGGCGCGCCGTGAACGTCCCGGCGTCCACGGCCGCGCGCTGCGTCTCGACGTTGTGGAGGTAATAGAGATCGATCGTCTCGAGGCCGAGGTTTCCCCGGCTCCGCGCGATCTGGTCGCGAAGATAGCCCGCCGCGAGGCAGTGCCCGCCGCGGACGACCTCGGCGCGGGGCGCGAGGCCGGAGTCGAGGAACGTCTCGACGATGTAGGCGCGCGGGGGCCGGGGATCCTCCGCGTCGTGCGGCAGATACCCGCCCTTGGTCGACACGAAGACCTCGCCGCGGCGCGCCTTGCCCGACGCGAACGCCGCCGCGAGGGCCCGCCCGATCGCGCGCTCGCTCCGCTGGCCGCGGTAGTTGATCGCCGAATCGAAAACGTTGACGCCCGACGCGAGCGCGATCCCGACGCTTTCCTCGTACCCGCGGTCGGTCGCGGCGTCCTCGGCGCCCAGATAGGTCCCGAGCCCGAGCGACGAGAGCGTCAGGCCGCGCGCGTCGCGGAAGTGGCCGGGCGCGGCGGCCGAGCGGCCCGAGAAGGCGCCCGTGTCCTCGGCGGAGGCCCGTCCCGCGATCACGCCGGGCAGGCTATCAGACGATCAGAGGCTCCCGACCGGCAGGGGAATGCCGTGCGTGCGGGTCGTGCCCTCGACGCGCGCGTCCCAGCGTCCGGGAATCGGCGTCGCGCAGTCGGGGCAGGCTCCCCCGCGCAGCCGGTTGCGCACGATCCGGAAGCCGGAGCGCTCGATCAAGGTCGCGGCGCATTGCGGGCAGCGCGTGTTCTCCCAGCGGCCGACGCGTCCAGGGAGATTTCCCGCGTAGACGTAGCGCAGGCCCTCCGCGGCGCCGATCTCCGCGGCGCGAAGGAGCGTCGCCACCGGGGTCGCGCCGCGGTCGTTCATCTTGTAGTCGGGATGGAACGCCGTGACGTGCCACGGAATGTCGCGCGAGACCGAGGCGACGAACGCCGCCGTCCGGCGCAGCTCGTCGTCCGAGTCGTTGAACTCCGGAATGACGAGCGTCAGCACCTCGAGCCAGATTCCCCGCTGGTGGATGCCCGCGATCGTCTCCAGGACGTTCCCCAGCACGCCGCCCAGCTGGCGATAGTGCTTGTCGTCCATCGACTTCAGATCCACCTTGTAGAAATCCACCCAGGGGCGGATGTAGTCGAGCACCTGCGGCGTGCCGTTGCCGTTGGAAACGTAGGCCGTGTAGAGGCCTCGCCGGCGCGCCTCGCGAAACACCGCGACGGCCCATTCCGACGTGATGAGCGGCTCGTTGTAGGTCGAGACCACGGTCGGCGCGCCCGCCTCGACGGCGAGGTCGGCAATTTCCGACGCGTCGAGGTCCCGCGGACGGCCCACGGCTTCGGGATCCCGAATCGACTGCGAAGTGAACCAGTTCTGGCAGTACGCGCAGTGCAGATCGCAGCCGAGCATCCCGAAGGACAGCGCGTCGGAGCCGGGCAGCGCGTGGAAGAAAGGCTTCTTCTCGATGGGATCGCACTGGAGCGCTCCGACGTAGCCCCAGGGCACCCGGAGCTCGCCCGCGTCGTTGAAGCGCACGCGGCAGACGCCCTCGCGCCCTTCGGGGAGCGGGCAGCGGTGGCCGCACGAAAGACAGCGCAGCCGGCCGTCGGGGAGGCGCTCGACGAGCTCCGGCGCGGCGGCGACCGTGCGATCCGCGAGGGCCGCGGCGAGCGGAGAGGGTGACGGGCGGTTCGCGAAATCGCTCATCGGCATCCGGGTGTTAACGCATTGTCTCGCAGGGGAATGCCCGAAGGTGCCGGTGCGTTAGGATGCGCCGTCGATGCCCTATCGTCGCATGCTCGTTCTGTGCGCGATCGCCGCCGCCTGGACGGCGGCCGCCGCCGCTCAGACGCCGAGCCCGACGCCGACTCCCACGCCAACCGGGACTCCCTCCACGCCGACGCCCACGGGAACGCCCCCCACGGCGACGCCCACGCCCACGCCGGCCCAGGCGCCCAACACGACCCCGACCGGCCAGAACTGGACGACCACCAATGGCGTCAGCGTGACGGGAACACGGATGGCGCGCCAGGATGGTTCCACCTGGTTCATGACGCCGGCCAACGACCAGATCATCAAGTTCGACGGCACGACAATGACCGAGTGGCCGATCCGGGACAACAACAACCTCGGCGCCAATCCGGTCGACTTCGTCCTCGAGAACGGGATCATGTGGTTCATCGAGAACGGCGAGAGCGAGATCGACGCTGGCCAGTCGATCGTCGCCCGCTTCGACACGAACACCGGGGAGCTACGGGAGTACGTCTTCCCCACCTCCCAGCCGTCCGGTTTCTACCGCGCGCCCGACGGAAAGATCTGGGTGGCGCAATCGGCCGGCGTCCTCGAGTCGCTCGACACCAACACGTTCGAGGTCGTGGACTATCGCGCCTCGCCGCCCTACTTCTCCGGAAACCAGGCGGTCGGTCCGGACGGCGCGCTCTGGATCTCGGACTTCGGCCTCAATCGCCTCATCCGGCACGATTTCACCGACAACTCCGAGAAGGCCTGGACGCTCTTCGATCCGACGCAGTTCATCCTCGACGTGTCGGACATGAAGTTCGACGAGAACGGCTTCCTCTGGCTGACCGAGCTGTCGGGCAACCGGGTGGACCGATTCGACATCAACACCGGGGAGCTGCGCTCCTGGATCGGCTTCAACCGGCCCCTCCACTTCGACCTCTACGGCGGGAACCTCTACGTCACCGAGCAGACGGGCGGGAATGGCGTCGTCGCCATCCTGGATCCCCGCCTCGCGCCCTACACGGTCACGACGATCACGCCGGTGGACCTCGCCGTGGCGCCGCTCACGCGGCCGAACGGCTCGTTCCGCGATTCCGTCATCACCCCCGTCACATTCACGCCGACCAACGCGGCCTTCGCTTCGACCGACCTGACGGCCGACGTGACGGTCCCCGGATTCCTGTTCATCACATGGGCCAAGCCGAACGCCTACGGCCTCGTCGTCGACGGCGGCGGGTTCTGGGTGGGCTCGGACGGGTTCCTCGTGCACTTGATTCCGCAGACCCTCGGGGGCCCGACGGATCTGACCGTGCCGATCGCCCTCCAGATGGGCTCGCCGCCGGCCGACTCCGTGCGCGTCGATCTGACGCTCTACAACAAGGGCAGCACGGCAATGTCGGGCACGGCCTACTTCCAGTATTCCCCGGGCGCCTACCCGTACAGCGTGGGATTCGACGTCCCCGCGGGCGGCACGACGGTGCTCCCCGACGCGTTCGTCGGAGCCTCGACGATCACGGGGATATCGCTCGGGTCCGTCCGGTTCCAGGTGACGACCGGCCAGGCCACCGATCTCTTCGCGTCCGCGCGCTCCGTGCGCGCCGTCGCGAACAACGGTTCGTACGGCTTCTCGCTGCCGGCGCAGGCGGCCTCCGAGACGCTCGGGGTCGGGACGACGCGCCTGCTCTTTACGGGAGCGCGTGACGGAGACGCCTCGACATTCGGCTTCTTCTCGCCGACCGGCGGAACGGCGACGGTCGACCTCATCGCCGCCGACGGCACGGTGCGCGCCTCGACATCGGTCCACGTCGAGAGCAACGTGCTCGAGACGCACAATCCGGCGGCTTCGCTCTTCGGTCTCGGTGCCGAGACGGGCGACGTGCTGCGGGTCACCGTGACCGACGGTGTCCTGCAGCCCTGGATCCTGGTGCAGGACGGAATCACTCGCGACGTCGCCATCTCGCTGCCGGTGAATCCGACGGCGGACGCCGTCATCCCGAACGTCTCGAGCATTCCGATCGGGTCGCGTCTCTGGACGTCGGGACTCCAGATCTTCAACCCGGCGCCCGGCAGCTCGGCGACCGTCGAGGCGACCTACTACCCGATGGGCGGGTCTCCGACCACCGCCTCCGTGTCGCTCCCGCCGCAGGGATCCGCCTTCTTCGACGACGTCGTCTCGGAGCTCTTCGAGGCGCCTCCGGGCCAGGGTGCCGTCGTGCTCACGTCGAACGTCCCCGTGGCGATCTCGTTCCGGAACACGGCCCGCAATCTCGACGACGGCAGCGAGTACGCATGCCAGAGCCCGGCGGTCGACGGCGCGGCCTCGGTCGGGTCGGGCGGCGCGACGGCAATCGGCGTCGAGCAGACGGCCACGCGCCACACGCACCTGCTCCTCTTCAACCGGGGAACCGCGGGGACCGTCACGATCCACGGCACCGACGCCTCCGGCGCGCCGCTCGGGCCGATTTCCGTGACGATCGGCGCGAACGCCGCCTCCCGGCTCAATTCCGTGCTCGCCGCCCTCGGCGCGCCCGCCACGACGACCGCAGGCACGATTCGCGTCGACGCCTCGGCGGGGATGCGGCTGTACGCCCAGACCGTCGACGTGGATGGCGTCACCGGAGACACGGACCTCGTCAACGTCCGGTAGGCGTTGAGCGCTGAGGCCGATGCCGTGAGCGACGCCCCCTCGTCCGCCGGG
Organism: Thermoanaerobaculia bacterium; assembly: GCA_035498835.1. Taxonomy (GTDB): domain Bacteria; phylum Acidobacteriota; class Thermoanaerobaculia; order UBA5066; family Gp7-AA6; genus DATBFU01. Next base: position 42,680 of record DATJZU010000029.1, read on the forward strand.
GCCGCCACCGGAATCCGGACCGTCGTGCGCGGATCCGGGATCTACCCCGCCGAGAGCGTCGTCACCAACGATCGCCTCTCGCGCCTGATGGACACGACCGACGAGTGGATCGCCCAGCGCACGGGCATCCGCGAGCGGCGATTCGCGCGGAAGGGAACGTCTTCGGCGGATCTCGGGATCGAAGCCGCGCGGCGGGCGCTCGAGGACGCGCGGCTCGGGCCGGCCGACATCGACTTCATCGTGTTCGCGACCATGACGCCCGCGCACTACTTCCCGGGCAACGGCGGTCTGCTCGCGGCGGGCCTCGGTCTCGCGACGACCCCCGCCCTCGACATCCGGATGCAGTGCGCCGGTTTCCTCTCGGGACTCCAGGTCGCCGACGCCTACATCCGCTCGGGTGCCGCGCGGCGCGTGCTGCTCGTGGGCGCGGAGTGCCATGCGGCGTTTTTCCCGTGGACCGAGGCCGACTGGGCGATCCTCTTCGGCGACTCGGACGCGTCTCCGTCCGACGCGTCCTACGCCTGGGGGACGGCGCACCGGGACCGGGCCGTCATCTTCGGCGACGGCGCGGGCGCCTTCGTGCTCGAAGCGAGCGAGGCGTCCGACGGGCGCGGGTTTCTCGGGTTCGAGATGCGGACCGACGGGACGCAGTGGGACAAGTTGTACGTTCCCGGCGGCGGCTCGGCCAGCTTCCCCTACTTCTCGCCCGCGATGTTCGCCGACAACGGGACGATCCCGATCGTCGAAGGGCGCCAGGTCTTCCGCCTCGCCACGACGGCTCTGCCGCAGATCGTGCGCGAGATTCTCGAGCGCCACGGCCTGCGCCTTGCGGACCTGGATCTCCTGCTGATGCACCAGGCCAACCTGCGCATCAACGAGGCCGTCCAGAAGGCACTGGGGCTTCCCGACGAGAAGGTCTACAACAACATCCAGAAGTACGGGAACACGACCGCGGCGACGCTGCCGCTCGTCTTCCACGAGGCGCGGCGCGAAGGGCGCGTGCGCGCGGGCGACCTCGTCGTGTTCGCGGCGCTCGGGGCCGGGCTTCACTGGGGGGCGGGGCTGCTGCGGGTCTAGCGACTGAGGACCGAGGACTCGCGGGGCTCGAGCCACGGGAGTCCTCGGTCTCTGGTCCCCGGTCGGGGCTCTTCCCTCCCCTCAAGGAATCGTGAGATCCGCCGACCCTCCGGCGCTCGCTCCTATACTCCCGATCTCGAATCGAGGAGGTGGGAAATGAGGACCACAATCGTCGGGATCGCCGCAACGTTGGTTCTCGCCGGCGCGGCGGGAGCCTTCGGGCAATCCGCGGCGCCCGCCCCGGAGCCCACGCCGGCCGCCACTCCCGAGGCTCCCGAGCCGGCCCCTCCCTGGCGGCCGCCGGAAGGATCCACGATCATCAACCTTCCCTCGGCCGACACCAACCCGGCCGGTTCGTTGCAGTTCAACATCGGCCATCGCTTCTCGGAATCGGTGCAGAGCGACACGCACTCGTTCTTTTCCTTCTTCTCGCCGGCTCAGGTCAACCTGGGCATCTCGTACGCGCCCTTGCGCGGCGTCGAGACGGGGATCTTGCGCGGCGAGTCGCTCGAGGACTACGAGTTCTGGGGCAAGTGGAGCTTCTTCGCGCCGGCCGACGGTCCGTTCCACGCGGCCGTGCGGGCGGGAGTCGACTGGCGGACGGCCCGCAGCTTCACCGGCGACCCGCTTCAGGACAATCGCTCCACCGTCTTCGCGCAGGGGATCCTCGCGTTCACGATCGCGCAGCGCATCCGCGTCACGGCCGTCCCGACCTATCTTTCCCGCGCCCCCGTCACTTCGGCGGACGGCTTCACGACGCTCTACCCGCGGGACGTCTTCAACGTCCCCGTCGCCGTGACCGCCTCGATCACGCGCTCGATCAACGTCCAGGGCGAGGTCGTCCCGCGGCGCGAAGGCGCCTCCGGCGTCGGCTGGATCGCGGCGGTCGAGAAGACCGTGCTGCGGCACCGGTTCTCCTTCACGGTGGGCAACATCCGCGCGATGACGGTGGACCAGTACAGCCTCTACAACTCGATCCAGCTCGCGTCATCGCACAAGGCGTACTTCGGCTTCAACATCGTCCGGCTCTGGAAGTTGAACTGACGCGGGCGGGTCGCCGCGAGGGCCGCCCCTGCGCGCCGGCGGCGCCGGCCTCCAGCCGAGACGCCGCTACGAGAACCGGAGAATGCCGAACCGGTCGGGCCGGTGGAAGTCGGGCGGGTCGGCGCCCGTCGGGCTCCAGGCCGAGTACTCGTCGCCTTCGGAAGCGCTGCGATCGATGCGGTAGAAGTTCGCCCGCCAGGCTCTGGCCGGATCGCCGCCGAGCGGTACCAGCGGGATCGTGATCCGCGCCGACCAGCGGTCGGGGCGCCGCGTCACCCGCGCGCGAAAGCCCGGACAATTCCAGCCAACGTCGACGCGCATGCTTTCGCGGCGGCCTTCCGGCGACTCGACGCGGGCGTCGAAGAGCGCGCCCAGCGGGTTCACCTCGAACTCGTAGTACACCGACGGCGAATCGTGCGGGGCGAGGAAGATCTCGAAGACGTCCTCGGTCCAGAGCGCGTCGTCCCGGCGGGTCCGCGTCGCCACGACGCCCGCGTCCCGCCCGTCGAACCGCACGAGGAGCTCCCCGGCGCGCCGCGCCACGCGCACCGCGGTCGGGAGTCGCGGTGCCGCGCCGTTTCGCGCGTCGACGAGACGCAGCGCGGAAAGCCCGACGAGACGCCCGGTCGGACCGATCGAAGGGACGGCGTGCTCCGGCCGCGGCGGCGCCGGATCCGTCACGCGCCCGCGGGCCGCCTGGGGAACGGGATGCCCAGCTCCGTCAGCCACGCTTGCGCGCGCGCCAGAGCCTGATGCTCCTTGAACTGAAAGAACCGCGCCTCCTCCTTCGGATAGCGCAGGAGCGCGTGGCGATAGGCGGCGGTGGAGCCCGCGCCCTGAAGCGCCGCGGCGAGATCCCGCCGGCACGCTGCGTCCTCGCATTGGCCGAGAAACGCCTCGAGGTCCCCGAGGCTCCGCTCGCCCTGGTCGCGCGGCAGCGCCACGTACCGCGGATCGGCCGACATCCTGGCGTGCCTCTCGCCGTCGCGCACGAGAACCTGCTCGACGTCGCCCGTCTCGCGGTCGAAGAAGTGCGTGATCTGGTGGGAGCGACTCTCGAACCCGACGATCAGGCCCTCCCAGTCGATCCGCGCGGCCATCAGGCCGCCCCGCAGGGCTGCGGCATAAACCGGTATGATACGAGGTTGCCATGTCTGTGAAGAAGATCTCCACTTTCGACGACTGGATCGACGCGTTCCGCGCCTGGCAGAAGGACATCGGCCTCCGGCTGCCGAAGCACGGCGACTACGAGTTCGAGGCCAAGTATGGGGACCTGAAGACCGACGAGATCGAGTTCGGCGACTTCGCCGGCCAGCGAAAGTGGGAGCGCGTGACCCAGATCCCGCAGCAGCCGATCCGAGACGCGCTCCTCAACCTCATCGTGTACCAGGGCGATACGGAGTTCGCGTCCGTGGAGCAGCAGCGCAACCTCCTCGAGACGTCGCCGTCCGACTACGACACCGACAGCGTCTGCCGGATCATGACCGAGGAGATGCGCCACGGCTGGCAGATGTGCCACCTGCTCGTGAACCACTTCGGCGAGACGGGGAAGGTCGAGGCGCGCAAGCTCCTCGAGCGGCGGTCCTGGCAGAACAACCGCCTGCTCGGCTCCTTCAACGTGGACGTGGACAACTGGGTCGACTTCTTCACGTACACCGAGTTCGTGGACCGCGACGGCAAATTCCAGCTCAACATGCTCTCGACCTCCTCCTTCGCCCCGCTCGCGCGGTCGATGGGGCCGATGCTCCGGGAGGAGGGATTCCACCTCGGCACCGGGCACATGGGCCTTCAGCGCATCGCGAAGGCCGGGCATCTGCCGGCACCGCTCCTCCAGAAGTACGTCAACAAGTGGATCTCGACGGCCTACGACCTCTTCGGCAAGGATTCGTCCTCGTCGGCGGAGTGGTTCTACGTCTGGGGTCTCAAGGGCCGCTACGACGAAGCGCGACAGACGGCGGAGCCCGACAAGGCGCACCTGAACGAGTTCTCGAGAGAGCTCTACCGCCAGGAGGTCGAGAAGCTGCTGGAAGGGATCAGCAAGCATCTCGCACCGGGCACGCCTCCCCTCGTGGCGCCGGACCTGAAATTCCATCGCGCGATCGGCGAGTTCGCCGGACAGACCTGGTCCGTTCGCGGCGAGATGCTCGAGCCGGACGCCTATCGCCTGCACCTCGACGACGCGCTCCCGAACGAAGACGAGAAGAGGCTCGTCGCGGACCTGATGCGCGAGCCGGACTGGATCGCGCCGCGCGACTCCGTCACGACTTCCTGATCGCCGCACTCCGGATTCGACGCCGACTCCTCGCCTGGTTCGACCGCGAGAAGCGGCGCCTGCCCTGGCGGGGCACCCGCGACCCGTACCGGATCTGGGTCTCGGAGGTCATGCTCCAACAGACCACCGTCGCGGCGGTGCGCGGGCGGTACGCAGGATTCCTCCGCCGCTTTCCGGACATCCCCTCTCTGGCCCGCTCCCGCGAGGACGCGGTGCTCTCAGCCTGGTCCGGCCTCGGCTACTACGCCCGCGCGCGAAACCTCCGGAAGGCGGCGCGCGAGATCGTGCGAAGGCACGGCGGCGCCCTCCCGGCGGACCCGGCCGCGCTGCGCCGGCTCCCCGGCTTCGGGGACTACATGTCCGCGGCCGTGGCTTCGATCGCCTTCGGCCGGCCCGAGCCCGCTGCCGACGCCAACGTCACGCGGGTCGTTTCGCGGCTCTTCGCGCTGCCGGGACGCGCGGGCACCGCCCGGCACCGCGCCGCCGTGCTCGCGCGCGTCGCGGAAATCCTTCCAGCCGATCGCCCGGGCGAGACCACCGCGGCGCTGATGGACCTCGGCCAGGCGATCTGCGTGCCGCGCCGTCCCGACTGCGCGCGCTGCCCCCTCGCGGAGGACTGCGCAGGCCGGCGGAGCGGCCGGCCCGAGTCCTATCCCCGGCGCTCGAAGAAGCCGCGCGCGGTGCGGGTCGCGCTCGCGGCCGCGGTCCTGCAGCGCCGCGGACGGGCGCTCCTCCTGCGCCGCCCCAACGGATTCCTCGCCGGGATGTGGGAGTTCCCCTGCGGACCGGCCCGTCCCGGGACTGCCCGCGCCGCGCGGGCGCGGCTCTCGCGGGTCCTCGCGGCCCACGGCCTGGCGAGAGAAGCCGAGGCGGCGGCGCACGTCCGTCACACGGTCGTCAATCGCCGGCTCGAGATCGAGATCTTTCGAGCCCGCGGGCAGCCGCGCCGCCGGCCCGGGGCGCCGCCGATGCGCTGGTTCACGCCCCGCGACCTCGATCGGGCCGCCATACCGACTCTGACCCGCAAGATCGCGCAGTCCGTGGGTTTTCTCCCGGCCGCAAACCGGCGTAAACTGTAGCCATCTTGAGCGTGGCCGGGATCCTCGCGTTATCCCTGTGGGCGCTCGTGGCGCCGCCCGTCCCCACGCCGCTTCCCCGACTGACCTTGCGCGACGGCAGGGTCTTCGAGCTGACGGGGCCGCCGCGAACCGAGGCCGGGCACGTCATTTTCACCACCAGGGAGGGGAAGACCTACTCTCTCCCCGCGTCGGAAGTGCAGTCGTTCGTCGACGTGCCGCCCACGCCCACGCGCCCGCCGAAAACGTACAACCAGGAGGACTCTCGGGCGCTCGGCGCCATCGCGCGGCAGGAGCGGGCGAAGACCGGAAAGTCGACGGTCCTCAGTTCCCAGCCGGCGTCGACACCTCCGCCCGGGACCAGGACGGCGGCTCCGAAGAAGACGACCACGCACGCACCGAAGAAAATGACGCCGACCCGCACGCCGACGCCTCCCGCTCACTGAGGCGGCGTTCCCGGCGCCGGCGCGTCCAGGACCTGTCGGATCTTCCGCGCGAGGGCGTCCGCCTCGAACGGCTTCTGAAGAAACTCGGTCCCCGGCGCGAGGGCTCCCCGCTCCGCGATCGAGGAATTCGTGTAGCCGGACACGTAGAGCACCCTGAGCCCCGGAGAGGAGGCGAGCAGCTCCGACGCGAGCTGCGGCCCGCTCCGCCCCGGCATGATGACGTCGGTGACGAGAAGCCGCACACGGTGGCGATTCCGCTCCCACACGTCCGTGGCTTCCTCGGCGCCGGCTGCCGACAGCACGTGATAGCCGAGCGCCTCGAGCTGCCGCGAGAGGAGCCGCCGCACCGCTTCCTCGTCCTCGACGAGAAGAAGCGTCTCCGATCCGCCCACCGGGGATGACGCCACGGGCCTCTCGGCCCGCGGCGCGAGACCCGCGACGCGCGGCAGGGAGACGTGAAAGGTCGTCCCGCGTCCCACCTCGCTCTCGACCCAGATCTCGCCGCCGCTCTGCGTCACGATGCCGTAGACCGTCGCGAGACCGAGGCCGGTCCCCTTTCCCTGTTGCTTCGTCGTGAAGAAGGGCTCGAAGATCCGGCGCCGCGTTTCGGCATCGATGCCGGATCCCGTATCCGAGACCGACAGGTGAACAGCCGGCTCCCCGGCGGCCGCCGCGATCACGCCGGGACGCCGATCGGAGTTGCGGGTCTCGATCCGCAGCTCGCCCCCGGAGGGCATCGCATCCCGGGCGTTGACGGCGAGGTTGACGAGGACCTGCTCGATCTGGCTCCGGTCGGCTCGCACGGCTCCCAGGTCGGGCTCGAGGCTGGTGACGAGACGGACGTCCTCGCCGATCAGTCGGCGCAGCATCTTGGTCGCATTCGACACCACTGCGTTGAGGTCGAGAAGCGCCGGCTCGAAGACCTGCTTGCGGCTGAAGGCGAGAAGCTGCTGCGTCAGGGAGGCCGCCCGCTCGCCCGCACGCTGGATCTCCTCGACGTCCGGCCGGCGGGGATCGTCGGAGTCGAGCTGGTCGAGCAGAATGCCGCCGTAGCCGAGAATCGTCGTCAGCAGGTTGTTGAAATCGTGGGCGACCCCTCCCGCCAGCCGCCCGATGGCCTCCATCTTCCGCGACTGAAGCAGCTGCTCTTCGAGCTGGCGGCGCTCCGTCACGTCGCGCGCGATGCCGACCGTGCCCGCGAGCATGCCCCGCTCGTCCCGAATCGGAGTCTTGATCATGTCGAAGATCCGCGGCTCGCCACCGGGCCCGGGCATCTCCTCGACCGAGTGAATGCTCTCGCGGCGCTCGAGAGCGAGGCGATCCGACTCCTCGAGTCTTGGCGCCACTTCGGGCCCGAAGAGCTCGCGGTCGGTGTGGCCGACGAATTCCCGGCGCGCCCTCCCGAGAAAGCGCGCGAACGATTCGTTGACGGCGTTGTAGCCGCCGCGCTCGTCCTTCAGCCAGGCCAGATCCGGGATGTTGTTGAGGAGCGCCTCGAGCCGTCCGACCGAGAGCCGGAGCGCATGTTCGGCCCAGCGCCGCTGGACGTCATGGCCGATTCCCCGCACGACGACGCGGCCGAACTCGCGCGCGCGCATGGCTCCGAACTGGATGACGCGCTCCTCGCCCGAGCGGCAGCGAATCCGCAGGAAGGCGTGCGCCTGCCCCTCGCGCGCCGCCGTCGCGAGCGCGTTGCGGAATTCGGGCTGCGACTCGGGCGACAACCAGTCGTCCAGACGCCGCCCGAGCAGATCCTCGAGCGGGTATCCGACGAGCTGTACGAACGCCGGATTGGCGAAGAGCAGAACTCCGTCGAGGTCGTGCGTCGAGATCAGGTCCTCGCTGTTCTCGACGAGATCGCGGTACTTCTCCTCGCTCTCCCGCCAGGCCTCCTCGGCGAGCTCCCGGCGCGTCGCCTCCAGGCCGCGAGCGGGAGCGATCGGAACCTCTCCGGGCCCGTCTTTACCTTCACTCACCTCGATCTCGCGGCCGTTCGGCCGGCGTTCAACTCGGAATCGGACCGTTCGGCACGGCAACCTCCATTCGGGCACTTCAAGCCCCTGGGAGGCGGTGGACCCTCCCACCGCCTTCTGAGAGTGAAGTGCCGACGGAGGGGGGAAGTTGGACGGGCTGTGGAAAACTTTCCTAGGCAGGGACCTGCCCGAGCCGCTCTTGCAGGATCGAGCCGGTCTGTCCTCGGAGAGACTGGAAGCGATTGAGATCCGGCCGATCCGGTCCGAGCACTTCGGACATCTGTCGGATGATCGACTCGGTCAGGGCCTGGTGACTCGCAGCGGCCGAAAGAAAGAGCTGGAAGCGATGACGCGCGCGGGAGAGGTCCCCGAACCGGGCCCAGGCCTCGACTTCAAACAGGGAGCCGGCGAGCGATCGGGCGGTCATGCCACAGTCGGCGTAGAGACGGGAAGCTCGTGCGAGCGCGATCGCGGCCTCTCGATACCGCCCGGATTCGAAGAGGACGTCGGCGAGTCCATGCCGAATGAAGGCGGCCCAGGAGGCATGCTCGCGGCGCGACAGCCTCCGCAGCGCCCGCGCGTATTCCCGGCGGGCTTCGTCGAGCCGCCCCGCGCGTGTGAGCGACGTCCCGATGCTGTTCAGCGTACCGACGTAGTTGCTCCAGAGGCCGTGCCGCTCGAAGATCGGAAGCGCCTGCCGATACTCCCGAAGGGCACTCTCCTGATCTCCCAAATCGAAATACGCGAGACCGGCGGCGACTCGGGCCCGGGCGGCTTCGTCCTCGAGGCTCCAGGCTTCGAAGGTCGCCCGAGCGCGCGAGGCGAGCACGAGCGCTTCGCGGCCCCTCCCCAGAAAGGACCGCCGCTGGGATTCGACGACCTCGACCATGGCCAGGGTCATCTCCTCCGCGCCGCCGCGCGCCAGCGATCGGTACGCGAGCTCGAGATGGGAGCGCGCGCGCTCGAACTCGCGCGTCCAGAGACAGGCCTGTCCGGCGAGCAGATGTGCATGGCCTCGCAGGACGAGTCGAGGAACCATCCGCTCCGCGTCGGACTTCTCCGAATCCGTCGCGAAGGGCTCTCGCCGCAGACGGGTGAGTGCTTCTTCGGCGAAGCGCAGACAGCGGAGCGGACCCTCGGCGATTCCCCGGCCCGACTGCTGCAGGGCGTACAGAAGCGCGTACCGCGGCGCGGGTTGGCCGAGGGCGAGATTGTCGAGCCATTCGGCGAGCGAAGGGGGATGGTGCGACGCCGCGAGGATCTCCTCCGAGAGCGGCAAGGCCTCCTCCGAGGCCGGGATCGCCGCCGCCGCCAGGGCCGCGGCGCCCCCCGGACGCGGCCGCCGCTCGACGCGCGGAGGTCGGGATCGAAAGGCATCGCCCGGCGGGAGAGACTCGATGATCTCCGACGCCGTTTCCACCGAAGCATCGAGCGCCCGGAGCTCCCCGTCGAGCCGGCGAATCTCGATCTCGATTCGAGTGCAGCGCGAACAGCCCGAAAGGTGCCGCGAGGCTCGGCCCTGCTCCGCGGCCGTGAGCTCTCCCGCCACATAGCGCAGGAGCGTGAAGTCGTCCAGGTGGCGAGCGCTCAGATCAGACACGCGCGAAGCCTCTTCAAGCAGCGGCTGATCCTCTTCGAGACCGCCGCGTACGGCGCAGAAAACTGCGCGGCGGCCTCGGACAGCGTGAGGCCCTCGACGTAGTGGGCCGCGAGCAATCGCCGACAACCCGAGGAGATCACGGTCAAGGCCTCCCGAAGCGCGATTGCCCGATCGCGCTCGGTGTTGCTTGCCGCGGGGACGTCACCGTCCTCGCCGCCGGAAAACCGGGCCGCGTGAACACGCGAATTCTCCAGGAAGCGCAGGCATCGGGCCCGGAACGCCGCGAAGACGAATCCCTCCGCCCGCTCGACGTAGCCACGCTGCCGCAGGAGCCCGAGCGCCGTGTCCTGAAGAACGTCCTCCGCGTCGGCGGCGCCGATGCCGAATCGCACCCGCGCGTATCCCAGGAGCCGGCCGCGGCGGTGTGCATCCAGCAAGACCGACTCGGCAGCCTGTCTCGGCGTCTGGGGTTTCGCTTCTTTCATCGCAGCGCGTTGCGAAATCATCTCACCGATCGGATCCGGGACCTCGCCCGCCCGCGAGAAGCCGATAGAGCGTCGCCCGGCTGATCCCGAGGGCACGGGCCGTGCGGACGCGATTGCCGCCGTTCGCGGCGAGCGCCCGCGCAAGGCGCTCCGGCGTGACGCCCTGACCGGAGGCTCCGCCTGCCGGGGCGTCGAAAGAAAAATCGGCCGGCTGCAGCGTGCCGTCCTCGGAGAGGACCGCGGCACGCTCGACCGCATGGCGCAGCTCCCGCACGTTGTCCGGGAAGGCATGCCGGCGCAGCCGTTCGAGCGTGGCGCCCGCGAAGATCAGATCCCGCCCGAGGCGCCGGGCGGCCTCCTCGAGAAAGAGGCGAGCCAGCGGCTCGACGTCCTCGGGCCGATCGCGAAGGGGCGGCACGGAGAGCGTCACCACCGCGAGCCGATAGTACAGATCCGCGCGGAAGGAGCCCGCGGCGACCGCGTCGGCGAGATCCTCGCGCGTGGAGGCGATCCATCGACCACCGGGCGGCCGGCGCCCCTCGACCGCGCGCGCGAGCACCGCCTGCGCCCGCCGGGAGAGCGCGCCGACCTCGTCGAGATAGAGAGTACGCGGCAGAGCCTCCACGGCGGTGTCGGGCGAGATCTCGACGGGCTCGAGCAGCTCCGCCTCGAACCGGTCCTCGGAGAGCGCGGCGCAATCGACGGACCGGAAGTGGCCGCCCGGCGGCGTCGCCGACGCGTGGATGTGGCGGGCGATGATCCCCTTCCCGGTTCCCGCCTCGCCGACGATGAGGACGGCTGCGACGCTGCCGGCCGCCTTCTCGGCGCGCGCGAGCAGTCGCCTCATGGCCGCGCTCTCGGCAACGATCCGCGAGCCCGCCTCGTCCGCCTCGGTCGCGCCGCGTTCGAGTTGGCGCCGGCGCGAGCGGGCAGCCTGGGCGACGCGCTCGCGCAGCTCTCTCGGGTCGAGAGGCTTCTCGAGGTAGTCGAGGGCGCCGAGCCGCATGGCCTCCACGGCGCCGCGAACCTCGGCGTGTCCCGTGACGAGAACAACTTCGGGAGGAGTCGGCACGACGCGGCAAGCCTTGAGCACGTCGAGGCCCGAAGCGCCGTCCATCTTCAGGTCGCTCACGACGACATCGAAGCGCGCCGCGCCGTTGGACTCGAGAAAAGCGCTTCCGCTCGAGAACGCGACGAGATCGTTGCCCGTCTCCGCGAGCAGGCGAACGATCAGCCCGCGCACTCCCGCGTCGTCCTCGATGACCGCGATCCTCATCGAACGCTCTCCTGCGTCGCGCCGCGTCTCCGACCGGCGCCTGGGACCGATTCATTCTAATCGGCGCCGCTCCGATGTAGAATGAGGTTAACGTTGGATCCCGCCCTGCGCGCCGCCGACGACACGAACGGACGAATTTTCGTCATCGACGACGATGAGAGCGTCCGGCGGCTCCTGCGCCGTCTGCTGACTGCCGCCCGTTATCGAGTCGAGGAATTCGACGGCGCCGAGACGGCGCTCGCCCGCATCCGCGAGGCGGCTCCGGATCTGGTGATCCTGGATCTGAAGCTGCCCGACCGCAGCGGCCACGACGTGCTGGAGGAGGTCCGCTCGGATCCGCAGACACGGCTGCTTCCCGTGGTCGTCCTCACGGGATTTGCGTCGGCCGAGGAAAAGATTCGAGCGACGCGCGCCGGCGTCAGCGATTTCCTCTCCAAGCCTTTCCAGGCGGAGGAGCTACTTCCCCGCGTGCGCTCCCTCGTTCTCCTCAAGCACTTCAGCGACGAGCACGAACATTCCGAGCACGTCATCCTGACGCTCGCCAAGATGATCGACGCGCGCGACCCGCATACCGCGGGGCACAGCGGCCGCGTCGCGGAGCTCGCCGACCGCGTCGCGCAGCGCCTCCAGCTCGACGCCCCCGCCCGGCTGGACATGCGGCGCGGGGCCCTCTTCCACGACCTCGGCAAGATCGTCGTTCCCGACGCGATCCTCCACAAGCCCGGGCGCCTGACCGAAGAAGAGCGCCGGACGATCGAAGAGCACCCGGTGGTCGGCCGGGAGCTCTTGTCGGAGATGCGGACGATCCACCGGTCGCTGCCGATCGTGTATTCGCACCACGAACGCCTCGACGGCTCGGGCTATCCCGAAGGGATCGCCGGAGATGCCCTTCCGATCACCGTGCGCATCGTGACGGTCTGCGACGTGTACGACGCCCTGACGCACGATCGCTCTTACCGCGAGGCCTTGAGCGTTCCGACGGCGCTCGAAGTCCTCGACGAAGGCGTCCATAAGGGCTGGTGGGACCGCGACGCCCTCGAGGCGCTCCGCGCGGTGCTTCGCGAGCAGCTGGGAACCTCCGACTAACTCGCTGAAGCCGGGCGCTTTGCGGCGGCGATTCAGCCGCCCCCGAGCGGCCTTTCGTCGCCCTGTTCCGCCGGGCCGTATGATCTGAACGACGCGATGCGGCTCGAATGGGGCGGCCAGGCGGTCGAGGTTCGAGAGGCGGGCTCGGGTCCGGCCCTGGTGCTGGTCCACGGATATCCGCTCGATGGCGCGATGTGGTCCGGCGTCGCGCGCACGCTCGCGGCCCGGTTCCGTGTCTTGAAGCCCGATCTGCCCGGGCGCGGAGAGAATCCGGCCGCCGCGTCGGGCGACATCGAAAGTTACGCGGATTTTCTCGAGGCTCTGGTCGAGGCGTTTCCTTCCCCGGTCGGCGTCGCCGGTTTCTCGATGGGCGGCTACGTGACGCTCGCCCTCCTGAGGCGGCGGCCGGAGAACGTCCGCGCGGTGGCGTTCGTGGACACGCGGGCCGAGGCGGACGACGCGGAAGGCCAGAAGAAGCGCGACGAGGCGATCGCGACGGTGCGATCGGACGGCGTCGCGAAGATCGCCGACGGAATGGTGCCGCGCCTCCTCTCCGAGGCCGCGCTCGGCAACCGCGACCTCGTCGAGCGCGTCCGGCGCGTCATTCTGCGGCAGAAGCCGGAGACCGTCGCGTCGGACCTCTCGGCGATGCGCGGGCGGCGCGATTCGACCGACCTGCTCGCCGGGCTCGGCCGCCCCGCGCTCGTCCTCGTCGGCGAGAAGGACACGCTCACCCCGCCCGCGCTCTCCGAGAGGATGGCGGCGGCGATTCCCGGCGCGAAGCTCGTCACGATTCCGGGCGCCGGACACCTCACGCCGATGGAGCGGCCGGGCGCCGTCGCCGCCGCACTCGGAGAGTTCTTCGCCGGCGCGCTCGTCTGAAACGCGCCGGCGGGAATCCCTAGAAGGAGACGCGAACCCCCAGCCGCGCCGTGGTCGGTGCCGTCCGAAGGATCGGCTGGCCGTAGTTGGTATTCGTCGGGGCCGGCAACTGGTTGTCCGCCTCAGCGAAGTCCCAGCGCTCGTCGAGGACGATCGCCTTCTGCGCGTTGAGGATGCTGAACACGTCAACCAGGATGTTGATGTTCACCGGCCCGATCGGGATCGGGTACCCGAGATGCAGGTCCGCTTCGTAGTTGTCGGGCATCCGGCCCTCGGCGCCGCGAGGCGTCAGGAAGAACTCGTAGCGCCCGTAGGCGTCGGAGTAGCCGTAACGCGTCCAGGGAGTGCCGGTCCGATAGTAGGCCGACAGGCCGATGGACAGCCGGAACGGCGTCACGTAGAGGCCCGAGACCTTCACCTGGTGGCGCCGGTCGTTCGAGAGCGGCCCGCGGTTAGTGATGACGTTCAGGTTCTTCCCGTCCGTGAAGAAGTCGTAGTAATCGTACGCAGCGGAGATGTTCGGATCGTTGATCGTCGTCTGCGTGAACGGCGAGTACTCGCCGTCGAAGTTGCCCTCGAGCTTCGAGAGGATGTACGACGCCGTCATCGACCAGTTGTCCGCGAACCTCTTGGTCGCGTCGAGCTGCAGGCCGCGATAGATGCGGACCGGCCGCGGCGTGGCGTAGAGCGTCGTGTAGTCGAGACCGTAGATCTGCTGGAACCCGGGGAAGAAGCCGCTGGCCGACTGTCCCGGAGAGCCCTTACCGGGATTTCCGATGCAGTACGTGCCATCGTTGATGCAGAGAAAGTCCTCGATCACGTTGCCGTAGTCGCGGTAGATGCCCTTGATCCCGACGGCGATGTTCGGCGCGACCTCGCGCTCGCCGCCGATGATGTACTCCGAGATGTACTGGCCCTTCATGTTCGGGTCGGACGGCTCGGTGAACCCTCCGAGAATCGCCGACGGCGTTCCGTAATCCGCCTCGGCGTTCGGGTCCGGCGTGACGCTGACGGGGTCGTAGTTGATGATCCGCGGCTGCCGTTCGTACGAGAACGACCGGATCACGAGGTCCATCGGAAGCTCTTCGTAGAACCGCCCGTAGGAGCCGAACACCTTGGTCTTGTGGTCCTTGCTCGGATCCCAGATCACGCCGGCCCGCGGCGCGAAGTCCCGGTTCAGGTTGACCTGGCGCACCCCCGACGAGTCGATGATCTGCTGCCGGTCCCACCGGATGCCGGCGTTCAACGTCAGGTTCGGGAGGATCGCCCACTTGTCCTGCAGGAACAGCGTGAGGTTCTTGTGCGCGGGGGTCGCGTTCAGCTCGGAGAGCGGGGCGTCGTCGACCGTCGCGGTCGGGGTCGTCCAGTACGCGTGGCTGTAGATCGGCAAGTCCGGATGGACCTTGTTCTCGAAAATCGTCACCAGCTGGCCGCCGGAGTTTCTCTTGATGACGTCCGCCGTCGTGTGCTCGTACTCGATGCCGCCCTTGATCTCGTGCGCCTGGAGGTACTTCGTCAGTGAGGCGCCGTAGATGTCCCGGGTGAAGTCCTTGGCCTGGATCAGGCCGAAGCCGCCGGTCTGGAAAAAGCCGTCCCGCGAGTCCTGGTACTGGATGATGTCGCCGCCGGGCGAGGGACCGACGGAGTTGCGCTCCTTGTGCGTGGCCCACTGGCCCGCGGCCACCCAGCTCCCGCCGAAGATCCCGTCGTAACGCGCGGAAAAATTCTGTCCTCCGAAGTCCTGCCGGCCCAGGTAGGTCAGGGGATCGCCATTCGCGGCGTGGTTCGAGTCGATGATGGCGCCCGTATCGGTCCGCGGGTCCTGAATGAACGTTCCGATCAGCGTCTGCCCCGGCGCGAGGGTGAAGGTCAGCTTCGCGGACCCGAGGTTGGTCGTACTCTTGGACTCCGAGATCTCGCTGTCGGACGGGCTGAAGCAGGCGGTGTCGCCGATATCGCACGGCGGGCCCGTCTTGATCGTCGTCTGCACCCGGTCGTAGGCCCCGAAGAACCAGATGCGGTCCTTCCACATGAAGCCGCCGAGATCCACGCCAAAGTCCTGTTGCGTGATTCCCTGGTTCGTCCCCTGCGGCGAGGCGACCGGTTTGGCAGAGGCCTGCAGCGAAGCGCTGTTGAAATACCCGAACGCGTCCCCGTGGAACTCGTTGCCGCCCGACTTCGTGATGACGTTGATGATGCCGCCCGTCGAGCGGCCGAATTCGGCCTCGTAGCCGCCGGTCTTGACCTCGACCTCCTGGACGAACTCGTAGTTCAGATTCTTGCCCTGGAACCCGTATTCGACGCCCGTCGTGTTGACGCCGTCGATGTAGAAGGCGTTCTCCGCTCCGCTCGAGCCGTACACCGTGATCGTGTTCTGCCCCGTGTTGCGGGGATCCGCGTCGGAGGAGACGCCGGGCGAGACCTGGACGATCGACGAGTAGTTGCGCCCGGTTGGAAGCGTCTGAATCGCCCGCTGGGCGAAGTTCGTCCCGAGCTCGGTCGCGGACGTATCGACGACCGGTGCCTCGGCCGAAACGACGACGGCTTCCTTGGCCGACGGCTGCAGCGTCAGGTCGAGCGTGGTCCCTCGGCCGAGGCTGACCGTGATTCCCCTCTTCTCCTGGGTCGCGAACCCGGCCAGCGTGAACGTCACTGCGTACGTGCCCGGCGGCAGCAGCGTCAGCCGATAATCGCCCTTCGCGTCCGTCGTCGCGACGCGCACGCCCTGGAGCGCCGGACTGCGCGCCTCGACGGTGACTCCGGGGAGCACGCCGCCTGCTTCGTCGACGGCACGACCCTCGATCGATCCGGTCGTCTGCGCCAGGGCCGCGGCGGCACCCAGGAACAGGAAAAACGAAATCGCGATCGCGACGGAACGCGCACGCATCAGCAACCTCCTCGAGTCTGTTTTTCGATGCTAGCACACGGGTCGGCGCACGCCTCCGTCCTTCCGCTCGACCGTCTCGGGGCGATGTGCTAAAGATCGCGCGGCCTCCAAATGGAATCTCTTCGCGACCTCGCGTCACGGCCGCTGACCTCCGGCGCCGTGCTGTTCGCGCTGTACATCGGGTGCGCCGGCGCGGCCGCGCTCGCGGCGCGATGGCTTCGCCGTCCGATCCCCCCCGGATGGCTCCTCGCTCTCGCTCTGCCGCCGCTGGTCTTCCTCTGGCCCGGCTTCGTCGCGGGCAAGACGCCAATTCCTGCGGACCATGCCTACCTGACGGCGCCCTCGCCGGCCGCGGCGCCCACCACGATCTGGTCCGACGACGTCGCGCGGCAGTTCGTCCCCTGGGCCCGCGCCGTGCGCCTCGCCTGGAGGCAAGGGGAATGGCCGCACCGCAACCGCTGGAACGGCTGCGGCATGGCGCTCGACGCGAACGGACAGTCGGCGGCCTACTCGCCGCTGACGATTGCGGGACTGCTCCTGCCCTTGCCAGCAGCCTTTACGCTCTGGGCGGCGGCGAAACTCCTCTTCGCCCTCGGCGGAACGTGGGTCTGGCTTCGCGAGCTCGGCGCGCGCCCGGCGTCCGCATATTTCGGCGGCGTCGCGTTCGCGTTCTCGCTCGCCATGACCGCGTGGCTGCTCTTCCCTCAGGCGGCTGTCCTCGCGCTCGGACCCTGGATTCTCTTCGCGATCGAGCGGCGCCGGGACCCCGACGTGCGCACACGCGCCTTCGCGCTCCTGGCGGCGTTCTTCTTTCTGCTTCCACTCTCGGGCCACCTCGAGACCGCCGCCCTCGTCTGCGCATTCGCCGCCCTCTGGCTCGCGGCGCGCCGGGCCTTCGGGGAGCGCGAGGCGACCCGCGGCCTCCCGCTCGCGATCGGGGGCGCCGCCGCGCTGGCACTGGGCCTTTCGGCGTTCTCTCTTCTCCCCCAGATTCTCGCCATCCTCGCGTCGAATCGCTTCGCCCTGACGGAGGCGACCTTCTGGAAACCGAACCTGTCGCTCTCGCCGCATGGCCTCGTGTCCCCCTGGACGCCGGCCGCACTGCTCTTCCCGCGCATCCTCGGCGACGGCATCGCGTCGCCGCTTCTACCTGTCGGATTCGTCTCCTTCCCCGAAATGGCGCAGGGCCACTTCGGGATCCTCGGTGCGGTGTTCGCGCTCCTGATCCTGCGGCCGGGATCGCCGCGTCCGCCGGCCGAGAAGGCGCTGCTCGTCCCGCTGATCGCCGGGCTCGGCGTCGCCTCCGGCGCGTGGCCTTTCGCGGAGATCGAAGCCTTCGTGCCGGGCCTCAATCGCATCCTGCCCGCCCGTTTCCTCGTCTGGGTAGCGATCTCCGGCGCGGCCCTCGCGGCGTTCGAGCTCGACCGCCTCACGCGCGATCTCGCGACGCGGCGGCGCGCGATCCTCTGGACGCCGGCCGTTGCCGGAGCGGCCGCGCTCGTCGGGATTTTCTGCGCGGCTCGCTCCCACGGCTTGTTCGCCGCCCGGGGCGGGCTCGAGAGCCAGCAGCGGGCGTACCTGCTCTCCGCGCTCGCGCTCGCCGCGGCCACGGCCGTCGTTCTGCTGCTCGGGCGCCGGCCGGAGCGGTTCGCGACCGCCGGAGCGGCGCTGCTCGTCCTCGTCCTCGGCGGCGAGCTCTTCCGGCAGGGAATGCGGCTCGTGCCGTTCAGCGATCCGAAGGACCTCTATCCCGTCACCCCCCTCGCCGCCTTCCTGCGCGAGCGCCCCGGACCGCACCGCATCGCCGGCGAGGGGCTCGCGTTCTTCCCCAATGTCGGCATCTTCGCCGCCCAGGAAGACGTCCGCACGCACGACCCCGTCGAGCGCCGCGAGTACGTCTCATGGCTCAACGTCGTCTGCGGTTACGATCCCGCGGCGTACTACAAATCGATCCGCGATCTGAACGCGTCGGCGCTCGACGCGCTCGGCGTCCGGTATCTCGTGACCGGACCCGATGCTGCCTCGCCGGGAGAGAAATGGACGCGAGTCTACGCGGGCCGGGACGGCGCGATCTTCGAGAACGCGCGGGCGCGACCCCTCGTCTTCGCGGACGACGGCTCACCGGCGGAGGTGTCGGACCACGCGGAGACCTTCAACTCCGTCTCCTTCCGGGTCCGGGCGCCGCGGCCGGCCGTGCTCGTCGCGAGCCTGGTCGACGACGGCGGGTGGAGAGCGAAGGACGAGACCGGGCGAAAGGTCGCGCTCGGCCGCGCGAGCGGCCCGTTCCTGAAGATCCTCGCTCCGGAGGGAGACCACCGCATTCGCCTCGATTACGCGAGCCCGGGCTTTCGGACCGGCGCACTCGTGTCTCTCGTCACGGCGGCGGCCGCCTCGGTCCTCCTGACGGTCCGCTCGCGGAGACCTGCGGCGGGGCGCGCGGCGTGACGCCGCTCGCGACGGTCGTCACGACGCTCGCGCTCTACGGAGCCGGCGCCGCGGCCGCAGCACTCGCCGCCGCCTGGCTGGGACGCCGCATTCCCGGCGGTATCTTCGCCCTCTTCGCGCTCCTGCCGGTGCTCTTCCTCTGGGACGGCGTGATGCGCGCCCGCTCTCCGCTCGGGCCGGACCAGGCCTTCCTCACGCTCCCCGCCCCCCGGCCGCCCGGACCCTGGCGCGGCGCCTGGCTCGCCGACGTCGCACACCAGATCGTCCCGTGGAGCGCCGCCGTGCGCCGGACATGGGTCGAGGGCTCGTTGCCTTTGCGCAATCGCTGGAACGGCTGCGGCACGCCTCTCGACGGGAACGGCCAGTCGGCGCCGTACTCCCCGATCACTCTCGCCGCGATGCTGCTGCCGCCGCTCGCCGCCCTCTCGTTCCAGGGCGCGCTGCGCTTCTTCCTCTGTCTCTCCGGAATGTGGCTCTGGCTGACGGAGCTCGCCGTGTCGCGGCGCGCGGCGGTCTTCGGCGCCGTGGCCTTCGGATTCTCGATGGCGATGACGGCCTGGATCCTGTTCCCGATGACCGGCGCGATCGCGCTCTGGCCGGGCGTCCTCTTCCTGGTCGAGCGCCTCGCGGATCCGTCGCGGCGCGGGCGCGCGGTCGCGGCCCTCATCGCGGCCCTCACGCTCTGGCCGCTGTCGGGCCATCTCGAGACCGTCGTCTCCGCGGCGGCCTTCGCGGCCGTCTGGCTCGCCGCCCGCGCGCTCTCGGGAGAGGGACGTCGCGTCGCGGCGATCCTGCCGTACGCCGCCGGCGCGTCGCTCGCGGCGCTGGGCCTCTCGGCCTTCTCGACGCTTGCTCAGGCGCTGGCGATCTTCGCGTCGAACCGCCACGCGCTCACGCCCGCACCCTTCTGGACTCCCGCCCTGAGCCTTCTCCCCCACGGCCCCGAGTGGGGCCGCGGAGCGCTCCTGCCGCTCTTCCCGCGGCTGCTCGGCGACAAGATCGAGGTCCCGATGCAGCCCGGGGTGGCCGGGGCGTTCCCGGAGATGGCCTCAGGGCACTTCGGGATCCTGGCCGCCGCCTGTCTTCTGCTTCTTTTCCGGCCGGGAGGGCGGCGGGCTCGGGCGGAGAGGGCGCTCGGGGCACCGCTTCTCTTCGGGCTCGGCACGGCCGTCGGCCTCTGGCCCTTCGCCGAGATCATGTCAAGCGTCCCGGGCCTGAAGCTCATGTTCCCTCTGCGCTACTTCGTCTGGTTCGCGCTCGCCGGCGCGGCGATTGCAGCCTTCGAGCTCGATCGCCTGGAGCGCGACCTCGAGGAGAACCGCCGGGAGATCCTCTGGCCGATCGCGGCGATCGGCGCGCTCCTCGCGGTCACGTACGGCGTATGGAGATTCGTGGCGACGCCGAGCGTCCCTCCCGCAGCGCTCGCGGCCGCCCGGTCGGCTTTCGTCCTGCCCGCCGCGTCGCTCGCGGCCGGCCTCGTCGTCTTCGCCGCGACCGGTGGCCGCGCGGCGCGCTTCCGGTCCTTCGGCTTCGGCCTCCTGATCCTCGTCGCCGCCGGAGAGCTCTTCGCGCAGGGAAGACGGCTCGCCGCCTGGTACGAGGTGACCGGGCTCTACATCGAGACCCCGCTCATCCGTTTCCTTCAGTCGCGCCCGCCTCCGTTCCGCATCGCCGGCGAGGGCCGGATGTTCTTCCCGAACTTCAATCTGATGGCCGGCATCGACGACGTGCGCACGCACGACCCGGCGGAGCGGCGGGACTACGTCGAGTTCCTGGACGCCACGTGCGGCTACGATCCGGCGCCGTACTTCAAGGAGATCGCGAACCTCGACGCGCCGGCGCTCGATTTCCTGAACGTGCGGTACCTCGTGTCGTTTCCCGCCCGGGCCACGCCGTCGCCGAAGTGGACGCCGGCCTACTCGGGCCCCGACGGAACGGTCTTCGAGAATGCGGCCGTGCTCTCTCCCGTCACCGCTCCGGCGCGCGTGCGCGCGGTCCGGGCGCCGCCGTCCCGCGAGACGCTCCGCGGGATCGACTGGGCGCGGGAAGCGGTCATCGAGGATCCCTCGGGCGCGCTCGGCCCCATCCCTAGCGAGAACGGACGAGCCGAGATCCTCGACTACGCCGAGACGGCAGACCGGGTCACCTTCCGCGTCCGGACCTCCGGCGCGTCATCGGCTTCCGGCGCGATCCTCGTCGCGAGCCTCGTGAACGACGGCGGCTGGCGCGCGCGCGACGAAACCGGCCGGAGGTTGACGATCGCGCGGGCCGACGGCCCGTTCCTCGCGGTGCACGTCCCCGCCGGCGAGCACCGCATTCGCCTCGACTACGCCCCGCCGGGATTTCGCGCCGGAGCGCTCGTCTCGGCGGGGACGCTCCTGGCCGCGGTCCTGGTCTGGGCCCTACGGCGCGTACAGCGGTAGCGCGAACGAGTTCGACAGGAACTTCGCCATCGCGTCCCGTGTGACCTGCGCCCCGGGACAGTAGAGCGTCCCGCCGCAGCCGTCGATGATCCCCCTGGCCCACAGGAAGTGGACGTGCTTGCAGAAGAGGTCGGAGGTGAACACGTCCGTGAAGTGCAGGTTCGGGCTTCCGGTGGCGCACGAGTAGCTCCGGCCCGTCTCCGGGTCCGGCCCGTACGTGTTCGGGATCGCCGCGCCGCCGCCCGGCGCCACGATGCCACGCGCCATGAAGATGGACATTTCGCCGCGCGTGACGTTCGGCGTCGGACAGAACGTCGTCGGCGAGCACCCGTTCGCGACGTTCAGCGCGAGCAGGTAATGTGCCGCCGGACATCCCTGGTCCGTCGGCGCGACGTCGGCGAACAGAGACACGCCCGTCGCGAACGTGCAGGAGTACGGCTGCCCGGCGATCTGGCCGCGATCCGGCAGGTTGCCAGCTCCGCCCGCGATCGCGCGCGCGATGAAGATCGCCATGTTGATCCGCGGCACCGGGTCCGAGAGGCAGAACGTCGTCGCCGTGCAGCCGAGGGTCACGCCGTTGTGAAAGAGCGTCTCGATCGTCCGGTAGAAAGGATACGAGCGCGGCACGTCCGTGAAGCTGTCGCCGACGTGCAGCGTCCACTGCATCGGCGCGTCGGCCGGAGACGGCGTCTCGATGAAGGTCACATCCCAGTGCGAGGCCGGGCGCGTCGCGGGGTTCGAGATCGAGAGCGAGAAGCAGTTGGGCACGGTGGTGCAGCTCTTCGACGCCGCGGCGGCGAGCGTTCCGTAGCCCGCCGCGGCATCCGTGAGCGTGTACGTCGCGCCCGCCGGTCCCGTGAACGCGCTCGCCGCGCCCGAAAGCGAGACGGCCGCGGCCGTCTCGTTCTTCCACGTCGGCTGCACGGCGACCGTCTCCCCCGGCTCGAGCACGCCGTTGCCGTCGGAGCTCGCGCCCGCAGACGGATCCACGACGATCGCGACGGGCGCGGAGAGGGCCAGAAGATCGGGACTGAGGCGACTCACGAAGCCGTCCACACCCGTGTCGTTCGGAGCGCCGGCCCGGATGACCTGCGCACCTCCGGCGGTCTTGGGAAAGTCAGAGGAAGAGGTGTATCCGGCCGTCACGACCTCGTCGGCCGCCACGTCGTAGCGGATCGTGATCGATTCGTCGTAGCCGCTGTCGTCCGGCTGGCCCGCGTCGGGGCTTCCCCCGAGAAACGTCGAGCCGAGCACCTTCGTGAGCTCCGCGTTGAACCGCGCGACGTAGCAGTCGCCGCCACCGCCCGCGTAGATCCGCTGCGCGCCGGCCGTCGTGCCCGGCATTCGCGTCGAATCGGTCGTTCCGGCGATGTAGACGTCGCCGCTGGCCGGGTTGATGTCGAGAGCGCTCGAGCCTTCGCCGCCGGTTCCGCCGAAGTACGTCGAGCCCAGAAGCTGGGTGAGATCTCCTTTAAACCGGGCGACGTAGCCGTCGCTCGGTCCGCGGCGGACCGGCTGCGTCCCGCCGAGGGCTCCAGGCAGACTCAGCGACGCCGTGCTGCCCGTTATGTATACGTCGCCCGACGTTCCGTTGACGGCGACTCCGAAGCACGTGTCGAGCGCCTCGCCGCCGAAGTACGTGCTTCGGACGAAGGAGGTCAGATCCGGGCTGATGAGCGTCACGAAGGCGTCGAAGGTGCCTCCTCCGGGAATCGTTTGCGCGCCGCCGGAGAGCTTGGGAGGAATCCCCGCGACGCCGGCGGCGTAGACGTCGGTCGGGATCGGGAAATCGCCTCCGCTCGTGGCGACGGCAAGCGCGAAGACCTCGGTCGCGCTACCGACGTAGGTGGCCTGAGGAATATTGATGAACTTGGTGTTGAGCCCGAAATGAACGTTGACCACGAACCCGGCGAAACTGTCGGCCGATCGGCTCGATTGGGCCCCGCCTGCGGTGTGGGGAAGGTCCTTCGATTCGCCGAAGCCGCCGACGTAGACGGTCGCGAAGGACGACCCCAGGGCCACGAGGTTGACTCCGCCAATCGCGCGAACCGCGTGGTCGTTGGCGGTCCCGCCGTAGTAGGTCGCCTCGATGCTGGTCAGATCCGAGTTCAGGTGCGCGACGAAGAGGTCGGTTCCGCCGGCCAGAGACGCCTGAGGCGCGCCACTCGTGCCCGGAAAATCCGTCGAAGCCGTTTCACCGCTCACGAAGACGTTGATCGCCCCCGCACTCAGACCGTCGGTAATCGTGGCGATGGCCGTTGCGGTATCGTAACCGCTGCCTCCGATGAAAGTCGCCTGCTCGAGGGTCGTGAGGTCGGGCGAAAATTTCGCGACGAAGCCGTCCTGATTCCCTCCCCCGGAGGTCGGTTGGGCGCCGCCCGCGGTGCCCGGGAACACGCTCGAGTTGGTGAAGCCGGCGACGTAGGTACCGGTTGCATCGATGTCGTTGACCTGATCGAACAATCCCGAGCCGCCGACGTAGGTGGACTGCAGGATGGGATCGATTACGACAGCGCGCGCCGGGTCGTGCGGTCCGAGGACGAACCCGTATTCGCCTCCGTCGAGCCGATAGGACACGGCGACGGGCTCGCGTACCGCCCCGAAGACCTGGTAGGCCTCGGGGGCCGAAAAGACGACCGGCCCGAGCCCCGTCTCGGCAACGAGAGCCCCGGCGTCATCGTGGTCGAGCGACCGCGCGCCGTCGATTCGCATGCGGATCCGCGCGGCGTTTGCGCCGGGCGAGACGGTGAAGACCTTCTCGACGTTCCGGTCGCGCGACCGTAGGTCGACCTCGATTCCGTCCCAAACCTCGCCCAGGCGCACGGACTCGGATGTCTCGACGCCGTGCTGCCACCGCTTCGGATCATTTCCGAGAAAATAGCTCGCGCGAGCCGCCGAGCAGTCGGCGGCGGTCGGAACGGCGCGGCCGCCGACGAATCTCTCGGTTAGCGTCCAGCCGGCATCGCCGGGTCGGGCCAGCGAATGGACCAGCTCGCCCTCGCGCGTGACGTAGACCGTCCCCGCGAACGTCGCCGCCGAGTACGCCACCGCCGGATCCGCCTGCCCCTCGTTCCGAACGAAGTGCAGGTCGAGCCGGCTCGGTTCGAGGGGGACGACCGCCGCCGCC
Source organism: Thermoanaerobaculia bacterium (assembly GCA_035498835.1). GTDB lineage: Bacteria > Acidobacteriota > Thermoanaerobaculia > UBA5066 > Gp7-AA6 > DATBFU01. The sequence goes on from DATJZU010000029.1 coordinate 66,779, forward strand.
TCGCCGGATGAGGTCAGCGCGAGGGACGCGAGAAAGAGGCCTCTGCGGGAGAGCCGAACGAGTCCGGGCAGGCGCAGTCTCATACCGTCGCTCCTCATCCTAGGTGGAGAGGACTCTACTGGAACACGCGGACGCGAGACAGCGGCAAGGGGACCGAAGGCGGCGCCGGCGCGAAGCGACCCGTAGAATGCGATTCCGATGATCCCTTCAAGAGGCGTCCGGCCTTGACGAGGACGCGCCTTCCCTTGCTCGCCGCCTTCGCTCTGCTGGCCGGCGCCTCCACGGCGGCCAGCCAGGCGCGGGCTCCCGCAGAAGCGAGCACCGAGAGCCCCGTGCCGGCCGAGCTCTGGGGAAATGTGACGCTCGACTTTCCCAAGGGGGATCGGTGGCTTTTCGAGACCGATTTCGAGCCGAAGACGCTGATCTCGGGAGGAGAAAAGTGGTGGAACCTCGACGTCACGCCGCTGACCGAGTTCTATCCGAGCCCCTGGATCGACCTCGTCGGGGAAACGACCTTCGGATACACGCGGCAGACCGACGACGTCAACACGCGGGAGCTGACGCCGCGGATCGGCTTTCGCTTGAACGTCCTGAACAACCTTCGCGAGCGGACGCATTTTCCGCTCCATGCCCTGGGGCGCTTCAGGCTCGCCACGCTCGTCCGCTTCGAATACCGGAACTTCTCGTACTCCGACGGCAGTCCCTCGCAGCACTCCTGGCGCTTCCGGGCTCGGGTCGAGCTCAAGGTCGGGATCAACCACGCGGACTCTTCGCTGGACAAGTCCCTCTACGGAATCTTCGACGCCGAAGAGTTCGTCCCGCTGGGCGAGGGCGTTACCGAGCGCTTCGTTTCGAAGGCCCGGATGCGGTCGGGTCTCGGATACCGGCTTCGTTATGGGACCCGTTTCGAGATCCTCTACATCCGCGACTGGCACCGGGATGCGAAGGACTCTCCGCGGCAGCCAACGGCCGACATCCTCGACCTCCGGCTCAAGCTGTTCTTCTAGCCGCCGGAGCGGCCCGGGAAAAAGAAAAGCTCAGGAACGAGTCCTGAGCTTCAAAATAATTCCCCGGCGACGTCCTACTCTCCCACGCGGTCTACCGCGAAGTACCATCGGGGCTGAAGGGCTTAACTGCCGTGTTCGGAATGGGAACGGGTGTGGCCCCTTCGCTATGGTCACCGGGAAAATCGATTTACCTGTCAGCTGTCAGCCTTCAGCCATGCGGTGCCTTCGAGCCCGTTTGGCTGAAAGCTGCTAGCTGAGAGCTCCTGACATCAGAGAGTCGGTATGTAGACGATCGATTCGTGTCTTAAATATTTTATGGTCAAGCCGCACGGCCGATTAGTACTGGTCAGCTTCACGCCTCACAGCGCTTCCACACCCAGCCTATCAACGTGGTCGTCTCCCACGGGCCTTAAGGGGGTTGCCCCCGGGAAATCTCATCTTGAGGAAGGCTTCGCGCTTATATGCATTCAGCGCTTATCCTTTCGAACATCGCTACCCGGCCGTGCCGCTGGCGCGACAACCGGTGCACAAGAGGTTCGTCCGTCCCGGTCCTCTCGTACTAAGGACGGATCCTCGCAAATTTCCTGCGCCCACACGAGATAGGGACCGAACTGTCTCACGACGTTCTAAACCCAGCTCACGTACCGCTTTAACCGGCGAACAGCCGGACCCTTGGGACCTGCTTCAGCCCCAGGATGCGATGAGCCGACATCGAGG
>DATJZU010000030.1:0-9338 GCA_035498835.1 Thermoanaerobaculia bacterium
GGATCGCTTTCCCGCGCGCATCGTCTCGGTCAAGCCCCGCTCGGAATTCGCCACGCGCCGCAACTGGGGACTCCAGAGCCGGGATCTGAAGACGTTTTCCGTACGCCTCGCCCCGCAGGGCGCGACGGTCATCGCCGGGCAAACCTTCGTCGTCGAAGCGGGGAAGAGTTGACGGCGCGGGGTCCGAGCGCCTCGGAGCCCCTCCTCGACGCGCCACCGTTCCTGGACGAGCCTTCAGGGCGGCCCATCGCCGCGGCGGCGCGGCGCCCCGTCTCGATCGAAGTCGACCGGCTGACCCGCACGTTCGGCGACCGGATCGCCGACGACGAGGTGTCGTTCTCGGTCGTCGAGGGCGAGACGTACGGCCTCCTCGGGCCCAACGGCGCCGGCAAGACGACGCTCATCCGGATGCTGACGACGCTCCTGCCTCCGACGTCGGGCTCGGCGCGCATCCGCGGCCACGACGTCGTGCGGGACCGGCCGGCCGTGCGTCGGTCGATCGGGACCGTCTCGCAGGCGGTGACGACCGACGAGAACCTGACCGTCGAGGAGAACCTCTCGGTTCAGGGGAAGATGTACGGCCTCTTCGGCCGCGGCCTGTCGCGCATGATCGACCGCCGTCTGGCGCAGGTCGGCCTGTCCGAACGCCGCAAGCAGATCACGCGCGAGCTTTCGGGCGGCATGCGGCGGCGGCTCGAGATCGCGCGGGGCGTGCTCCACTCGCCGCACGTCCTGTTCCTCGACGAGCCCACCTCGGGCCTCGACCCGCAGAGCCGGCGGGCGATCTGGGAGATGCTGGGCCAGCTGAAGGCCGATGACGCCGGGCTGGCGATCATTCTGACGACGCACGCGATGGACGAGGCGGACTTCCTCTGCGACCGCGTGGCGATTCTCGACCAGGGGCGCATCCTCTGCGAGGACTCGCCGGCCGCGCTGAAGCGGTCGCTCGAGACGGGGGAGCGCACGCAGATCGAGACGGCGCGGGCTCTCTCGGAGGCGGACGCGGACGCGATCGCCGCGCTCGGCGCGCGGAGCTGGCGCGGGCTCGCCGCGAACGCCGCCGAGTTCCAGTCGCGGCCGGGCGAAGACGTGGGCCGCCGCGCCGCGCGGCTCCTCGAAGATCGCGGCCACCGGATCGTTCACCTGACGATCGCCTCCGTGACTCTCGAGGACGTCTTCTTCTCCTACACCGGGCGGGGGCTGCGGGCCGAATGACGGTGTCCGGCGCCCCCCGGCCGGCGCGCGGCCCGGCGCTCGCTTTCCTCGGCATCGCGGCGATCTGCCAGCGCGCCTACCTCACGCTCTGGCGCCAGCCGATCCTCATCATCTCGACGATGCTCTTCCCGCTCGTCTATCTCCTCGTGCTCGGCAATTCGCTCAACCGACAGCTGCGCCACGTCCCGCTCGCCGTGGTGGACGAGGCCGCCAACGCCGAGTCGGCCGCGTGCCGCCGCGGCGTCATGGCGCTCGAGACCGGACGCGAGCTCGTGGACGCGACATTCCTCGAGGATCGCGAGGAGGCGCTCCGGGGGCTGCGCCGCGGCGCCTATCGCGGCGTCTGGATCCTGCCGTTTCGCCTGTCGGCGAAGGGCCCCGGTCCCGCGTTCGTGGGCGACAACACGGACCGCTTCTCCTTCGACGCGCTCGACGGCGCGCTCCGGCAGGTGTGGGACGAGGTTGCGTCCGGAGCGTCGCCGTCTGCCCCTCCGGCGGATTCCGCGCGGCTCGAGGCCTACCCCTATCTCGACTACCTGACGTACCTCGGCCCGGCGGTCGTGTGCCTCTCGATCTTCATGGGCTCGATGGTGTCGGGCGGGTTGCAGGTGCTCGAGGACCGCATGTACGGGTACCACGAGGGCTACCTCGTGACCCCCATCTCGACGGGAGCGCTCGTGATGGGCAACGTGCTCGCCGGAGCGATCGTGGCGTCGCTCGCGGGGCTCCTCGTGCTCGGCGCGGTTCTCATGCTGACGCCGGTCATCGTGGCCGGGAGCCGCGAGGTGGCGGCAGCCGTCGCGACGGTCTTTCTGACGTCGCTCGCGATCTCGGCCGTGTGGTTTCTGCTCTTCGCGCGGGCGCGGAGCGTCTCGGTGCTGCGCGGCATGTTCGGCATCATCAACGCGCTGCTGTTCTTTCCCTCCGGCGCGCTGTACCCCGTCGAGTCGTATCCGCCGTGGCTCCAGGCCATCTCGCGCGCCGACCCGCTGACCTACGGCTTGAACGCGTTGCGGAATCTGCTGCTGCGCGGGAGCTCGCCGCAGACGGTCTTCCCGGAGTGGATCTTCCTGCTGACCTTCGCGCTCGTCTGCGGAATCCTGACTCGGGTGCTCTTCCGAAGAGAGATCTGAAGACGCGAAACTCGTCGGGGCGGGGCTTGCCCCCGCCCGGGCGGACGCAAGCCGCCCCCTACGCCCCTCCTCGCAGATACGTCTCGAAATCCTCCGGGTGCGCCACGCGGGCGCGCGCCTCCTCGACGTCCACGACGCCGTCCCGGACGAGTCGCGCGAGCGACTCCTCGAGCGTCGAGGACCCCTGGCGGCGCGTCAGCGTGATCTCCTGATGCAGGTGCTGCAGGGCGTTTCGGCGGATGTGCTGGCGCGCGCCGTAGCCGACCATGAGGAGCTCCGCGGCGACGGTGCGCCCGCCGCCCCGCCTCGGGAGAAGCGTCTGCGTCAGGACGGCGGCAAGCGCCATCGAGAGCTCCTGCCGGATCGTGGCCTGGCGCTCGTCGGGAAAGGAGTCGGCGATGCGCGAGACCGCGGACGCCGCGTCGCTCGTGTGCACCGTCGTGAGGACGAGGTGGCCCGTCTCCGACGCGGCGAGCGCGATCCGCATCGTCTCCGTGTCGCGCATCTCGCCGACGACGAGGACGTCGGGCGCTTGACGGACGGCCGCGCGGAGCGCCGTCGGGAAGTCCGGCGCGTCCGTTCCGATCTCGACCTGCTCCACGAGGCTCCGGCGGTGCGGGTGCTCGTACTCGATCGGATCCTCGATCGTGACGATGTGTCGCGCATCGCGCTGGTTGATCTCCTCGACGAGCGCCGCGAGCGTCGTCGTCTTGCCCGATCCCGTCGGTCCGCCCACGAGCACGAGCCCCCGCGGAAGACGCGTCAGGGCCTCGGTGCCGGGCGGCAGGCCGAGCGTCGCGAGGCGCGGCGGCTTCGCCGGCAGGGCTCGCACCGCGGCGGCGGCGCGCCCTCGCTCGCGGTGCAGGTTGATGCGGAAGCGGCCGAGGCCGCGCACCTTGTAGGAGCCATCGGCCGACTCGCCCTGGCGGAAGCGCGCGCGCAGCGTCGGCGAGAGCGCCGGCAGCACCGCGTCCTCGATCTCTTCGCCCGAGAGCGGCTCCCCAGGCAGGGCCGCGACGGCGCCGTCCACCCGGATCGAGGCGGGCGAGCCTGCGACGAGCAGCAGATCGCTGCCGCCGCGGTCGTGCAGCTCGGCGAGCCATCGGCCGAGACGCTCGGCCTCCGCTGCGTCCTCGGGACGCGCGCCGCTGTTGATCTCGGCGATGAGCCGGTTGAGGTCCTCGGTTTCGTCCAAGCGCGAAGAATTCTACGGAAGGACGGGCGCCGCCGTCGCGGCCGCCCGGGCGTCCTCAGCCCTCCAGGCTCAGGTGCCAGTCGGTGTGCGGCGCCTTGTTCCGGAAAATCCAGTCCCGGAAGAGCCGCCGGTAGGTCACGGGCTGCCAGCCGATCTCGTCGAAGAACGGGCGCAGCGCGAAGTGCAGCCGCCGCAGATTGTAGAGCGGGACGGCCGTGAAGTAGTGGTGCTCGAGGTGGTAGGCCGAGTAGAGATACCAGAAGTCCCAGAACCGCGACGGCTTCAGGATCGTGCCCCACTTGGCGGGGTCGGTCGGGTCGATCGCGTAGTGCTGGCCGAGGCGGTTGAGCGCGAACGCGATCGGAAACACGAGAAAGTAGGGGACGAGATAGACGCGCGCGAGCACGCCGAAACCGGCGGCGAGGTAGAGCGCTGCCATCACGGCGACGTGCAGCGCGATCGTCGCGAGGCGCTCGCGGGCGATCCTCTTCTGGAGCGCCGGTGGGTAGCTCGCCGTCTCGCGCCGCGCCGCGCGGAAGTAGATGGGGAAGAGCGCCGGCGTGAAATAGAGGAGCTTGTACCAGGGCTTGTTGATCTTCGGCGAGAGGTAGTGCCGCTTGGGATCGGCCTCGGCGTCGCCCAGCTCCGCATGATGCGTGAGGTGCCAGCGCGTGAACTGGAGGGCCGAGATTCCCGACGGCACCGCGTAGAGGATGGCGAGAAAGCGCTCGGCCTTCGGCCGCGGCCCGTTCCAGACCGCGCGGTGCACGACCTCGTGAAGCAGGACCGTGAAGTTGAAGGCCGTCCAGCCGGCGATCAGGGCCGACGGGATCCAGATCCAGGGCTGAGGAGAGTTCCAGGAGACCGCCGACGTGGCCGCCAGGAGCAGGAACTGCCGCGCGGAGATCGTGAAGTGCCGGGCGGGGCTCTTGCGGTGGAGTTCCTTCAGGACGTCATGCGGAATGACCTGCGTGAGGCGGTGGCGCAGCTCCTTCGAGGCTTTCGCCCAGTAATGCGCCGTGTCGGCCGGAGGGTATTCCTCGGGGCGCGTCGGGTGGGGTTGAGGGTTGGCGCTCATTCCGGCTCGGGCAGTAAGACTGCCGCGCCGCCTATTCTGACAGATCGCCGGGCCGCGCCCGGCGGCGCTTCCGGCGTGCAAAAGAAAAGGCCCCGGGATCCCGGGGCCTTCTGGAATTCCAGAATCGAGAAGTGCTACTTCTTCTCTTCCATCGAGGCGACGGTGATCGTCTTCTTGGCGGCGTCCGCCGTGCCCTTGACGGTCACCATCTTGCCAGCCATTTTGGCCGCTCCGCTCTGGTCGGACAGAACCCACATGCTCTTGTCGGACGGGTTGTAGAGCGCATACTTCGCGCCCTTTTCCTTGACGCACTTCGCAGCGCAAGCCGCATGGCTCGCCGACGCGCCCTTGGCGCCGCAATCGGTGTCGGTGATCCACCCGGACCAGCTCCCCATGTCGGCCGCCAGCGCGAACGAAGCCGCGCCGACGAGCAGCGCAATCGCAGCGATGCGGGAAACCAACTTCCTCATGCTGTCACCCCCTTCTCGGCCGGCCGGAAAAGAGCCGGACAATTGATCATATACGGCGATTGAGTGAATGAATCATGAACGGCAAATGAACGGGGACGAACGCCGCCGTTTCCTGGAGGATCTTTATCGCGCGGCGCTCGCGGGTGTGGATCCGCGGCAGCGCGTCGCGCAGGCTCTCGCCGCGCGCCAGATCGCGCGGGCGCTCGACGTGCGCGCCGAAGGGGGAGAGGTCGGAGTCTTCGCCGTCGGCAAGGCAGCGGCGGCCATGATCGCGGGCGCGCGCCTGCGATTCCGCCGGGGTCTCGCCGTCCTGCCGCGCGGCTTTTCGCCGCCGGCGCCGCGCCGCGGTCTCGAGATCCTCTTCGCCTCGCATCCGGAACCGGACAGCTCGAGTCTCGCCGCCGCGCGGCGCTCGCGGGAATTCTTCGCGAGCTTCGGCCGGCGCGACGCGATCCTGTGTCTCGTGTCGGGCGGAACGTCGTCGCTTCTCTGTCAGCCTCGCGCCGGTCTCACGCTTTCGGAGAAGAAGCGCCGCATCGCTCGGCTCGTCCGGAGCGGCGCCGGGATCCTCGAGGTCAATCGCCTGCGAACGTCGCTCTCGGCCGTCAAGGGCGGCCGGCTCGGGCGCGAGACGCGGGCGCGCCTCGTCACGCTCGTGGTCTCCGACGTGCCGGGAGACCGGCCGTCCGCCGTGGGATCCGGACCGACGATCCGCGGGCGCGCGGGCGATGTCGTCCACGTCGTCGGGACGAACCGGATGGGGCTCGAGGCCGCGGCGCGATTCGCGCGGGAGCGTGGGCTCTCGGCGAGAACGATCTCGCGCCGCCTCGGGGGCGAGGCCCGTGACGCCGGTGCGTCCTTCGCGCGAGCGGCCGCGCGCCTCGACCCGGGGCAGATTCTGCTCGCCGGCGGCGAGACGACGGTGGCGCTCGGGCGGCGGAGCGGGCGCGGCGGCCGGAGCCTGGAGCTCGCGCTCGCGGCGGCTCGGGTTCTCGCGTCCGCCCGCGAGGTGATGCTTCTCGCCGCGGGCTCCGACGGAAGGGACGGCAGCTCCGCGGGCGCCGGAGCGTTCGCGGACTCTGGGACGATCGCCCGCGCTCGAACGCTCGGGCTCGACGCCGCCGATGCGCTCGATCGCCACGACACGCAGGCATTCTTCGCGGCCCTCGGCGACCTCTTCGTGACCGGTCCGACGGGAACCAACGTCGCGGACTGGGCCTTCGCGGTGCGCTTATAATTTCCGGTTCCCCGATGCCGCCGACCGCGAGGAGCCGGGAGCTTGCCTCCCTCGAGCGATTCACCGAGACCCCGAACCGATTCGGGGCGTACCGTGTCGCGCTCGGCTTCCCGAACACCTACGAAGTCGGCATGTCCAATCTCGGCTTCCAGTGGGTCTACCGCCTCCTGAATCGGGTGCCGGATCTGGTATGCGAGCGGTTCTTCCACGACGAGGGCGAGCCGGCCGCAACGTTCGAGACGGGAACGCCGCTCTCCGAGTTCGGGCTGCTGGCCTGGTCGCTCTCGTGGGAGATGGACATCGTCAACATCCTGAAGCAGCTCACCGCCGCCGGCATCCCGCGCCGGCGCGAGGCGCGCGACGAGCGCCATCCGCTGCTTCTCGTCGGAGGCGACATCGCGCGGATGAATCCCGCGGCGCTCGCGCCGTTCGTGGACGTTTTCGGCTTGGGCGACGGCGAGCGGCTCGTCCCGCGCATCGCGGAGCTCCTGCGCTCGGGGCTCTCGCGCGACGAGTTCCTCGAGGCGGCGGCACGGCAGCCGGGGTTCTTCGTTCCCGCCGTCCAGGGGCCGCGTGCCGAGTCGGCCGAGAACGCGAAGGTCGTGGTTCAGCAGCCGATGTCGCGCGCCGAGATCAGTCCCGCCTTCGAGGTGCCGCACTCCACGATCCTCACGCCGCGCACGGAGCTCGCCGACAAGCTCCTGATCGAGATCTCCCGCGGCTGCTCGGAGATGTGCCGGTTCTGCTGGGCGGCGTATGCGATGGCGCCGGTGAAGCAATATCCGGGAGCGTCGATCCTCGCCGTCGCGCGGCAGGCGCGCGCCCGGACGGATCGCGTGGGCCTCATCGCGACGGCCGTCTGCGATCACCCCGAGATCACGACGATCCTCCCGGGACTGGCCGAGCTCGGGTACCACATCGCGCTCTCCTCCATCAAGATCGATGCGATCGAGGACCCGATCCTCGAGGTGCTCGCGCGGCAGGGGGAGAAGGCGCTCGCGATCGCGCCGGAGGCGGGCAACGAGCGGCTGCGCCGCCACATCAACAAGAAGGTCTCGGACGAGATGCTTCGCGAGAAGGTGCGCCTCGTCTTCGCGCGGGGGTTCACGCGCCTGAAGCTCTACCTCCAGGTGGGGCTGCCGACCGAGACCGACGCCGACGTGGCGGACATCGTGCGCACGGTCGCGGAGCTGCGCGAGATCGCGGTGGCGGAGGGGCGGCGCTTCGGGCGCGTGGGGCAGCTCGTGCCGTCGGTCAACGCCTTCATTCCCAAGCCGCACACGCCCTACGAGGACCAGGACCTGGCGCCGGAAGAGGAGCTCCGGGAGAAGCTCGCGTTTCTCCAGCGCGAGTTCGAGAAGATGAGCAACGTCGCGTTCCGCGGGATGTCGCTCTCCGAGGCTGTCTGGGAGGCGTACCTGGCCAAGGTGGACGAATCGGGAGCCGAGATCCTCGAGGAGGCGGCCTCCGGCGTGCCCGTCCGCAAGCTCCTCAGGACGCACCGCGACCGCATCGCCGGCGTCGTGCGCCCGGGGGCCGTTCGGCCCGACGCGGCGACCGCGCCCTGGGCCTTCATTTCGAAGAGGTGATTTCGATGAAGCGCGCGACCCTCGTGGCCGGAATCCTGCTCGCAGCCTCGGCGCTCGGTGCGGTCGACTTCCCGCCGCTCGTTCCCTCGCGGGACGCCCTGAAAGCCCGGCGCGAGAAGTTCCTCGGGAGCTTGCCGCCGCATTCGATCGCCGTCCTGCGCTCGGCGCCGGAGCGCCGGATGTCGCACGACACGGAGTACCTCTACCGGCAGGACTCGGACTTCTATTACCTGACCGGGATCGACGAGCCCGACACGACCGCCGTGCTCCGCAACGATCCGTCGGACGGCAAGCGCTATGTCCTGTTCGTCCGCGCGCGCGATGCGCGCCGCGAAGCGTTCGAGGGGGCGCGCCCCGGGCCGCAGGGCGCCGCCGCCCTGTACGGCGCCGACGCCGCGTTCGCCGAGGCGGAGCTCGCGACGCGGCTTGCGAGCTGGGACCCGGTCACGTACCGATTCTCGGGATACCTCGCCGAGTCCGAGCGCCTGTATCTGTCCGACGGCGACGACGCCGTGTGGGCGGCGAGGTTCCAGAAGACCTACCGCGACGTCCGGGACCGCGACTTCGGACCCGGGGTCGTCGGCGACGCCGGCGAGATTCTCCACGAGATGCGGCTCGTGAAGGACGAGGAGGATCTGCGCTTCCTGCGCCGCGCGGCCGAGATCTCGGCGCGCGGGCACGTCCTCGCGATGGGCGCCGCCGCGCCGGGAAAATACGAGTTCGAGGTCCAGGCGGCGCTCGACGGCTACTGCCTCGCCAACGGCGCGCACCGCATGGCGTATCCGTCCATCGTCGGCTCCGGACCGAACAGCGTCACGCTCCACTGGTCGAAGAACGACCGGCAGATCCAGGCCGGAGAGGTCGTCCTGAACGACTCGGGCGCCGAGTACGGGCTCTACGCGACCGACATCACGCGCACGTATCCCGCGAGCGGCACCTTCTCGCCCGAGCAGCGCGCGATCTACGCGGTCGTCCTCGACGCCCAGAAGAAGGCGATGGCGCTCGTGCGACCGGGAACGCGGCATGACGACATCGAGGCCGCGGCGGCCCGCGCGCAGACGGAGGGGCTCGTGAAGCTCGGCCTCCTCTCGGGAGACGTCGCGCAGCTCCTCCAGTCGAAGGCCTATCGCAAACTCACGCTCCACGGCGTGTCTCACTGGGTGGGTCTCGACGTGCACGACGTCGGCCGCTACGAGAAGGACGGCGCCTCCCGAGAGCTCGCTGCCGGGATGGTGTTCACCATCGAGCCCGGCATCTACATCCCCGCGGACACGGCCGGCGTCGATCGCAAGTGGTGGAACATCGGCGTCCGGATCGAGGACACCGTCCTCGTGACGAAGGACGGCTTCGACTGCCTTTCCTGCGCCGCGCCGCGCGAGATCGAGGACGTCGAGAAGGCCGTGCGCTCGGGGCGCCGTTAG
>DATJZU010000031.1:0-5510 GCA_035498835.1 Thermoanaerobaculia bacterium
TGTCCGCATTGTCTCAAGCCCTTCATCTTGCTCGGGCGCCTTCTCTCGGGGCGGCCGAGGCCCATGAACCGACCACCTGTCCGCGAATTGAATTTATCTGCCTTTCACATTCAGGGCATATAGGAGGATGTGCGCCCGTCGCTCCCCGCGACGGCTTCGATTGGAGGTCGCCATGGGCCATGCCTCCGAACGGACCTCTCGGCTGCTCGAGTCATTCGTCATTACGAGTGTCGCGTTTTTCGCTCGAAGCGTCGTGATGACGGCGCAAGACCCGCCTGAGGAGTATGAATCTTTGCCGCCGCAGATCGACCCGACCGGGACCGCTCTGCAGCTGCCCTGAGTGAGTCGCGTCAGCGCGTGCAGCGGGCTCGCGATCAGGGACGGGGAACGTTCATGACCGGAATCGGCCGGCTCGGAGCGGGTCTGTGGCTCGGCTGGCTGCCGGCGCTGGCTCTGTTCTTTGTTCAGGGGGCCTCGCATGAGACCCGCGGGACGAGCGAGAAGCAGGTCGACGAACGGATTTTCGGCGTGCACGTTCCTTTCATCGCCAATTCCGGCCAGATCAATCCGGCGGTCGCCTACTACGCGCCGACATTTGCCGGGACGACCTTCGTCACGCGAGACGGCCGGATCGTGTACTCGCTGTCGGGGCGAAGGTCCCCGGCTTCGGGCAGGCGGTCTCCCGACAGAACGAGCGCTTGGTCCCTGACGGAAAGCGTGGTGGGCGGACGAGCCCATCCGATCGGGGGCGATCGAGCCTCCACTCGAGTCAGCTACTTTCTTGGCAATGACCCGGCGCGCTGGAGGAGCGGGGTTCAAACCTTCGAGAGCGTGTCGCTCGGGGAAGTGTGGCCGGGGATCGAGATCGAGCTGCGGGCGCAGGGAAAGAGCCTGGAGAAGGTTTTCACGGTGCGGCCGGGTGCCGATTCGTCACGGATTCGGATGAGCGTGGCGGGCGCTCTGAGGCTGCGTGCCGATCGATCGGGGGCGCTCATCGCGTCGACGGGGCCGGGCGACGTGACACTCACTCCGCCGGCCGCATATCAGGAAGACCACGGCGCTCGCCGTGACGTCCCGGTGGCCTATGAGGCGCGCGGCCGGGAATACGGCTTCCGCCTCGGCGGCTACGATCCCGCGCTCGCGGTGGTGATCGATCCGCTGCTGCAGGCCACGTACCTGGGCGGGAGCGGCGACGAATTCGCCATCGGACTCGCGATCCATCCGACGTCGGGCGAGGTGTACGTGGCCGGGCAAACGGACTCCGCGAATTTCCCCGGCACAACGGGTGGGGCGCAGGCGGCAAACGACGGAATTTGGGACGTCTTCGTCGCGCGCTTGAACGCCACCCTGACCACGGTCGACCAGGCCACGTACCTGGGCGGGAGCAGCACGGACCAACCTCTGGCGGTCGCCATCCATCCGACGTCGGGCGATGTGTACGTGGCGGGATTCACGTCCTCCACGGACTTCCCCGGGACGAGCGGCGGGGCGCAAGCAACGAGCGCCCTCGGCAACAATCACGGTTTCGTTGCGCGTTTGAACGCGGCTCTGACCACGCTCGTCCAGGCCACATACCTGGGCGGGAGCGGATCGGACCTCGCCTACGCTCTCGCGATCCATCCGACCTCGGGTGAGGTGTACGTGGCCGGGGGCACGACATCAAATGATTTCCCCGGCACGACCGGTGGGGCGCAGGCCGCAATCAGCGGTGGCGGTGACGCTTTCGTGGCGCGTGTGAACGCCGCTCTGACCACTCTCGGCCAGGCCACGTACCTGGGCGGGACGGGCAACGAAACCGCCCAGGCTCTCGCGATTCATCCGACGTCGGGTGACGTGTATGTGGCCGGGGGCACCAACTCGACGGATCTCCCCGGGAGAACCGGTGGGCCTCAGCCGGGATACGGGGGCGGCGCATCGGACGCCTTCGTCGCGCGGTTGAACGCGGACCTGACCACGCTCGACCAGACCACGTACCTCGGCGGGAGCGCGAACGAGTACGGCCAAGCTCTCGCGATCCATCCGACCTCGGGTGAGGTGTACGTAGCCGGAATCACGAACTCGGCGGATTTCCCCGGCACGACCGGTGGCGCGCAGGCCCCATTCGGTAGCGTCATCGACGCCTTCGTCGCGCGGTTGAACGCGGACCTGACCACGCTCGACCAGGCAACGTACCTCGGCGGGAGCGATTACGACTACGGCAACGCTCTCGCGATCCATCCGACGTCGGGCGATGTGTACGTGGCCGGGTTCACCACATCCGCGAATTTCCCGGGTACCACCGGTGGGGCGCAGGCGGCAAACGCCGGCGCCCGCGACGCCTTCGTCGCGCGGTTGAACGCGGACCTGACGACGCTCGGCCAGGCCACGTACCTGGGGGGGAGCAGCGACGACCAGGCCCAGGCGCTCGCGATCCATCCGACGTCGGGTGACGTGTACCTGGCCGGGGCCAGCAGCTCCGCGGATTTCCCCGGCACGGCCGGCGGGGCTCAGGCGGCGTACGCCGGCGGAGGTCAGGACGCTCTGGTCGCCCGCCTGACCGCGAACCTCGCCGCCGGCCCCACACCCACGGTCACGGGGATCGCCCCGAATTCCGGGCCAGCGTCGGGCGGCACCACGATCACGATCACCGGAACCGGGTTCGTGGCATCGGCGGTGAAGATCGGAGGAGTTGCCGCGACCGATGTCGCCTTTGTCGGCACCACGTCGATTACTTGCAAGACGCCGGCGCTGCCGGCCGGCACGTTGGACGACGTCGAGGTGACCAATCCGGGGCCGGCCTCGGCGACGCTGCCCAAGGCGTGGTTTGCGGACTTCCTGGATGTCCCGCAGTCGCACCCGTTCCACAACGCGATCGAGGCGATCGTCCGCGCCGGGATCACGACGGGCTGCGGCGGAGGAAACTACTGTCCCGACGACGCGGTCACGCGGGATGCGATGGCGAAGTTCCTGCTGGTGGCCAAGCATGGTGCGTCGTTCAGCCCGCCGCCGGCCACGGGAAACGTATTCTGCGACGTCACGGTGTCGACCTTGCTGGCCAAGTGGATGGAAGAGTTGGAAGCCGAGGGGATCACGAGTGGCTGCGCGTCGGGCGGCTGCGGCAAGCCGGACTACTGCCCGATGGGCGTGGTGACGCGGGATGAGATGGCCAAATTCCTGTTGCTGGCCAAGAACGGGTCATCCTTTTCGCCGCCTCCGGCCACGGGCAACGTCTTCTGCGATGTGACGACGGGAACGTTCCTCGCCAAGTGGATGGAGGAGATGAAGGCGGAGGGGATTACGAGCGGATGCGGGTCGGGGGCCTGCGGCAAGCCGGACTACTGCCCGACGAAGGCGGTCACCCGGGCGGAAATGGCAAAGTTCCTGAAGATCGCGTTCAAGCTGTAGGACGACGCGGCGATCGCCGTCCGATCGCCCGACCTCACCTCGCGAGCAGCCGATCGAGCTTTCGTCGCATGTCTTCGATCTTGACCTCGCGGTCCGGCTCCTTCCGGAGAACCTTGCCGGCGGCCGAGCGGATGACGAGGCCGTGACTCTGGAAGCCGAGCGAGCCGACGATCTTCTTGTTCTCTTCGGTCGTCGCGTCGAGATTCCGGCCACGGACCTTGCCCTTGTACTCGCTCTCGAGCCCGCTCAAGCGCGTTCGATCTTCGCGCAGACGGGTCAACCGGGCAGGGAGTAGCAGGTCGCTTCCGAGCGGCGTCATTTCCTCCGAGCGAGCCCGAAGAAGAGCCGCCGGGAAGAGAATCCCAGCCGCACAGAGGATCTCGCGTCGCGTCGTCGCCATGTGTCCCCCGCTTCGGATCAACTCGACCGCCGCGATCGACTGGCATGTGAAAGACTGGCTCTCCGTAATCGGGCAAGAAACGATCCGGAGATCGAGTTGAGAAATGCGTCACGGCTAGTGCAGGCCATGACGGCCGCCCTCCTCGTCGTCGTCGCGGCCGTGCTCGTCCTTCGCGCGAGCCGTCTGGCGCGCCCGCCGGTGCCGCTGGACTCCCGAAACGAGCAGCGTTTCTATGCGTGGGCGTTCGGAGCGAGCGGTCTTGCGCTCCACCAGGCGCTCGCGGACAAGGAGTTGCTCCTTCGCGACGGCGAGGTCGTCTGTTTCGGTGCCGAGCCGCCGACGCCCGGGCGGCCCGAGTGGGGCGCGGTGATGGCGAGTTACTACTTTCCGCGGCAGATCGTCCTCGTGCCCGCCGCCCGCGAATCGGCCGCGGCCGACCCGCTCCCTTGCCGCACGCGGATCCTCGTCCCGCCGGATCGGACGCTCCGGATCGAGCGCCGGCCTTCCGCTTCCGTTGATCGCCGTCCTTAGCGTCGCCGTCGCGGCCCTCGCGATGGCCTTTGCGGGCTCGGGGGTCGTGCCGCCGCCGGCGTCGCGGGATCTCGCCGTTCGCTTCGACTGGCTGTGCTTCGCGGCGACGGTCGGCGCCGTTCTGACGGTGGCGGTCGTCGCCGCCACGGGTCTCCTGGGTCTCGCCGTCTTCGGCGGGGCCTCGATCGGGATTGCGGCATCGATCGGCATCCTCACGCGGTGGCTTCTCCCGCGGCGCGCATGGACCCTGCCGCCCTCTCCGGCCGAAGGCCGCTCGACCGTCCTCGTCTCTCGCGTCGTCCTCGCCGCGGCGCTCGCGGTCTTCGCGTGGAAGGTCCATCGCGTCCCGCTCTGGTCTTGGGACCACTACTCGGTCTGGGGAATGAAGGCGCGGCACCTCGCCGAAGGCGGCTTCCTGAATCTGAGCTTTCTGCGCGTGGCGCCGTTTCGATACACGAACCCGGAGTATCCGATCGGCCTGCCGGTCCTTTGGCGGATCCTGACGCTCGGGCGGACGCCGGCATGGCCCGACTTCAAGGTGTGTCACGTGCTGTTCGGCGTCGCGACGGTCGGCTTGTTCCGCCTCGCCCTGAGGGCGGGCGGGATCTCCTCGAGCTTCGCCAACGCCGCGGCGGCGTTCGTGGCGGCGTCGCCCCTCTACTGGGACACCGAGTCGCTGGGGCTTGCGGAGATGCCGCTCGCTGCGGCGATCCTCGCGGCCGTCGTTCTTCTCCTCCGGCGCCGGGAGGATCCGAGCGAACGGCCACCCGTGTGGCTCCTGGGATTTCTTCTCGGCTCTCTGCCGGGAATCAAGCCGGAGGGATTGTCTCTGGCGGTCCTGCTGCTCGCGGCGGGCTGGGTGCTCGGCCGGAGCCCGGGAGCCGGACGACGGCCGCCCGGCGAGCGCGCCGTCCTCGCTCTCAGCGTTCTCGTGACGGCCGGCCCGGCCATTGCGCTCGACCGCGCCCTGCCTCCCGGACAGCCCTTCCTTCAGGGCGAATGGATGCTGCGATTCTCGGCGCGGCTTCCCCATGTCCTGGAGGTACTGCGAAAGATGGGGGAGGAGCTCGTCGCCTCCGACTGGATCGGTTTCTGGCCGGTCTTCCTGCTGGCGGCCGCCTACGGGATCTGGCGTCGCGACCGGCGCGTCGCCGCGCTGTCGGCCGTCGTCGCCGCGCAGACGGCTCTCTACCTC
>DATJZU010000032.1:0-19096 GCA_035498835.1 Thermoanaerobaculia bacterium
TGTCGGGAGATTGGACGACGGGATGTCCGAAGCGTTTACGTCGAATGCGGGACGCACGACACCCGGCACAGCGCGGGAGACGGCGAGCCTCGACCGCCCGCGCCCTCCCGTCTGCCGGAGCGTCGAGGCGGAAGCGGCGCCGGACCGGCGGTCCCGTTTCCTCCCCGGCCCTCGCGGGGTCGGGAACTGCATGTTGCCCGGGAAGGCAGCAAGCGGCGTACCACGGGGAGATCCGCGATAAGGCGCGTCCCGCGAGCGGCTTGCTTCTATGACATAGGTTCTTTTTGGCGGTCCGCTCGAGACACGGTGACGGTTTTTGGGGCTCCGGCTTAAGGCAGACCGAAGGTCTTCACGATGAAGGCGGCCATCTCGCCGCGCGTGACCGTGTTCCCGGGGCAGTAGTTCGGCTTGCCGCAGGCGCCGGCTCCGCATCCGGCCGTGATGCCCTCGGCCTTGAGCTCTTCCATCCACTTTGCGAGGAAGGTTCCCGCCGTCACGTCGCAGAACACCGCGCCGGTCGCGGCGGACGGATTGAACGACGCGCCGTGCTTGCCGCGCAGGAGAAACACGGCCATCCCGTCCCGCGTCACCGCGGCCGTCGGGCAATAGGGCGGGGGACTCCCCGCGCCGCATCCGGTCGAGATACCTTCGTTGCCGAACTGCTCCATCCACTTCGCGAGGAACGTCCCCGCCGTCACGTCGGAGAAGACGTTGCCGGCCGCCGGCGGCGGGTTGTACGCCGCGCCATGCTCGCCCCGCAGGATGAACACCGCCATCGCGTCGCGCGTGACGGGATCGTCCGGACAGTACTTCCCGCCGCCGCAGCCGGTCGTGATGCCGTCGCGCGCCACGGTGACGACGGCGTTGTGGAAGAGGTAGGACGGCGGCACGTCGGTGAAGTCGACCTGCGACTTCGCGGCGCTCTCGGGAGAAGGGCAGCCGCCGGTTGCGGTCTCGACGACGGTGAGCGACATCGTCGTGCCCGGCGCGCCCGCCGAGAACGCGATCTGGTGCGTGCCCTGTCCCGACGTGATGGTGCCGCCCGAAAGCGTCCAGGCGTAGGTCGATCCGGCGTGATTCGGCACGCTCGCGGCGGCGCCGGTCGCGCCGACGATGACGGACTTCGGGGCGGTCAGCACCGGCGCCGACAGGACGGCGTTCACCGCGAGCGCCGCGGCCGTCGAGGTCTTCATCTGGCCGAATCCGTCCGTGACGACGACGTCGTAGCTGCCGGAGTCGCCGGTCGCCGCGGGATCGATCGTCAGCGTGTCGGTCCCGGAGCCCGAGATCGCGCCGCCGTCGGCGAGATTCGAGCCGCCCTTGCGCCAGCGATAGGAGAGGGTGGCCTGTCCCGACGCCGTGACGGAGAGCGACACCGAGGTCCCGGCGCAGACCGACTGGCCCGCGGGGCTCGAGACCGACAGCGGCACCCGCTCGTAGGCGCCCATGTCCACGATCGGCGCGGTGCCGGTGCCGGTGTCGACCTGCAGCGGGTCGTCGAAGAAGCGCGGCAGGCCGTCGAGATCCGTCGTGAGCCCCGCCGCCGCCGTGTTGCTCCCGGCGTCGACGCAGGAAGACGAGCCCAGGTGATAGTCGCCGCCGGCGGCGTTCAGGAAGTTGGGAGACGAGCCGATGTTCCCGGTCCCGGCATGGCCTCCGGCGACGTCGCTGAAGGTGACGTTCGCGTCGAAGAAGAACGGGCTGATCTCGCCGAGCGCGTCGCCGGACAGGATCGAGTTGGCCACCGAGCTGTTCGGGCCGCCGACGAAGACGGCTCCGTAGCTCGAGTTCCCGGCGATCGTGCAGTTGACGAAGGTGGCGCCGTCCTGGGCGATGTAGACGCCGTTGCCCGTGTTGCCGGCTACGAGGCAGTCGCTCGCCGCGACGGAGTTGGCGTCGATGCCGCCGCCGCGAGTCGACGCCGTTCCGTTGCCCGTGAACGCGCACCGCTGCACGGAGAGGGAGGTCGCGGAGGCCGATGAGAGCCCGCCGCCGGCCGTCCCGGAGGAGTTCGAGGCGAACGCGCAGACCGAGAAGGTCGGGCTCCCGGACTCGACGCGGACGCCGCCGCCGCGGTCCGACGCGAAGTTGCTCGAGAAGCGCAGGCGCGCGAGCGTGGGGCTGCCGCCGCTGACGAGCATTCCGCCGCCGCGCTGCTGATCCGTCGTCGTGCCGTTCGCGTGGCCCGCCGTGATCGTGAACCCGTCGAGGACCGCCGAGGCCGTCACCGTGCCGTCGGCCGTCACGACGTGGTAGCTGTTGTCCGCCGTGCCCGCCGCACCGATCTCCCCGGAGAGCGTCGTCGTGTGCGCCGCGGGATCGCGCTGCGAGCGCAGCGTCTCGGTGCCGGCGAAACCGCCGTAGACGCCGACGCCGTTCTTCAGCGTGAAGCTGACGCCGCGGTCCGTTCCGGCCGTGGGCGCGTACGTTCCCGCCGCGACCCAGATCTCGTCGGCCGCGCCGGCGGCGGAAAGCGCCGCCTGCAGGTCGGCAAAGGCGGTCGCCCAGCCCGCGCCGTCGTGCGTCGGCCCGGCGGCGGCCGCGTTGACGTAAATGACCGAAGCGCCGGCGGCGGGCGCGAGCAGAGAGATCGCCAGGAGAACCGGCAACCGGCGGAGCACTGCCCCCATTCTAGAGTGGCGGCTAGGGAAGCGAGAACGCGCGGGAGAGGAAAGCCGACATCTCGCCGCGGGAGACCAGGTCTCCGGGGCAGAAGTTGCCGCCGCCGCAGCCGGAGGTCACGCCCTCGGCGGCGAGCTCCTCGATCCAGCTTCCGAGAAACGTGCCGAGCGGCACGTCGGAGAAGACGTTTCCCTTCGCGGCCGGCGGCTTGTAGGTCGGACCGTGCATGCCGCGCAGGAGGAACACGGCGGCGGCCGCGCGGCTGATCGGCGCGTCGGGACAGTAGTCGCCGTTCCCGCATCCGGTCGTATATCCCTCGGCCGCGAACTCTTCGATCCAGTCTCCGAGGAAGGTCCCGAGCGGCACGTCGTCGAAGACGCCGCCCTTCGCGTCCGGCGGCTTGTATCCCGGCGCATGCACCGCCCGAAGCAGGAAGACCGCCATCTGCGACCGCGTGACGGGATCCAGCGGGCAGAAGTTGCCGCCGCCGCATCCGGACGCGAATCCGTTGCGCGTCACGGCGCCGACCGCGCCGTGGAAGATGTAGGACGGCGGCGCGTCGAGGAAGTCCACGGAGATCTTCGCCGTCCCGGTTGGCGAATCGCAGGCGCCGTACGAGTCCACGACCGAGAAGCTCATCGTCGTGCCCGGGCCGCCGCTCGAGTACGTCACCTGGCTCGCACCCTGTCCTGACGTGATGCTCCCGCCCTGGAGCGTCCAGGCGTAGGTGTGGAACGGCCGCGAGACGGCGCTCGCCCGGAGCCCCGCGGCTAGCGCCGGCACGGATCTCGGCGCGGTGACGACGGGCGTCGGCGGCGGACAGAGCACGGCGTCGAAGGCCGCCGCGGCGTCGATTCGTCCCCAGCCCGCGGAGTCGTTCGGCACGGCGCCGGCGGGAAGGTCTCCGCAGGCGTCGCTCGAGGTGAGCGGCGCCGCGGTGCCCTGCAGGATCGTCTGCAGCGAGTCCACGTCTCCCGAGAGCACCGGCGCCGCCGAGAGGACGAGCGCGAGCAATCCCGCCGCGTGCGGCGCCGCGGCGCTCGTGCCGGCGAAGGTTGCGTAGCCGCTGTCGAGAGAAGCGGCCAGGACGTCGTCGCCCGGCGCGACCGCGTCGGGCTTCGTGCCGTCCTCGCCGGGACCGCGGCTCGAGTAGTCCGTGACGGCGTCCGCCGGGTCGCTCGCGCCGATCGTGATCCCGGCCGCGTAGATTCCCGGAACGCCGATCGTGCCGCAGGCGGGCCCGGCGTTCCCCGCGGAGAAGACGGCCGCGATGCCGGCTGCCCGCAGGTTCTCGACCGCGATCTTGAGGATGTCCGGCGTCGTGCAGCCTTCCGCCGGCGGGCAGTCCCAGGAGTTCGTCACGACGTCGGGCGCGAGATCGGGATCCGGATTCGCGCCGGCGGAGTCGGTCGGCGCAAGGAACCACTGGAAGCACTCCATGTAGCGCGTCGGCGTTCCGGCGCCCTGGTCCATGTTCCGGCATCCGATCCATCGGGCGCCGGGAGCGACGCCGACGCGCGTGCCCGCGCCGTCGTCTCCGACCGCCACGCTGGCCGTGGCAGTGCCGTGGCCGGCGTCGTCGCACGGAGCCGGAGCGTCCGATCCGCAGGGGTTCGAGCTTCCCGCGTCGTGCACGGCGTCGTGCCAGTTGTGGTCGTGTTGCACGGCGGTCCCGTCCCAGCCGCGATACTGAAGCTTCAGCGCGGGATGGTCCCAGAGCTGTCCCGTGTCGGCGTCGCCGATGACGATTCCCGCGCCGGTGTTCCCCGCGGCCCAGACGTCGGGGGCGCCGATCGCGACGAGGTTCCACGGCTCGGCCGCCGGCGCCCGCGGCCCGGCTGTCGCCGGGCGCGGGATCGGGAGCCCCACCCGAATCGCCGCGTCGGACTCGACCCGGGCCACCTCGGGACGGCGGGCGATCGCCTCTAGGAGATCCGCGCCGCCGCGGACGCGGATCGCGTTCGCGATCCAGTAGGGCTCGGCCTTCGCGCCGCGCGCGGCGAGCCAGCGGAGAAGCTCCGCCTGCGATCGCGCGGCCGTCCCGGAAAGGTGCTCGAAGACGAAGCGCCCCTTCGCGCGCCTGCCCGAGAGCCGCCGCGCTCCCGAGAGGTCCGCTTGTTCCGCGAGGACGATCAGGAGGGCACCATCGGGCGCGACCGTTCCGCCGAGCAGGCGCGCGTCGACCTTGGCCCGCCAGGCAGAAGCGGCCGGCGCTCCGGCGGAGGTGGCGGCGAGCAGCGCGGCGAGGATGCGGGGAACGAGCGCCATCCGAGAGAGCCTAGCAATCCGGCGGCGCCAGAATGAACGGCCGAAAGGTGCCCTAAGGCGTGAGTGCGGCCAGAAATGCGCGCAGGTACTCCTGCCAGACGGCCGGCAGGGAGTGGGTTCCGTGCCCGCGGGTCGCGGGCCCGGCGGGGATCACGACCGCGCGCCCCCGGCGAACCCGCGCCACCGCCGTCTCGAGGATCCCGAGCTCCGGCGGGTTGATGAGGTCGTCGGCGAAGTTGATCGCGAGCAGCGGCTTCTCGATCTTCTCGAGGCCCGTCGACGGGTCGTAATCGCGGGACGCGTCGAAAGCGTAGAGGAAATTGTTGGCGTCCTGTCCCGCCATGCGCGACGCCGTCTGCGCCGCGAGATAGCGGTCGGCTTCCTCGCGCGTGGGCGCGGCCTTCTGCCACTCGACCGGGTTCCCGAGCATCAGGACGAGCAGGTGAACCGCGTTCGTCAGCCCGCGGGGCTGCGTCTCGTAGTCGCCGTTCTTCCACTCGGGATCTTCGCGGATCGCGTCGAGGATCATGCGACGCCACGCGCGGTTGCGCCCCGACATCGGGCCCGGCAGCGCGGCGAGCGGGACGAGGCCGTCCATGAATTCGGGGTATTTCTCCCCCCAGACCCAGACGTGCATCCCGCCCATCGAGGTGCCGAGGACGAGGCGCAGGTGGTCGACCTTGAGGCCTTCGGTCAACAGCCGGTACTGTGCGGCCACCATGTCGTCGTAGGTGTAGCGCGGGAATCGCATGCGCAGGCCTTCGGACGGCCGGCTCGACTCGCCGTGTCCGATACCGTCGGGAACGATCAGGTAGTACTTCGTCGCGTCGAGGAGCTGGCCCGGCCCGAAGAGCACGCCGGCGAAGTTCTCGGTGAAGAACTGCTTTCCCGATCCGGTCGTGCCGTGGAGGATCAGCACGGCGTTCTCGACGACGCCCCGGGCGTTTCGGCGCGGCGCTCCGAGCGTCCGGTAGTGGATTTTCAGCTCCGGCAGCGTCTCGCCTGTCCCGAAGCGGAAATCGCGGAGGACGCAATCGCCGGCCGCGGGCTCGGGCACGGCCGCGAGGGCGGCCGACGAGGGGAGCGCGAGAAGGAGGATCGCCGCGAGTCGCCGCTGGAGTTTCTTCATGCCACATCCCACTTGTGCGCGAGCCGCCGCGCGATGACGAACAGGAGAACCGACGCGGCGAGGAGGACCGCGACCTGCGGCCAGAGGTTCGCCAGCGGCTCGTCCCGCCAGAACACTTTCAGGAATCCGTCGATCGCCCAGGCGTTCAGCGTCACGAGGCCGAGCTTCTGGATCTTCTCCGAGAGGAGGTAGCGCGGAACCATGCTGCCGCCGAGCGCCGACATGACGAGGATGAGGAGGTTCGAGAGGGCGACGAGCTGGATCCGGGTGCGCGACGCCGCGGCGAGCACGAGGCCGAAGCTCGAGCACGCGAGCGCCGTGACGATGCTCATCAGCAGGAAGCCCGGCAGGTGATTCGTCAGCTCGACGCCGAAGAAGAGCTGTCCCCAGACGAACATGACCGCGAGCTGCAGGACGGCGACCGCGGAGAGATAGAGGAGCTTTCCGAGCAGCAGCTGCGTCATCGTCACCCGTGTCCCGAGGATACGGTCGAGCGTCCCGCTCTCGGACTCCTCGATGAGCGCGCCGCCCGCTCCGGAGGCCGAGAAGAGGAGGAACATCACCCCGAGGCCCGCCGCGAGGAGCGCCGACGCCGGGTTCTTCTTCGTCCGGCCGACGACGTCGCGGGTCTCGACGGCGACGAGGCCCGAGCCGCCGTCTCCGAACGACGCCGAGTCCGAGCTCGAGCGCTCGCGCAGGCGTCCCATCGCGTCCCGGAGTCGCGCCTTTTGCTCTTCCGAGAGGCTTGCGCCCCAGCGGTCCATCTGGGCGATTCCGGTCGCCGCCATCGCGTCGGGGAGCGCCGTCAGCGCGACCTTCTGAAGCAAGCCGGCGACGACCTGTGACGCCACCGGGTCGGCGCTGTCGGAGAGGAGCAGAAGCGTCGGGGTGCCGGGCGCCGGGCCGAAGTGGATCGGCGCGTCCCCGAATCCCTTCGGCACGATGAGCGCGATGGGCGCGTCCCCGGCGCGGACGGCCTCCTCGGCGGCGGCGCGAGTCCAAATCGCGTGGGGCGCGCCCTGCGGGACGGCCGGTCCCGCGAGGACCCGCAGCCCCTTTTCCCGCCGGAGTGCCTCGACGAAACGCCGCGAATTTTCGCTGCCGTCCTCGTCCACGACCGCGACCGGGATGCTGCGGGTGGCGCCGCGCGGGCCGCCGAACACGAGCGCGAAGACGGAGAAGAAGACGATCGGGACCACGAACGCGAGGATGAACCCCGCCCGGTCGCGGCGCAGGCGGGCGAGATGCGTGCGAGCGACGGCCAGGATCATTCGCGCAGCTCCCGGCCCGTGAGGTGCAGAAAGACGTCCTCGAGGCTCGCCGCCTTGAGGGTCAGGTCGCGCACGGCGGCGCCGTGGCGCCGGAAGATCTCCAGAATCTCCGGGATCTCGCGCGCCGGCTCCTCCACGGGGATCACGGCGGCGTCATCCGTGAGGGACGCCCCGCGCCGCCGCAGCTCCTCGCGGACCGCTTCGGTCAGCCGCTCCTCGGACTCGATCGTCAGCGTCTGCCGCCGGCCGAGCGTGGAGGACACGAGCTCCTCCTGCGTCCCGAGCGCGATGATGCGGCCGTGATCGATGATGGCGATGCGGTCGCAGAGCCGCTCGGCCTCCTCCATGTAGTGCGTCGTGTAGAGGATGGCGACGCCTTCCGCCGCGAGCTCCTCGATCATTCCGAAAATGCGCTCGCGCGACTGCGGATCCACCCCGGCCGTGGGCTCGTCGAGGAGGAGCAGCCGCGGCCGATGGATGGTGCCCGCCGCGATGTTCAGCCGCCGCTTCATGCCGCCCGACAGCCTCTCGGTGCGCTCGTCGGCGCGCTCCGTCAGAGCCGCCCACGCGAGGCTCCGGTCGGCGGCGGCGTCGAGCTCCGCTCCGGCGAGGCCCTGGTAACGGCCGAAGCTGTGGAGATTCTCGCGCGCCGAGAGCAGGGGATAGAGGGCGATCTCCTGCGGCACCCATCCGCGCAGCGCCGAGGCGCCGGGATCGCCGGGGGACCGGCCGAACACCAAGAGCGTCCCCCCGTCGGGGCGCACGCGGCCGACGACGGAGCGCACGAAGGTCGTCTTCCCGGCGCCGTTTGGTCCGAGGAGTCCGAAGATCTCGCCCGGCGCGATGGAGAGCGTAACGCCGTCGAGCGCGCGCCGGCCGCTGAAGGACTTCGCGAGATCTCGGGCCGCGAGCGCCGGTTGGCTCGTCATGGAGGAGACCGATCGTCTCGCGGAAGGCGCCGCAAAGTCCAGCCGGTCGGCGGCGGAGCACGGTACGGTATGCTGCGCGCCGCGGCCGTGAGCTCCCCCGCGAAATGAGCCCGATTCTGTTTCCGGTGCTGCTGCTGCTCGGCAGCCTCGGGATCCTTCTGTCCTTCTTGCGCGCGCGCTCGCGCGCCGTGCTCGCTCAGGACGGATTCGCGACGCCCGGACGCCGCGCCGCGGCAATGTTCCTCCTCGCCGCCGTTCTCCTCCTGACCGTCGCCATCCCGTTCGCCGCGGGGCTCGCGGGCGGCGAGCCCAATGCCGACCGCCCGCTCTCGTTCGTCGGCCTCTTCGGCGTTCACGCCGTCCTCGTGTTCTTTCTCGTGTGCTACTACCTGCTCTCGGGCCGCCGGTCGTGGCGCGACTTCCTCCGCGTGCGCAGCGAGCGTCCCGCGGCCGACCTCTCGGCGGGCATCTTCATCGGCGCCGCCGGCTGGCTCCTGACGCTGCTGCTCGCGGCCCTGTTCGTGGGCGGCTACGTGCTCGTCCGCGGCGGGCCGCCGGGCGCGCCGGGCGGTGGAAACGCCAGGGTCTCGCCGCTCATCTACTGGCTGATCGCGCGGCCCGCTTCCGTCAAGGTCGCGATCGTCATTTCGGCGATGTTCGTCGAGGAATTCTTCTTCCGGGCGTTCCTGCAGACGCGGGTCGGGCCGCTCGCGGCGACGCTCATGTTCACGGCGGCCCACGGGGCGTACGGCCAGCCGATCGTTCTCGTGGGAATCCTCGTCATCTCGACGGTGCTGTCGCTCACGCTCCACCTCTACCGCAACGTGCTGCCCTGCATCGTGGCGCACGGCGTTTTCGACGGGATCCAGATGTTCCTGGTGATTCCGATGATTCTGAGGGCGCTGCCGGGCTGAGCCGAACCGGGAGTCTCAGCGGCCGGAGCTTCCGCCCGGCACCGGCATCCCGCTCGCGACGACCAGGTCCGTCCCCTCGCGCCGCGTCGTTTCCGGGCGGGCCGACGCGTTCGTTTTACGCGACCTCGCGAGGGCCTGCTCGAGGCGGGCCGCCGCCTCGGGCGTTTCCATGCGGATCCGCCAGACGTACGCGATCGCATCGCTCTTGCCGGCGAAGAACGCCACGCGGTCGCCGCGCCACCCGGCGGCCGCCGCGTCGGCCTCGGGCGTGGGGAGGCCGCGGCGCAGAAGGAATCGGAGACCCCACTCGCCGAGCGTGTCGGCGTACAAGAAGCGGGATCTCTCGGGGGCCATCGTCTCGGGCCGAGGCAGGAGATTCGTCGCGGGCGCGAAAGGAGGATCTTCCGGATGCAGGATCTCGGCGCTCGAGAGCGGCGGGCTCGCCCAGAGCCGGTCCACGCCCGCCCAGCCGCTTTTCTTCACCGTGCGCCGCACGTAGTCGGTCCCCTCGGCGTAAGGGAAGAAGAGCTGCTCGGTGAAGTAAGCCGGCACGTCCTTCGGCGCGTTCGCCTTCTCGAGGCTGCCGGCCGTCAGGAGCGGCGCGATCTGCTCCTCGACCGACTCGTCCGCGCCCGGCAGATCCGCGAGCGCCGCCTTGATCATGACGAGGGTCGCCTCGCCTTCGAGCAGACACTGGAGCGCAAGCGCCCGGTCGCCGTCGTCTTTCAGTGCCTTGATGCGTCGATCGAGGTCCAGGTTCTGGTCCTGCAGCGCGTGCGTCAGCTCGTGGGTGTAGATGAGCTTCTCGGCGGCGCCCTCCAGCGCCTCGCCGTCCAGTGTCGACGCGGCGCCGCGGACCACGAAGAAACGCCGCGGCTCGGGGTCGTAGAACGCGATCACCTGAGATCCGTAGAAGTCCACGAGCCGGTCGACGAGGTTCGGCGTCTCCTCGATCATGCCGATCGCCACGAGCGTGCGCCGCGTCTCCTCGGGGCTCGCGGGAAAGGACTCCGCGAGCTTGCTGCGCAGGGTCTCCTTGAGCTTGGCCGCGTCGATCTCGGTGGCCGGGACGGCGCGGTCGAACTTGTGGCCGCGGACCGATTCGACGGCCTGCGCGTACTGGGCGACCTTGGCGGGCAGCAGGTCATCGGCGCGGGGAGCCTGGGCCGGAGCGGCCGCCGCGGCCGCGAGAAGCACCGCCAGAACGAAGGATCGTCTCACTCGGGCAGGGTAGCATGGGGCTCGCTCTCGCCCGTCCCGCGGCCTTTTCGGTTCCTTTTTCCGGTGAACTTCGCATAATATCCGCCGGATTTTGCTTCCAATCCAAATGACCGCTGCCAGAACGCCCCAGGACCCCGGACCGGTGCGCCTGTCGTTGTCGAGCCGTTTCGAAAACATCGAAATGGCCCAGCACCTGTGCGGTAAGCTGCTGGAGGGTCGGGACGTCTCGGAGGAAACCAAGCACTGGATTCTCATGGCGCTGCGCGAGGGGCTCGCCAACGCCATCAAGCACGGCAACGGACAGAATCTTTCGAAGAGGGTTCACGTGGAGATGCGCGTCGTCGAGGAGACTCTCGAGATCCGAATCCGCGACGAAGGCCCTGGCTTCGATCCGCGAAACGTCGGCGATCCGCTCGCTCCGGAGAACCGCCTGAAAACGTCGGGACGTGGAATCTTCTACATGAAGACGTTCATGGACGACGTGCGCTTCGAGCGCGCGGCGGCGGGCGGGATGGAAATCGTCCTCACGAAAAAGTTGAATGCATCGAGCGAGAGAGAGGGAGGAGAGCGATGAAGACGAACGTGCGTGAGGTCCGGGGCGTGTCCATCCTGGATCTCAAGGGCAAGATCACGATCGGCTCGGGCGACGTCCAGCTGCGCGAGACGATCAACAAACTCGTGGACTCCGGCAAGAAGAACATCCTGATCAACATGCAGGAGGTCACGACGATCGACTCCTCCGGTATCGGCGAGCTGGTCGGCTGCTACACCTCCGTCACGAACAAGGGGGGCAAGCTGAAGCTGCTGCACCTCCCGCCCAAGATCAGCGACGTGCTGACGGTCACGCAGCTCATCACCGTCTTCGACGTGTACGAGTCGGAGTCGGAGGCCATTTCGAGCTTCGCATAGGCCCGGTCGGCGCCTCGCGGGCGCGGTCGCGGCGCGCCTCGGAAGGCGGACGCCGCGACGCGGCCTGCTCCTGATGGCTCTCCCGGACCATCCCTTCGACCGCTTCGCCGCATCGCAGCGGCCCGGGCTCGAGGACGAGCTCCGCCGCGCGCTTCCCGAGACTTCGCCCGAGTACCTGGCGCGCGCCGTCTCGGACGCCGTCCTCTCGCCCGGCAAGCGCTTCCGGCCGCTCGTGGCCCTCGCCGCCGGGGAGCTCGCCTCCGCTCCCGCCGAGACAGCGCGGGCCGTCGCCGTCGCGACCGAGCTCGTCCATGCGGCCTCCCTCGTCCTCGACGACCTGCCGTCGATGGACGACGCCCGCCAGCGGCGCGGGCGCCCGGCTCTGCACCTCGTCCACGGCACCGCGACGGCCGAGCTCGTAGCGGTTCTCCTCGTGGCGCGCGCGTTCGAGCTCGTGGGCGGCGCGGCGGGGGCCTCTCCGGCGACCCGGGCCCGCCTGACGCGCGAGCTCGCACAGGCCGTCGAGGCCTGCTGCTCCGGCCAGGCCGACGACCTCGCGGCGCGGCCGGAGTCGGTCCGTCTCGAGGATCTCGAAGCGATTCACGCGCGCAAGACGGGCGCGCTCTTCGTCGCGGCCGTGCGCGGCGGGGCGATCGCCGGGGGAGCGCGCGAGGCGGAGCTCGAAGCGCTGACGCGGTTCGCGCGCAACCTGGGCCTCGCCTTCCAGATCACCGACGATCTGCTCGACCTCGAGGGCGACGCGGAGGTGATGGGGAAGGACCGCGGGCGCGAGGGGCACCGCGCCAACTTCGCGCGGCTGCTCGGCGCGGACTCCGCCCGCCGCCTCGTGGAGGAGCTCTCCACTGCCGCCATCGAGGCGCTCGGCCCGCTCGGCCGCCGCGGCCGCGTACTCGCGGACCTCTCCCGGGTCGTGCGCGAGCGCCGCGCGTGAGCGGGGCTCCGCCCGTCCCTCTGGACGAGGCGCGCCGGCGCCTCCGGGAGCTCGGCTATCTCGACGGACGCGTCGACCGGTTCCTCTTCCGGCGCGCATTCGAGGGCCGGGGCGGGCTGTTCCTTCCGGCCGTCGTTCTGACGGCCTTCGCCCTGGCGCTCGCGTCGACGGCGGCCGTCGAGTCCACGGAGGCGGGATTTGGCGCATCCCTCACCGCCGTGGCCGTGCTCTTCGCGCATCTCTTCCTGGCGGACCTCCTGCCGGCGGCGCTGGCGGCGTTCGTCGTCTCGAAACTGGCGGATCGCGCGCGAATGCCGGGAGCGCTCGCCGCGGCGGCCGCCCTCGCGGCCGCCGGAACGGTCGTCGCGCTGTGGGTGGGGGGCGTCTGGAGCCTCGCGCGGGATCTCCCGACGCGCGCGCTCCTCTGGGGCGTGCCGATCGCGGCCGCGGCCTTCCTCGCGGCGATCGCCGTGCGCGGAGGAGTTTTGGCGCGCGCCTACGCGCACTCGCGCGTCCTGCCGTCGCGGCGGCGCAGCCGGTTCGCGCTCGCGTCGGCCGCGCTCCTCGTGCTGGCCGGCGCGCTGACCCTGCTCGGCGTCCGCGGGGAAGCCGTTCCGGCGCCGCCGCCCAGGCCCTCACCGCGGACCGGCGCCGTCGTCGTGGTGGCGGTGGACGGCTTCTCGGACGGGATGGAGGCCGAGGCCGGCCGAGACCTCACGAACCTCTTCGCGACGGCGGCGGTCGGATGGTGGCCGGCGCGCCCGGCCTCGCCTCCGGAGATCTGGACGAGCCTCGCGACGGGAGAGGCGCCGGAGCGCCACGGCGTGCGCGCGCTCGAGCGGGTGCGCCCGCTCTTCTCGCCGGCCGCGGTGCGCGCGCCTTTCGGAACGTCGTGGTATCTGCGGAGGCTCGGGCCGGCACTCGGGCTCGTCCGCGGTGCGCCGGTCTCGGCGTCCGACCGCCGCCGCCTGGCTTTCTGGGAGGTCGCGGCTTCGGCGGGTCTCCCCGCGCAAGCGGTGGGAT
Organism: Thermoanaerobaculia bacterium; assembly: GCA_035498835.1. Lineage (GTDB taxonomy): Bacteria > Acidobacteriota > Thermoanaerobaculia > UBA5066 > Gp7-AA6 > DATBFU01. The sequence goes on from DATJZU010000032.1 coordinate 13,239, forward strand.
GGTGGGCGTCCGGGCCGTGGCCGGGCGCCTCGGTCGTGAGCAACGAGGAGCTCCTCGCCGGCGCGCGCGACGGGCTCGACGCGGACCGGAGAGCACGCGACCTCTTCCGACGCGCCGGCGGCGGCGAGCGGATCCGCACGGTGTATCTGCCGGGCCTCGACATCCTCCGCGGCCAGCCGGAGGCTCGGCGAACGGCGGTCGCCGAGACGGCGCGGTTCCTGGAGGAGGAAATCCGGGCGGCGCGCGCGCGGGGGGACGCCTTCGTCGTGCTCGCGGCGAGCTCGCATCCCGGGAGCGCCGCGCTCGGACGGATGCTCGTGTTCGACGGGGCGGAGCCCAAGACTGTTCGGATCCGCGCGGAGGACGTGGCGCCCTCGATCCTCGCGCGCGCCGGAATCCCGGTGGCGCGGGATCTCGCGGGGCGGCCGGCGGAGGTGCTCTTCTCGCCCGGATCTCTCGATCCCGAGGCCGTCCCGACCTACGGCGCGCGCGTCGCGCCGCGCGAGATCCGGCGCTCCACCGACCGCGAGTACCTCGAGAAGCTGCGCTCGCTCGGCTACCTGAACTAGTCTAGAAACCGATGAAAGCCATCTCTTTCGAGAAGCACGGCAGCAACGAGGTCCTGCGCTACGGCGAGCGCCCGGAGCCCGCCGTCGGGCCGGGGCAAGTGCGGCTCGCGGTGCGCGCCGCGGCGCTCAACCACCTCGACCTCTTCGTGCGCAACGGAATTCCCGACGTGCCGCTCCCGCAGATTCCGGGCGCGGACGCGGCCGGCGTCGTGGACGCCGTCGGGGCGGGCGTCGAGGGTCTCACTCCGGGCGATCGCGTTCTCGTGCAGCCCGGGCTCTACGACAACGTCTGCGAGTTTTGCCGCTCCGGGGAGCAGAGCCTGTGCATCAAGTTCCAGATCGTCGGAGAGCACGGCCCGGGCACGTTCGCCGAGAAGGTCGTCGTGCCCGCACGCAACGTGTTCCCGATTCCGGCGCGCCTCTCCTTCGAGGAGGCGGCGGCGTTTCCGCTGGCTTACCAAACGGCCTGGCGGCTGATCGTCGGGCGCGGCGCGCTCGGCCCCGGCCAGACGGTGCTCATTCACGGCGGAGGCGGCGGCGTGGCCGGAGCGGCCGTGCAGATCGCGCGACTCTGCGGCGCGCGCGTCTTCGCGACGACATCGGGAGACGAAAAGATTCGCTGGCTGAAGGATGCCGGCGCCGAAGTCGTCATCGACTACACGCACGAGGACGTCGCGAAGGCGATCCGCGCGATCACGGCCAAGCGCGGCGTCGACGTCGTCCTCGATTCCGTCGGCGAAAAGACGTGGATGACGTCGCTGCAAGCCGTGCGCAAGGGCGGGCGCATCGTGACGTGCGGCGCGACGACCGGGCCCAACCCGAAGGAGGAGATCCGCCTCGTCTACTGGAAGCAGATCGCGATCCTCGGCTCCACCATGGCCAACGACCGCGAGTTCCGGGAGCTGCTCTCGGCGGTCGGCTCGGGCGCGCTCTCGCCGCGCATCGACCGCGTCTATCCGCTGGCCCGCGCCGCCGAGGCGTACGCGCGCCTGGAGGAGGGAAAGCAGAGCGGCAAGATCGTTCTCGCGGTCGGCGACTCGGAGCGGAGCTGGCCGGACGGCGACTGAGCGCGCCGGGCGCGAACGTCAGCGCCGGAAGAGCCAGAGGACCAGGGTCAGGAGCAGCGAGACGAGGATGCAGGTGACGATCGGGAACACGAGCGTGAATCCCGGCCGGCGCACGACCACGTCTCCCGGCAGCCTTCCCGCGTAGCGTGACAGGATCGGCCACAACAGTCCGGCCGCGACGAGGAGGAGGCCCGCGGCGATCAGGAGCCCGCGCACGGTTGCATTCTCCACCCGCCGGTGGCAGGATGGCGCCTCCTCATCGGGTCGCGTCGGCGATCCGGCGGTCTTCCGTCGAAAAGACGCCATGACCGAATTTCCCGCGGCTTTCCCGATCCGCGTCCGCGACATTCCCGACGAGGACCGGCCCCGCGAGCGCCTCACCCGGCTCGGGCCGTCGGCGCTCTCGAACGAGGAGCTCCTGGCGCTGCTTCTCGGAACCGGCTCCCGCGGCGAGAGCGTGCTCGATCGCGCCCGGCGATTGCTGGCGGCCCACGGCGGCCTCGCGGGCCTCGCCGGCGTCTCGGGCGCCGAGCTGCGCCGCGAGCGCGGGATAAAGCAGGCGCGCGGCGCCGCGATCGAGGCCGCGCTCGAGATCGCGCGACGGCTCGCAACGGTCACGCTGACCGACCGCGATCTTCTGAACGAGCCGCGCCTCGTCAAGGAGTCGCTCCGGCGGTCCCAGGGGGACGGCACGCAGGAGCGCACGGGGGCGCTGTATCTCAACGCGCGCAACCGGCTGCTGCGCCACGATCCCGAGATCTACCGCGGCACGCTCGACCGCGCGGTCGTCGAGCCACGGGAGCTGCTGAAACGCGCTTTGCTCGCGAATGCCGCCGCGCTCATCGTGTACCACAACCATCCGTCGGGCGACCCGTCGCCGTCGCGCGAGGACCGCGAGTTCACGCGCCGACTCGCCTCGGCGGCCGAGGCCGTGGGGCTGCGCCTGCTCGACCACATCGTCGTGGCGCGGGACGGGTGCGTTTCGTTCCGCGAGGCGGGGCTCTTGTGAGTCATCAGTTTACAGTTATCAGTTCACAGTTCTGGAACTGATAACTGACGACTGATAACTGATAACTTCTTCTCGAATGAAGCCCTTCTACCTCACGACCCCGATTTACTACGTCAACGACCTGCCGCACATCGGGCACATCTATTCGACGGTCGTCTGCGATGTCGCCACGCGTTTTCACCGGCTGCTGGGCGAGCCGACCCGGCTGCTGACGGGCACGGACGAGCACGGGCAGAAGATCGAGAAGGCGGCGGCCGCGCAGGGCGTCGCCCCGCTCGCGCTCGCGGATCGCGTCGTGGCGCGCTATCACGAGCTCTATCGCACCTTCGACATCGCGCACGACGACTTCATCCGCACGACGGAGCCGCGCCACCGCCGTGGAGTCGAGGCGCTCATCGCCCGAATCGAAGCGGCAGGCGACTTCTACGTCGCGAAACACGAGGGCTGGTACTGCGCGAGCTGCGAGACCTTCTACACGGAGAAGGAGATCGGTCCGGAGCGCCGATGTCCCGACCACGGAACGCCCTGCACCTGGGAGTCCGAGGAGAACGTCTTCTTCCGCCTCTCGCGATACGCCGAGCCCCTCCTGCGCCATTACGAAACCCACCCCGACTTCGTCCGGCCCGATTCCCGCCTCGCCGAGGTCGCGTCCTTCGTGCGCGGCGGGCTCACGGATCTCTCGGTCTCCCGCAGCAAGCTGACCTGGGGCATCCCGTTCCCGGGGCACCCCGGCCACGTCGTCTACGTCTGGCTCGACGCGCTCGCGAACTACATCACCGCCCTCGGATTCGGTTCGCCCGACGACGGCCCGTACCGCCAGTTCTGGGCGGCGCCCGACGGCCGGCGCGTTCACCTCATCGGCAAGGACATCCTGCGGTTCCACGCCGTCTACTGGCCGGCGTTCCTGCTCTCCGCGGGTCTGCCGCTGCCGACGACGGTCTGGGCGCACGGATGGTGGCTGCGAGACGCGAAGAAGATGTCGAAGTCCGTCGGCAACGTCGTTCGACCCGACGCGCTCGTCGCGCGCTTCGGCGCGGACCCGCTGCGTTATTTCCTGATGCGGGAGATGGCCTTCGGCCAGGACGCGCTCTTCTCCGACGAGGCGTTCCTCTCGAGGTACAACGCCGACCTCGCCAACGACCTCGGGAACACGGTGTCGCGCGTCGCCGCGCTCTGCCGCCAGTCCTTCGGCGGAGTGCCTCCCGAGAAGAGCGGCGCCGGCGACGAGGTTCGCGCCGCCTACGAGCGGGCCCTTCCCGACTGGCGCGCCGCGATGGAAGGGTTCGCCTGGAACCGCGCGCTCGAGACGCTCTGGCGGTATCTCACGGAGATCAACGGGCACATCGTGGCGCGCGAGCCGTGGAAAGTGCGTAAGGAAGAGGGCGCGTCGGCCCGCCTGTCGCACATTCTTTACGCGGCGGCCGAGGGCGTCCGGCTCTTCGGCGTCCTCGTTTCGCCGTTCCTGCCCGCGACATCGCGAAAAATCTTCGAGACGTTCGGGCGGCCCGCCCGCGATCCCGTCGCGGCCGACCTCGAGTGGGGAGGGCTCGTGCCGGGGACGCCGCTGCCCGAGTCTCCCGCCCTCTTTCCTCGCGCCGACGCCGCGGCCTATCTCGGCGGAAAGGAGCAGACCATGAGCGAATCGCAGACGCCTCCGCCGCCTCCCGCACCGGCGGCCCCAGCGGCCCCGGCGCCGCCGCTGTCGTCCGACGGGCGCATCGGGATCGAGGACTTTCAGAAGGTGCAGTTGAGGACGGCGAGGGTGCTTGCCGCCGAGCGCGTGCCCAAGTCGAACAAGCTCATGAGGCTGCAGGTGGACCTCGGCGGCGAGGAGCGCCAGATCGTCGCCGGCATCGCCGCGAAGTACGCGCCGGAGGCGCTCGTGGGGCGAAACATCGTCGTCGTCGCGAACCTGAAGCCGGCCAAGCTCATGGGCGTCGAGTCGAACGGCATGGTGCTCGCGGCGACGGTCGGCGAGGCCGGGGAGCCGTCGCTTCTCGAGGTGGCCTCCGACGTGCCGCCCGGCAGCCGGGTCAAGTAGATTGACGCCTCTCTCCGACTCCCACTGCCACCTGCAGATGGGCGTCGACGCGGAGGCGCTGCTCGGGCGGGCGCGCGCCGCGGGCGTCTCCCGGTTCCTCGTGCCCGGGACGACCCTCCCGGATTCCCGCTCAGCCGCCGCGCTCGCGGCAAGCCATACGGACGTCTGGGCCGCCGTGGGCGTGCACCCGCACGAGGCGAAAGACTTCGATCCGACAAGCGACGGAGCTTCTCTCGAGGATCTCGCGCGGCAGCCGCGGGTCGCCGCCATTGGCGAGGTCGGCCTCGATTTCCACTACGACCACTCGCCGCGGGAGAAGCAGATCGCGGTCCTCGCATGGATGCTCGATCTCGCCGCGCGGCTTGGCAAGCCCGCGATCCTGCACAACCGCGAGAGCGGCCCGGAGATGATGGCGCTGCTCGAGCGCCTGCCGCGCCGCGAGCGTCCGGGCGTGTTTCATTCCTTCACCGAGAACGCCGAATACGGGCGCCGCGCGATCGGGCTCGGCTACCTCGTTTCGTTCTCGGGGATGATCACGTTCCGCGCCGCCGAAAACATCCGCGAGGCCGCGGCGGGGCTCCCGCTCGACGCGATGCTCGTCGAGACGGACACGCCGTATCTCGCTCCCGTGCCGCACCGCGGCAAGCCCGCCGAGCCCGCCTTCGTCGTCGAGACGGCGAAGAAGCTCGCGGAGGTCAAGGGCGTCGATCTCGAGACGGTGGCGCGCGCCACCACCGCCAACTTCGAGCGGCTGTTCGTGAAGGAGAGCGGGTAGGGGGCGGGGCTCGTCCCCGCCCGTTCGAATGTCATCGAGTCGGATCGGTCCCGCCCAGTTCGAGGCCTGCGTCGAGGAGGCCCTGGCGTCGGTGCCCCAGAAGTTTCGGAAGTATCTCGACAACGTCGTGGTGATCGTCGAGGAAGAGCCGTCCGAGGAGGACTACGAGGAGACGGAGACCCCCGACGACGAGGAGCTCTTCGGCGTCTTCCGCGGCGTGCCCTTCTTCGAGCGCGAGGCCGCGACGGGCGCGCTGCCCGCGCAGATCGCGATCTTCCGGGGCCCGATCCTGCGCTCCTGCGCGACCCGCGGCGAGGCGGTCCGCGAGATCCGCGACACCGTCGTCCACGAGATCGGGCACATGCTCGGCCTCGGCGACGACGAGATGCCGTACTGA
>DATJZU010000033.1:0-2243 GCA_035498835.1 Thermoanaerobaculia bacterium
AGGTGCCGGCGGGCGCGGATCGCGTCGCCGCCGGTCGCGACGTGCCCGTCGAGGTCCGGGCGCCGCGTCCCGCCTTCCCAGCCCGAGGCGGGAGCGCCGATGACGGCGTCCACCGCGGCGCGCTCGGCGGCCGAGGGCTCCGCCCCGGGGATCAGGTGCAGGTCCACGACGCGCTAACTGTAGCCGAAGGCGCAGCGGAGCTTAGGCGCTCTGTCCCAGCTTTTCGACCCGGATCGCCGCGGCCTTGAACTCCGCGGTTCCCGTCTTCGGGTCTGTCGCGTCGATCGTCAGGATGTTCGTCGCCGCGTCGTCCTGGAAGTGGAGCGTCAGAAACGCGAGCCCCGGCCGCAGCGTCTCGTCGTACCGCGCCGGCACCGAGATGGCGCCGCGGCGTGACACGGCGCGCACGATCTCGCCGTCGGCGACGGACCAACGCGCGCCGTCCTCCGGCGAGATGTCCAGGGTCTCCGGGCGGCGCAGCGGCGAGGTGTAGCCCGCGGTCTGAACGCCGGTATTGAACGAGTCGAGGCGGCGGCCCGTCGTGAGCCGCACCGGGAACTCTTCGGTCAGACGGTCCACCGGAGGCTCGTGCTCGACGGCCACGAAGAGGGCGAGCGGCGGATCCGGCGGGTCCTTCCAGAGCCGTCCGTGCAGGAACGGGCTTCCGGGATGCGACTCGTCCGGGCAGGGCCACTGGAGGCCGTGGAGCTCTTCGAGGCGGCGATAGCTCATCCCGCCGTGCCAGGAAGAGAGGGACCGGAGCTCGTTCCAGACCTTCTCGGCCTCGGGAGAACCGAGCTCGACGTCGAGCCGCTTTCCGAGCTCATGGAGGATCTCGAGGTCCGGACGCGCCTGCCCCGGCGGCTCGAGCGCCTTGCGCACGCGCTGGACGCGGCGCTCGCTCGACGTGACGGTCCCCTCGTCCTCGCACCAGGACGCGGCGGCCGGCAGGACGACGTGCGCCATCTCGCCGGTGCGCGTCAGGAAAATGTCCTGGACGACGAGATGATCGAGGCCCTCGAGGAGGCGGAGCGCCCGCGCCTGGTCCGCCTCCGACTGGGCCGGGTTCTCGCCGATGACGTACAGCGCGCGGAGCCTGCCGTGCTCCATCTCCTCGAACATCCGCGAGAGGTGCCAGCCGCGCCGGTGCGGGATCGGCGACTTCCAAGCGCGCTCGAACTTCGCGCGCGACTTCGGGTTCTCGACGTCCTGCCCGCCGGGCAGCTTGTTCGGCAGCGCGCCCATGTCGCCGCCGCCCTGCACGTTGTTCTGGCCGCGCAGCGGGCAGACGCCGGAGCCCCAGCGGCCGACGTGTCCCGTCAGCAGCGCGAGGTCGATCAGCGCGAAGACGTTGTCGAGCGCGTTGTGGTGCTCGGTGATGCCGAGCGTCCAGCAGAGCTGCGCTTTACCGGCCTTCGCGTAGGCGTGCGCCGCGTCACGGATCGCCGCCGCGGGAACGCCCGTCTCGCGCTCGGCGTACTCGAGCGTGTACTTCTCGACGCTCTCGCGGTAATTCGGGAAGCTCGCGGTCGCGCGCGCGATGAACTCGCGATTCTCGAGGCCGGCGTGGAGAATCTCGCGCCCCATCGCGTTGGCGAGCGCGACGTCCGAGCCGACGTCGAGGCCGAGCCAGGTGTCCGCCCACTGCGCCGACGCCGTGCGCCGCGGGTCCACGACGATCAGGCGCGCGCCGTTGCGCACGCCCTTCAGCACGTGATGGAAGTAGATCGGGTGCGCTTCGCGCGCGTTGGAGCCCCAGAGGAGGATGACGTCCGCCTCCTCCGCCTCCCGGTAGGAGCTCGTCCCGCCCCCCGCCCCGAACACCGTCGTCAGACCGACGACGCTGGGGGCGTGTCAGGTGCGGTTACAGCTATCGATGTTGTTGCTGCCGATCGCGACGCGGGCGAACTTCTGCGCGTAGTAGTTCACCTCGTTGGTCGCCTTCGAGCAGGAGAAGAGGCCGAAGGCCTCCCCGCCGCGCTCGTCGCGGATGCGCCGGAACCCGTTGGCCGCCCGATCGAGCGCCTCGTTCCAGGAGGCCTTTCGGAGCCTCCCGTTGTCGCGCACCAGCGGCTCGGTCAGCCGCATGTAGGGCTTCATCGAATGTCTCCCGCGACGAGACTAGCGCCCAAGGGCGGGGGTGTCCAGCGACGGCGGGAAGTGGGAAAGATCTCGGCGAGTCTCAATCGCCGGGTCTAACGGTGTCACCGGAGGCGTGAAACGACGCACCCCATTTAATGCAG
>DATJZU010000034.1:0-31530 GCA_035498835.1 Thermoanaerobaculia bacterium
CGGGCGACTGGGAGGACGTCCGGCGCATCTTCCTCGAGGGGATCGCGACCGGAAACGCCACGTTCGAGACGGGCGCCCCGTCGTGGGAGAGCTGGGACGCCGACCATCTCCCGGCGCCGCGCCTGGCCGCGCGCGAAGGCGATGAAAGGCGTCTCCTGGGCTGGGCGGTTCTCTCGCCGTTCTCGTCGCGCGCCGTGTACGCGGGCGTCGCCGAAGTCAGCGTCTACGTCGGCGCGGAGGCTCGGGGCCGCGGCGTCGGAAAGGCGCTGCTCGCCGAGCTCGTCGCGCGCGCCGAGGCGGAAGGTGTCTGGACGCTCCAGGCCGGCATCTTTCCGGAGAACGAGGCCTCGATCGCGCTCCATCGCGCCAACGGATTCCATGTCGTCGGCGTTCGGCGGCGCCTCGGCTGCATGGCGGGCGTCTGGCGCGACGTGGTGCTCCTCGAGCGGCGGAGCGATACAGTCGGCGCAACGAAAGGGAGGATCGCATGACGGGTCGCAGGAGCTCGGGCGCGGGCGTGAATCGCCGGGCGCTCTTCCGGTACGGCGCGGCGGGCGCGGCCACCCTGACGCTTCCGCGGGGCGCGGCGCACGCCGCCTCTCCCCCGCCGCCCCCGCCGCCCGAGGCCGCCGCGGCGGCCGACTTCGAGCTCGCGGAACTCTCGATCGCCGACCTGCACAAGCGCATGGAGGCGGGTCAGGACACGGCGCGCTCCCTGACGGAGAAATATTTCGCGCGCATCGAGGCGCTCGACCGCCAGGGGCCCGCGCTGCACGCGGTTCTGGAGACGAACCCGGACGCCCTCGCGATCGCCGACGGCCTCGACGCCGAGCGCAGAGCCGGCAAGGTCCGCGGGCCGCTCCACGGCATCCCGATCCTTCTCAAGGACAACGTCGGGACGGCCGACAGGATGACGACGACCGCGGGCTCGCTCGGGCTCGAGGGGAGCATCCCCGCCGCCGACGCGCACATCGCGAAGCGGCTGCGCGACGCCGGTGCGATCCTCCTCGGCAAGGCGAATCTCTCGGAGTGGGCCAACTTCCGATCGACGCACTCCTCCTCCGGCTGGAGCGGGCGCGGCGGCCAGTGCCGCAATCCCTACGCGCTCGACCGGAATCCCTCGGGGTCGAGCTCGGGCTCCGGCGCCGCCGCGGCGGCGAACCTCTGCGCGGCGGCCGTCGGATCCGAGACGGACGGCTCGATCGTCTCGCCGTCGAACAACTGCGGTCTCGTCGGATTCAAGCCGACGCTGGGGCTCCTCTCGCGCGCCGGCGTCATCCCGATCGCGCACAGCCAGGACACGGCCGGACCGATGTGCCGCTCCGTCGCCGACGCCGCCGTGCTCCTGACCGCGATGGCGGGCGTCGATCCGGCCGACCCGGCCACGAAGGACGCGGCAGGCAAGATCGCGCGCGACTACGCCGCTTTCCTCGATCCGAAGGGTCTCCAGGGAGCGCGCCTCGGCATCCCGCGCAAAGGCCTCTTCGGGCAGAGCCCCGCGGCCGACCGGATCGTCGAGGCGGCGATCGCCGAGATGAAGCGCCAGGGCGCCGTGATCGTGGATCCCGTGGAGCTCGGAAGCGCGTCGGAGATCGGCGACGGCGAGTTCGAGGTGCTCCTCTACGAGTTCAAGGCGGACCTGAACGCCTATCTCGCCGCGCTCCCTCCAAGCGCGAGGAACCGGAGCCTCAAGGACCTCATCGCGTTCAACGAGCAGAATCGCGACCGCGAGATGCCTTACTTCGGCCAGGAGATCTTCGAGAAGGCCGAGGCGAAGGGACCGCTCACGGACAAGGCCTACCGCGACGCGCTCGAGAAGAGCCTGCGTCTCTCCCGGAAGGAAGGCATCGACAAGACGATGGACGCCAACAAGCTCGACGCGCTCGTGGCGCCGACGAGCGGCCCCGCGACGCTCATCGACCTCATCAACGGCGACTACGGCGTCGGCGGCTCTTCGACGCTTCCCGCCGTGGCCGGATACCCGCACGTCACGCTGCCGGCCGGTTACTTCCGCGGCCTTCCGGTGGGAATTTCCTTCTTCGGACGCGCCTGGAGCGAGCCGGCGCTCTTCAAGATCGCCTACGCCTTCGAGAAGGCGACGAAGCACCGGCAGCCGCCGCGCTTCCTCGCGACGTCGGATCTCGCGGGAGCGGCCTCCTGATGCGCGAGTCGGTCGAAGCGCTGCCGATGCGCGGCAACGCGCTGCGTCGTGCGGTCGCCGGCGCGCTGCCGAAGCTGCGCGCCGTGACGGAGCCGCAGAGCGCCGTGCCGCGCGCGCCGGGAAAGTGGTCTCCGCGCGAGGTGATGGGTCACCTGATCGACTCGGCGTCCAACAACCACCAGCGCTTCGTGCGCGCGCAATTCCAGGAGGACCTCGTCTTTCCGGGATACGTTCAGGACGAGTGGGTGCGCCACCAGAACTACCGCGAGGAGCCCTGGGCGGATCTCGTCGAGCTGTGGCGGCTGTACAACCTGCATCTCGCGCGGGTCATGGACGAGATTCCCGAGGAGCTCTGGCGGCGCGAGACGCGCAAGCATACCTTCGACGAGATCCTCATGGTGGCGGTGCCCGCCGGCCAGCCGGCGACGCTCGAGCATCTGCGGCGCGACTACGTCGCGCACCTGCAGCATCACGTGGAGCAGATCCCGGGGCCCGCGTCGTAGGGGCGGCCCTTGCGGTCGCCCGGGATCCCGCGGGCGGGGACGAGCCCCGCCCCTACCGGCCGGCGCTCAGCTCGTTCTTCACGACCTCTCCGCCCTTCATCACGAAGCCGACTTTCTCGAGCGCCCGCACGTCCGCGAGCGGATCGCCCGCGACCGCAATCACGTCGGCAAACTTGCCGGCCTCGATCGAGCCCACCCGGTCCGACCACCCCGCCAGCTCCGCCGCGTTGACGGTCGCCGCCTGGATCGCCTGCATCGGCGTCATGCCGTACTGGACCATGTAGGCGAACTGCTTCGCGTTGTCGCCGTGCGGGTAGACGCCGCCGTCGGTCCCGAACGCCATCTTCGCGCCGGCCTTGACGGCCTTCTGGAAGTTCTCGCGCTGGAGCTTCCCGAGCTTCTTCTCCTTCTCGATCGACTCGGGCAGCATGCCGACCTTTTCCCCCTGCTGGAGGATGTAGTCGTCGTTGTAGATGTCCATGACGAGGAAGGTGCCGTGCTCCTTCGCGAGGCGGATGCCCTCGTCGTCGATGAGGCTTGCGTGCTCGATCGAGTCGATGCCCGCGAGAATTGCCTCCTTGATCGACTGCGTGCCGTGCGCGTGCGCCGCAACCTTCCGGCCCAGCCGGTGCGCCTCCTCGATGAGCGCCTTCATCTCCTCGGGCGAGTACTGCGCCGTGCCGGGCTGGTCGCCCTTCGAGAGAACTCCGCCGGAGGCGCAGATCTTGATCACGTCCGCGCCGTACTTGATGACCTCGCGGACCTTCGCGCGCGCCTCCCAGGGACCGTCGGCCACGCCGGTTTCGCGGTAGTGAAACTCGAACGGAAGGAGGTTGTTGTCGCAGTGGCCGCCGGTGATGCCGAGCGCCGGCCCCGAAACGATCATCCGAGGTCCCGGCAGCTCGCCCGCGGCGACGGCGTCGCGCAGCGCCACGTCGGTGAACCCGCCGGCGCCGACGTTGCGGATCGTCGTGAAGCCGGCCTCGAGCGTGCGGCGCGCGTTGGCGGCGCCGTCGAGCGCCTCGCGCGGAATCGAGAGGCCGAGCCCCTTGTAACCGAGGTTGTCCGGCATGAGGGTCAGGTGGTCGTGCATGTCGATCAACCCCGGCAGGAGCGTCGCGCCGCCGAGATCCACGACGCGCGTGCCTTCGGGAATCGTGACGGAAGAACCGGCGGCGACGATCCGGTCGTTCTCGATCAGCACGACGGCCGGCGCGATGGCCCGGTCGCTCTTCCCGTCGATCATGCGCGCGGCCTTGAGCGCGACGCGCGATGGCGCCGGCGCGTCCGCCGCCGTCAGATTCGAAACCAGGGCGAACGCCGCCGTCAGAGCGAGGAAACTCCGTTTCATCCCAAACCTCCTCGAAAAATCGCGCGCGATCCTAACAGCAGTCAGCGCCGGCCCTGCGCGATCCGGACGGCCTCCGGCAGCGCGCGCAGCCGCAGCATCGAGATCACGCCGAAGACGGGTCCCGGCGCGAGGGCCGCGAAGGCGAGGCCCCAGCCGACGGCGCCGGAGAGGTACGACACGAGAGCGATCGACACGTTGGTCAGGAGGAAGCCGGCACACGTCTGCACGGTGAGCGCGGTGCCGATGTAGAGCGGGTCGGACAGCTCCGTGACCGCGGCGGAGAACTGCGCCGAGTCGGCGACGACCGAAGCGCCCCAGACGATCGCGACGGCGAGGAGGAGCGCCGGGCTCGCGCCGAAGAGGAACCCCGCCACGAGGCAGCAGGCTCCCGAGACTCCCATCGCCCACGACGTCACGAGGGTACGCCCCACGCGATCCGCCACGAGGCCCGCGCCGATGCACCCGATCGCCCCGGCGCCGATCACGAGGAACCCGGCGAAATTGGCCAGCGACGCGGGCGCGCCGGTCTTCTCGAAGCTCTCGCGGATCATGATCGGGGCCCACGTCCACATCGCGTAGAGCTCCCACATGTGGCCGAAGTACCCGAAGGCCGCCAGGCGGACGCCGCGATTGGCGAAGACGCGGCCCATCTGGCGCGGATCGAAGGGCGCCACGGGCGTCGCGTATGGGCCGTCGCCGACGAAGAGAAGAACGACGAGACCTCCGGCCGCCGCGAGGATCGAGATCCAGAGGACGTCGGTACGCCAGCGACCCGTCCCGACCGCGTTGACGAGATAGGGCACGGCTTTGCCCAGAGTGAGCGACGCGATCAGGACTCCGAGCGCCATCCCGCGCCCGCGCCGAAACCAGGTCGCGAGCACCTTCATGGCCGGCGGATAGACGCCGGCGAGGAAGAAGCCCGTCGCGAACCGGAGCCCGAGGGCGAGAGGGAGCCCCCGCGTCGCCACCGCGAAGAGGGCGTTCGACGCTGCCGCGAGGAACGCACAGGCGGCGATAAAGCGCCGCGTGCGAAAGACGTCCGGCAGGTTGCCGATCGCCGAGACGAGCGTTCCCGCGACGAAGCCGAGCTGGACGGCGAGCGTCAGCCACGCCGCGCCGCCCGAGGACAGACGCCACTCCACGGAGATGGCAGGCACGACCGCCGCCGCGGAGAACCACGGCGACATGCCGAGCAGCTCGGCGCCGGCGAGCAGCGCCAGCGCGCGCCAGCGGCCCGGCGCCTCGGCGGCAGAGGAAGGCGCTTCGCGAGCGGCCGTCACGCGCGCTCGAGCAGGACGACGCCTCCCATTCGGTGGAGCTTCTCGCGCTGCCGGCGGGAGAAGAAACCGATCAGGCCGGCCATCCACGCCCAGCCCGGAGCGCGCCGCAGGCGCCGCGACTCCTCGAAGGTCGAGCGAAACTCGAAGGTCTTCCAGCCGAGGGGGCGGTAGAAGTCCGTCCCCTCCTCCGGAGCGAACTTGAGCGGCGCGCCCGCGGCGGTCAGCGACGGCTGGTAGCGCTTCTGCATCCAGCGCAGGAGATCCGGCGAGGCGATGTCGATGATCCACCAGCGGAAGCCCGCATTCGCGTGGAGGTCGGAAGCGAGCGCGCCGGCCTCTTCCCGCGTCAGATAGACGAGAAGGCCCTCGGTGACGGTCACGACGCTGCGGGACGAAGCCCCGATGCGCGCGAAGAGCTCGCGCCGCGCGGCGACATCCGAGAGGTCGAGGCGCACGCGTTCGAGGCGGCAGACGGGCTTCGCTGCCGCGAGCTTCGACTCCTTGTGATCGAGGATGCCCGGCAGATCCACCTCGATCCAGCGCAGATTTCCCGGGAGCTCCATGCGATACGGGCGCGCATCCAGTCCGGCCGCCAGATTGACGACCGTGTCCGCGCCCTGCGCGATGCAGCGGAGGATGAGCTCGTCCATGAGGCAGGTGCGGACGACGAAGGCGAAGGAAGAGGACCGCCCGCCGGGCATGGCGTCGAGGATCCGCAGTCCCTGCTCGCCGGCGAGCTCACGGGCGTAAGGGTCGCGGAAATGCGCGTCGGAGCGCTCGCTCTCGAGCGCTCGATACATCGCCACCCAGCGCGCCGTGTCGCTGATGTTGCCGACGGGGGGCGCCGCCATTCGCGCGATGATATGTCGCCTTCCGTCGCCTTCGCTTGCTCGAGGATCTGGCGGCCGCCTCCGGCGGTTCGCATGGTCTCGTTGCGAGAATACGGCCGCCACCGGCTACCGGCTCGCCAACCGTGGCTTGCCGTCCGCCTGATCCCCTCGCTGCGCTCCGGCTCCCGCAACACGAGTCGTTTCGCTCGGTGAACTTCGCGAAACTTGGTCGCGTTGCGAACCGGCGCCGTAGAATTCGCGCCGGATGACTCTCGACGGAAGATCCGCCGTCGTGACCGGCGGAACGGGAGCGCTCGGCACCGCCGTCGTGCTCGCGTTCCTCGAGGCGGGCGCGCGCGTCTCGGTACCGTTTCGCAAAGAGGGCGAGCTCGAGCGCCTGCGCGCGGGGGCGCGGCTCCCGGCCGACGCTCCCCTCTCCGGGGCGCGCCTCGATCTGACCGACGAGACGGCGGTGCTCGACTACTTCGAGAGCGTCGCCGAGGACCGTGGCGGGCTCGACATCCTCGTCAACACGGCCGGCGGTTTCGCGGGCGGCTCGCCCGCGCACGAGACGCCTTGGGCCGTCTGGCAGGAGCAGCTCGACCTCAACCTGAAGACGGCGGTCCTCGCGTCGCGCGGAGCGGCGCGGCAGATGCTCAAGCGCGGCGCCGGCGCGATCGTCAACATCTCGAGCCGGCCGGCGACGCAGGACGGGAAGAATCTCGCGGCCTACGCGGCGTCCAAGCGCGCCGTCCTCGCGCTGACCGACGCGATGGCGGCCGAGCTCGAGGACGCGGGCGTGACCGTCAACGCCGTTCTGCCGTCCATCATCGACACGCCGGCCAACCGGAAGAGCAGTCCCGACGCCGACTACTCGAAGTGGCCGAAGCCCGAGGAGATCGCGCGGGTGATCCTGTTCCTCGTCGGGCCGGAGGCGCGCCTCGTCAGCGGCGCGCACGTTCCGGTGTACGGAAGAGCGTAGTTGTCAGTTGTCAGTTATCAGCTCTCAGTTCCGGAACTGAAAACTGAGAACTGATGACTGATAACTCACTTCCCCACCGGCCGCGTCACCGGCGCCTCGAACCTGTCGTTGTCGGGCCCGAAATTCGCGACGAGGTAGGCGATGAGCTCGGCCTTCTTGTCGGCAGGCACGGCCGCGCCCCAGCGCATCATCTTCTCGACGGCATTGGTCCACTGCTTCTCGGTGAGCCGCTGCTGGAGCGCCATGCTCGCCGAGTGACACTGCAGACAGGCCACGTCGGCGACGGCCTTCCCGGAACCGGCGGGGTATTCCTGGAGACTCGTCCCGAGCACCGGCAGCTTCACGTCGAAGTCGGCCGCCGCCGGCGTCTTGGTCTTGCTCTTCTTGCGCGGCGCCTTCGCGAGCATCGGTCCCGCCGCCGCGACGCCGAGCGCCACCGCGAGCGCCGCTGCGGCCAGCCGGCGCCACCGCGTCACGCCGCCACCTCGATCTCGGCCGACGGCCACGCGTTGTGGAGGTAACCGCTCGGATTCCAGACCGCTTCCTTCGGCTGCACGGACCCGCGGCTGTCGGTCGCCCGCACGAGGAGCGTCGCGCGTCCCGCGGCGCGCGGCTCCCACCGAAACGACCAGAGCCGCCAGGCATACGGTTCGTGGCGCGGATCGAGGGCCGCGTCGCGCCAGGAGGTGCCCCCGTCCTCGGAGACCTCGACCTTCGCGATGTCCGGCGCTCCCGAGAGCGCGAAACCGCGGATCGTGACGGCCGCCCCGACCTTCGCGGCCGACGGCGCGTCCGTGATGCTCGACTTCACGAAGAGCTCCGTCACCGGCTGCGTGTTCTCCGGCGCCACCGGAGCCCCCGGCTCCCCCGGCGTCTTCGGATAACGGTATGCCGTGTCCATGTAGAAGCCGGTCTGCGCCTCCGGCTGCGGCGAGAGACGCACGAGCCACTTCATCCAGTGGTCGCCGGCCCAGCCCGGCACGATGAGACGCAACGGCGCCCCGTGCAACGCCGGCAGCGGCTGCCCGTTCATCTCCCACGCGAGGATTCCGTCGGCGAGCGCCTTTTCGATCTCGAGGCTGCGTTGGAACGGCGGAACTTTTTCGGGCGGCTTGTCGCTGCCGAAGGTGTGCAGATGCTTCGCGGTCGACTTCACGCCGACCCGCTCGAGGACATCCTTCACCCGCACGCCCGTCCATCGCGCGTTGCCGACGGCGCCGGCCTTCCACTGGACCCCGGGAATCGGCGGCCGATAGAGCCCGCGCCCGTTTCCGGCGCACTGGAGCACGCAGGTGGCCTCGGCGCGCGGCAGCTTCTTCAGATCCGCGAGCGTCAACTCCCGAGGCGCCGACACCTCGCCGTCGACCGTGAGCGCCCACCGCCGCAGGTCCGGGTACATGGGATTCCAGTGGTGCCGCACGAAGAAGAGGTCGTTCGGCGTGATGTAGGTCGTCAGCGCGTCGAGCGGCGTCTCGGCGTCCAGCGCATAGCCGTTGACCTGGAGCATGCGCCGCTTGTCCTTCGGGACGGACTCGGCGACCGCCGCGAGCGCCGCGGACGGCAGGAGCAGCGCGCCGCCCGCCGCGGCGAGGAATCCACGCCGAGTGAATGCGGAAGACGCCATGTCGAAAGTGTAACCCGGAGCGCGAAACGAACGGTCGTCAGGCGGGCTTGCGGATTCCGTCGACGATCTTGCGGAAGGCCTCGTCGGCGCGGAGCCCGTCGAGGTCGGGATCCTTGTCCATCAGGTCCGCGTCGTGGAAGCCCTTGTCGACCGCCGTCTTCAGAGACGCGAGCGCCGACTTCCTGTCTCCCGAGATGGCCTGCATGCACGCGTAGTTGTACCAGACGAGCCCCGCGCGATCCGGCGCCATCTCCTCCGCGAGATCGATGCAGAGGCGCGCGCGCCGTGCGTCGTGCTTCGCCACGTAATCGCGCGGCAGGTAGAACGACGTCTGCACGGTGAGCCCCGCGAGGATGCGCCGCGCCGACAGCCGTTCGGCCTCGGTCTGCGCCGCCTCGGCGGCGTGGCGCAGCTGGGGAACTCGCATGTCCTGCGCGAGCCGCCTCGGCGGCACCGGATCGTCCGACTGGAGCGCCGCCAGGAGCTTGCCCCCCGCCTCTTCCGCCGTCCGCCGCTCGTCCGCCTCGAGCTTGACCTGCTTCTCGACAGCCCGCCGCGCGTCGGGATCCTTCTCCAGGCGGTCGAGGTTCGGCTTGACCGCGGACAGGTCGGTCAGCCCGTCGTAGTCCGCCGCGATGCCGCGGTAGCGCTCGAGCGCCTCGCCTTTCTTTCCGCCCGCCTCGAGCGCCGCGGCCGCCTTCGCCTCGCCGTCGAGCCACGCCGCGAGGAGACCCTCGTCACGGGGGCGGAGATTCGCGCGCATCGCCTCCCGCTCCATCCATTCGACGGACCTCATGCAGACGTCGGCCGGAGGCCAGCGGTGCGGCCCGTCGAAGACCGCCAGGCGATGCGTCGCCTTCAGCTTCCCGAGCGTCGCGTCGAGCTCGTGCATCTCCAGGTAGTTGAAGTCCTTGTCGCCAACGGCGCCGAAATAGACGAACGGCAGGTTCTTCTCCGGCGGGTTGCCCTCGGCGAATCCCGCGCCGCAGCCGATCACGCCCGCCACCTTGCCCGTCTTCTGCGCGAGCAGGCACGAGGCCCGCGCGCCGCCCGAGAATCCCGTCGCGTACACGCGGCGCGGGTCGATCGGCAGCGTGCGGTGCGTGTCGTCCCACATCGCGACCATCGCCTTGATGTTCGGCGACATCGGGCCGTCGCTCTCGGTGTTGTTCGAGCCCGCGAGGATCCATCCGTACTTCTCGGCCGACTCGCGGAAGAGCTCGACCGCCTGCGCGCCGTGGCGCCGCGGATCGTGGAGATAGAGGATCGGCCAGGTCCGATCCATCGAGAAACCCTTCGGCAGATAGAGCGCGTAGCTCTGCTCCGCGTCGGACGCGCAAACGATCTTCGGCACGACTTCTCCGCGCGGCATCGCGGAAGCGGGCGTCTCCGACGCGCCGAGGAGCCCCGCGAGGAGGATCGGCAGAATCGCCACCGCCATCATTCCTGCCGCAGCGCGCGGATGGGGTCGGAGCGGGACGCCCGGCGCGCGGGCCCGAAGGCCGCGGCGAGGGCCGCGAGCGCGAACGGCGTGCACGAGCCGGGGCTGCGCGTCCGGGAGCGCCAGGCGTCGCGCAGGTCGCGGGAGAAGGACGGCACGTGTCCGACTCTACGACGCGGAAGAGCCCGGGTTCTCGCCCGGCGGGACGGGAAGCTCGAAAGTCGCCACGACCGGCGCGTGGTCGCTCGTTCCGTAGTCGGCGAGCACCCGGCAGTCGGAGGCGCCGGCCGCGAGACCCCTGCTCGCGAGAATGTAGTCGATGCGCCACCCGATGTTGCGTTGCCGCAGGTTCCGCCACGGCGCCCACCAGGTAAAGAGCCCGTCGTTCGACGGATCGAGCGCGCGCCCGACGTCCACGAATCCCGACGCGAGGATCCGCTCGAGGAGCGCGCGCTCCTCCGGCAATTGGCCGATCGCGTTCGCCTTGCGCTCCTTGGGGTGCACGTCCTGGTCCGTGCGCGCGATGTTCACGTCTCCCGCTACGACGGCGGCGCGGCCGGCGTCGCGGCCGGCCGCCCAGCGCTCGACGGCCTCGAGAAATCGCAGCTTCGCCGGATAGTCCTTGCCGCCGTTCGGGACGTAGACCGACGCCACTGTGACGCCCGGAAGCTCCGCGGTCACGACGCGATTCTCGTAGTCGAAGTCGGGATGCGCGAAGTCCGGGCGGTCGGGGAAAGTCTCCCGCCGGACGTGCAGCGACACGCCGGAGTACGCGCGCTCGCCGTGCCAGTAATTCCAGTAGCCGAGCATTTCGAAGAGCGCCGCCGGCACCTGCGCCGGCGCGGCCTTGATCTCCTGGAGACAGACGACGTCGGGCCGGTCACGTTCGATCCACGCGCGCACCTGCGCCTCGCGCGCGCGGATTCCGTTGACGTTCCAGGTCCCGAGCGTGAACTTCACGCGACGAGGCTCCGGTCGATTTCCGAGACGCTCCGGCAGCCGGCGAGCGCCATCGCGAGCGCGAGCTCGTCACGAAGCATCGCGAGCACGCGCCCGACCCCCGACTCGCCCCGCGCGGCGAGGCCCCAGAGCTGCGGCCGGCCGATCGCCGCCGCCGTCGCGCCGAGGGCGACGGCCTTCAGGACGTCCGTGCCGCGCCGGATGCCGCCGTCCACGATGACAGGCGCGCGTCCCGCGACCGCGCGCACGACCTCGGGCAGCGCCTCGGCGGTCGGGATGGAGCCGTCGAGCTGCCGGCCGCCGTGGTTCGAGACCCAGACGGCCGCCGCGCCTTCGTCGAGCGCGCGCGCCGCGTCGTCGCCGCGGACGATGCCCTTGAGCACGAGCGGCAGCGGCGAGATCGCGCGGAGCCATGCGAGGTCCTTCCAGGTGAGCGCCGGCTGGCCGATGAGGGACTGGAGCGGCCACTGGCCCCCCGACGCCCGCGGCCGGCCGGTCGAGTGCGCCGGCAGGCCGACGGGCACCTCGAAGGCGTTTCGCAGGTCGCGCTCCCGCCGTCCGAGGATGGGCGCATCGACGGTCAGGACGAGCGCGCGATAGCCCGCCTGGTGTGCCCGCGTGACGAGTCGTTCGGTTTCGCCGCGGTCCTCGAAGCAGTAGAGCTGGAACCAGCGCGCGCCCGAGGGTGCCGCCGCGGCGACATCCTCGAGCGGCACGGACGAGACGGTCGAGAGGGTCATGAGCGTCCCGGCCGCGGCCGCCGCGCGCGCCGTTGCTTTCTCGCCTTCCGGATCGGCGAGCCGGTGGAGCGCCGTCGGCGCGAGGAGGACGGGGAGCGAGAGCGGCGTTCCGAGGAGGCGCGTCGCGACATCCACGGTCGAGACGTCCACGAGCACGCGGTACTTCAGGCGCAGACGCTGGAACGCCTCGCGGTTGCCGCGGACGGCGAGCTCATCCTCCGCGCCGCCGGCGTAGTAGTCGTAGACGCCTTTCTCGAGCCGTGCGCGCGCGATCGCCTCGAGCTCTTCGACGTTGACCGGTTCGGTCGCTCCGCGAGTGTTGACCGGATCGGTCACTCCGCGAGTGTTGACCGGTTCGGTCACTCCCCGATTGTCGACCGGCTCGGACACGCCGGGATTTTACAGGGCGGCACCCCGCCGCAGCGTCGAATGCGTCATACTGACGTCCTCACGAACTCTTCGAATCGACGCCGCCGTGTTTCTCTCCTCGCCGCCGCCGCGGCGATTGCGGCGACTTTCGGCTGCACGCAGATCGCCGCGGACGACGTGGCCCGCCAGCAGGCGCACGCGATGGGCAAGTACAAGGTGACGGTGACGACCGAGCGCGAAAAGGTGTACGGCACCTGCACGTTCGTCCGGAACATCGACCCGGACTTCCAGCCGGCGTTCGTGCCGACGGAAGCCCAACTGCCCGACTTCCTGCGGGAAGAGGCCGTGCTCTCCGGAGCCGACACCGTGGTCATGACCGGCCGCATCGGCGAGGCCTACATCTGCGGGCCGGGGCCGCTCAATCCGGACGGCACCCTGAAGACGATCCCCCCGCCCGGACACTGACAGGCAAAAACTTCAAGCGGGCCCTTCGCTCTCGAGCCGCGCGAGTCGCTCGAGGAGCTCCGTCCGCGCGGTCTCGAGCGCCTGGCGGCGGGCATCGCCAGGGGCCTTGCCGAGCTGATCCTGGATGCGGGCGAGCGAGAGCCTGAGGCCGCGCGCCAGCGCCTCCCGTTGCGCATCGGTGCGGCGCCCTCCCTCCGACCGGCGGTTCTCGCGCGCCTGCTCCTTTTCGGCTCCGAGGTCCTCCTCGCTGCGGCCCCAACCGCGCGCCATGCGGGAAGTTTAGTGTCTATCGCCGACGCGTGTCACTTCGGCTGCAGCTTCAACGCCGCCGAGTTCATGCAGTAACGCTGGCCGGTCGGCTTCGGGCCGTCGTCGAACACGTGGCCGAGATGTCCGCCGCAGCTCGCACACTGGACCTCGGTGCGGGTCATCCAGAGGCTCCGGTCCTCCTCGGTGTGCACGCTGTCCTGCCCCATCGGCTCCCAGAAGCTCGGCCAGCCGGTTCCCGAATCGAATTTCGTGTCGGAGGAGAAGAGCGGGTTGCCGCAGCCGGCGCAGACGTATGTGCCTTTCTCCTTCGAGCCGTTGTACTCGCCCGTGAACGGGCGCTCGGTCCCCTTCTGCCGCAGGACGCGATACTGCTCGGGCGTCAGGGTCTCTTTCCACTGGGCATCGGTCTTCTTCACGTTCAAGATGTCCGGACCTCCGGCCAGATATAGAGCCGCGGAGACCTCCGAGGTTCCGGATCCCGCGGGATTTCAGGAAGCCTTGAGGAAGTCGCGGACGGCCGCGATGCCCTCCTCCATGTTCTGCGCTTCGGTGCGGCCGGAGCTCCCCCGCGGCTTCCACGAATGGTCCCCGTCGGGCAGCCAGTGGAAGGCGATCCGCGGCGAGAGTTTGTAACCCGCCACCTCCTCCTCCGTGCCGAACGGGTCCCGCGTTCCCTGGACGAAGAGCGCGCGGGTCCGGAGCTCCTTCAGATGTTCCGTCCGGAGCTTTTCGGGCCGGCCCGGGGGATGGAACGGGTAGCCGAGGCAGACGAGTCCGGCGACGCCCGACTCGTCCGCGACCATGCTCGCGATGCGGCCTCCCAGCGATTTGCCGCCGATCACGAGGGGCGCGCTGGCGCCGCCGCCGAGCGCCCGGATCGCCGCGATCGCGTCGAGCCAAGCCTGCCGCAGGATTGGAGGCCGGTCGGGAGCGCCGCTGCGGCCTCCGGTCCGCCGCGCCGCCATGTACGGAAACTCGAAACGGGCCACGCGGAATCCCTCGCCGGCCGCGCCCCGGGCCACCCGGCTCATGAACGGCGAGTCCATGGGAGCGCCGGCTCCGTGGGCGAGGACGAGGCGGACGGGCGCCGAGGGCTGCCCGTCGAAGAGGAAGTCCGCGGCTTCCACGGCCCGATTCTACGGCTCGGTTGCCGTTCGTCCCTCGCGGCGAACCTTCCCCCGATCCCCTCGTACTCCTGTTCAGAATGATCGAAAGCGCGGTGCGGGTGCATCCTCTCCCCTTGACATCCGACAGGAGAGCCTGAATACTCCTGTCGAACAACTAGGAGAGAAGACCATGACCGCCGAATCCCCCCGCAGCGAGCTCCTCCAGGGCACCCTCGACGTCCTGATCCTGAAGACCCTGGCGCTCGCCCCGATGCACGGCTGGGGCATTGCCCAGCGCATTCATCAACTCTCGCGCGACGTGCTCCAGGTCAACCAGGGCTCCCTCTACCCGGCGCTCTACCGGCTCGAGTCGAAGGGATGGATCCGGTCCGAGTGGGGCAACTCCGACAACAACCGGCGCGCGAAGTTTTACGAGCTGACGAAGACCGGACGGCGCCAGCTCACCGACGAGACCGACAGCTGGGAGCGCTTCGCCGCGGCCGTGGCCCGCGTCCTGGAGGCGAGCTAGCCATGGGCGGGCTCCGGGCCTCGCTGCGCGCGCTCTTCCACCCGCGGCGCGCCGAGCGCGAGATGGACGACGAGATGCGCTTCCACCTCCAGATGGAGGCGGAGAAGCTCGAGAAGAGCGGGCTCGATCCGGAGACGGCTCGCCGTGAGACGCTGCGCGCCTTCGGCGGCGTGGACAAGTACAAGGACGAGTGCCGCGACGCACGGGGCCTGTCGGCGCTCGAGAGCGTCCGCCAGGACGCGCGGTTCGCGCTGCGCGGCCTGCGCCGCAACCCCGCATACACCGTCGCCGCGCTCGCGACGCTCGCGCTCGGCATCGGCGCGAACGTTGCGGTGTTCTCCGTCGTGCACGGCGTCTTCCTGCAGTCGCTCCCCTACGGCGGCGGCGAGCGGCTCGTGCGCCTGCGGCTCGATGCGCCGGGAGCCAACCTCAGCGACATGGGGTTCTCGCCGCCGGAAGTCTCCGATTTCGGCTCCCAGACGCGCGCGCTCTCCGGCGTCGCCGAGTACCACTCGATGTGGTTCATCCTCCTGCGCGACCCGGAGCCCGAGCGGGTCCAGACCGGCGTCGTGTCGGCAAGCTTTTTCGACCTCGTCGGCGTGCGGCCGCTCTACGGCCGGACGTTCCGGCCGGGCGAGGACGCGCCGGGGGCCGCGCCGGTCCTCGTGCTCTCCTACGACTACTGGCAGCGCAGCCACGGAGGTGATCCGAAGGTCGTCGGGCGCACGTTCAAGATGAACGACAAGATCCACACGGTCATCGGCGTGCTGCCCCCGATGCCGGCCTATCCCGACGACAACGACGTCTGGATGCCCTCCTCCGCGTGCCCGTTCCGCGGCAACGCGGCGGCGTCGCACAACCGCGGCGCGCGCATGCTCACGCTCTTCGGGCGCCTGAAGCCGGGCGTCACGATGCCGGCCCTCGACGCGGACCTCGCGACGATCCTCGGGCGCCTCTCGGTGCAGTACCGCGACGCGTATCCGGGCCTCGAGGCGCGTCCCGCCGTGACCGGCGTCCCGTTGCGACAGGAACTGACCGCGCGCGCGCGGCCGACGTTCCTCGTCCTCCTCGCGACAGTGGCGCTCGTCCTCCTGCTCGCCTGCGCCAACGTGGCGAACCTGACCCTCGCGCGACAGCTTCGCCGCCAGCGGGAGCTCGCGCTGCGCACGGCGCTCGGGGCCGGACGGGCGCGTCTCGCGCGGCAGATGCTGACCGAGAGCCTCGTCCTCTCGCTCGCGGGAGGACTCCTCGGCATCGGAATCGCCGCCGGCGGCCTCGATCTGCTCAAGTCTTTCGCCGCGCGCTTCACCCCGCGCGCCGCCGAGATCCGCATCGACGCGCCGGTGCTCCTCTTCGCCCTCGGCGTGTCGGTGGCGACCGGACTCGCCTTCGGCCTGCTCCCCTCGATGTCGCGCCGCCAGAACCTCTTCGCGGCGCTGCACGAGGGCGGCGAGCGCACTTCGAGCGGCGCCGGGCGGCACCGCCTGCGCGACGCGCTGATCGTCGTCCAGGTCGCGGTCTCCTTCATGCTTCTCATCGGCGCGGGTCTCATGCTGCGGAGCCTCGGGAAGCTCGCGAGCGTCGAGCTCGGGTTCCGCACCGAGCGCGTCCTGACGACGCGGCTCGACCTCAACTTCTCCAAATACATGGACCGCGACAAGCGGCGCAACTTCCAGACGCGCCTGCTCGAGCGGCTCAAGGGACAGCCCGGCGTCGTGTCGGCGGCCATCTCGGGCACGTTCCCGCTCAACGACGGCGGGCCGCAGAGCGGCAACTTCCTGATCGAGGGATGGCCCCCCGCGCGACCCGAGAACCAGCCGCAGGCCGACTTCCAGCAGGTCAGCACGGCTTACCTCGAGACCGTCCGCATTCCGGTGCAGCAGGGGCGCGGTTTCACGCCGGCGGACCGGGCGGATGCGACGCCGGTCGCGCTCGTGAACCAGACGATGGCGCGGCACCTCTGGAAGACCGAAAGCCCGATCGGCAGGCGTCTTTCCATCGACGACGGCAAGACCTGGATCGAGATCGTCGGCATCGTCGGCGACGTGCGCCAGTACGGCCTCGACCGGCGTCCCACGGACCAGGTGTATCTCGCGCAGGAGCAGTATCCCCCGCTCTCCTCGACGCTCCTCGTGCGGTCGACGTCGAACCCGATGCAGCTCACGCGCCTCGTGCGCGACGCCGTCCACGGGATCGACGCGGACCAGGCGGTCGACCGCTTCCGCACGCTCGAACAGGTGCGCGCGAACGCGCTCGCCTCGCCGCGGCTGACGTCGCTCCTTCTCGGCCTGTTCGCCGCGCTCGCGCTCGCGATCACGTCGGCCGGGATCGCGGGCGTCGTGGCGTTCTCGGTCGGCGAGCGGACGCAGGAATTCGGAATCCGGCTCGCGCTCGGCGCCGATCCGCGGTCGGTCATCGGCATGGTGCTCCGGCAGGCGATGACGCTCGTCGCGATCGGCCTGGCCATCGGCTTCGCCGGGGCGCACCTCCTCGCCGGCGCCATGTCGCGCCTGCTCTTCGAAGTGAACGCCACCGATCCGCCCACGTTTCTCGCGATGTCCGTCGTGCTCGCCGGGGTGGCGGCGGGAGCGAGCCTCCTGCCGGCGCGGCGGATCACGACCGTCGATCCGATGCTCGCCTTGCGCGCCACTTGAGGCCGACCCGAGGAGGCTCCATGAAGACCGTCCGCCGCCTTCTTCCACTGACTCTCGCGGCCCTGCTCCTCGCCGGGCCGCTCGCGGCGGCGCTGCCGGACGCCGAGATGGCCGGGGCGGACGGTCCGGGGCTTCCCGCCTCGGCCCCCGAGAAGAAGCCGACGCCGCGATCCGGTGCCGCGGCGCGCAAACATCACGCGCGCTCCCAGAAGCGAGCGCCGCACGATGCGGCGCGGGGCGCGTCGACGGATCGCAGCTCGTCTCTCGCGCCGCGGGCGTCGGCGAGAGACTCCGCGAGCCGCCCCAGCTAGCGTCTCGAGGGTTCTCCGGCCCGGAGTCGGGTTAAACTCCGGCGCCGGATCGAACATCCGCGCGAAAGGAGCTTGATACCCCATGAGGAAGACGACCGCCCTCCTCGCCGCCGCGGCGGCAGTCCTGATGCTGGCCGCGCCCCTGGCGTCGGCCGACGAGCAGAAGGAGCAGAAGATGGAACCCAAGTGGACGATGACGCCGACGGGCCTCAAGTACCAGGACCTGAAAGAGGGCGACGGCCCGTCGCCCAAGAACGGGCAGACGTGCGTCGTGCACTACACGGGATGGCTGTGGGAAGACGGCGCCAAGGGCAAGAAGTTCGACAGCTCGGTCGACCGCGGGCAGCCGTTCGAGTTTTCGCTCGGCATGGGGCGCGTCATCAAGGGCTGGGACCAGGGCGTCTCGACGATGAAGGTCGGCGGCAAGCGCCTCCTGCTCGTCCCCCCGCAGCTCGGCTACGGCGCGCGCGGCGCGGGATCGGTGATCCCCGCCAATGCGACGCTGCTGTTCGAGGTCGAGCTGCTGGGAGTGAAGTAGTCGGGATGCGGAAGCGGCTCGGTCATTCAGTAGGGGCGGCCCTTGCGGCCGCCCTTGCTCTTTTCGGGCGGGGACAAGCCCCGCCCCTACGCTTCCATTGGTCCGGTCGTAGGGGCGGCCCTTTCGGCCGCCATTCGTCATTCGTCGCCTTCGAGAAGATTCGTCGCGCTGCGAACGACTGTTACAGCCGGACTGGGACATGAGCTCGCGGCGCGAGGAGGCTCCCGAGGTCATCGAGGGAGGAGCTTCGCGCCGCGGGAGCGAAGGCGTCGCGAGGGATCCAGGCGGACGATCGAGGCCCTTTGGCCGAGTCGTCCGCCGGTGGAAGCCGCGCGTGGTGAGCTACAGGGCTATTACGCCCTGATCGAGCGCGGCCAGCAGGATCCCGAGCAAGCCGCAGCGACGGCTCACCAGATATCCCCGACCGTGAATCCCTCCGGAAACGGATCTTCGGGATCGAGCACGTAGCTCGCGAACCCCGTGATCCAGGCCTGGCCCGAGAGCGTCGGCACGACGGCCGGCCGGCCTCCCACCTGCGTCTCGCGCAGCAGCCGGCCCGTGAACACCGTGCCGAGCACGCCCTCGTGTCGGAAATCCCGGCCGAGAGCGAGTTTCCCCTTCGCGTGGAGCGCGGCCATCTTCGCGCACGTGCCGGTGCCGCAGGGCGAGCGATCGATCGCGCCCGTCCAGGTCGCGGGGCGGTTCCAGTCGAGCCTCCCCGTGGAGACGATCACGCAATTGCGCCGGTCGGCGTGCGGGCCCGACGGCTCGCCGGAGAGCTGCGCGATCGTGATCTCGCGAAAACCGGGCTGCTCGGGATGCGCGACCGGGAGCTGCTCCTGCGCGGCGGCCTTGATCATCTCGCCGATCCGCGTGATGTCGCGGCCCTCCTCGGGCGTCAGCTTCAGCCCGAAGGGCGCGGCGTCCGCAATGACGTAGAACATCCCGCCCCACGCCACGTCCACCGTGACGGTCCCGAGCTTCGGCACCTCGATCGCGCGGTCGAGGTAAACGGCGAAGGCCGGCACGTTCTCGAACGTGACGCGCCTCACCTTGCCGCCGCCGCAGTCCGCTCGCACTCGGATCAGTCCCGCGGGCGCCTCGAGGGCGAGATCGGTAACGGGTTCCTTCATCTCGAGCATCCCGGTCTCGAGGAGCGCCGTCGTCACGCAGATGGTGTTCGTGCCGGACATCCCGGGATACTCGACCTGCTCCATGATGACGAAGCCGGCGTCGGCGTCCGGCCGCGTCGGGGGCAGGATCAGGTTGCAGTTGGCCGCCGGATAGCCGCGCGGCTCGCGCAACATCCGCTTGCGCAGATCGTCCCCGTGCGCCTCGAGATGGCGCATCTTCTCGAACATCGTCGTGCCCGGCACGTCGAGCACACCGCCCACGATGACGCGGCCGGGCTCTCCACAGGCGTGGAGATCGACCGCCTGGACGACGCGCGAGAGACGCACGATGCGAGAGCCTAGGGCCCCGGGGCGCGCCGGTTCCCGTTGTCCATGTCGGAGGCGATGAGCCACCGCACGCCGGCGCCGCGCCCGAGCGTCCGCGTGAACTTGCCGGCGTCCGGTTCCCCCGCCGTCCGCGCGAGGCCGCCCAGGATGCAGCCGACGTCCTCCGGCGTCTCGTACGCGAACGCGCTTAGCGCGAGCGACCCGCCGGCTTCCGCGTCGTGGCGCTCGTTCGCCGGCGCCGGCAGGAACGAGGCGATGATCGCTGCGACGCGCCTAGTCGATCGCGATCCGGCTCTTGTTCGCCGCCAGCCAAGCATCGAAGGTCTGCAGCTTCGGGTAGAGCGAGCGCGCGAGAGGAATATCGCGCGCGGCCAGATACTCCTTCTGGAAGTCGCACTTGAACTGGAACATGTTGCCGAGATCCTCGGCACCCGGGAATCCCAGCGCGCGATACGCGTCGGGCGAGATGGCGTTGTAGCGCACCTCCTGGCCGAGGGCTCGGGTGAACGACGCCGCCATCTCCGTGCCCGTCAGGAACGCGCCCGCGATCCCGACGGTCTTCCCGATGAATTCGTTGCCGCGCTTGAAGATGCCGAGCGCGCAGCCGCCGATGTCACCGGCCGCGATGGCGGGCAGCTTCTTGTCGGCCATCGGGAGCGTGAGTGCGAGCTTGCCGTCGGGCCCGCGCTTAGGGCCCATGCCGAAGAAAACGAAGTTGTCAAAGTAGAACGCGGTCAGAAGAAAAGTAGTCGGAACGCCGATGTCCGAGAAGAAGTGATCCGATCCGCCTTTCGAATCGAAGTGCGGCACCTTGTACTTGCCCTGCAGCGTCGGCATTCGGTTGTCGGACAGCGGCATGAACCGGCGGGTGTCCTCGAGCGTCGACCAGATGAAGTGCGGAACGCCGGCGTCCTTCGCCGCGCGGGCGAGGTTGCCGGCCTGCGCCATCTCCTTCTCCGGAGAGAAGTGCGCCCAGAAGAACGTCACGCCGAAGACGCCGTGCACGCCGCGAAACGCGCGCTTCAGGCTCCCGACGTCGTCCTGGTCCGCGGCGACGACCTCGGCGCCCTGTTTCGCGAGCTCCTTCGCCTTGTCGGACCCGGGATCCCGCGTCAGTGCGCGGACCGCGAAGCCGCTGCCCGGATCCGCGAGGATCGCCCGCACCATGCCGCCGCCCTGATTTCCGGTGGCGCCCGTGACCGCAATGACCTTCTTCTCCGCCATTCGATCCTCCCGCCTGCAAAGCTTTCAGGAGCCGCGGCCGAAGTCAAGGCGGGCGGTTCCCGGACGGCATGGCGCGGGGAGTTCGGAAAGGGGCCGTTTCGCGGCGCGGCCGGTTGACCGGGGGCGGCGGCTCCCGGAGACTCTGCGCCCATGACGAACGAGCCGCGAAACGACCGCCTTTCCGGGATTCTTCTCATCACCGGCGCGCTCGCCGGCGTCGTCGTGATGGCCCTTCATCCGACGGCGCACGGCCTCCTGTCTCCCGACACCGGGCCGCGCCTCGCCCGCCTCAACGTCTTCGTGCACAGTCTCGCGCTCGTGACCGTGCCCGTGCTCTTCTTCGGGCTGCTCGCCCTGACGCGTCGCCTCGGGACGACCGACCCCTCCGTCGCGGCGCTCGTCGCCTGGGGCTTCGGCGGCGTCGCCGTGACGTCGGCCGCCGTCGCGAGCGGGTTCGTGGCGCCGGGCGTCATCGCGCGCATCGTCGCGAAGGACGGCTCCCAGGTGCCGGCGGCCTTCCTTCTCTACACCGGACTCTGGAACCAGGGCTTCGCGAAGGTGCACCTCGTGGCCTCGTGCGGCGCCATTCTCCTCTGGTCCGCGGCGATCCTCCGTGACGACGGTCGGCGGCTCCCGCGCGGCGCCGGGATCGCGGGGCTGATCCTCGCCGGGGGTGTTCTCCTCGCCTTCTTTACGGGACACCTCGGTCTCGACGTGCACGGCTTCGGCGTTCTGATGATCGCGCAGGGAATCTGGCTGGTCTGGATCGGTGCGGCGCTGCTGCGGGAGCCCGCCTCCGCCTGAAAGCGCATCGGAGACCCTCACCCCGACTCTCTCCGCAATTCCCTCGCCCCCGTCTTCGAGGGAGAGGGGGCGTCCTCTGCTACTTCGCGGGCAGCGGCAGCGACGCCTGGCCGAGGACGTACTTCCAGCCGGACGGCGTCCGCACGTACGTGTCGCTGAACCAGAGTTTGCGATCCGACGTCTTGCCTTCCGACGTCCCTTTGGTCCACAGCAGCGCCGTCACGACCGCCGTGTCTCTTCACACGCCCTTCGCCTTGCCGAGGTTGATGCCGCGGAGGAGCGCGACGCGGCGGGCGCTCACGCGCCGGAGCCTCCCGCGGGTCCGGAGAGCTCGAGCCGCATGTGGCGCTCGGCGAGATCCTCGCCGCCAACGCGCAGGGCTGCGGGCTCGACGCCCCAGACGCGGAATCCGAGCCGCTGGTAGAACGCGGTCGCGGCCGACGCCTTCTCGGCGACGCAGAGATCGAGGGACGCGACGCCTTCGAGAGACCGCGCGAACTCGATGGCCTGGCGGACGAGGATGAGGCCGAGGCCGATCCGGCGGAACTCCGGCCGGACGTAGAGGCCCCAGAGGCGCGCCTTGTGCGCCGCCTTCCGGGAGCGCTCGCGGAAGACGCCGACGACGCCCGCGAGCTCCGGCTCGAACGCTCCGACGATCACCTGATCCGTCTTTGCGAAGGCGTCGCGCACGAACTCCTCGGAGCCCGCGAAGTCGTCCTCCGGCGATGCCTCGAATGCGAACGGCGCGCCGTCGAGCGCTTCGCCGCGCAAGCGAACAAACGCACCGGCATCCGCGGGCAGCAGGCGGCGTACCGTCCAGACGGCGTGCGTCACCGAGCGTCGTACTCCCCGAGATCCTCTCGATCCGAGCCGATGCGGAGCACGTTGCCGTCGGGGTCCTCGATCCGCATCTCGAGCGCTCAGGCCTCGTTCTTCGGCTCCTGGAGGACGACGGCGCCCCGCTCGCGATAGACGCGGTACAGCGCGCGCACGTCGCCGACGCCGATCCAGACCCAGGCGCCGCCTCGGCCCTGCCCGCCGCGGCAGAGATAGATGCCCCGCCCGTCCCGCTCGACGCGTGTGAAATTGCCGTTCCCCCACGGCGCGTTTTCGAAGCCGAGGACGTCGACGTAATAGCGGACGCTCCGCGCCATATCCTCCACGCGAAGGATCGGATCGACGCACTCGAAATGCGTCGGCAGCGCCAATGCCGCTAGACCACGAGAATCTTCGTCGCCCATCCCATCGTCGCGGCGGTGATTTGCGGGTTGGTGTACTGCGCGTTCTTGCCTTCGAAGTCCGACTCGACCACCCCACGGGCGGTCGCGCAGGCCTTTCAAACGTAAATCGGGATCTTGAGATCGATCACCCGGGCGAGCGCCTCGCGGAACGGCGGCCAGCCGACGGCAGTGACGTTGTTCGCGACGGGCGTCCGCATCATCACCGTGCCGTCTCCCGCGAGCTCGATCCGCACCTCGTGGCCCGCCTGGTGCAGCGCCGCCGCCCAGACGAAAGGAAAGTTCGACCGTGTCGGGTTTTCCGATCCGCAAAGACCGACGAGGAGAAACCTCTGCGGCGAAGGTTTCTCCGACGCCTCTTGCGTCTCGGCGGCCGACGCGGTGCCGGTACCGGCGGCGAGCATCGCGAGCCCGGCCGCGCCGAGGCACGCGTGCATTCCGCTTTCGAGAACCTCTCTCCGACTGTTCATGTCTCCCTCCTCCTTTCTACGGCCTCGGCGCCGCGTCGTCGTTCCAGATGTCGGCGACGCACCGCCAGATGCCGTCTTTCCCCTTCCTCCAGACCGTGATGGCCTTGCCGTCCACCGCGATCGGCTTGCCATCGGGACCGGTGAACGTCACGCGGTTGCTCTCGCGCGCCCAGGCGAGATCGCCGCTGCCGGACACGACGGCGCTTTCGGCCTTCCAGGAGATTCCGAAGCCCGGCGTCTGGAAGCTCTTCACGACGTAGTCCCGGATCGCCGCCTTGCCCGAGATCGCCGGGCCTCCCGGCGGCAGCACGACCGCGTCGTCAGCCCAGAAGGCCACGACCTTCTCGACGTCGCGTGCCTGCGCCGCGGCGGACCACTCCGCGGAGCGCCGCATCACCTCCGACTTCGCGGCGGCGCTCGTATCGGACGCGCCGGCGGACGCCGGGACGAGCGCAGCCACGAGCGTCGCGAAAGCGATCCCGAGAACGATGCGGAGGGACGGCATGCGATCCTCCTTCGAGCGCGGAAAGGCGGCGGAGCCGCGGACCTCTTCGCTAGCGCCGCCGCCCTGCGCCCGCCGTCACTTGCCGAGCGCCTTCTTGATCTTCGCGAGATGGTGCCAGCTGTGGCGCACCGGATGGTCCTCGATCACGAACTGCGCCGTGACCGGAGCCCCGTAGGCCAGCCCGAAGGGCGCGGCGGTATCGAGCTCCGCATCGCTCAGCGCGCGAACGGCGTCGGCTGCCGCCTTGCTGTTCTTGCGGAGGAAGTCGAGCGCCTCCGCCCGGGTCACCGACGCCTGGTCCTTCGCGTGCTTGGCGTTCAGCTCGGCAACCGCCTCCCAGGTCACATCGGCCGCCTTTCCGCTGGCGATCGTTTTCGCGAGATCAATTTCGATCGGATAGACGAAAGCGACGTGATGGACGACCATGCCGACGGTGCGGCGGTCGTTGCCGGTCACCATGGGCTTGCGCCACTCGGCGTCCCCCAGCTTCTCGGCGAATGCCGCGAGACCCCTGGCGCCCTCCTCGATCCGGGCGGCGAGCGTTTCCGCGCGTTTGCTCACAGACAGTCCTCCTCGTTCTTGCGTTGCGGAGCGGGAGCATACCGCCGTCGGAAACGGCGCGCCGAGCCTTCATCCGTCCTTCATCGGTCGAGCACCGGCAGATACGCCCGCCAGGGCCCGACGGCCTCCCGGTATTGCTTCGCCATCACGCGCGTCGCCTGGGCGAGGTGCCCGAGATCGTGTGCGACCCACGTCGCGAGCAGCTGCGCCAGCGTGACCGAACCGAACTCCGGATGCTCGCCGGTGAGCGCGAGCTCGCGAGGACCGAGGTCGAGCGCGCCGAGATCCGCCAGATTGCGCACGCGCAGCTCCTCGAAACGGTCGAGCAGCTCGCCGAGCGGCTTGTTCTTGTTCTCCCGCAGGTGGCGGAACCGGTCGAACGGCGGAAACGTCCGGTCCGGCCCTTGCGCGAGGATCACACGGGCGCGCGGCATCCAGTCGGTCTCCTCGGCGTCGACGAGGTGGCCAACGACGTCGAACGGGCTCCAGGTCTCCGGCCCCTCGTTCCCGCGCGTCCAGTCCTCGGGAAGGTCGGCCAGGAGCGAGCGCAGGACGCCCGGCGTGCGCTCGAGGACGGCCAGGCTCTTGTCCAGATCGAAGTTCATGCCCGACCGCTCCGAAGCGAGCGGCGCAGCAGAGCGCGCGCGATCGTGATCGGGTGACTCGCGGCCGTGACGACACGGCCGAAGCCGCGAGGCTCGTGGAACATGCCGAGCTGCCGCAGCACCGCCGCGCGGTCGTAGTAGATCCGCTCGCCCGCGAGCCGGTCCCGTTCGTCGAACGAATAGACGCCGCAGAGCGGAATCTCGACGCGCCGCCCCGTCGCCGGCAGGCCGCGCCAGGGTCCGAGATGCGTTCCGCGGATCACGACCTCGAGCACCACGGCGTCGGAGGACGCGTGGCGCCTCACGATCTCGATCTCCAGATCCGGCACCGTGCGCAGGAGATCGGCATAATACGAGCGCACGCCGTCGCGGCCCGCCCGGTGATCGTCCCAGGGCTCGTCGTCGTAGCGCGCTTCGCTGCCGAAGGTCGCCATCAGCCCGTCGAGGTCGTGGCGGTTCTCGCAGCGGACGTGCTCCTCCACGGCGGCGAGCCGGGCCTGCAGGCGATCCGCCGGGAGCCCCGCCACCTCAGTTCTCCGACGCCGGGCGCGGCTCCCGGTCCAGGCCGGGCACGTTGCCGTCGGGGTCGGCGAACCGCGCCGCGCGCTCCGGCGCGTCCGCGCCGGCCGTCCGCCCGCCCGCCGCGACCGAGGCGTCCACGGCCGTCCGGAGGCCGCGCTTCCGCGTCCTCCCGCCGAACACCGACGGATCGAAGCGCACCGACCGCGCCACGTCGGCGGCCGGAATGCCGAGATCGAAGATCTTGCCGTTGCCTCGCGTCGGCGCCATCGTCCCTCCGAGGAAGCCGATTCTTCTTCCTCCGGATCAGAGCTTCAACAGGAATACGGGAGCAAGGGCCGCGAGCGTCGCGGCGATCTGCAGCGCGAGGACCGGCAGCGCCTCGCGGGGAGCCCGCGGCAGCCACCGCAGGGCGAAATAGAAGATGGCCGGCGGCTGGGCGGCCATCAGGAGCTGCCAGATGTGCGCCGCGGCGCCTTCGTCCGGCTCCCGCGCGGTGCCGACGAGAGCGATCCGAAGAAACACGGTGGCCAGCGCCGCGAGCGACAGAGCGATCGGCAGGAAGGCGCTCGGGCGCTTCCAGAGGGTCACTTAAATATCGTAAAGCACTTTGAAGTATGAAGCAATCATCGCGTCAGTGCGCGTCCTTCAGCTCGACCAGGATCAAGTGGATGGTCGTGGTCCCGATGTTCTCCGCCCAGTGCGTCAGCGGGTCGCGGTAGAGGCTCGCGCCGGTGACGAGCTCGCTTTCGCTGGTCGATCCGTCCGTCGCGTGGTTGCGGACCTTGCCGCCCGCGATCACGTAGATGACGTAGGCCGGATGCGAGTGGAGCTTCTCCTTCGCGCCCGGAGGCAGCTTCGCCTCGAGAACTCGAACGCGAGCGTTCTCCAGCGTGACGTGGATCGTGGCGGCGTTGACGACGGCGGGGTCCTGGGCCCGGACGGATGCGGAGCCGGCGAGCAAGAGCAGAGCGACGATTCGAGCGGCCGGTTTCATTTTGTTCATGTCCGGAATCCTATCCTTCGATCAGAGCGCGCGCCGGCTCCTGCAGGTCGCTCGAGAACGAGCGCGCCTTCCGGACCGTTCGGTCGAGATGCATCGCGACGACGACCGTGCGCGCCGCGACCTCTCCGGCGCATCTGGTCGCCCGGAGACGGGGAGACCGACTCCCTGGAGGTGACGCGCCGAGAGGCGCGGTCGAATCTAGTGCTTCGACCACGTCCACGCCGTGATGCGCCATCCGGCCGCTTCCTTCTGGAGCGCGACCGTCAGCGTCGAGCCCTTTTCTTTGACCGACTTTCCCTTCTGCTTGAAAGCGTAGTCCGTCGGGACGACGACGTACGCATGGTCGCCGGTGATGTCCACGTGGCGGGGCTTACCGAGCGTGACGGCGCCGGAAGTGATGCCGTTCTTCTTCGCGTCGGCGTCGAAAGCCGCCGCCCACTGCGGACAGGCCGCCGCGCCGTGCCATTCGTAGGGCGCGAACTCGTCGATGATCGAGGCCTGGTCGGCGCACGCCGCCACGGCCGACTTGACGTCGCCCTTGTTGAAGCCGTCGATGAACTGGTAGACGGGTGCCATCACGTCGGCCTGATCGGTCGCGGCCGCCGGCGCCGCGCCAAGGACGACCAGGAGCAGGCCTCGAGACAGTATTCGCATGAGTTTTCCCCCTTCCTGGGGACGGATTATCCCGTTTTCGGGCCCGGCTCCGGACATTCCCGGGGATCGGAACGCGAAAGGGCGCGTCTAGCGGTCGGAGAGGCCCGCCGCCGGCTCGGCCTCACGGTCGGCGCCGGCCTCGGCCGGGATCGACCGCAGACGCGGCGTCACGGGCTCGACGCGTGCCGGCTCGCCCGCCTTGGCGGCGTCGCGTGTCAGCGGGATCTCGATCGTCACGACGCAGCCGCCGGCCGCTCCGCTCGCGATCTCGAAGCGATGCGCGTCGGGATACAGCGTCTCCAGCCGACGCCGCGTGTTCCGCACGCCGATTCCCGGACGCGTCGACCCGGCCGCCGACAGGCCGGGACCGTCGTCGTCGACGCGCAGGCGGAGCCGGGGCCCTTCCACGCGCGCGCCGATGCGGATGACCAGGCGTCCGGCCGTCCCGCGCATCCCGTGCTTGATCGCGTTCTCGACGATCGGCTGCAGCAGGAAGCTCGGCACGTCGGCCTCCCGCGCGGCGGGGTCGATGTCCATGAGGACCTCGAGCCGCTCGCGAAAGCTCATCCGCTCGATCCCGAGATACAAGTCCAGGATCGAGATCTCACGCTCGAGCGTGACGATCTGCCCGGGATCGGTTTCCAGGCTCGCGCGTAAGAGATCCCCGAGGCGCTCCACCATGCGCCGCGCGCGGGTGGCATCGGTCGTGATCAGTCCCAGGACGGAGTTGAGCGTGTTGGCGAGGAAGTGCGGCCGTAGCTGGGCCTGCAGCGCCGCGAGCTTCGCCTCCGCGAGCGCGCTGCGGAACCACTCGCGCGACTCGATCCGCCGAACGCGGAGCCGATGGCCGACCAGCGCGAGGAGCGCGACGGCGAGGATCGCGAGGGCGCGGAACCAACCCGTCTGGTAGAAGCGCGGGAGGAGCCGGATCGGCAGCTGCGCGCCCGCTTCGTTCCAGACGCCGTCCTCGTTGCACGCCATGACGTGAAAGCGGTAGTCGCCCGGCGGCAGGTGCGTGTAGTAGGCCGTCCGGCGCGCGCCGGCGTCGGTCCACTTCGTCTCGAGCCCCTCGAGGCGGTAACGGAAGCGGACGGACGTCGGGTTCGAGTAGTTGAACGCGGTGTAGAAGAACTCGAGATCGCTGTGCCCCGCGGGAATCCGGACGTCGCCGCTGCGGTCCAGCGTCTCGCCGCTCGAGACGATCTCCTCGATCGAAACGGCGGGCGGCGTCGGGTTGAGCTCGATGCGCGCGGGGTCGGCCATCGCGAGGCCCTTGACCGTCGCGAACCAGAGCCGTCCGTCGCGGCTCTTCCAGACGCCATGCTGCGCGTTGTTGCACTCGGCGGACCGCATGCCGCTCGCCGTGTTGAACGGAACGGGATGGATGCGCCCGTTGCCGGCCGCCGCGTTGGCGAGCTCGCTCTGGCGCACGCGAAAGATCCCGTGGTTGCTCGTCATCCACAGATAGCCGTGCCCGTCCTCGATCACGCGCTGGACGGCGTCGTGGAAGAGGCCTTCCTTCTGCCGGAAGGTCGTGAACTTGCCGTCCTTCCATCGCGAGAGGCCGCCGCGCGTCGCGAACCAGTGCGTCCCGTCCGGATCCTCGTAGATCGAGATGACGATGTCGTGCGGCAAGCCGTCCTTCGTCGTGAACGTCGTGAAGCCGTCGC
Organism: Thermoanaerobaculia bacterium; assembly: GCA_035498835.1. Classification (GTDB taxonomy): domain Bacteria; phylum Acidobacteriota; class Thermoanaerobaculia; order UBA5066; family Gp7-AA6; genus DATBFU01. The sequence continues at coordinate 28,831 of DATJZU010000034.1, forward strand.
TGCCGAGGCGCGCCACGCCGCCCCCGAAAGTGCCGATCCACAGAACGCCCTCGCGGTCCTCGTAGATCGAGAAGATCTGCTCGGACGGCAGGCCGTCGCGCACGTGATAGGTGCGGAACTTCGCGCCGTCCCAGCTTGCGACGCCGTTGCCGACCGTCCCGATCCAGACGATGCCGCGGCGATCGACGCAGAGCGACGTGATCCAGTTGCCGGGCAGCCCGTCGGACACCGTGTAGCGCTTCGCGTGCCCGTTGCGCCAGCGCAGGAGGCCGGCCCCCTGCGTGCCGACCCAGAGATCGCCTCGGCGGTCCTCCGCGATCGAGAGCACCGTCGAGCCGGCGCGCGCCACGTGCTCGAAGACGGCGCGGCCCGGCCGCATCCGGTCGAGGTTGCCGTCCGCCGTGCCGACCCAGAGCGTCCCGCCGCGATCCTCGTAGACCGTCCAGATCTTGTCGTCGGAGAGCCCCTCGCGCCTCGTGTAATTCACGACGCGCTGGCTCTTCAGGCGATTCAGTCCGCCGTCGGTCGTGCCCACCCACAGGCTGCCCTCGCGGTCCTCGTAGACCGAGAGGATGCGGTCCGACGAGAGCCCGCTCTCCGTCGTGTAGCGCGTGAACGTGTCGTCGTGGAAGCGGTAGAGACCCGACGCGGTGCCGACCCAGACCGCGCCGCGCCGGTCGCGGTACAGCGCGCGCGCCGGCGTCGTCGTGAGGCCGTCCTCGGGACCGTACAGACGCGTCCGACCCTCGAAGACGTGGACGAGCCCGCGGCCGGTGCCGACCCACAGCCCGCCGTTGCCATCCCCGTCGATCGCGAACGGCGTTCCCGGAAAACCGCTCCGGATCGTGCGCACCTGGAACTCGCCGCCCGAGAGGCGGCCGAGGCCGTACGGCAGGCCGAACCACAGCGTGCCGGACTCGTCCTCGTAAATCGCGCGCACGCGGTCACGCGGATAGCCGTCGGATTCCGTGAGCACCGTCAGCTTGTCGCCGCGCACGTGCGCGAGGCCGACGCTCGATCCGATCCAGAGGGTACCGTCGCGCGTCTCGAGCAGCGAGCCGATGAGCGCGCGCTCGAGATCCGTTCCCTCGCCGACCTGCTCGAAGCGTCCGTTGCGGCGGCGCGCGAGCCCGGTCAGCGTGCCGATCCAGAGCGTGCCGTCGCGCGTTTCGCAGAGCGCCTGGACCCAGTCGTCCTTCAAGGCCGGCGTGTTGCGCGTGTCGAAGACGGTGAAGCGGACGCCATCGAATCGAACGAGCCCCTCCTGCGTGCCGAGCCAGAAGTAGCCGTCGCGCGTCTGCAGGATGACCTGGACGGAGTTCTGCGGAAGGCCCGCGTCGCTGTCCCAGACGTCGTGGCCGTAGTGCGTGATCTCGGTCGCGGGATCGAGAGCGGCGGCATTGCGCGCCGGCACGCAGAGAATTCCCGCCGTCAGCGCGGCGAGCCACGTGGCCGCTCGCCGCACCCATCGACCGCCGGTCATCACGCGGTTCTCCCTCAGAGCCTCACCTCCTGCGAGACTCTTTTCGAGAGCAAACCGCGGGCCCGGCTCGAAACAATCCGTGGCGGGACGAAACGCCTTAATTCAGAGACGAATCGGCGTCTCCCAGGGACGAGTGGAGCCCGTCACTCACCCGAGACATTCAATTCGGTGAACGGCTATCCAGGGTGGCGGATTACCCGCCTTTCGCCGCGCCCGGCGCCCCCGGCGGCATCATCTTCCGGTTGAACGTCTCGGATTGCCCGCGAGGAACCGACAGCGTCTGCCACTTCGGACCCGCCCAGTGCTTCGCGAGCAGGACGATCTGGCTGACGTGCCCCGCGTAGTGCGTGAGCTGCCGGTTGATCGCACGCACGACGGTGTGCGGCTCGCCGCGGATCGGGACCTCGCGAAGCAGATCCTCGTTCGTCAGCGGCTCGACGTTCGCGAAGAGGATCCGCCAGCCCTCCTCCCACCGCGCCATGAGACTCTCGCGGGTGTCGGCCGAGGCGTCGAGCGCGAACTCGTTGTCGCGGCGTCGGTCCGGTTTCTCGCCGTCGGAGGTGAGGAAATCCGTCCAGCGCGACCGGAGATTCCCCGCGATGTGCTTCACGATCAGCGCGATGCTGTTGGACTCCGAATCGAGCGTCGCGAAGAAGTCGCGGTCCGAGACCTGTGTCAGGGCCTTCTCGGCGAGCCTTCGGATCGAGCGGAATTCCCGGACGGCTTCCTCCCGGTAGACGTCGGCGACGCTCGCGCCCGAGGGCATGCGGAGAGCATATAGAATCCCCGCCAAAGAGGAGCGCAGCCATGCCCGCTCCCATCGGTTCGTCCCCGGCCATCGAGCTGACCTTCGAAGGGTGCGTCCAGGACGCGCAGGACTACGGGAGTGACGCCGAACGGATGGTGTCGCGCCTTTTCTTCTGGATCCGGACCGAGGGCGGTCCGCGCGGCGATTTTCGGGCGGACCTCGCGCGCGTCGCGGGAAATCACTTCGGCCGATCGACGATCGCGCCGCCCGAGGGCTACACGGGCCCCGTCTACTACGCCGAGGTGCGTCAGCGGGTGGGCGAGGATTTCGAGACCGGCCGCGTCGAGATCGGCCCTCCGGTCGGATACGCGGGCCCGTTCGACCAGGCGGCGTTCGCGCGCCACGCGTCGGAGTACTTCCACGCGGTCACCAGCGAATCGGGCGCGATGCTCCGGTCGGAGGACGGCAG
>DATJZU010000035.1:0-76627 GCA_035498835.1 Thermoanaerobaculia bacterium
GAAGTGGATGGAGGAGCTGAAGGCCGAGGCCATCACCGGCGGCTGCCAGGCCGGAGTTCCGCTGCCGTTCTACTGTCCGTCGGGCACCGTATCGCGAGGCGAGATGGCCAAATTCATCCGAGCGACATTCGCGTTGTAGCACTTTGCTTTCGCCGGCGCGTCCGGTATTCTCGCGGGGCCGACCCTTCTCTTCGGCCCCGCCTGTCGCACCGCCGGAGAGGCGGCCGAAGAGAGGTGTCGAGCATGTGTACCCTGCGCCATGCTCACGCCACTTTCGTGCCTCGCGACCTGTCCTCTGTCCCTGCGGACAGTCGTGACCGGGATTGTCAGCCTCGAGGCTCGCCGCGCGCCAGTTTTCGCTCCGCTGCGGCCTGAGCCGGCGTTTGCTCTCAAGGACTTAAGCGCCTTCCGCGGGGGTACGGAACTTGCCTCAATGTCGGGCGAACCCACGGGAGGAGTGTTTTCATGACGCACATTTCTTCGCGCCGGATCGGGGGCCTCGTGCGGGCGATCCTCTCGGCATCGGCCGCGCTGGCGCTCGCGGGAACGCTCGCCGCGGCGACGTACGTTCCGATCTCCGATCGCGAGCTCTTCCTGCGCGCCGACGTCGTCGTGCACGGCATCGTGCTCTCCTCCGACACGATCGAGGGCGCCGACGGCCGGCCCGAGACCGTCTCGACCATCCAGCCGGTCCGGGTCTGGAAGGGCGCGCTGCCGGGCAATCTCGTACTGCGCCAGGCGGGCGGAACGCTGCCCGACGGCCGGTTCTTCAAGCTCTTCGGCCGTCCCGAATACGCGGCGGGCGACGAGGTCGTCGTCTTCGCGATCGCGCTTCCCGACGGCGACTTCCAGACGGCGGAGATGCTCCTCGGCAAGTTCGCGGTCTCCCAGGACGCAAGCGGCCGGCTCTTCGCCGTGCCGGCGCTCGCAACCGAAGACCCGAAGGGGATCCAGATTCTGCGAGCGCCCGCGCCGCTGCCCGCGGCCGAGGTTCCGGAAGCGGAGCCCTCGGACGGACGGGCCCGGCCCGATCGCCCGGTCCCGGGCGGCGCCGACGGCAGCCTCGACTGGGATCCCGCTCCGCGGGCCCTCGGCGCCTTCCTCGACTTCCTGGACGCGGGGGCGAGCGTTCCGCTCGCGCGCACCGAGAGCGCCATCGGCGACCTGACGCCGCTCGTGCATCGCGAGGCCCAAAAGGGAATGCTCCCGATGTGGGGCTACATCAACAACTCGCTCTACCGCTACACGAACGGCGCGACGGCGACCTGGTCCAACGACAGCACCGCGAACGTGACGGGCGGCGGCACCGCGGAAGCCACGGCGGCGCTCGCCAGCTGGACCAACGACCCGAACTCGAACATCAACTACACGGCGAGCCCCTCCGGCGCCAACAAGATCCACCTGAATGCGCCGACGTCCAACGGCTGCGGCTGGAGCACCTGCATCACATCGAGTGGCGGCGTCATCGGCTGCGGCGGCCCGAACGGCCTCTCGGGCTCCAACCAGTGGCGCGGCGACACCTACGGCACGATCAACGGCGGCGAGGTCTGGCTGCGCTGCTACGCGACGTTGAACGCTTTCGGCTCGGTGACGACCCAGTCGGTCCTGACGCACGAGCTCGGCCACACGCTCGGCCTCGGGCATTCGGACCAGAACGTCTCGACGCCCGACACGTGCCGCGGCGACGAAGGCGCCGCGATCATGCGCTCGGTCGCGCAGAACCGCACGACGCTCGGGACCGACGACCAGGATGCGATCCGCTGGATGTACGGCGACGGCCTGACCTCGTGCGCCGACCTGCCGGCGCCGACCGCCGCGACGTTCTCGCCCGCTTCGGGCTCCGCCGCCGGCGGCACGACGTTCACGCTGACGGGGACGAATTTCCAGACGGGCGCCACCGTCAAGATCGGCGGGACGAGCGCGACCGTCACGACCGTCACGTCGACGACGATTACCGGGAAGACGCCGGCGCACGCCGTCGGCACCGCGGACGTTCTCGTGACGAACCCGGACGGCAAGAACGCCACGCTGTCGGGCGCGTATTTCTTCGACTTCCTCGACGTTCCCGTCTCCTACATCTTCCACAATGCGATCGTCCGGATCTTCAAGAACGGGATCACGACCGGCTGTGGCGGCAACAACTACTGTCCCGACGTCGCCGTCAATCGCGATCAGATGGCGGTCTTCGTCCTCCGTGGCAAGCACGGGTCCGCCTACACGCCGCCCGCCGCCACGGGGAGCCTCTTCATCGACGTCTCGACGAACACGATGTTCGCGCCGTGGATGGAGCAGTTCTACAACGAAGGCATCATCGACCCCTGCAACACCTCGCCGCTCACGTACTGCCCGTCGAACCCCGTCAGCCGCGCCGAGATGGCGGAGCTCCTCCTTCGGGCGGAGCACGGCAGCTCGTACGTGCCGCCGACGCCCACGGGCGTCTTCTCGGACGTGCCCGTGTCCGACCCGATGGCGGGATTCATCGAGCGCCTCGCGGCGGAGGGCATCACGACGGGGTGCGGCGCGGGGATTTACTGTCCGACCCGCTCCAACACGCGCGGCGAAATGGCGGTGTTCCTGGTCCGGACGTTCAGTCTGCCGTAGCCGGCGCGGCGTCGGCGGCCGGGGCGAAGCGACCCGCGGCCACGGCCGCGACGATCGACGCGAGCCACGCGGCGTCGGCGGCCAACAGCAGGTCCGTCATCGCGTTGAAGCAGAAGAGGTGTCGGCCCACGTCGGCGAGGGCGTCGCCGAAGGCGCAGACCAGGAAGTCGACGACCGAGAGCGCCACGAGGATCGCCACGGCCGCGGCGAGGCATCGATGCCCCGGGTGGCGCGAGATTTGACGGACCGCGATCGCCACCGCCAGGTTGATCGACCAGAACGCCGGCAGGGCCCACGGCCCATCGCGGTTCCAGCGCGCCTTCAGCCCGCTCCAGACGCCGAAGGCGCGGCTCAATTGACCCCACGCGCCGCCCGCGCTCTCCGGGAAGTTTCCGAGGTAGGGCGGCCGCAGGCGGAAGGCGTTCTGCGCGGCGCTCTGGAGAAGCAGCGCGAGTCGCTTCGGATGCCTCAGGTAGAAGGTCAGGAGGCGCCGGTACCGGACGCGCCGAACAACCTCGCCTCGAAAGGCAGGATCCTTCAGGGGAGAATTCGGAACGTAGGCGTGCGTCCCGATCCAGACCGACCACTCGGACGGCAGATCGAGAGCCCGCATGTCCGCCGCCGGGTCGGGGGAGGAAGGCAGGAGCTGGAAGAAGACGTCGTTGTAGAGGGCTACCGACTTGAGAGAGAGCGGCGTGCGAAGGTAATAGAGGGCGCCGCACACGGTCAGGAGGGCGGCCAGACCGGCGCAGAGGCCTCCGCTTCCCGGCCCCCGTTTCTCTCGGGCGAGCAGAATTGCGAGAAGGCCGAGGACCGGGGCGAGAAGACACTCCTGCGGCTTCGACGTGACGAGGCCGAGCGCGGCGAGCCAGAAGGCCGCGGCCAGCGCCCGTGAGGATTGACCGGAAGCGAGGCACACGACGCAGCCGGCGAGGAGAAGGAAGAAGAGATAGGACGCCGTCGCGCCGTAGAAGGAATTCATGTACGCGACGTACCCGACGTCCGTGAAGATGAACACGAGGAGAATTGAGAAGACGAGCTGCGCCGCGGGACGCCAGCCGCGGCTCCCGCCGAACAGGAGCGCGAGCGCGGCGAGAAAGAGAAGGAGATGGATGGCGCCGAGCACGCGAATGTCGAAGATGCGGCGCGGCGAGAGAATCAAAGCGACGAGCCGCGCGGCCCTCGCGATCAAGGATTCGGAGCTGATGTAGCCGCTCGCCCACCAGGGCGGCGTGATGTCGTACTTCAGCGTCAGGAAGCCGTAGGGCTGAGGCGGGCCCGGGTACTTGAGACCGACCTGGCCGATGATCGTCGAGAAGTCTCCTTCGTCGGCGAGTCCCACCACGGGCGGCAGGAAGAGCTGGTAGCCGACGATGCCGGCGGCGGCGACCAGGCCGGCGGCCCGGAGAAGCCGGATTCCGGGCGGCCGCGGTGCCGGCAGCGGCTGCGGCTCGGTGCGCATCCGATGCAGCCAGCCCGGCGCGAGTGACAGGAAGATCGCGGCCGCCGGCACGAGCAGATCCTCGACGGGCCAGCGATAGCGCCCGTTGACCGCGATGATCGCGGAGGTCACGGGAACGAAGAGCGTGGCCGCGGGAAGGATGACGGCGTCGCACCACGCGGCGGGCGCGCGCGTCCGGGCCGCCCGCGCGAAGAGGGCGATCCAGCCGGCAACTCCGGCGTAGACGAGCGCCCAGCCGGTCAGGAAGAGCACCCGGTCGAGCGCGAAGGCGTGCCGCTTCAGGAAATGGCGTCCGGGGAGCACGTCGATTCCCGGAACCGGCGGCTCGACCTTCTCGCCCGTGACCGCGAAGCTCGACATGATGTAGGTCTGGCGGAAGATGATTGCGAACTTGACGAAGTAGAGGCGAATCGCCTGGCGCGGGTTCTCGCGGATCCAGCGCCACGCGGCGGCGTTGGACGCGTCGCTCACCGCGAGCGGGCCGCGCGCGAAGACGTTGGGCGAGATGGCCGCCAGCTGCGCCGTCGCGTCGTACCAGTCGCCCGTGGCGCGCGGATTGTTCCCGACGAAGAGCCCGTATCCGCCGGCCGTGTTCAGGATCGTAAAGCGCCCGAGCCGCGCCTGGTTGCGCAGGCCCCACGGCAGCATCACGGCGTGCTCGATGACGAGGACGAGGACCGTCTCGCCGACCGCCGTCCGGAGCTTCTTGCGCGAGACGAGCGCCCCGAGCAGCCAGAGACCCGACATCGGATACGCCACGGTGCGGGTCAGCGCGGCGAGCCCGATCACGAGTCCCGCCGCGGCGGCGATGCGCCAGGCGGGCCGGGCACGCGCGCCTTCGAGGACGAGCAGGACGAAGAGAAGCGCCAGAGGCGAGTACAGATTCTCCGACGCGAGTAGGCAGGGCATCAGGATTGCCCGCGGAAGGAAGGCGAGCAGCGCGGCCGCGATGAGCCCCGCCCGCTCTCCCCAGAGACGCCGCGTCAGGAGCCCCGCGAGAGCGATCGCCCAGGTGCCGAGGACGCAATTCAGGACCTTTCCGGCGAGGAGCGCCGCGCCTTTCGGGACGACGAAGAAGACCGGCCCCAGGAGGAGCGCGTAGAGCGGGGGATGCGAAGCGTCGGCCCGGCCGAGGACCGCGTCGTAGCTTCCGTGCGCGGCGAGGTTCATCGCGCGGTGGTAGTAACCCCAGAAGTCGGAAGTCGGTTGCGTGGGGATCCAGAGAACGGCGGCCAGGCGCAGCAGGAAGCCTGCGGCGGCGATGCCGGCGATCCTTCTCCAGAACGCCCCCGACGTCCCCGGCGTGTCCGAACTGCCGCTCAACGTTCGCGATTCTAGCCGGGCAGCCGAGGAGCGGCCGGTTGCGCTTTGGCGCGAGGAGTGAAGAATGACGCCGTGGCGCGGGACACGCGGGAGGGCGGCGCCCCGGGAATCGAAGGCCTCGGGTCGCTCGCGCTCGCCGCGGTCGGAGTGGGATCGCGCGTTGCCTTCGTCTCGCTCTTCCCGACGCAGCCGTTTTCCGACTTTCAAGCCCTCGTCGGCTTCGGCCTGCGCCTGCGCGACGCGGGCTGGACGGCGCCTTCCTGGTTCTGGACGCAGTTCAACGCGGGCCTGCCGATGATCCTGTCGATCCTCTATCGCCTCACGCCCGCCGGAGGGCCCGCGGCCGCACGTCTTCTGACCGCCGCCGCGACGGGGCTTCTCGGGCTCTTTCCCTTCACGATGTGGCGGGGCATCGCGGGCAACCGGGTGCGCTTCGCCGCGGGACTCCTCCTCGCGCTCTGGCCCGGACAGATCGCCTTCTCCGGCGTCGTGGCGCAGGACAACTGGGTCCTCCTGCCGACGGTGGCGCTCGCGTGCCTCGCCGTGCGCGTACTCCTCTCCGCGGAGACCGGTGGCCATCCCGTCGTCGCCGGGCTCCTTTATGCCGCCGGCGTGGCCGTCCGGCAGGAGATGCTCGTCGTGCTGCTACCGCTTGCGCTCGCGGCGACCTGGCCGAGGCCGCGCCGCCGCCTCTCGAGAAACGCGGCGCTCTTCCTCCTCGCGTCGGGGCTGCCTCTGCTCGCGCTCGCCGCGCAGCGGAGGGCCGCCACCGGACGGTTCGCGCTGACGACGGAGCACACGGGCGTGACCCTGCTCGGCTCGTTTGTTCCCGGAGCGTCGGCCGCCGGATGGATCGACCCGCGGCCGTGGATCGCGAGCGCCGAGCCGGCGCTCCTGGAGGACGAGGCTCGCGTGCGCGCGGCCTCGACGCGCCTCGCGCTCTCGGAGGCTTCGCGCCGTCCGCGATTCCACCTCTTTCGCATCGGCACGGAGACGGCGGCGATGGCGGTCAAGGGCGATCGGGAGGACCTCTTCTGGAGCCTCCTCGGACCGGGGGTTCTCCCGGCCGAGCTCCAGGCGCGCGCTTCGAGGTTCGCGCGAAGAGCGGGACCCCTCCTCACGGCCGAGCTCGCCATCGTCCAGGGCCTCTTCGCCGCGGCGGTCGTCGTCGGCATCCTGCGGAAGAATCGCGCGATCCTCGTCCTCGCGCTCGCCGTGGTGCTGAAAGTCGGGATTCATGCGGTCGTGTCTCCAATGGCGCGGCTTCTCGTGCCGGCGACGGCGCTGGAGCTCCTCGTGATCCCGCTCGCGGCGGCCGAGCTTCCGGCCCTCGGACGGCGGGCGCGCCTCGCGCTCATGGCCGTCGGCTTCGGTCTGCCGGCGGCGCTTCTGCTGGCCGTTCCGCGCCTCGAGATCCGTCTCCGGCGCGCCGACGTCGACTTTCCGCGGACCTACCGTTTCTCGCTGCAAATCGAGGGGAGTCCGGGCCGGGTCGATTGCGCGGTGGACGCCGGACGCCTCTCCGAGCTCGATTCCCGCCACGCGGTGATCGAGACGTTCTCTCCCGATCCCGCGCCGGGCGACCGCGCCCGGGCCATGTGCACGCTGCCGGCCATTCCGCCCGGCGGCCGGCTCGTTTTGCGCTTCGAAGACGCCTACGGCGCGGGAGGAAGGCCGGGCCGCATGGTCCAGAGCGTCGCGATCGACGGGCGCGAGACGCTCCGGCACGACCTGGCGGCCGAGGCCTTCGACGGCTGGATCGAGGCGCCGGTTGCCGACGGTCCTTCGAGCGCCGGACGCCGCGTGACGTTCGAGGTGCAGGCGATCGAGCCGGAGCGCGGCTGGCGCTGGGGTGTGGCGGCGCGATCCGCTTTCGAGTTCGCGCTCCGGAGATGAGGAGATGATTCGCGTCGCGGGATTCGCCGCCGTCCATCTCGCTCTGATCGGCGTGTTCGCCGCCGCGGCCTGGGGCGCGGGCCGTACGTTGACCGCGCGCCGGCTCGCGTTCGCCTCCCGCGTCGAGAGCGCCGCGATGTCGACGGTCCTCGGATTCGGCGTCCTGAGCACCGTCTTCTTCGTCCTGGCCGCCGTGCGGCTCCTGAAGGCCCCGGTCGTTGCCGCGGTTCTCGCGGCCGGGTGCGCCCTCGCATGGCGCGAGCGCCGCCGCGTTCTCGACGGCTTCCGCCGCATCGGGGCGAAGATTCTCGCGGCGATCGTTCTCCTGCCTCTCGTCTACTTCTCCCTGTTCCCGCCGCTCGACCCGGACACGACGATGTACCACTTGCCGGCGGCGAGGGCCTTCGCCCGGTCCGGCGCGATGCCGGCGCTGCCCGACCTGCGCTATCCGGTCTTCCCGCAGCTCGCCGAGCTGCTCGATGCTGCCGGGATGCTCCTGGGCGGCGACGTCCTGACGCCGCTCACGAGCCTGCTCTTCTGCCTCCTCGTGGCGGCGCTCCTCGTGGCCTGGGGTCGGCGTCTGGGGGATCTGCGCGCCGGGGCCTGGAGCGCCGCGCTCTGGCTCGGCTCGCCGTTCGTGCTGTTGCTCGCGCGGTCGGGCCTCGTCGAGCCGGCGACCGCGGTCTTCACGACGGCGGCTCTGGTCGCGATGCAGGCGTCAGTGGACGGCGGCGGTGCCGCGTGGCTCGCCGCGGCCGGCGCGCTCGCGGGCTGGGCGGCCGGGACGAAATACACGGGCCTCTACTTCGTCGCCGCGCTGCTGCTCGCGGCGCTCGCTCTCTCCCCGCACGGCGCCCGCGTCCGCGGGGCCGCGGCCTTCGCTCTCGGTGCGCTTGCCGCGGGAGGTCCCTGGTACGTGCGCAACCTGCTGCTCTCCGGCAACCCGGTCTGGCCGTTTCTCGGCACAATCTTCGGATATCGGTTCTGGGAACCGATCGACGTAGCGTCCGTCACCTGGACACTCCGTCACGAGGGCGGCCCACAGACCTTTCGAGCCCTCCTGGCGCTGCCCTGGAATCTGGCGACCGGCCGACAGCCGGGAGTCCGCAGCCTCGTTCCGGGGCTCTTCGCGCTCTTTCCGATCGGCGTCGTCTGGGGCCTGGCGTCGCGGTCGCGCCGCTGGCTCGTCCTCGTGACGATCGGCTTCATCGTCTTTTGGTTCGCAACGACGCAGCAGATCCGATTCCTGATTCCGGCAGTGCCCGCGATCTGTCTCCTCACGGCATGTGGCTTCTCAGTTCTCTCCGAACGGCTCCTCCCGCTCCGGCGCTCCGCCGCGACGGCCGCCCTGACGGCGACGGCCGTCGTTCTCGGCGTCGCTCTCGTTCCGCGCGAGCTCGCCGGGAAGATCGTACGGAGGGACCTCCCACCGGTCGATGAGGCCTCGCGTGCGACGTATTTTTCGTCGCGCCTGCCGTCCTATCCGCTCTACCGGCGATTGAACGCCGAGCACGGCGGCCGCTACACGATCTACGCGTTTCACGACGAGACGATGAAGTACTTCTGCGAGGGGCGGCATCTTGGCGACTGGTTCGGCCTGGCGTCCTACGGCCGCATGAACCTGTCGAGCGGGAGCGCCCTGCTTCGCAGTCTCCAGCAGCTCGGCGCAGATCACCTGCTCGTCAACGACTCGTACTTTCCGACGCGGTTGCCGCAGGACGACGTCTTCGCGGCCCACTTCGAGGAGATCTTCCGCAGCGGCGCAATTCGCGCCTTCCGCGTCCGCTGATCGGTGCCCGCGGCCTCAGGGCCGCGGGCAGAGCTCTACCTCGACGAAATCGTCGTCGATCGTGATCGTCCGGAGCGCGAGGCCCGCTTCCGACGCGAGCGCCGGGATCTGTCTCTGCAGGTCTTCGCGTTCGCCTTCCGGGCGGAGCGTGTGCGGCCCCGTGAAGAGATTGCGATTCACGCTGAACGCCGTCTGGCACGCCAGCCCGACCGCGCCGAAGGTCGCCCGCAGCTCCGCGTAGAGCGCGGGGCTGCGGAAGTCCATGAGGAAGAGAAAGCGGTGGTAGATCGCGGTGAAATGCCGATCTCCGCGAGAGAACTCGTACCGGTCGGCCGGCGGAGACTCCGAAACGCGGCCAGCGGAGCGGCAGTCCCACTGGTAGAAGTCCATGAAGAGGGCGATGAAGTTCAGTTGATCGAAATGCACCACCCCGGTTCCGGGGCCGCCGAGATTCTTCGCGAAGATGCCGGCGCGCACGTTCATCGGCTCGTCGCGAAAGATCTGCGCGTTTCTGTTGTGGAAAGCGGCGAGCCCGATCGCCGCCGCGCCCAGGGCCCCGAGCGCGAGACGTCCCGGCGGCGGAGCCATTCGCACGAGCCGATCGAAGGCGATGGCCCCCGCGAGGACGGCGAGGTAGAGGATCAGGATCTGGTGCCGGTGGGTTCCGCCGAAGGGATAGCGGCCGAGATAACCGAGCGCCGCGCCGATGGCGAGGAGAAGCGTCAGCACGAGTGCCGGAAATAGCCGTTCGACGCCGCGTCCGGCCGGCGGCCGTTCCGCGGCCGGCGCGAGGATCGCCACCGCGAGAAACAGCGCGAGGACGGTGAGGGCCGCTCGCGGGGCGAGCGCGACCGGCGAGTAGAGGTTCGCCGTCGCGGCGAGCGTCCGCGCGAGGAACGCTCCCGCGCTCTCCGCGCCGGGTCGAAAGTAGAAACGGGGGAGCCCGCTCGCGGGCCCGCTCAACATCCGGATCCAGGAGCTCGCGAGGAAGCGGTACAGAGCCGCTCCGACGAGGGCCGGAGGGAGGAGCGTCAGGGCGTCCGCCGCGATACGGCGGGGCAGCGCGCCGAGGAGACGACGCCGGTAGTCCGGCCGGAGGATCGCGGCGAGAAGCGGCGCGAGCACGACGGCGATCAGGAAGAGGCCCGAGAGGTACTCGGTCATCAGCGCCAGCGACGCGCAGATCGCGAAGCCCGCGCGGCGTCCGAACGGCGGCGGTGCGTCCATCCGGAAGAGGTCGAGCGCGAAAAGGAACGCGGCGAGCACGAAGGCCACGGCGAGCGTGAACCCTTCCACCTGGACGGAGAGCGCGATCGCCGTCGTCGAGAGCGCGATCGCGAGCGCGCCGAGGGCGCTCGCCGCCGGGACGCATCCCAGCCGGTCGAGGATGAGGCCCACGAGAATCACCGAGCCGACGCCGGCCGCGAGCGGGACGAGGCGGTAGGAGAGGAGCGAGCGGCTGACACGGTCGCAGGCCTTGAGCAGCAGGAGGAAGAGCGGCGGGTGCGCGATCGTCCCGAGCTCCTGGCGGAAGAAGCGCGCGGCGAAGAGATGCCAGGCGCCATTGTGCGAGAGCGGGCGGTGGGCCGCGAGCCACAGCCGCGGGACGAGGGAGATCGCGGCGACTGCGAGGAGAAGGGTCGCCGGGGCGCGCCGCCCCGATTCGGAAGGGGAGTCCGGTCCGCCGCTCATCCGGCCGGCGGCGTCGCGAGCCGGCAGTAGAAGAGCTCGGTGTTCCGGATGCCCTGCTCCGGGAAGTCGTCCTTCGTGTAGTCGACCGTGAACCCGAGCGTGGCGAGCTTGTCGTCGAGATCCGTTCCATAGGAGCGGTACGTGAGCGTACGCCCTTCCCCCGAGTTGGCGTCGCCGTGGTGCTCCTTCGCCATCAGATAGCGGTCGGACGACGGGTCCGCCGGGTCCACCACCTCGATGCGCGTCACCGTCAGCCGATCGCGCAAGTGCGGCACCGTGAAGATGTGAACGCCGCCGGGCCTGAGCACGCGGCGGATCTCGGAGTGCGCGCGCTCGTCGAGGCGCACTTGCTCGAGGACGTCGCTCGTCACGACGACGTCGAAAGACGCGTCGGGGAAGGTCAGCGCCTCCAGGTTCTGGTTCGTCGCGCCGCCGCCGAGGCGCTTGCCGCGCTTCTGCTTCGGGTCGAAGCGCGAGGTCGAGACGTCGATCCAGGAGCAGCGCGCGAGAAGGTCCGGGATCGGGTAGGCGTTGCCCTCGCCGTAGAAGGCGACCTGCGTGTCGTAAACGGCGAGCTTCCGCTTCGGCAACGCGTCGCCGAGTGCCGCGAGGTTGTCGGCCCGGGCGCCCGCGAGCTCCTCGGCCGCGCGGAGGAGACCGCGCGCGATCGAGCGGTAGCGGGACGTCGTCAGGCAGTGGGCGCAGGTCAGCGACTCGCGGAAGAGGAGCGGATCCGTGTAGTAGAAGCGCGTCCTCTCGCCGCAGACGTTGCACGTGCCCGAGAGCGAGGACATGCCGCGGAAGCGGGGATCGGTTGGTCCTGTCGCTTCCTTTGGCGGCGCCGGCACAGCCGGCGCAGATGCTGCGGCCCGCGGCGCCGCCTTCGGCGCGCGCTCTCTCTTCTCCAGGGCCTCCAGCACCGTGTCCACGCGCGCCGACCATGAGTTCTCGCGGCCGACCTGACGCACCCGCTCCCGATACGCCGCGTCCTTTCCGCGCTCGCGCGCCGGGTCGAGCGCCGCCGCGAAGTCCTCCGCCGTTTGGACGATCGCGACCTCCGGGTACGCCATGCACTCGGGCATCGGCGTCGTGATCGTGGCCTTCCCGCCCGCGAAGTACTCGTAGAGCTTGAGCGGCGACGTGGCCTTCGTGATGTCGTTGATCTTGAACGGAATCGTCGCGACGTCGAAGAGCCGCAGATACCCCGGCAGCGAGTGATAGTCGCGCGGGCCGAGCCAGAGGACGTTGGGGCATTTCAGGACCGGCTGCCCGCGCAGGCTCTGGTCGTACATCGGGCCGATCAGGAGGAAGTTCCAGTCCGGCCGCGCGCGCGCGACCTTCTCGAGAAGCTCGTAATCGAACCATTCGGCGAGCGCGCCGTAGTAGCCGGCGATCGGCTTGCCGGACTCGCGGAAGGCGCGCAGCTCCTTGTCCTCGGGCAGCGGCGCCTCGTCGTCGGCGAACCGCTCGAACTCGACGCCGTTCGGCACGCCGACGGCGTCCGGCCGCACGGCCAGCGCCTGCTCGTGAAGCTTCTTCGCGACGCTCGCCACGACCGTCGCTTCGGCGAGGCCGCGCGCGTGGTTCTTCTCGAGGAGCGCGCGGTCGTACGGGAACACCTCGAGGTCGTCGATCCAGTCGTACACGGACGCGGAGCCGGCGGGGTAGGCGTCCACCTTCTGCCAGTTGTAGGTGAACGCCCAGAGCAGCGGCTCCGGAAGCTGCTCGAGGAGGCCCTCCGGTCCGCGGAAGAGGAAGAGGTTCGGCTGGATCTCCTTGAAGCCGTTCACGTCGTCGTGCGCGTTCGAGCAGTCGAAGATCGCGACCCATCCGCGCCGCGCGAACGTGCGCGCGAGGTGATGCGGCCGCTGGAAGAGCGCGATGCCCCAGCCGACCGACGGGAGGAACACGACCGCGCCCTCGCTCGCCGCGATGCGCGCGCGCACCGCGTCGAGCTGCTCCCGGTAGAAGCCCAGATCGGCGCGCTTCCAGACGTCCACGCCTTCGGCCTTCCAGGCCTCGCCCCACTTCTCCTCGTACTTCTTCCGGTTCTCCTCGAAGAGCGCGAGGTACTTCTTCTCGCCGAGCAGGCGGAACGACGCCTTCTGCCAGTGGTGCACGAACGCGTCGCGCGCGCAGCGGATCTCCCAGCCCTTCGCGCGGGCGCGGCGGTTGAAGTCGTCGTCCTCGAACATCCCGGTGCCGAAGCGCTCGTCGAGCGCGCCGACCGATTCGTACACCTCGCGCTTCATCGCGAGGCAGAACATCGCGAGCATCGGGATCGCGAAGACGTGGCCGTCGTTCTCGCGGACGAAGTCCTCGGCCCAGGCGGGCAGGTCCTCGACGCCTTCGTATCCGACCTCGACCTTCGCCTCGTTCGAGATGGCATTGGTGACGGGGCCGACGAGGCCGAGCTTCGGCTCCGCGGCGAGGTGACGGACGAGCGCCGAGAGCCAGCCGCGGGTCACGACGGTGTCGTTGTTGAGGAGGACGAGGTAGTCGCCGGTCGCGAGTACCAGCCCCTGGTTGTTGGCGGCGGCGAAGCCGCGGTTGTCGTCGTTGAGGACCACGCGCAGGTTCGCGTATCGCGACTCGGCTTCGCGCAGGTACTCGCGCGTGCCGTCCTGCGACGCGTTGTCCACCACGATGACCTCGAAATTCGGCCACTCGGTGCGGCCGTAGAGGCTCTCGAGGCAGAGCCGGTTGAGGGACAGGTTGTTGTACGTCACGACGACGATCGTGGCCTTCGCGAACGTCGCGGCCACCGCGGGCGCGAGCGCCTCGAACCGTCGCTCCCAGGAGTTCTCTTTCCCGAAGGCGTGCCGGCGCGCGACGAGCGCCGGGTCGTCTTCCGCGAGCGCTGCCGCGATCTCGCGCTCGAATTCCTCGGCGCGGTTGGCGAGCCGGACGAGAGGCGCCATCGGCGCGACCTCCGGAATTGGCACCGACACGATCGGCCGGCCCGCGGCGAGGATCTCGAAGGCCTTGACCGGGCTCGTGGCCTCGGTCAGAGGATTGCGCTTGAAGGGCAGGATGGCCACGTCCATCCGGGCGAGCCAGGAGGGGATTTCCGCGTACGGCTTCTCGCCCGGCAGCGAGACGTTCGGCAGCTTCGACAGTCGGCTCGTGTCGGCGGTATAGGTCGAGCCCACGAGCAGGAAGTCCCAGTCGGGCCGTCTTTCCGCGACGTCGGCCACGAGGTCGGAGTCGAACCAGTTGGCGATCGCCCCGTAGTATCCGACGACCGGCCGGGCCTGCCGAGCGCAAGGCCCGATCTCGAAGTGGCCGGGCTCGCAGGCGTTGGGCAGGAGGAGCACGTTCGCATTCGCCGCGCGGGCCCGCGCTTCGAGGAGGCCGGAAGACGCGACGACCAGGTCGGCCGCGGCGAAGAGCTCGCGCTCGTCCTCGGCCATGTCGGGGCGGTTGGTCGTGAAGCCCGCGTGGTCGTCCATGCAATCGTAGATCACCGGCCAGGCCAGCTCCTCTCGGGCCTTCTGCGCGAGCGGCCACCAGAAAGGCAGCTGGACGACCAGGGCGGTCGCACCGAGCGAGAGGTCGCGGCGCATGGCGTCGAGGTCCGAGAAAAGCGCGTCGCGGGCGGCGGCGTCCATGGTCTGCCGGTAGACATTGAGCGCGGCGCCGCGGAGCGACACCTCCCAGACGTTGTCGCGCTTGCGGCGGAGCTCGTACGGCGCGCCGCCCTCGCGGAACGTCTGCGCGACGTAGAAGACGCGGTGCCCGGCCGCGGCGAAGCGGGACATCAACTGCTGCGGTCGCTGGAAGCGGAAGTCCCAGTCGATGATGGGCAGGCAGACGACGTCATGGCGGTTCTCGGCGGCGATCGGCGCCGGCAGCGGAACGTGGGCCGCGCGCGCCGTCCGGGCGGACGGCGCGGCCGGGGCCGCGGTCCGCGCGTCGGGGCGGGCGGCCGGAGCGCCGCCGCCGAAGAGACGCCGGAGCCGGCGGCGGAGGGACCAGTAGACCGACATGAGCTTCCAGTAGCGCGAGGTCTGGATCGACAGGATTTCGTTGCGGACCTCGGAGACCTGCTTCTGCAGGAAGGCCGCCTCGCGCTGGCCGCGCCGCGCCTCGTCCTCGGCGCGCTTCTCGGCGGCGCGCAGCGAGACCGAGAGCGACGCCGCCTCTCGCTCCTTCTCGGAGAGCCGGCCCGAGAGCGACTGCGCACGCCGCTCCGTCTCGCCGAGCCGCTGCACGAGCCCGCGCTCGATCGGGAATCGTGCGAGCGCCGTCCGGCGAAGCAGATCGACGATGCCGGCGGTCGCGGCCAGCGCCGGCGCCGCCCCGGACTCGAGCCGCTCGGCGGCGATCTCGGCCGTGCGCCGGGCGCTCTGCGCGAGCGTGCGGGCGCGCTCGGACAGGTGTTGCGCGTAGCGGCCCCGCTCCTCGAAGGCTTCGGCCAGGCGCGACGCGAGCCCGCCGGCGTCGATCGTTGCGAGCGGGAGCGCATAGTCGGGCTGGCCGATCTGGCGCATGAACCGCGAGACCTTCGGGTCGTATTCGAGGGAAACGAGCGGCACGCCCGCCGTCGCGGCGAACACGCCCGCGTGGAGGCGCATCGCAAGCACGAGGTCGCACTGTCCGATCGCCGCCGCGAGCCGCGCGGGGTCGCTTCCTCCCGGCAGGATGCGGGCGGCGTCGCCGTGGCGCATCCGCTCCCGGACGCGCGCCGCGACGGCCGCGTCGTTCTCCTCGGCGACGGACTCCTGCTGGAACGGCAGGAAGAGCACGGCGCCGCCGCGGCCCGCCGTTTCGAGGAAGCGATCCAGAGCGCCCGCGGCTGCGGCCTCCCATTGGGCGGGCTCGACGCCGACGTCCCAGTGGCGCAGCGCGACGCCGAGGAGCGGCCGTTCTTCCGGAATCGCCGGCAGCGGCTCCGGGGCCGCGTCCGCGCGCGGGGCAAACGCAAGCGCGAACGCCGGATCGGCCGTGACCTCGATGCGCTCGGCCGGCACTCCGAGAGCGACGAGCTCGTCGCGGGACTCGTCGTCGCGCACCGTGATCGTCGCGGCGGCGTCGCAGACGGCCTTCGTGAAATCCCGCCCGGGTGCCGTCTGGAGCGGTCCGACGCCGGCCGCGTAGATCATGAGCGGCTTTCCATGCAGGACCGCGAGCACGGCCGGCGCGGCGTAGTAGGAGAGGCCCCAGTGCCGGTCGGTCAGGATGGCGTCGGCGGGGAAGCCCCAGTAATCGTGGAAGATCCCGCCGCCGCCGAGCACGATGAGGTCGGAGCCGCGCGCGGCGTCTTCGAGGCCGAGCGGATCGCGCCAGAAGACGGTTTCGACGCCGTGGGCCGCCGCCGTCGCGTCGGGATTTCCCGAGACCACCGTGACCGCGGCCTCGGGCGCGGCCGCGCGCAGGTGCGCCAGGATCGAGGCGAGGATCGCCTCGTCTCCGGCGTTGCCAAAGCCGTAGTAGCCGGCGAGAAGGATGCGGCGCGAGGTCACGTTCGCGCGCAAGTATATGGAGTGGGAGGACGTCTCGTGCCGCGCGGCCGCTTGTCGGTTCCGGCGCGAGCGTCTACAATTCCGGTAGCTCCCTGTCGAAAATGACGATCGCGCGCGCGATTTTCCGCACGAGCTCGGCCGCCGTGCGGGACCGCGTCCCAAGGAGGTCACGGCCATGAAGGGACCCCGCATTCTTAGCCTCGCTCTGGCTTCTGCGCTCGGATTCGCCGGCGTCGGCCGCGCTCAGGCACCTCCGGCCCTGCCGAACCTCGAAGCGCCCCCGCCGGTGCACCCCGAGCCCGACATTCAGAGAGACGTCGCGTCCGGGAAACCGGCCTCGCCGCGCGACTACGGCGTCGGTAACGTCAACATCCTTCAGATTCCGGCCGCGGCCTTCGTCCCTTTCAACACCACCTGGACCCACGATGCCAACGGCTACTTCTTTCCGGTGACGTCGAGCACGATCGCGCACGCGTGGGCGCCGCTCCAACTCCCGAGCGGCGCGAGCATCCAGTACGTCGACCTCTACTACGACGACACGGACGCCACGTACGACGCGACGGCGAAGATTCTCGCGGCGACCGGCAGCGGCTTCCTGAGCTCCGTGGCCCTCAACCCGATCGGGACCATCGCTTCATCCTCGAGCAATTCCGGGCAGGGATACGCCGCGTCCACCAAGTTTGCCTACACCGTCAACAATGACGTGCAGTACAACGGCGGCGCGCAGCTCATCGTGCAAGTCACCTTGCCCTCGACGGCCATTGGATTCAAGGCCGTGGACATCTGGTGGACGCGCCAGATCTCTCCCGCCCCCGCGACGGCGACCTTCGCCGACGTCCCGACGAATCATCCCTACTTCCGCGTCATCGAGGCGCTCGCCGCCTCGGGGATCACGAGCGGCTGCGGCGGAAACAACTTCTGTCCGAACGGCACCGTGACGCGGCAGGAGGTCGCCAAGTTCATGGTGCGGGCGCTCGGTCTCTACTGGAACGACTACAACCTGGGGCCCTTCTAGCGATCGCTTCCGATCGAAGGCGAGCCGGCCCGGCGTAGACTCCTCCCCCGTGAGGGTGAGCTGGTCTCGCGTTCTCTGCGTGCGCCGGGCCGACCCCTTCCGTCTCTCGGTCGGCGACCAGGCGACCGCCGATTTCGGGCCGGGGCTGCTCCGCTTCCTCAGTCTCGCGGACGCGGAAGGCCGGCGCCTGGGAGAAGGCTTCGCCGGGGAATGGGTCATCCCGATCGCCGCGGCCGGGACCGCCGCCTTCGCCGCCGTCGGCGAGGAGTTCAATCCGTGGACGGCCGCGTCGAACTCGGTCATCTTCCACCGCGCCGTCCGCGACGGCGAGACCGTGGAGGCCACGGTCGAGGTGGCGAGCCTCAAGGGGACGTCCGTGCGGCTGCCGTACCGGATCGTCGGCGCCGAGTCGCGCGATCCCGTGGCGGAGGGCGAGTTCGTCTTCGTCTGCGTCGGCCCGAGTGGGCCGAGGCGCTTCGATCCGCGGCTGGTGCCCCGGAGCGCGCCGGAAGCGGCCGGAGCCGTTGCTGGCCGCCCCCCGCTTCCCGTTGCGGTCGGCCGGCCGACGTGGCGTGCGCGCGCCGCGGGCGCCGTTCTGCCGCGGTCGCTCACGCGCGGCCTGCGCGTCGCGTACTGGCACGGCCTGGCCCAGCGGGGCCGCCGGACCTCGCCCGCCGAATTCCTGTCGGGCCTCCGAAGCGTGTGGCGGTCCGACGCGGGGCGCGGGACCGAAGCTCCGTTGTCCTTTCGGGATCGCCTTCTCGACGTCTTTCTGCCGCCGTCCGCCGCGGACGCGTTCCGCGCCGCGTGGCGTGCCCCGAGAGAGACCGCCGAAGCCGGGCCGATCCGGTTCGCGGTGCGGCCCGTCGCACTGGCGAAAGGCCAGAGCGTCGACCTCCCGATCGAGATCTCGAATCCGGCCGGCGTCTCGATCGACGCCGAGATCGAGATCGAAACGCCGTACGGTTTCGGACTGGCCGCCGACTGGACGAAGAGCGAAAGGGTGCGGCTTTCGCCGGGCCAGACGGCGGGCGCGTCCGTGAGGGTCACGGCGCTCCGCCCGGACGAGGTCAACCTCGGTCGTCCATGGCCTCTCGTGTGCCGCCTCCGGGCGGGAGCGGCGGTGCTCGGCTCCGATCGGATCGCGCTCGCCGTCGCGGACCCGGACCCCGGGTCGATCTTCTACGTCCTCACCGAGGACTGCGAGACGTTCGACGGCGGCGAGACGACGGGCGCGTACGGTGCGGCGGGCGTCCTCGGAAATCGCAACGGCTTCATGGATCCGGAGGAGTACCGCGTCCAGATGATCGCGAAGCCCGACGCGCTGAACGCCATCGCGGAGAAGCACGGGGCGCGCTGGACGCACTTCTGGACGGCGCCGCAGCGCTTCGCGGCGGCGTGGGCGGCGAGCCGATCGAAGACGGGGGCGTGGGACGCGGTGGTCCGCCAGCTCGACGAGTCCGTGCGGCGGGGCTCGCGCGCGCACGAGTACGCGCCCCACATCCATTTCGACTACGAGCCCGACTCGAGCCTTCCGCCGCAGCCCCGTCTCGTGTACGACGCGAAGACGGACGGAATCCTTCCGGCCGAGTACTACGATCCGGTATCCAATCCCGACCACCGGTACCACGGCTGGGATGGCGCCCGGAAGGGGATCGCCTACGTGCGCCGCGAGGGAGATCTCTCCGACGTCGATTCGAAGAAGGGCTCCCTGCGCAAGTCCGTGCGCTATCTGGCGGATCTGTCTTTCGCCGGGCGCCTCTCCCGATGCGCCCGAACGGGGGCGGCCGACTTCGGAGCGGCGCCGGCGGATCTCGGTGCGAGCGCGCGCGCGGCCGCGGCCAACGGCCTCGTGGCCAACTCGGATGCCGGGGTCTATGCGGCGAAGAGCCCGCTGCCGCGGGGCCGGCAGATCTACTTCTGCCGACCGGACGACCTGGACGCGGAGATCGAGGAGCTCTCCGCCGCCGCGCTCGTCGAGCTGCGCGCGCCCGACTTTCAGCTCGAGCAGGGATCGCTCGAGGAGCTCAACGCGTGGTTCGACCGCCGATACCTCGAATCCCGGGGCCCCGGCGTGCGGGCGATCATCGCGATGACCCACGCGATGTTCGTCAAAGGCGCGCCGGATCCGTTTCGGGACACGGCGGGAGGCGATTTCGACAAGATCGACCATCACCTGGAGCACGTGGCCCGCGCACACCCCGACGTCCGGTTCGCGACGGCATCGGAAGCGGCGCTCGAGTTCCTCGACTACTACACGCCGGTGCCGCGCGCCGTGGCGCTCGAGGCGCGAGCCCGATCCGCCGACGGAACCGTATGGATCCACCCCGTCCGGATCCTGGGCAAGGGGATTCCGCTTCCCGCGCGGCTGACGGTGCAGGCACCGCCGCATCTGGACGCGCACGCGATCCGTTCCCTCGCGATCCTCGACGCCGGAGAGCCGATGCCGGATTGCTCCTGGACGGCGAGCCCGGGAGAGCTCGCCTCGGCGGAGTTCACGGCGGTGCGGCGGGAAGGGTACGCCCTGCGCGTCGAGACATCGCGCTCGATCGAGCACCGGCTCTGCGGCGCCGCGGTCCCGGCCGCGCCCGGCCCTCTCTTCGAGGAGGCCGGCGACGGGAGCGACGCCCGGGCCGATCTCCTTCGGCTCGATCCGCCGGAGCTCCTCCGCGGAGAGGTCCGAGGCATCGACGCCGTGAAGCCGGGCGACCGCTGGGAGTGGCGTTACCCGGGCGACCTCTTTCACCTGCTCGTCCATCCCGTCGCGGGCAACGCGCATCCCCTCGGACGGCGTCTCCATCCGTACGGGCGGTATTCCGAGGGCATCGCGATCGACGCCGCCCGGCGGGTGCTCGGGCCCGGCATCCGGCCGGCGGGATTCGAGCTCCAGTGGGTTCGGCCCGTGCGGGGCGGCGCGGATTTTCGCGTCGCGTGCCTGCTCGAGGCGATGACAGCCGAAGCGGCCGTCATGCAAACTTCGGTCGAAGAGTCGGGAGTCGAGGTCGCGCGGATCCGTCTGTCACTGGCGCGGTCTTAGGAGCATGTAGACTCGCGCCGCTGTGGCGGCCGAGTCGATCGTCGTCGTCTGTCCCGACACGAACGTCCGCCTTTGGGTCTCCCGCGCCTCCGAAGCGCCGACGGGAGGGGGCAAGACCTCGATCCTCCAGCTCGCGGCCGCCTGGGTGAGGGCCGGCCACTCCGTCACGATCGCGGCATCGGCGGCTCGCCCCGAGGACCGCGACGGCATCGCCGTCCGCGAGATCGAGGCGGCGGCGGGAGACTACGACGTCGCGATCTTCGTGACGGGCTCGCTCGGCCATTTCCGCGCGCCGGGTGTCGACGCGATCCGCGCGGACCGCCGGCTGTTCTGGCAGAACGGCCCGGGAAGGGCAGAGCTTCCGCCCGGCCGGGTGGACTGGTACGTCGCGCCGGCGAAGTTTCTCGCCCGGCGCGCCGTGGACGAGTGGGGGCATCCTCCCGAGAAGGTCGTCGTCATTCCCGGCGAAGCGGTGCGCCGCCGGCGCGCGGTCTCCGAGGCCGCGTCGCGCGATCCGCTCGCGGCGGTCTACGCGAGCCACCCGTTCAAAGGGCTCCGGGAAGCGGTCGAGGTGCTCGGGCATCTGCGCGCGGAGTTTCCCGACGTGCGGCTCGACGTGTACGGCTCCGAGCGATTGTGGGCCGACGGCGCCGCGCCGTCCGCGGAGCGCGTTCTGCCGGAGTGGGTGCGCCGCGCCGGAGAGACGCCGCAGAGCGAAGTCGAGCGCCGCATGGCGGACTACGGATTGATGCTGTACCTGACCGAATGGGTGGACGGGTTCTCGCTTTCCACCGCCGAGGCGCTCGCGGCGGGAGTCGTCGTCATCGCCACGGCGCACGGAGCGAACGCCGAGTTCCTGAGGCACGGCTGGAACGGCTTTCTCGTGGGCTCGGACGGCGGCCGCCCAGACCTGCTCGAGGCGCAGAGTCTCGCGCGCGCCTATCTGCGCGATCCGGCGGCCTTTGCCGGCGTCCGCGCCAACGCCATGGCGTCCGTGCCCACCTGGGACGAGCAGGCCGACGAGTGGCGCCGTCTGTGGCGGTCGCCCCTCAGGGGCGCCTAAAGGCCGATTTCGGGGGGATCCGGCGGGTTACAATTTTCTCCTCGGGCCGGAACGCCCAAACAAAGGACAGATCTTGAGGATTCGGGGAAGAGGACTCTTTCGCGCGGCCCGCGCGTGCCTCGCCGTCCTGGCGCTCGGCGCCGGCGCGGCCGCCGCGCGCGCGCAGCCCGCCCCGGATGTCACGCTCCAGCCGTACATCGGGTCCCTGACGTACCCCCTGGGGTTCGTCAACGCGGGCGACGGCAGCGGCCGCAACTTCGTCGTCACACAGTTCGGAAAGATCTTCGTGTACCAGGGAAACACCGGCCTCGGCACGTTCCTGGACGTGAGCGGGCTCCTCCCTTGCGGCGATCCGAGTGCGGGGGGCTGCGGCGAGCAGGGGCTGCTCGGCCTCGCGTTCCACCCGAACTACGCGTCCAACGGGCTCTTCTTCATCGATTACACGAACGTGGACGGCGACGAGGTGATCGCGCGCTACAAGGTCTCGTCCGACCCGAACGTCGCCGACCCGGCGAGCGCGACGATCCTCCTCGTCGTGCCCGACCCGTTTCCCAACCACAACGGCGGCCAGCTCCAGTTCGGGCCCGACGGATACCTCTACATCGCGATGGGCGACGGCGGTTCCGGCGGCGACCCGGGCAACCGCGCACAGAACCTCGGCGTGCTGCTCGGCAAGATCTTGCGGATCGACGTGGACGGATCGGGAACGGTGCCCTGCGGCCAGTCCACGCCGATGCCCTACGCCATTCCGGACGACAACCCGTTCGTCGGCGCCGCGGGCGCCTGCGAAGAGGTCTGGGCCTACGGCATGCGGAATCCCTGGCGCTTCAGCTTCGACCGCGAGAACGGCGATCTCTTCATCGGGGACGTCGGGCAAGACCTCTACGAGGAGGTCGACGACCAGCCGGCGGGCACGCCCGGCGGCCGCAACTACGGCTGGCGCCGCATGGAAGGCTTCCACTGCTACGACCCCGCGGCCAACTGCGACGACGGCACGCTGACGCACCCGATCCTCGAGCACGACCACTCCCTCGGCTGCGCGGTGACCGGCGGCTACGTCTATCGCGGCGCGGCCTACCCGCAGTTGAACGGCGT
The DNA here is from genome assembly GCA_035498835.1 of Thermoanaerobaculia bacterium. Taxonomy (GTDB): domain Bacteria; phylum Acidobacteriota; class Thermoanaerobaculia; order UBA5066; family Gp7-AA6; genus DATBFU01. The sequence continues at coordinate 22,439 of DATJZU010000035.1, forward strand.
CTACGTCTACGGCGACTACTGCAGCGGGACGATCTGGGGCGCGGTGCGCGACGCGGCGGGCGTCTGGTCGGAGCGCGCGATCGGGACGTCGCAGCTCATCAGCTCCTTCGGCGAGGATGAAGCGGGGGAGCTCTACGTCGTCGAGCACAGCGGTTCGGTGAAGAAAGTCACCAGCGCAACCGCATTCCTCAAGCCGTCGGTCTCCGCGCTCGCGCCGGGCGCGGCCGTCAAGGGCGACCCGGGAATCCTCCTCACGGTGGACGGTTCGGGCTTCACGCCTTCGTCGATCGTGCGGTGGAATGGATCCGGCCGGGCGACGACCTACGTGTCCCGCACGCGTCTCGAGGCGGCGATCCCGGCCGGCGACCTGGCCGCGCCGGGGACGGCTTCGGTGGCGGTCGCGAACCCGGCGCCGGGCGGCGGCGTCTCGGCGGGAATGACGTTTTCGATCACAAACCGCTTCCTCGACGTGCCGCTCGCGTATCCGCTGCGGCGTCCGATCGAAGGGATCGCGGCGGCGGGGATCACGACGGGATGCGGCGACCGCATCTTCTGCCCGGAGTCCCCGGTGACGCGCGACCAGATGGCCGTGCTTCTCCTCCGCGGCGAGCACGGCTCGTCCTATGCGCCGCCAGGGGCGACCGGCACGATCTTCTCCGACGTCTCCAAGACGGCGTTCGCCGCGGCGTTCATCGAGCGGCTCTCCGCGGAAGGGATCACGACCGGCTGCGGCATGGGGAACTACTGTCCCGCCGTGCCGGTGACCCGCGCGCCGATGGCGAAGTTCCTGCTGCGCGCGCACGATGGCCCGACCTATCAGCCGCCGCCCGCGCAGGGAGTCTTCACGGACGTGCCGGCGTCGGCGCCGTTCGCCGCGTGGATCGAAGAGCTGTCCGCCCGCGGCATCACGACGGGCTGCGGCGGCGGCAAGTTCTGTCCCGACATGACCGTCACGCGCGCCCAGATGGCCGCGTTTCTCGCCCGGACGTTTTCCATTTCGTTGCCGCCTTAGGGGAAGTGAGGGAGGAGGTCCTCGAGAGGCCCAGAATGACATCCGCACCGCCCGCCCCGCGGCGGGGAACAACGAGAGCCGGAGCCCGGCTCTTCTTGATCCTCGTCGCCGCTTCTTTGAGCGCGCTCCCCGCGCCCGCGGCCACGCTCGGCGGACCCGTGCCGCCGCCGCTGCCGCTCTTCCCGCAATCCAACTGGTGGAACCTGAACATCTCCGCCGCTCCGCTCGACCCGGGCTCGGCGTCGTACATCACGTTCCTCGGCGCCGGCGGCGTGACCGGCGCGCATCCGGATTTCGGCGGCAACAACGGGCCGGTCGCGATCTACGGCTTCCCGTATTGCGTCGTCCCGGGAAGCCAGGCGAAGAAGGCGGTCACGTTCCAGTACTGGGACGAGAGCGACGGCGTCGACTACGGCACGCACGCCGGCCTGCCGTTCTATCCGATCCCCGACGAGGCGATCACGCAGAACCACTGGATCGAGGGCGGCCAGCCCGGCAACGCCACCGTCAGCGGCGATCGCCACATGCTCATCCTCGACCAGGACAACAAGATGCTTTACGAGCTCTTCGCGCTCAAGTGGGACACGACGAACTCGCGGTGGAAGGCGGGCTCGGGTGCCGCGTTCGACCTCAAGAAGAACGGCCGCCGTCCCGACACGTGGACGTCCGCCGATGCCGCGGGGCTCGCGATCCTGCCCGGACTGGTGCGATATGACGAGGTGTACGGTCCCGGCGAGATCGGGCACGCCTTCCGCGTGACGGTGCGCGACTCGGACGGCTACGTCTATCCCGCGTCGCACGACGCCGGCTCGCAGGCGGGCGCTCTGCCGATGGGCGCGCGGCTCCGTCTCAAAGCGTCGAAGGACATCTCGGGCTACGACCCCGCCGTGCAGAAGATCTTCCGCGCGATGAAGAAGTACGGCTTGATCGTGGCCGACAACGGGACCGACCTCTACGTCAGCGGGAGCTGGGACACGCGGTGGGACAACGACATCCTGAATCCCGCCTTCGGCGATCTCGCGCCGTCGGACTTCGAGGTCGTCACGCTGGGATACATGCCCCAGGTCGCCGCGGGCCTCGCCGTCGACGCGCACTCCGGGACGGGAACGACGTCCGACGCCAACGGCGTCCTCGAGCCCGGCGAGACCGTGCTGGTCGAGCCGTCGTGGACCTACCAGGGGAATTCGTCGAAGTCTCTGACCGGCGCTGCCTCGGCGCTCGCGGGACCGGCCGGCGCTTCCTATACGCTCGCCGACGCGGCGGCGTCCTACGGGACGGTCCCGGCCGTCGCAACGGGAGACGGCGCGACGGTCTCCTGCACGGGCGCCGGCGGCAATTGCTATCGCATCGCGGTCTCGGCGCCGGCGGTCCGGCCGGCGGCGCACTGGGACGCGACCGTCACCGAGACGCTGTCGACGAGCGGCGTCTGGAAGTGGACGCTCCACGTGGGCGATAGCTTCGCCGACGTGCCGCGCACGAACCCCTTCTACGCGAAGATCGAGACGCTCTTCCACCACGGTGTCACGTCGGGCTGCGCCGCGGGCCTCTACTGTCCCGACGACGCGGTCGTGCGCTATCAGATGGCGATCTTCCTCGCGAACACGCTCGCCCGCGGCGGTTCGAACGTGCCGGCCTCCGGCTCGTGGAACGGGCAGGCCTACAACTGCAAGGCGGGAGGCGTCTCGATCTTTCTCGACATCGCGCCGACGGACGCCTTCTGCAAGCACGCGCACTACCTGGCGGTCCAGAACGTGACGCTCGGATGCTCCGGGAACTTCTTCTGCCCGAGCGCCGCCGTGTCGCGTCTCGAGATGGCGGGATTCGTCGCGCGGGAGATGGTCGCGCCGGGCGGCGGCGGCGCGGTCCCGGCGGCCTACGGCCCCGATCCCGTCACCGGACGTTCCTACAGCTGCAGCACGACCGCCCCGAACATCCATTTCACCGACGTGCCCTCGACCGACCCGTACTGCAAGCTCGCCCACTACCTCTGGGCGCGCGGCGTGATCGCCGGCTGCACGCCGACCGACTACTGCGCGGGCTCCCCCGTCACGCGCGGCGAGATGTCGAAGTTTCTTTCGAACGCGGCGGGGCTGACTCTGTACGGTTCGTAGCGGCGCGATCCGCCGTGTGCCGGACCCCGCCGATTCGCTACCACTTCTCCCAGACCGAGAGGTCCTGATAGCGGTTGAGGCCGTTCTCGCGGAAGTGCCGCAGGCCGAAGCAGCGGCCCCAGGTCGCGACGAGGTACTCGCGCGAGTGGAACGCCGAATCGTCGTTGAATCGGCCGCCGCCCGCGGCAAAGACGAAACCGCGCCGGGCGAGGGCCTGGCGGTCATCCTCCGAAAGGTCGGGCCGGCTCCAGGAGAGCCCGGGAGCGTGGGTCGAGGCGATCAGGAGGCCGCCCGGGCGCATCACGCGATGGAGCTCGGCGAGCCAGGCCAGCTGGCGCTCCTCGGACAGGTGGGTGAAGACCGACCCGGCGTAGACGACGTCCATGTGCCCCGGCGGCAGTGCGGTCGGCGGATCGGCCGCGACGCGCGCGTATCGGCCTCGGACGTGCGACGCCGTCCATTGGAGCGCCTCCTCGTCCACGTCGATTCCCCAGAGCTCGCCGATCGGAACGGTCCGTTCCAGATGGCGCGCGACGCGGCCGCAGCCGCAGCCGAAGTCGAGCCAGCGCGCGTAGCGGCTCGCCGGTTGCCGGCTCGCTTCGAAGACGTCGCGGATGTTTTCCGACGCTTCCCGGCCGGCCGAGAGAAAGGTCGCGCGCGAGCTCGTTCCCGAGACGCGGTAGCGGAGCCGGGGCGGCGGCAACGGGTCTTCGTGGAATCGGTCGAGGATGTCCGGAACGAGGTCGCGAAGACGCACCGGTGTTTCGCGAAGCAGGAGCCGGCCGCGCCGGCGCCAGTCGAGCGGCACACGCCGCCGTGCGATCGCCCGGATTCGGCCGCTATCGGCCGCGTTCGTGCTCATGAGGACGGCGGTCGAGCGGCGGGGCTCGGCAGCGGCGGAGCGTCTCCGCCTCCCACGGACCACTCGTGGTACGCCTCGGCCACTTCAGCGGCGGGGCCCTGGCTCACGACGAGGCCCTCGTGGATCCAGACCGCGCGGTTGCAGATCTCCTGGATCAGGCGCGTCGAGTGGGAGACGAAGACGATCGTCTTGCCGCTCCGGCGGAACTCGTTCATCCGCGCCTGGCACTTCAGCTGGAAGCGCTCGTCGCCGACGGCGAGCGCCTCGTCGATGAGGAGGACGTCGGGGTCGACGTCGGTCGCGACGGAGAAGGCGAGACGCGCGGCCATGCCCGTCGAGAACGTTCGCAGCGGCGCGTCCACGAACTCCTCGAGCTCCGCGAACGCGACGATTCGGTCCAGGCGGCGCTTCATCTCCGCCCGCGAGAACCCGAGGAGCGCCCCCTGCAGCATGACGTTCTCGCGTCCCGTCAGCTCGCCGTGGAGGCCGAGACCGAGCTCGAGGATCGGCGCGACGCGGCCGGCGACGATGACCCGGCCTCCCGTGGGCGGGATGATGCGCCCGATCACGCGCAGCGCCGTGCTCTTGCCGGCGCCGTTGCGGCCCACGATGCCGAGCGTCTCTCCGGTTCCGACCTCGAACGACACGCCGCGGAGAGCTTCGAACTGATCGAAGAAGATCCGCCGCTTCAGCTTGCGGATCGCGTATTCCTTGATCGAGCGGATGCGCTCGCGCGGGACGAGGTACCCGACGTGAACGCCTTCGAGGCGGACCGCGACGCTCATCCGGCGTTCAACCCGTCAGCCCATCAGCGCGAAGGAATCCCGCCGGCGACAGAAGAAGAGCCAGCCGGCCAGGAAGCAGACCACGGCGACCGCGAGCGACGGGAGGAAGACGTCGAGCGGCGGCAGCTCGCCGTCGTAGATCGGTTTCCGGAAGGTCTGCACGAGGTAGTACATCGGGTTCAACCAGATCGGGACGCGGTACCGAACGGGCACGATCGAGATGTGGTACACGACCGGAGTCAGGTAGAACCAGACCTGCACGAACACGGTGTACATCTCGCGCACGTCGGTGAAGCGCGAGGCGAGCGTGAAGAGGAAGAAGCCGATTCCCGACGCGAACAGCGCGCCCATCAGGATCGAGACGGGCAGGAAGATCCACGTGGCGTGGAACGGGAACTTCGTCACCGCGAGGATCCCGAGCAGCGGGACGAGCGACAGCACGAGATTCACGAGCGCGCCGCCGATGGCCGCCGCGACGAAGACCGACCGCGGCACGAACGTCCGCTTCGCGATGGCGTTGGCGTCCTGTGTTTGGAACGCCGCCGCCGACGTGCTCTGAGAGAAGAAGTTCCAGAACAGGAATCCCGTCATGAAGTAGACGGGATAGTTCGCGATGGACGTCTTCAGGAGCGCCGAGAAGACGAGCGTCAACGTCGCCATGTTGAGGAGCGGTCCGAGCATGGTCCACGTCAGTCCGAGGATCGATCGTTTGTAGCGGACCTTGATGTCGCGCACGACGAGCTCGTGCACGAGGCCGCGGTACGCCCAGAGGGCGCGCGCCTCCTCGAGGGCGGCCGGCCCTCCCCGCGCGGAGTCGTAGATGGGCAACGCGGCCCGGACCGGCGGGGCGGCGGCGCTCACGCCGCGCGCTCTCGAGAGCGATGCATGGGCGAAGTCTATCGTCGCGCGCCGGGGCCGAGCTCCGGCTCCGCGGGCGCCGATCCCCACTTGCGCGCGTACCGCTCGCGATTCTCGCGGTAGATCCGGAGGTATTCCTCGTCGGGCAGGCGGCGGAAGCTGCCGCGGCCCCAGTGATGGACGAAGCTGTCGCGGGCGACCGCGAGCCGGAAGCCCTTCTCCCGCGCGCGCCGGCACCAGTCGTCGTCCTCGAACATCCCGACCGCGAACCGCTCGTCGAGCGGCCCGACCTGCTCGAAGACGCGGCGCCGGGTGAGCACGCAGAAGAAGGCGAGCATCGGGATCGGCTCGGATCGCCCAGAGTTGCCGCGGGTGAATTCCCGCGCCCAGGGCTCCAGGTCCTCGGGATCGCGATAGCCGACCGGCACTTTCGCCTCGTTGGCGATCTCGTTCGTCGAGGGCCCGACGAGCCCGAGCGACGGGTCCCGATCGAGGTGGCGGACGAGCGCCGAGAGCCAGCCGCGCGTGACGACCGTGTCGTTGTTCAAGAAGCAGAGCAGGTCGCCCCGGGCCGCGGCCGCCCCGGCGTTCGCCGCGGGCGCGAAGCCGCGGTTGTCGGGGAACGCGAGGAGCCGGAAGCCGCCGCCGCGCCGCGACGCCTCGGCCTCGAGGAGCTCGCGCGTGCCGTCCGTCGATCCGTTGTCGACGAAGACGAGCTCGACGCGGGGCCAGTCCGTGCGGCGGTCGAGCGAGGCGAGGCAGAGCTCCGTCAGGGGCCGGCCGCCGTGGGTGACGACGACGACCGAGACGAGCGGGTAGAGGGCGCCGACGGCGCCGTCGAGCGCCTCGGCGCGATGGTCCCACGTGTTGCGGGCGGCGAAGGCCCGGCGTCGGGCGGCGTTTTCCGGCGCGCGCGCCGCCTCGTCGGCGATGGCCGCGGCGAACTCCTGCATGGTCGCGGCCAGGCGGACGACTCCCGCGTCGGCGTGCGGCCGGAGCGCCTCGAGCGGCGTCGCGACGACCGGGCGGCCGGCGGCGGCCGCCTCGTAGAGCTTCACGGGATCGACGGCGTGCGTGAGCGGCGACGGCCGGAACGGGATGATCTCCACGTCGAATCGGGACCGGAGCGCCGGGAGCTCCGCGTACGGGCGCTCGCCGTGAAAGGCGACGTTCGGCAGGCCCTTGGCGAGGTCCTCCCGCCCGCCCTCGCGCCCGCCGACGATCTCGAAGCGCCAGTCGGGCCGCGTCCGCGCGAGCCCCTCGAAGAGCTCCGCGTCGAACCAGTCGTCCACCGCGCCGACGTAGCCGACGGTGAGGGGCCTGCCGCGTCTCGCGGGCTCCGACGCCGGCGCTCCGACCAGCGCGGCGTCCGCGGCGTTGGGAAGGAGGAGCGTGTTCGGGTTCTCCCGCGCGAGGCGCGCGCGCAGGACCTCGGAGGTCGCCGTGACGAGGTCGGCGCGCCGGACGAGCTCCGGCTCGGCCTGTCCGAGCAATCCGGGACGGTTCGCGCCGAAGGCCTCGTGCTCGTCGAGGCAGTCGTACACGACCTTCCAGCCGAAGCGGTCGGCCAGAAGCATCGCGAGCGGCGTCCAGAAGGGCGTCTGCACGACGATCGCGGTCTCGAAGAGACCGTAGGCGTCACGCGCCGCCGAAATCGAGGCGAACGCCTCTTCGAGCGGCCGCCCTTCGAGCCGCCGGTCGGCCGGATCCTCGCGGCGGACTCCGTCGATCGGGAGGAGCAGGACGCCGGGAGCCGCGCCCGTCGGCGTCTCGGGCTCGCCGCGTCCCCGGAGCGCCCCGTAGAAGACGCGTCGCCCGCGGCGCGCGAGCGCCTCGGCGAGTTGCTGCGGCCGCTGGCGGCGATAGGACCATGCGATGACCGGCAGGAAGAGGACGTCGGGGCGGCCGGGCAGCGCTTCGTTCGGATCGAAGGCGAAACGCGGGATGTCGACATCGGGCTTGTGGATGCCGAGGAGATGCTCGGGGGCGACTCGCCGGCGAAGCGCCCGGCGCCAGGACAGCGGCAGGAGGCGGCGGCCGAAGGCGTAGAGACGCCCGCGGAAACCCTTCTCCCACTCCGGTCTCACGGCGCGCGGCGGGCCGCTCCGGACGCCGCGGCCGGGACCGGCGCGAAGCTCTTGTACGGGCGGCCGGCGAGGACGTCAGCGATCCGGTCGCTGGCGCGTCCGTCGCCGTACGGGTTGCCGCCCTCCGCCATGCGGCGGCGCGCGGCGGGATCCGAGAGCAGCCGCGACGCCTCGGCGACGATCCGATCTTCGTCGGTGCCCACGAGCCGCGCGAGCCCCGCCTCGACGCCTTCGGGCCGCTCCGTCTTCTCCCGCAGGACGAGCACGGGCTTTCCGAAGGTCGGCGCCTCCTCCTGGATGCCGCCGGAGTCCGTCAGCGCGAAGCGGCAGCGGCGCAGCAGACGGACGAGCCCGCGGTAGTCGAGCGGCTCGAGCAGCTCGACGTTGGGCAGGCCTTCGTTCGCGCGCACGGCGGCGAGCACGCTGGGGTTGGGGTGGACGACGTGCAGGAAACGCGTCTGCGGGAACGCCCGCGCCAGGCGCGCGATCGCGCGTACGATCCGGGCGAGGGGCTCGCCGAAGCTTTCGCGGCGGTGCGCGGTGATGAGGACGGTATCGGTCTCCGGCTCCGCGCCCTCGCGCGCGGCGATCTCGAGAAGCGCGTCCACGACCGTGTTCCCCGTCCGATGGATCCGATCGGCCGGCACGCCCTCGGCCTCGAGGGCCGCGGCGGCGCGCCGCGTGGGCGCGAAATAGACGTCGGCAACGAGGTCGACGACGCGGCGATTCATCTCCTCCGGGAAGGGGTGCTGGAAATCCCCGGTGCGCAACCCGGCCTCGACGTGCCCGACGCGCACGCGCCGGTGGAACGCGGCGATCGCGGCGCACATGGCGGTCGTCGTATCGCCCTGTACGATCAGCCAGTCGGGGGAGCGCTCCGCGAGGAGCGGATCGAGCGCCGCGAAGACCCGGGAGGCCACCTCGTTGGGCGACTGGCCCGGCCGCATCAGGTCGAGATCGACGTCGGGCGCGAGGTCGAACACCTCCAGGACCTGATCGAGCATCTCCCGGTGCTGTGCCGTCGCGCAGAGTGTCGCTTCGAAGCGGTCCGGCTCGCGGCGCAGCCGCCGGACGAGCGGCGCGAGCTTGATGGCTTCGGGCCGCGTGCCGGCCACGAGAAGGACGCGCGCCGGGGCGGACGAGGCGGCCGGAGTCACGCCGGCAGTCTAAGCCAACGGACGATCCGGGCGCCGCGGAAGCGCTACCGCGGGCGCGCGAACGCGAGCCACAGCAGCGCCGCGAGCGCGAGCCCGGCGGCGAGGGCGACACGGGCCGCCGCCGAGAGTGCCGGAATCGCGGCTCCGGTTCCCGGCGTCGGCGTGACGGACGGCGGAAGAGGCGTCGGGGTCGGGGTCGCCGTTGCGGTCGGCGTCGCGGCCGCGGCGACCTGGACGACGCCGTTCATCGCCGTGCCGCCGGCAAAGCTGTGCACCTGGCAGTGGAAGGCGTAGTTGCCCGGCGTGTTGAAGGTGTGCGCGAACGATCCGTTCGTCTGGACTCCGGAGTCCCACACCTCCGGTCCGGTCGTCGCGTCGCTCGTCGTCGAATGCGGAAGCGACGCCGCGGCCCAGGTCCACGTCACCGTTTCGCCGGTCGAGATCGAGACCGTCGAGGGCGAGAAGGAGATTCCGGGGCCCACCGTGATCGTCTGGTCCGCCGCGGCCGCCGCCGCACAGAGAATGCCCGCAAGGGCGAGGATTCGCGCGCGCATCTGCCGTCCTCCGGTCTCTGGAGCAACACTACCCGCGGCGGAGGAGCCGCGGGGGGGCTTTTATCCAGCTGTTAAAGTCTCTTCGGAATGCTCGCCGCGGCGATTCTGGCGGCCGCGCTCTCCGGAGAGGCCCCGCAGCTGACGGTCCGTCCCGCGCCGGAGCGCCCGAAACCCGGCGGCGTCGTGGTGCTCGAGATCGGGAGCGACCGGCCCCTCCGAATGCTCGAGGCCGCGGAAAGCCCGAAGGGTTTCTGGCTCGAGCCGGGGCCCGGAGCTTCCCGCTATCGGGGACTCCTCGGCATCGACCTCGATCGGGAGGCCGGTCCGTACCGGCTGGCCCTCCGCGGACTCGACGCCGCGGGGCATCCCTTCACGTTCGCGTATTCGATCCGGGTCGCCGCCGGGCATTTCGCCGTCGAGCCGCTGCGGGTGGACCCGGGCTTCGTCGAGCCGCCGGCGAGCGTGGCGGAGCGCATCGAGGCCGAGCGCGCGCGCGTGGCCCGCGTGTGGGAGACCGGCGACCGGGAACGGCGATGGACGGGTCCGTTCGGCCTGCCGCTCGAGAAGACCGCCGCGCGCGACAACTTCGGGGCGCGCCGGATCCTGAACGGCCAGAAGCGCGCGCCGCACAACGGCGTCGACTTTTCGGCGCCCGTCGGAACGCCGGTGGAGGCGCCGGCGCCCGGGCGGGTCGCGCTTGCCGAGGACCTCTACTTCTCGGGCGGCACCGTCATCCTGGACCACGGCGGCGGGCTCTTCACGAGCTACTTCCATCTCTCGAAGATCGACGTCGCGGCGGGAGATGTCGTCGAGCCGGGCCGGCGCCTCGGCGCGGTCGGGGCGACCGGTCGCGTGACGGGCCCGCATCTGCACTGGAGCGCCCGGCTCGCCGGCGCACGAATCAATCCGCTGAGCCTCCGGGGGCTGCCGGAGTGGCCGATCCCGTAGGGGCGGCCGGCCTTCCCCGCCTCAGTCGCATCCAACCCCAAACATACAAGGGGCGGGGCTTGACCCCGCCCCGATCAGCCGGCGAGCGCCTGCTCGAGGTCTGCGACGAGATCGTCCGGGTGCTCGAGGCCGATCGACAGGCGGATGAGCTCGGGCGGCGTCCGCGACGCGGGGCCTTCGCTCGTGGCGCGGTGCTCGATCAGGCTCTCGAAGCCGCCGAGCGACGTGGCTCGCGTGAAGAGCTTCGCGCGCGTGACGGCGCGGATCGCCGCCTCGCGGCCGGCGCGCACGCGGAAGGACAGCATGCCGCCGAAGGCGGACATCTGTCGCCGCGCGGCCTCGTGGCCGGGATGCGATTCGAGACCGGGATAGTGCACCGCGGAGACTCCGGGATGGCGCGCGAGCGCATTGGCCACCGCGACGCCGTTCGCGCTGTGCCGCTCCATACGGAGCGCGAGCGTGCGCAGTCCCCGAAGCGCGAGCCAGGAGGCGAAGGGCGAGGCGACGCCGCCGAGGATGTGGCGCGCGTGCTCGACCCTCTCGAAGAGCGCGTCGCGCCGCGCGAAGACGAGCGCGCCGCCCTGGACGTCGCTGTGGCCGCCGATGTACTTCGTCGTCGAGTGGAGGACGACGTCGGCGCCGAGCGCAAGCGGACGCTGGAGCGCCGGCGTCGCGAACGTGTTGTCCACGAGGACGAGCGCGCCGGCCTCGCGCGCGATGGCGATGGCGGCCGCGAGATCGGTGATCTTCATCAGCGGGTTCGAAGGCGTCTCGAGCCAGACGAGGCGCGTCTGCGGCCGGATCGCCGCGCGCAGCGCCGCCGGATCGTCCATCGCCGCGAGGTCCGTGCGGACGTTCCAGTGCCGCAGGAAATCGAACGCCGCGACGCGAAAGCCGTAGTAGACGTCGTCGGGGAGGAGGACGTGATCTCCCGACACGAGCGTCTGGAGGACGGCCGTCCCCGCCGCCATGCCCGAGGAAAACGCGAGCGCCGCCTCGCCGCCCTCGAGCGGCGCGAGCGCCTCCTCGAAGAGCGTCTGCGTCGGATTCCCCTCGCGGATGTACTGCGTCGGGCCGAGAAGCTCGTTCTTCTCGTCGCGCGCAAAGGTCGTCGAGAAGTGCAGCGGGGGAGCGATCGCGCCGGTTGCCGGATCCACGCGGTGTCCGGCGCGGACGAAGAGGGTCTCGCGCTTCATCGGCGGCAAGCCTATGGCGAGGAAGGGCTTGCGTCGAGCGCCGCATCGGGCCCTCGAATTTGACTGACTGATCGGTCAATTAATGACTCATTTCCTCATCAAAACAAAGGGATTACACTGCTGCGATGGTGAGACGTTCGAAGAAATCCGAAGCGGTCGCCGGCAAGCGGGTGATCCGCCTCGTCGTCAACGGGCAGCCGGTCGAGGCCGCCTTCGAGCCGCACAAGACGCTCCTCGAGGTGCTTCGCGAGGATCTGGCGCTGACCGGCACGAAGCACGGCTGCGAGCTCGGCGAGTGCGGAACGTGCGCGGTGCTCGTGGACGGCCGGCCGGTGCTCTCCTGCCTCGCGCTCGGCCTCGAATGCGAGGGACGCGCCGTCGAAACCGTCGAGGGGATGGCGGGCGCGTCGGGGCTCCATCCGCTCCAGAAGGCGTTCGCCGAGCTCGGCGCGGCGCAGTGCGGCTACTGCACGCCGGGGTTTCTGCTGACCGCCAGGGCCCTCCTCGAGGAGCGCCCCCGGGCGTCGCGCGACGAGATCCGCGAGGCCCTCGCCGGCAACCTCTGCCGCTGCACCGGCTACGTGAAGATCTTCGAGGCCGTCGAGCTCGCCGCGGCGTGGATGCGGGGTGAGGACGCGGCGCCGCGCAAGGAAGCGATTTACGGGTTTGATTTCGACGAGAGCGGGCTGCTTCCGGTCGTCAAGAGCTAACGCGATGAACGAAGCCCCGGGTTTGAAATCGTTCGTGCGCCGGTCGCGAAGCGACCGCGGGCTGTTGCCCACCCATCAATCCGCAGCCGTAGGGGCGGCCCTCGCGGCCGCCCGGGATGACAAGAAGCTTCCCGAAGTGAGCGGGGACGCGCCCCGCCCCGACGACCGGGGATCACGATGACGGCGGGATCACGAACCCGCGTCGTCGGCCGCCCCTACGCCAAGGTGGACGCGGCCGCGAAGGTCACCGGACAGACACGCTTCGCCGACGACGTCGTCCTGCCGCGGATGCTTCACTGCAAGCTCCTGCGTTCGCGCCTGGCGCACGCGCGCATCCTGAGGATCGACGCATCCAGGGCGCGTGCCCTGCCCGGAGTCGTCGCGGTCGCGACCGGCGCGGAGCTCCCGATTCCGTTCGGCATCCTCCCGGTCTCGCAGGACGAGCACGCGCTCGCGATCGACCGCGTGCGGTTCGTGGGCGATCCCGTGGCGGCCGTCGCGGCGACGGACGAGGACACCGCGGCCGAAGCGCTCGCGGCGATCGCGGTCGAGTACGAGCCGCTGCGGCCCATTGGCACGATGGAAGAGGGGCTCGCGCCGGCGGCGCCGCCGATTCACGACTACGGAGATTCCGGCAACATCCACAAGCTCGTCGCGATGGAGTTCGGCGACACGGCCGAGGGCTTCGCGCGCGCCGACCGCGTCTACGAGGACCTCTACTTCTACGAGGGCTCGACGCACCTGCCGCTCGAGCAGCACGCCGCGGTCGCGGACTTCGGGCCCGACGGCAAGCTCACGGTCTGGTCTTCCACCCAGACGCCGCACTACGTCCATCGCGCGCTCTCGAAGGTGCTCGAGATGCCGCCCGCGAAGATCCGCGTCATCGCGACGCCCAACGGCGGGGGATTCGGCGGCAAGTCGGACCCGTTCGCCCACGAGATCGTCGTCGCGCATCTCTCCCGCGCCACCGGCCGCCCCGTGAAGATCTGCCTGACCCGCGAGGAGGTCTTCTACTGCCATCGCGGGCGCCATCCGACGCTCATGAAGGTCCGGACCGGAGTGAAGCGCGACGGCGCCGTCACGGCGATGCACTTTCAGACGCTCCTCGACGGGGGCGGCTACGGTTCCTACGGCGTCGCCTCGACGTACTACACGGGCGCGCTGCAGACGGTGACCTACAAGATTCCCACCTACCGCTTCGAAGGCGCGCGCGTGTTCACGAACAAGCCGCCCTGCGGGCCCAAGCGTGGGCACGGCACACCCCAGCCGCGCTTTGCGCTCGAGGCGCAGCTCGACAAGATCGCCTGCGACCTCGGGCTCGATCCCGCGGAGCTGCGCAAGTCCCAGCTCCAACCGCCCGACTCGCTGACCGCGAACTTCCTGCGCGTCGGCTCGATGGGCCTCGGCGCGTGCATCGACAAAGTCGTCGCGGCGTCCGGCTGGAAGAAGCGCCGCGGCCGGCTTCCCGAGGGCCGGGGCCTCGGCCTCGCGTGTTCCTCGTACCTGTGCGGCGCGGGCCTGCCGATCTACTGGAACTCGATGCCGCAGTCGGGCGTGCAGCTGAAGCTCGACCGCGGCGGCGGCGTGACGGTCTTCTGCGGCTCGACCGACATCGGACAGGGATCCGACACGATCCTCGCGGCCATCGTCGCGGAGGTGCTCGGGATCGACCCCTTCGACATCCGCGTCGTGACGGGCGACACCGATCTGACACCGGTGGATCTCGGCTCCTACTCCTCGCGCGTGACGCTCATGACGGGCAACGCGGCGATCCAGGCTGCGGAGCGCGCGCGGGAGATGCTCGTGACGGCCGCCGCCGCGAAGCTCGGAATTCCCGAGGAGCGCGTCGGGCTCGCCGCCGGCCGCGTCTTCGACGTCGCGGAGCCGGAAAAGGGCATGCCGTTTCCCGAGGCCGTCGTGCTCGCCGAGTCGCGCTTCGGGACCCTCGGAACGGTCGGCTCCTACTCGCCCCCGCCCTCGGCAGGCCGGTACCGCGGCGCGGGCGTCGGGCCGTCGCCCGCCTACTCCTACTCCGCCGCGGTCGTCGAGGTGGAAGTGGATCCCGAGACCGGCATTTACACCGTGCCGAAGGTCTGGATCGCGCACGACGTCGGCAAGTGCATCAACCCCGTTCTCGTCATGGGCCAGGTCGAAGGCTCCGTGTACATGGGCCTCGGCGAAGCCATGATGGAGGAGATGGCCTACCGCACGGACGCGAATCGAAACGTCGTCCACAAGTTCCCGTCGCTCCTCGAGTACAAGAGCCCGACGACCAAGGAGATGCCCGAGGTCGAGACGTACCTCGTCGAGGATCCGGACCGCAACGGGCCGTTCGGAGCCAAAGAAGTCGGGCAAGGCCCGCTCCTCCCGATCCCGCCCGCGGTCGCCAACGCCGTCTACGACGCGGTCGGCGTGCGGATCGACGAGATTCCCGTCACGCCCGAGAAGATCCACCGGGCGTTGAAGGCCAAGGCTCAGGGCAAGGAGGCGCGGTACGGGCCGGCGAAGTTTCCCGCGGTCCCGTACCCCGATCCGATCCACGTGCCGACGCCCGCGGAGGGCGGCGACGGGCGCGCGGCGGACGCGGCCGTGACGGGCGCGGGCGGCGTGCGGTGAGGCGGTGAGGTTTCAGCCATGATGCGCCTGCCGAAGTTCCGCTACTTCGCGCCCACGACGGTGCGCGAGGCCCTGCGTCTCCGCGCGGAAGCGGGCCCGGACACCGCCTTCGTCGCGGGAGGAACCGATCTCTATCCGAACATGAAGCGGCGCCAGCAGACGCCCGCGACGGTCATCGGCCTCGCGCGCATCCCGCCGCTCGCGCGGCTGCGGTTCGGCCGCGACGCCGTCTCGATCGGCGCGGCGGTCCCGCTGTCGGCGATCGAGCGGCACCGCCGGATGCGCCGCGCCTTCCCCGGCCTCGTTGCGGCGATCCAGGAGATCTCGACGCCGCCGCTCCGCAACATGGGGACGCTCGGAGGCAACGTCCTCCTCGACACGCGCTGCAACTATTACGACCAGAACGCCGAGTGGCGTCAGGCGATCGACTACTGCATGAAGAAGGACGGCGCGATCTGCTGGGTCGCGCCGGGCTCTCCGAAGTGCCTGGCCGTGCAGTCGGCCGACTCGGTGCCGGTGTTGATCGCGCTCGGCGCGCGGGCGCGGCTCGCGTCGCCGGAGGGGGAGCGGGACATCGCGCTCGAGGATCTGTACCGCAACGACGGAATCCACTACCTCACGAAGCGCCCGGAAGAGCTCCTGACCGAGATCCGCCTGCCGCCGCCCGACGGCTGGCGCGCGAGCTACAGGAAGCTGCGCCGCCGCGGCGCCTTCGACTTCCCGGTGCTCTCCGTCGGGGCGGCGGTCCGCCGCGAGGGGGGTGTCGTGGCCGAGGCGCGCCTCGTCCTCGGAGGCGTGGCGTCCGCGCCCCTGCGCCTGACGCGCGCGGAGGAGATCCTCCGGGGCCGCCGGCTGGATGCCGAATCGATTGCCGACGCGGCGGAGGCCTCTTCCGGCCCTGCCCGGCCGATGGACAACACGGATTTCTCGTTCCTGTGGCGAAAGGAAATGACCCGTCGGTTCGTCGCTTCCGCCCTGAAGGGCCTCGCTTAAGAGCGGCTTAGGCCGGCTTGCGTTTCGGCACGTCCTCGCCTAGACTGCAGGCCTTCTCGTATCGCCTGCCTTCCGCACGCTTCCGCGCTGTCCGAAGTCCGACGAGGTTCACGGGAAGCCGGCAAGGCCGATCGGCGCGGCGGGGCCGGAACGGACACGCCGGATTAGGACTCAAGGTTCGATGAAGCTGTACGTTGGAAATCTCCCCTACAACACCACCGAGGAAGATCTGCGCAATTTGTTCTCGCAGTACGGGACCGTCGAGAACGTCGCCGTCGTGACGGACCGGGACACCGGCCGCTCCCGCGGCTTCGGGTTCGTCGAGTTCCCGGACGACAACGAGGCGCGCAACGCCATCTCCGGCCTTTCGGGCCAGGAGTACGGCGGCCGGGCGCTGACCGTCAACGAGGCCCGTCCGAAGACGGGCGGAGGAGGCGGCGGCGGCGGGCGGGGCGGTTACGGCGGGCGTCCGCAGTACTGACCGCAATCGGTTTCGCCAAGACGGGGGCCTTCGGGCCCCCTTTTCTTTTTGCGCGGGGCCCGCGCCTTCTGATTTGATGGCGGCAGGGGGACTCGAATGGCCAAGAACAAGAAACCGAAGAAGGAAGAGAAGCCGGCGATGGAAGCAGCGCCCGCCGAGGGCGATTTCCTGAGCGACGTCCAGGAGCTGCGCCGCCGCGCGCGGAAACACATCGCCGACGGCGCCGTGACGCAGGGCTACCTCGCGGACCGCAAGAAGGTGATCGACGTGCTCAACCAGGCGCTCGCCACCGAGATCGTCTGCGTGCTCCGCTACAAGCGGCACTACTTCATGGCCAACGGAATCCACGCGAAGGCCGTTGCCCAGGAGTTTCTCCAGCACGCCAACGAGGAGCAGGGCCACGCCGATTCGATCGCCGAGCGGATCACGCAGCTCGACGGCGAGCCCGACTTCTCGCCGGAAGGCCTCGCCGCGCGCAGCCATTCCGAGTACAAGGAGGGCAAGACGCTCGTCGACATGATCCAGGAAGATCTCGTCGCCGAGCGCATCGCGATCGAATCGTACGGCGAGATCGTGCGCTTCCTGGGCGACCGCGACATCACCTCGCGGCGTCTCATGGAGGAGATCCTCGCGGTCGAGGAGGAGCACGCCGACGACATGAAGAACCTCCTCGCCACCTTCGATCCGAGGAAGCCAGGCGTCTGACCGGGCCTCGCGCATGAGCGGGATCCGCCTCGAACGCTGGACGGCGGAGGACGGACCCCTGAACGAGCGGCGTCTGATGGCGCGCATGGAGCGCGAGGGCTACGAGGTGGCGGTCTACACCTACCGCGAGGGCACCGTGTTTCCCGAGCACGCGCACGCGCAGGACAAGTGCGACGCGGTTCTCGAAGGAGTGCTGCGGATCACCGTGGACGGCGTCGCTTACGACCTCGAGGCCGGAGACCGGCTCTTCCTCCCGAAGGGCGCGCGGCACGCCGCGGAAGTCGTCGGCCGGCGGACGGTCGTCTCGCTCGACGGGACGATCTGGTGAGCGCCGGACGGCCGTGAGAGTCGCTCTCCTGCAGCTCGACACCGCCTGGGAGGACGCCGCCCGGAGCCACGCGCGCGCGGGACCGCTCCTCGAGCGTGCCGCGCGGGAGGGCGCGCGGCTGGCCGTGCTGCCCGAGATGTTCTCGACCGGATTCTCGATGCATCCCGAGCGCGTGGCGCAGTCTCCCGGCGGCCCGTCCGAGTCCTTCCTCCGCGAGCGGTCGCGCGCCCTGGGTCTCTGGATCCTCGCGTCGATTCCGGAGAAGGAGGACGGCCGGTCGCGGAACGTCGCGCTCCTCGTCGCGCCGGCAGGCGAGGTGACGCGCTACGCGAAGATCCATCCCTTCTCGTTCGCGGGGGAGGACCGCGTCTATGCCGGCGGCGACGGCGTCGTGACGGCAGCCGTCGAGGGCGTGCGCGTCACGCCCTTCGTCTGCTACGACCTTCGGTTTCCCGAGCCGTTCCGACTGGCAGCGGATGGCACCGACCTCTACGCCGTCGTCGCGAACTGGCCCGAACGGCGGCAGGCGCATTGGAGGGCGCTCCTCCAGGCGCGCGCGATCGAGAACCTGGCCTTCGTCGTCGGGGTCAACCGGGCGGGCGAAGGCGACGGCGTGCGGTACGCCGGGGGATCGGCGGCCTTCTCGCCGTGGGGAGAGCTCCTCGCGGAGGCCGGAGCGGCGGAGGAGGTCCTCTTCTGCGACGTCGACCCGGCGGCGGTCGCGAAGGCGCGGGAGACTTTCCCGGCGCTGCGCGACCGGCGCCCCGACGCGTACCGCCGGCGGGGTTGATAGGATCGGAAGGCAAGGAGGAGCCCCCATGCCCGACGACAAACCCAAAGCTCCGGGCGCCGACGCCTGGGACGCCACGCAGTGGCACGAGGTGCAGAAGGGGGAGACCCTCTCGAAGATCGCGCAGAAGTATTACGGCGACCCGAGCCTGTATACGAAGATTTTCGAGGCGAACAAGGACACGATCAAGGACCCCAATCTGATCCGCATCGGACAGAAGCTCCGGATTCCGTAGAAGGCGCCGGCCCCGGGCCCACGCCGGGGCGGTCGAAGAGGAGAGAGGAAGGAGGGCCCATGCTCCGGAAGTCGTCTCGGTTTGCTCTGGTGATCCTCGCCTGCGGCCTGGCCGTCGGCTGCGGGAAGTACAAGCGTCTCGCCGACACCGCCATCAAGACGGCGGACACGGCGGTGGCTTCCGCGGGCGACGACGTCGTCAAGTACGCCACGGACCAGTGGCAGCCGATCGTGGACGCGGTCTCCTCGGCCAAGGCGTCCTACGCCAAGGGAGACTACAAGGCCGCGATCGCGAGCCTTCAGGACATCGGGCCGAAGATTCAGGCAGCCCAGGCCGCGGCGAGCGCGAAGAAGACCGAGCTCGAGAACGCGTGGACCAACCTGTCGGGCGGATTGCCTCAGATGATGGATGCGATCAAGAGCCGCGTGGACATTCTGTCGGCGTCGAAGAAGCTGCCCGCGGGAATGGACAAGGCGAAGCTCGAGTCCGCCAAGTCGGGACTTGCCGCCGCGACCTCGGACTGGTCGGCTGCGCAGGATGCCTTCAAGGCCGGCAAGCTGACCGATGCGATCGCGAAAGCGAACAGCGTCAAGGATCAGGCCACGCAGATCATGCAGAGCCTCGGAATGACACCGCCGCCCGCGGCGGCGGCAGCGAAGTAGCCCGGCCGAGCGATCAACGAGTTTCCGGGGCCGCGCGTGAGCGCGGCCCTCGTTTTCTTGCTGTGTCCTTGTTCGCAACGCGACCAGGGTTTGCGAGCCGTCGAGCAAACCGACTCGCGTTGCGGGAGCCGGAGCGCAGCGAGAGGATCAGGCGAGCGGTCGAGGCCCTTTGGCTGAGCCGCGAGCCCCGAGCAAGCGAAGGCGACGGCTAGTCTCTCGACAGCACGTCGTGCAGAGCGTTCACGACGGCGCGATCGGGAGGCTTCGGCAGCTCCGCCTCGAGATGGACCGGCGCCGTCGTGCTGCCGACGAGCGTGACGAAGCCGATGCGCCGCGCCTCGCCCTTCGAGACGGCGTAGACCGGAAGCCGTGTGCGGAAGTCCGGCGAGACGCCGCTTTGCGAAACCGTTCCGGTGATCGCGTACCGATTGCCTCCCGCCGGTGCGACCACGAGGTTGGTCTCGAACCGCGGAATCTCGGTGCCCGTCACCCACTGGCGGAAGAACCAGTCCATCTTGCCGTCTCCCGCGAGGTCGAGCTCCGGAGCCATGTGACGCTCGACCGCATCCTGAAAATCCCGCGTCGTCGGGCTCTGGTCCTCCTGCGAGGAGAGAAAGTCCTGCATCATCGCGATGAACCGCGCATCGGGACGGTCGGACTCCGGATCGCGCAGGAGCGCGCGTAGCATGTGGAGGATGTAGGCGCCCTTGGAATAGATCATCGCCTGCGCCGCGAAACGGTTGCGCCAGGTCGAGAGTCGATAGCCGTCGGTGATCGGCCCCGCTTCGTCGTTCGCCACGGACGCGTAGCGGGGTTTCTGGGTGATGCGGCGCCGGGCCTTCTCCCAGAATCCGTTCATCCGGCCGACGCCTTCGGTGAACTGGAGGACGAGCGCCGCGGTGAACTCGGCGAAGCCCTCGGAGAGCCACTGGTCCCGGTAGCTCGCCCAGCCCACGCGGTGGCCCCACCACTGATGGGCGAACTCGTGCGGGCCGACGAGGTCCACGAAATCCGACGCGTTCTGAAGGCCGAGCTCGTGGCGGATCGTGGAATCGAAGGCCGCGATGTACGGGAGGTAGACGAGGGTGGGCCAGGACTGTCCGAAGAAGGCCTGCGTCTGCTGCGTGATGGAGACGACCCGGTCCGGGAGCGGGCCGTAGTACATCGTGGCGACGCGCGCGGTGTTGATTCCATCCGCGATCGCGGAGCTCGTCAGGGTCTCGGGGTCGGCGGAGACGTGGCGCAGTCCGGCGTCCGTTCGGTTCTCGAGGGCGAAGTTGATCTGACGCAGGAAGTCAGGCTCGCCCGGGTTGGTGTACACCTCGACCGTGAGGCCGCTGACCGAGTCGGTCTGGCCGCGCCGGCGAAACTTCCCGTAGTTGAAACCGGCTACGCGGAACGGGCGATCCGATTTCCAGATCGAGATTCGCTGGTCGCCTTCGACGCGGTCCTCGCGGAGCTCGCCGACCGACACGATCTGAAGCGCCTTCGGACAGTGGTACGTCAGGTCGTAGCGCGCGAGCTCCGTGAACGTCCCGAGGTTCGGGTACCAGCTTTCCCGCGCGCCGACGACGAAGTTTCCGTCTCCCGCGTCCTGCAACACGTCCTTGCCTTCGTATTCGAGCCGAACGCGATAGAGCTGCCCGGCGGTCAGGGGCCTCGGCATCACGACGGCGAGATCGGCGTCCTCGTCCTCGTCCTCCTGGACGAAAGCGACGGGAAGCAGCGCCTCGCTCTCGCCGTTGCCGAGCGCCGCCTGTTTGACGCGGAGCTTCGAGAGCAGGGCCACGGGTAGGACCCGCAGTCCGTCCACCGTCGGCTTGAAGAAGATGTCCGTGCGCCCTTGAAGCCGCGTATTGCGCGCGATCGTCGTGTCGACGGCGTAGCGCTCGGCGCGGGCGCGGCGGCGCGCCCGGGGGAACCGGCCCGCGGCGATCTCGTCGCGCGTGTGGGAGGCGTACCAGTAGCCGCCACGCTCGTCGTGGAGGACGTAGAGGACCACGGACTCGCCTCCGAGTTCGTCCGAGAACCAGTCCGCCAGCCCCGCGGGGTCCGCGATCGCCAGCGCCGGCGGAAGCTTCTTGCCGGTAAATCCCGCGAGAAACAGGCCCCTGGACGCCGGCCGGGCCTCGAGCACATCCTCCAGGAGGCGGATCTGGAGGTTGTTTTTCAGGTCCTTCCGTTGGCGTTTGAAGAACTTCTCGAAAACCTCGCGGGCGGAGGCGAGCGCCGGAGCGGCGGGTGGGGCCGGCGTGCCGTTGGCGCGGATCTCGTCGGCCGTCGCGTCGGTGAAGAGAAACACGGCCGCATCGAACGAGTCGGTCAGGATCTCGAGCCTGGGATCGCCCGTGACGAAGGCGAGGTGACGCCGCTCGGACGGGGTGGCCGGAGAGAGCTCGAAGCGTCCATCGCCGACGAAGACGGCGCCGACCGTCCGGTCTGAGACCGGCGTCAGGAACTGGACGACGCCGGACGAGAGGCGGAAGCGGAAGGCGTCGCGCTCGATCGTCAGCCCGTTCACGGTGACCGCTGGCCCGTCGGGACGCGCCGCGCGAAGCGCCGCGTACACCGGATCGGCCGGCGGCGCGGCCGCGGTGGCCCCGAGCGCCGCCGCCGCGGCGAGGAGGGAAGCGGCGAGGAAGGCGGCAGGCCGCCTTGCGAGGTGGGTCACGGGCACGACTCTAATCCCGGGAGAGCACTTCGTGGCGCGGGTTGGCGACGACGCGGCGGGGCCGTTCGGCGGTTTCGAGCGGCAGGTCGAGCGACGCCTCGACGTTGCCGACGAGCGTCACGGATGTGACGTAGGCGAGCTCGCCTCGCGAGAGCTCGGCGAAGAGCGGGACGACGGAACGAAAGTCCGGAGGAACGCCATCCTGCGTGACGGAGCCGGCCGCGCGCCACTTCCCTCCCGGTGCGTCGATCACGCGGAGCTTTCCGCGGAGGCGCGGGATGTCGGTGCCGTAGACCCACTGGCGAAAGAACCAGTCGAGCCTCCCGTCTTCGGCGCCCCGGAGGCCCGTGACGTGCCGCTCGACGGCCGCCTGGAAATCGCGCGTGGACGGGTTGGCGCCCGCCCAGGACTGCGCGAAGTCCTTCATCGCAGCGAAGAAGCTCCGGTCCGGGTCGGGAGCACCCCGGTCGCGCATCCACTCCCGCAGCATGCGGAGCACGTACGCTCCTTTCGTGTAGACGACGACGTCGTAGGCCCACGGGTTGCGCGCCGTGAAAAGGCGCTGTCCCATGATGATCGGTCCCGCGGCGGCGTTCGAGATCCCGCTGCCCGGAGGCTTCTCGAGGATCCGCCGGCGGGCGCGCTCCCAGTAGTCCACGCCCCTCTTCGCTCCGCCGGTCGTCTCGATGACCATGGCGGCGGTGAACTCCGCGAAGCCCTCCGAGAGCCATCGATCGCGGTATCCCTTCCAGCCGACGAGCTGTCCCCACCACTGGTGCGCGAACTCGTGCGGGATGACGCCCTCGAGAAAGTTCGCCTCGCCCTCGAGCCCGATCTGCCGCCGCGTGGCGTCGTCGAGGGCGGCGGCGTACGGAACGTAGAGGAGGCCCGGCCAGGATTGGCCGGAGAACGCCTGCGTTTGCTGCGTGATCGCGATCCGCGAATCCGGAAGGGGGCCGAACGCCGAGGATCCGATCCGCGCGGTCGCGAGGCCGTCGGCGATCGCCGCCGCGGCGAGGACGTCGGGGTCGAGGTGGAGCGGCCGGATTCCGGAGCCCGCGATCGGGGAGTCCCCGGAGACGCCGATCCGCTCGACGGGAACGTTCGCGAAGTTGGCCAGATCGGGATGGATCACGCGGGCCGCGGCGGCGATCTGGACGAGCTTCAGATTCAGCCGATGGATGTAGTTCGGCGTGCCGCGGTTCGTGTAGACGCGGACTCCCACGCCGACCGACGGGTCCGATCGGTCGATCTCGCGGAACTTTCCGTAGTTGAAGCCGGCGACGCGGATCGGCCGGTCGGCCCTCCAGACCGAGACGGCCGTCTCGCCCTCGAGCCGCTCCGAGACCTTCGTTCCGACCGAGACGACCTCGTACTCCTTCGGATGGTGGTACGTCATCTCGTAGGCCGAGAGGTCGTGGAACCATCCGAGGTTCGGGTACCAGTTGTCGCGGGCGCCGACGAGAAAGTTGCCGTCGCCGGCGTCGCGCAGGGTCCCGCGGCCGTCGGTCGAGATCCGGAGACGAAACGTTGCGCCGCGCGCCGGCGCGGGGTCGAGCAGGACGGCCGCGTCGAGCTCGTCGGACTCCGCCTCCTGGATGAAATCGACGGGAGCCCATTCGGAGCTTTCGGACCACCGGACCTCGGCACTCCGGACCCGCTGGCGCTCCGACAGATTGAGCCGCAGCACGCGGAGGCCCTCCGACGTCGGCGTGACCTGAATCGTCGTCGCGACCGCCATGTGTGCGTCCGGGAAGATCGTCGTGTCGATGCCGTACCAGAGCGCGCGGGCGAACGGCGGCGGAGCGGCTTCCGCGACGGTCCCCGGCCCGCGGCCCCGCGGCGCGGCGCAGTACCAGAGCCCGCCGGCGTCGCCGGTCGCGAAGAACGCCGTGGTCTCTCCGTCGACGCGCCCGAGAATGCTTTCGAGGCCGGCCGGATCGAAGGCCGCGAGCCCGGAGGGCGTCTTGTCGCCCGGAATCCAAGCGGCGAAGAATCCCGGACGACCCCGCGACAGTCCCTCGAGAAGCTCGAGCGGAAGGTTGATGCGCAGCTCCCGCGCCTCCCAGTCGCGGAACGCCCGATAGGTATCTTCCGCGCGCCGCGAGGGCGCCGTTCGCCGGACCGAAGCGCGCGCGATCTCCGCTGCCGTGGCATCGGTGAAGAGAAGAACCGATCGTTCGATGGGAATGCGCAGAGTCGCGAGGTTGCCCTTGCCGCTCACGAGCGCCAGGTGCTCGCGCTCCATCTCGTTCGCCGGATCGATCTCGAACGTTCCCGACCCGTTGAAGACCGCGCCGACGATTCGCCCGTCGACCGGGGCGAGGAACTGCAGCGTTCCCGACGCGAAGCGGAATCGGAGCGCGTCCCGCTCGAGCGTCACTCCGGAGGCGTCGAGTGCCTCGCCCGCGGGCCGCTCGGAACGGAGGGCGTCGTACAGGCTCCGGAGCTCCCCACCCGGCGCCGCCGCCCGAACGAGCGATCCGGCGAGGAGCGCGGCGGCGAGCGGGAGGGGCGGCTTTCGCATGATGGCCCGGGAGGATGCCTCCTCGAAGCTACACCCGCGAGGCTTCGGCGACGCCTACTTTGTGACGAGCTCCTCGCCGACGCGCGCCGTCTCCTCGAGGAGGGCGATCAGGTCCTCCTCCCGCGTCCGGAAGTTCACGATCGCGACGCGCAGCGCCGAGCGCCCCTTGAGGATCGTCGGCGCGAGGAAGAACGAGCCGTCGCCGACGAGCCGGTTCACGATCCGGCGGTTGAGGCGGTCGAGCGCCTCGTCGGACAGGTCGCGGCCGCGAGGGCGATAACGGAAATTGGCGATCGAGAGAACGGACTCGGCCAGGCGCTCGAAATCCGGCCGGCGGTCCACCTCGGCGGAAAGGAACCGCGCGAGGCGGACGTCCTCCTCGATGGCCTCCGCGTACGCGCGCCGTCCGTGCGTCTTCAGTCCCATCCAGACCTTCAATGCTTTGAATCCCCGCGAGAGCTCGACGCCCCGCTCGGCGAACCAGGCCGGGCCCGGGAAGGGCGAGTCCGGATCGGCGGCGAGGTACTCGGGGAACTTCCGGAACGCGGCGCCGAGGCGCCCGGGCTCGCGCACGAGGGTCGCGCCCGCCTCGTAGGGAACGTAGAGCCATTTGTGAGGATCGGCGGCGATCGAGTCGGCGCGCTCCATCCCGGAGAAGAGCGGCGCCAGCTCCTTCGACATCGCCGCCATCGCGCCGTACGCGCCGTCCACGTGGTACCAGAGCGACTCGCGGCGGCAGAAGTCGGCAAGCTCCCCGAGCGGATCGATCGCTCCCGTGTTGACCGTCCCGGCGTTGCCGACGACGATCGCGGGCCGGAGGCCCTCCTTCCGGTCGCGTGCCACGGCTTGCTCGAGGAGATCCATGCGGATCCGGAATCGCGCATCCGTCTCGATCTTGCGCAGCCGCCGCGTGCCGATCCCGAGAAGGTCCACCGCCTTGTCGACGCAGGAGTGGACCTGGTCCGAGGCGTAGACGGCGATCGGCGCGCCGCCGAAGAGGCCGTCCTCGCGGACGTTGCCGGCGACGACGGCGCGCCGGGCGGCCGCGAGCGCGGTGAAGTTGGCCATCGACCCGCCGGAGACGAGGATGCCTTCCGCATCCGGCGGGAACCCGAGGAGCTCGGCGAGCCAGCGTACGACGCGCTCCTCGACGTGGATCGCGGCATGGTCGCCGCCCCAGCAATTCGAGTTCATCGCGCTGGCGAGGTAGTCGGCGGCGACGCCGACGGGGTCGGCGGTCGCGTTGATGAAACCGAAAAAGCGCGGGTGCGAGTTCCCCATCGGGAAGGGGAGGATGTGCTCGCGCACGAGGTCGAGCACCGCGTCGAAGGACTGGCCCTCCTCGGGCACGGGCTCCGCGAAAACCGCGGCCCGGCCGGCGACCTTGCCGAACACGGGCCGCGATTCCAGCCGCGCGCGGTGCTCCGCCACGGCGTCGGCCGCTGCGCGGCCCATCCGGCGGACCTCTTCGGGTGGCCGGTCGAACGGAGGCCGGCTCAAGCGGCGCCGGCTACCGGACGACGCCGCACGCGAGACGGCCGCCCGCGTTGCCCGTCGGCTGAGTCTTCAGGTCGTCGGCCTTCTCGTGGAAGATCACGGCCCGCCCGACGACCGAATTCGGCCCCGGCTTGACCGTGAGCATCTTCGAAGTGATCGTCAGGTCGCCCGTGCCGTCCGCCTTGATCTCGATGTTGCCGAGGTCTCCCGCGTGATGCTGCGGGTCCATCGGGCCGGCGTGCGGCATCGCCGTCGGGTTGAAGTGGCCCCCGGCCGACGTCGCGTCCGGCGCCGAGCAGTCGCCCTTTTCGTGGATGTGCAGGCCGTGCGTCCCGGGCGGGGCCTTCTCGATGTGCACGACGGCGCGGACGCCGCCCTCCGGCAGCTCCGTGAACGTGGCCGTTCCCATGACCGTCGAGCCGCTCTTCGGCTCGAGCGTCGCCCTGGCCGTCGCCGCGGCATCGGCGCCGCGGGCGGAAACGCCGGCGAGCCAGACCGCCCCGAGGACGGCCGCGAAACCCATCGTCTTTCTCATACTGTCCTCCTCGAAAGCCGGGATGATAGAAGATATGTTGTTCGAGTGCCCCCACCGCAGGCCGCCATGACGCGACGACTCTCCGAAACGGTGCCTCCCGTCGAGGTTTCTCGCCTCCTGCTCGCCGCGCTCGTCGCGGCCGGCGCGGTCGTCTCCGTCACCTCGGAAGGCCGGCTTTCGAACTTCGCGGGCGGATTCGCCGCGGGCGCCGGTTCGGCGTTCGTGGCGTCCTTCCTGCGCACGCGGCGCGACGGCCGGGACGAGCCGCCGCCGGGACCGGAGACGCCGTGAGGGTCCTGGTCATCGAGGACGAGCAGAAGATCGCGCAGTTCCTGAAGAAGGGGCTCACGGAAAAGGGCTACGCGGTCGAGACGGTCGGGGACGCCGACGCGGCGCTCGAGCGCGCCTCCTCGTCGCCGTTCGACCTCGTGATCCTGGACCTGCTTCTTCCGGGCTCGCGCGACGGGCTCGAGCTCTGCCGCGAGCTGCGGACCCGCGGTGTGAAGGCGAAGATCCTCATGCTGACGGCGCGTGACACGGTCGAGAACAAGATCGAGGGCCTCGACGCCGGCGCCGACGACTATCTCGTCAAGCCGTTCTCGTTTCGCGAGCTCCTCGCGCGCCTGCGCGCGCTGGCGCGTCGCACGGAGATGGCGGAGCCCGGCCCCATCGTCTCGGGCGAGATCCGCTACGACCCCGACTCGCGCGAGGTCTCGCGCGGCGGCGAGACGATACGGCTGACGGCGCGTGAGGGCGCGCTCTTCGAGCTCCTGCTGCGGCGGCGCGGGAAGGTCGTTCCGCGCTCGGAGATCCAGGCGCGCATCTGGGAGGACTCGTTCGACCTTTCGACCAACATCATCGACGTCTACATCAACGCGCTGCGCAAGAAGCTCGACGCGGGAGCGCGCGAGAAGCTGATCCAGACCGTCCGCGGCGTGGGCTACCGCATCCGCCCGGCCGCGGGGGAAGACCCCGGCCCCGCCGAGGATTGAGGCGTGGCGCTCTTCGGGCGGCGGGACGACCGCGACGGCACCGAGCTGAATCTCCTCAAGAAGCGCCTGGCGGACACCGAAGCGCATCCGCTGAAGCGGGTGCCCGTCGAGGGCCTCTCGGGGGACGCGCGGCAGATCGCCGAAAGCCTGAACGCGCGGCTCGACGCGGTGGCGGGCGCGGAGAAGGAGCAGCAGCAGTTCATCGCGGACGTGTCGCACGAGTTGCGCACGCCGCTGACGGTGCTGCGCGGCACGCTCGAAGTGGCGCTCGAAGAGGAGCGCGCGCCCGAGGAATACCGCGAGACGCTCGGCAACGCGCTGCTCGAGGTGCGCCACCTCTCGCGTCTCTCGCAGAACCTGCTCTTTCTGGTGCGCGGAGAGAGCGGCCGCATCACGCTCTCCTTCGCCAACCTCGATCTGACGCGCCTCCTCTCCGACCTCGTGCGCGATCTGGCGTCCGCCGCCGGCGACCGGGGCCTCTCCGTCACGTCCGAGATCCCGGAGAAGCCGATCACGGCCTTCGTGGACGCGGATCGCTTCCGGCAGGTCTTTCACAACCTCTTCGAGAACGCGATGCGGTACACGCCTGCGGGCGGCGCGATCCGGGTGCGACTGTCGGAGGCGCCGGGCGAAGCGCGCATGGACGTGTCCGATACGGGCATCGGGATTCCGCCCCAGGACCAGCCCTTCATCTTCGAACGGTTCTTCCGGAGCGACCGCGCGCGCCGGGCCTACACGGGCGGCTCGGGCCTCGGGCTGTCGATCGTCCGATGGATCGTGGACGCGCACAAGGGCACGATCGCGGTCGAGAGCGCTCCCGGCAAGGGGTCCACTTTCACGGTCCGGCTGCCCCTCATCCGCTGACGGCCGCGGGCGTCTAGAATCGCCGCTTCGATGCGCCCGGTCTACGTCCTCTCCGCCGCCCGCACACCGATCGGCAAATTCGGCGGCGCTTTCGCGGCCCTCTCGCCGGCCGATCTCGGAGAGGCCGCCGCCCGAGCCGCCATCGAGCGCTCGGGTCTTCCCGCGACGGCGATCGACGAGACGATCTTCGGGCACGCGCGGCAGGCCGGGGGAGGGCCGAACACGGCGCGGCAGGTCTCGCACCGCGCCGGCGTTCCGGACGCCGTACCGGCCTACACCGTCAACAAGGCTTGCGCGTCTTCGCTCAAGGCGCTCACGCTCGGTGCGCTCTCGATCGCCGCCGGCGAGAACGATCTCGTGCTCGTGGGCGGGACCGAGTGCATGTCGGCCACCCCGTACCTGCTCCCGCGGGCGCGCTTCGGCTACCGCATGGGGAACGCGGAGGTCGTGGACGCGATGTACCGCGACGGGTTCCTGTGTCCGCTCTGCGGGAAGCTCATGGGCGAGACGGCCGAGACTCTCTCGCGCGAATACGGGATCCTGCGCGCCGAGCAGGACGCCTTCGCGCTCGAGTCGCAGCGGCGCGCCGGCGCGGCCGCCGCGGCGGGACATTTCGACCGCGAGATCGCGCCGGTCGAGATCGCCGGGAAGAAGGGCTCCGTCCGCGTGGAGAAGGACGAGCATCCGCGCCCCGACACGACGCTCGAGGCGCTCGCGAAGCTGCCGCCCGTGTTCGACCCGAAGGAGGGCACCGTGCACGCGGGCAATTCGTCGGGCGTGACGGACGGGGCCGCAGCGCTCGTGCTGGGGACGGAGGAGGAGGCCGCGAAGTCCGGCGTCGCGCCCCTCGCGCGCATCGTCGCCTGGGCGTCGGCGGGCGTCGATCCGGCGCGCATGGGCATCGGGCCGGTGCCGGCGGTCCGCGCGGTCCTCGAGAAGGCGGGGCGAAGGCTCTCCGACCTGGATCTCGTCGAGTTGAACGAGGCGTTCGCCGCGCAGGTGATCGCGTGCGCGCGGGAGCTGCCGCTCGACCTCGGGCGCGTCAACGTCAACGGCGGTGCCATCGCCCTCGGGCATCCGATCGGAGCGACGGGCGCGCGGATCGCGACGACGCTGCTCCACGAGATGGCCCGGCGCGGCTCGCGGCTGGGCCTCGCGACCCTCTGCGTCTCCGGCGGAATGGGCATGGCCGTGCTCTTCGAGAGGGCGGAGTGAGCGGCCCGCGACGCGCGCCCGCGCAAACCCGTACAATTCCTTCCGTGCGGATCGCCCTCACGCTCGACCGCGACGCCACCGCGTGCGAAGAGAACGACTATCTCGCCTCGCTCGTCGCCGCGGGGTTCCGGCGCGAGGAGATCGTCGTGCTGCCTCCCGGAGCGCTCGCCGACGCGGAATTCGACGGGATCGTGATCGGCGGCGGCTGCGACGTGGACCCGTCCCGCTACGGCGAGACGGCGCGCGCCGGCGCCCACCTCGAGCTCGACGCCGCGCGCGACGAGACCGACTTCCAGCTCTTCGAGAAAGCTCGTCGCGCCCGGACGCCGACGCTCGCGATCTGCCGCGGGCTCCAGGTCGTCAACGTCGCGCTCGGGGGAACGCTCGTGCAGGACCTCCCGAGCCAGCGCCCCGAGGCCCTCGCACACCAGACGGACGAGTCGAAGCGGAAGGACAAGGCGCTGCGCGACCACGCAGTGCGCATCGCGCCGGGCACGCTGCTCTCCGGCATCGCCGCGGCGGCGGAGGTCGAGGTCAACAGCCGCCATCATCAGGCGATCGCGCGTCCCGCGCCGGGGCTGACGGTTTCCGCGGTCGCGCCCGACGGCGTGATCGAGGCCGTCGAAACGGCCGAGCCGTGGGTGCTCGCGGTGCAGTGGCATCCGGAAAACCTCTCGGGCGCCGACGCGCCGTCCCGCCGGATCTTCGAGGCGTTCGCCCGGGCGGTCCGGCGGAGCGCCGGGAACGGCGGCCGCTGATTTCGGAAATCGGGAAGCGGGGAGCCGGTGTTCTGAGAGGCTGGACTTTCCGACGCATGCGACAGGAGAAGAGATGACTCGTCGCCTTTCGGTCGCCCTTGCCCTCGCCCTCGCGGGAGGACTGCTCGCCTCGGCCGCCCCGGGGCAAACCAAGATCGCTTCGGAGAAACTCGCCGACGGCGTGTGGGCCGCGCCGACTCCGGGCGGCGCCAACGTCGGCTGGTTCACCGTCGGCGACACGGTCGTCGCCGTGGACTCGGGCGTGAGCGAGGACGTGGGCCGTGCACTCCTCGACGAGATTCAGAAAACGGCCGGGCGCAAGCCGCGGTATCTCGTCCTGACGCACGCGCACAAGGACCACGCCGGCGGCGCCGCGGCGTTCGCGGCGGCCGGAGTGCAGGTCATGTCGGCGGAGAAGGCCGCGTCCGGCGTCCTCTTCGTGCTCGGCGGGTCCGGCGCGGCCACGGCGGGCAAGTCCGCCGCGCCGCCGCTCGTGCTGACGGTCTCCGAACGTTCCCTCCTCGTCGGAAAGGACGCGCGGCGCGCCGAGATCTACTACCTCGGTCCCGGCCACACGCAGGGCGACCTCGTCGTCGTCGTGCCCGACGCCGGCGTTCTCTTCTCGGGCGACCTGGCCGTCAACGGCGTCCTTCCGTTCCTCCGCTCGAACGACGTGGATCCCATCGGCTGGGAGCGGATTCTGCCGCGGCTCGCGGCGCTGAAGGTCGACAAGCTCGTGCCCGGCCACGGCGCGATCGGACCGACGAACGGGATCGCCGACACGGACGCGTACCTGCGGCGCGTGAACGAGATCGCCGCCAGGATCGTGGTGGCGGGGCTGCCGCCGGCGATGTGGGAGGCCCAGATCCGCGCGCCGGAGAACCTCATCGAGAACGTTCCCGTGACGCCCGATCACATCGCGAACATCCGGGCGATCGCCGAGCGCGAGATCGCGCGCCGCGCGGCGGTTCCTGCGACGCCGGCGCCGACACCCTCCCCGACGGTTCCGCCGAAGTGACCGCGGGCGGGATCGCCCTCCGCGTCTCCGCGACGGGCCGCGCCGATCTCGAGATCCGCCTTCCGCCGGTCAACGTCCTGGGCGTCGCGGACCTCGAGGCGATCGCCGCCGCGGTGCCGCGCGCCGCGTCGTCCCGCGT
Organism: Thermoanaerobaculia bacterium; assembly: GCA_035498835.1. GTDB lineage: Bacteria > Acidobacteriota > Thermoanaerobaculia > UBA5066 > Gp7-AA6 > DATBFU01. The sequence goes on from DATJZU010000035.1 coordinate 53,745, forward strand.
CCTCGTTCTGACCGGCCTGCCTCGCGCGTTCTCGGCCGGCGTCTCGGTGGCCGAGCACGTTCCGGAGTCCGCGCCCATCGAGCGCATGCTCACGGCGATGCGCCGCGCGCTCGAGGCGCTCCTCGACGCGCCGGCGGTCACCGTCGCCTCGGTTTCGGGCGCGTGCCTGGGCGGCGGGGCGGAGATCGCCGCGGCGTGCGACCTCGTGCTCTGCGCGGGCGACGCGCGCGTCGGATTTCCCGAGATCCGCCTCGGCTGCTTTCCTCCGGGAGCGGCGGCGCTCCTCCCGGGCCGCGTGGGGGAGGCGCGCGCCGCGGACTGGATCCTGACGGGACGCACGGTCTCCGGTCGCGAGGCGGCCGAAGCCGGGTTCGCGACCCGCGCCGTCGAGCCGGCGGCGCTCGTCCCGGAGACGGACCGGCTCGCCGCGCAGCTCCTGTCGCGCGGCGCCGCGGCGATGTCCGCGGCGCGCGAGCTGGCGCGCACCGGCCGGAGGCGAGCGCTCGTCTCGATCCTGCCGCGCGCGGAGGAGGCGTACCGGGCGCTTGCCGGCGATGTGGAGCTCGCGCGCGCGGTGCGGGAGTTTCCGGGACGCGGGACGCCGCGCCGGTGATCTTCTACGTCAACGGCCGTTACGTGCCGCGGGAGCAGGCGGCCATCTCGCCGGAGGACCGCGGCTTTCTTTTCGGGGATGCCATCTACGAGGTCGTGCGGTTCTGGAAGGGCCGGCCTTATCACCTCGCGGAGCACCTCGAGCGGATGCGCGAGGGCCTCGATGCGATCCGCATCGAGGCGGACCCGTCGTTCTTTCCGGAGGTCGCGCGGCGTCTTCTCGCGGAGAACGGGCTCGCCGACGGCGACGCGATCGTGTACGCGCAGGTCTCGCGCGGCGCCGCGCCGCGCACGCACGGCTTTCCGCCGAAGGGCACGACGCCGACGGTCTTCGCGTTCGCGCGCGCAAGCGATCCCCCGCCGCCCGAAGGCGGAGGCCGCGCCATCCTGCTCCCCGACGAGCGCTGGGGGCGCTGCGACATCAAGACGGTGATGCTCCTGGCCAACGTCCTCGCCTTCCAGACAGCGCGCGAGGCCGGCGCGATCGACGCGATCCTCGTTCGCGACGGCGTGGCGCTCGAGGGCACGAAGGCGAACCTTTTCGCCTGCGTGGACGGCGGCGTGCGCACCGCGCCTCTCGGGCCGGCGATCCTTCCCGGCGTCACGCGCGGAGCGACGCTCGCGGCGGCCCGGCGAATGGGTCTCGCCGTCGAGGAGCGCGCGCTCGCCGTCGAGGAGCTCTTCGCCGCGTCCGAGGTCTTTCTCGCCTCGACGACGCTGTGGGCCTATCCGCTCGTCGAGATCGCCGGGCGGCCCATCGCCGGCGGACGGCCGGGGCCCGTCGTCGGGAAGCTCAAGGACGCCCTCCGCGCGGAGTTCCTCGCTTCGTGAGGGACACGCGGCCCACCCGCGTGCGCTGGCTCGTGCTGGCGCTCATCTGCCTCATGAGCTTCGTCAGTTACGTGCTCAAGAGCACGATGTCGGTGGCCGGCGTTTCGATGATCCGGGACCTCGGCCTCTCGGAGCTTCAGCTCGGTGCCGTTCTGTCGGCTTACGCCTGGGGTTACGGCATCTTTCAAATGCCCGGCGGCGTGTTCGGGGAAGCGAAGGGCGCCCGGCGATCGATGGCGTGGCTGACGCTCGCGTGGGGGATCCTGACGTTCGCGACGGGCCTCGTGCCCGGCCGCGCGGCGGCGCCGGCAGCCGTGTCGCTCGCGATGCTCGTCCTCCTGCGCTTCGCCCTGGGCGCCGCGCAGGCGCCGCTCTATCCGGTGACGAGCGGCGTCTCCATCGCACGCTGGTTCCCGCCGCGCCTGTGGGGTTTCGCCAACGGCCTCGGATCGACCGCGCTGACGCTCGGAGCCGCCGCCGCCGGACCCGGAGTGGCGTGGCTCGTCGGCGCGGCCGGCTGGCGCGGATCCTTTCTGGCCACGGCGCCCCTCGGGGCCCTGACCGCGTGGCTCTGGTGGCGCTCCTACCGCGAGTCGCCGGCGGAAGACTCTCGCGTCAATGCAAGCGAGCGTGAGCTGATCGGCGCGGGAGCGCCGGCGTCCCATGCGGCATCGGTCGCCGGCGTCTGGAAGGCCGTAGCGCGCGACCGCGACGTGCTGGCGATCACCGGGAGCTATTTCTGCATGAACTACGTTTTCTATCTCTTCTTCAACTGGTTCTATTACTACCTCGTGGACGTGCGCGGCCTCTCGCGGCAGGTCGGCGGATATTTCAGCGGCGCCCAGTGGATCGTCGGCGCGATGACCGCGGTCCTCGGCGGATGGCTGGGAGACCGGCTCGCCCGGCGGTTCGGACCCCGCCGCGGGTATCGCCTGACGGTCGTCGGCGGAATGCTGCTTTGCGCACCGCTCCTCGTGGCGGGCGCGCTCGCGAAGAACGGCGCGCTCGCCGTGGCGCTGCTCTCGCTCAGCTTCGGGGCCACGCAACTGGTCGACGGACCTTACTGGGCCGTCGCGATGCGGATCGGCGGCGCGCACGGCGCCGTGACGAGCGGGCTGATGAACACCGGCGGCAATGTCGTCGGGGGCGTGGGCGCGCTGCTCGTTCCTCTCGTCGCGCGCGCTTTCGGCTGGCCGGCGGCGATCTCGACGGGCGCGATCTTCGCCCTCGTGGCCGCGGTGCTCTGGATCTGGATCCGCGCGGACCGGACGTTCGGTCACGCCGCGGCGAAGGTGTCCTCATGAACGCCGACGAGCTTCGGTCCCTGCAGTCGCCGCTGAAGGAAAAGTATCGGGCCGACGGATCGGCCGCCCTCGTCACGCTCCGCGCGCAGGGCCGCGTGGGCGCCGGCGTCTCGTGCCGCGTCGAGACCGGAAAGGCGCTCGTCGAGGCCGGGCTCCATCCGGCCACCGGAGGCTCGGGGCTTCAGGCGTGCTCGGGGGACATGCTCCTCGAGGCGCTCGCCGCTTGCGCCGGCGTGACCCTGTCGGCGGTGGCGACGGCGCTCGGGATCGAGATCCGCGAAGGGACGGTTCGCGCCGAGGGCGACATCGACTTCCGCGGGACGCTCGGCGTCTCGAAAGACGTGCCCGTCGGCTTCTCGCGGATCCGGCTGGAGTTCGACCTCGCGACCCCGGCTTCCGAAGAGCAGCTCGCGACGCTGCAGCGCCTCACCGAGAGGTACTGCGTCGTCTACCAGACCCTGCGCCAGCCGCCCGAGATCTCCGTGTCCCGCCGCGCCGCGCCGCCGGCTCCGTAGACGTCACGCCGGCCGCCGCGCGCGGATATCGCGCCTCCACGACCGACGAGATCCCGCCGCGCGAGGAGAAGGTCCCGCGCACCGACATGCTCTTCGGCCGGCACGCCGCCGCGCAATCGTCGAGGATCCGGTTCACGGCGTTCTCGTAGAAGATCCCGAGATCTCGGAACGCGACGATGTAGAGCTTGAGCGACTTGAGCTCCAGGCAGTCGCGGTCGGGCACGTAGCGGATCGTCAGGTGCCCGAAGTCCGGCAGTCCGGTCTTCGGGCAGATCGCGTTGTACTCCGGGATCTCGACGGTGATCTCGTAGTCCGGGTACTGGTTCGGCCACGTCTCGAGCGCCGGAAGCTCCGCCTCGATTCCGGACCGCGCGTGCTCTTCTGTGTAGTCGCCCATCGGCCAGATCCTATTCCAGGGCGTCTGCTACCATGCCGCGACCTCGATGGACCTGCTGCGCGAGATCTGGCACCGCCTGACGGACGTGCAGTCGCTCGTGCGCGTCGGCGGCCTCGCGGCGATCACCGCCGTGATCTTCGCCGAGACCGGCTTGATGATCGGTTTCTTTCTGCCGGGCGACTCGCTTCTCTTCACGGCGGGCGCGATCGCGGCGCACGCGCAGTTCTCGATCGTCACGCTGAACGTCGTGCTCTCCCTCGCGGCGATCGCCGGAGACACCGCGGGCTACTGGATCGGCCGGCGGGCCGGACCGGCGCTCTTCAAGAAGCCGAAGTCGCTCTTCTTCAACCCCGACCACCTGCGCCGCGCGCACGATTTCTACGAGCAGTACGGCGGCAAGACGATCGTGCTCGCGCGATTCATCCCGATCATCCGGACGTTCGCGCCGGTCGTCGCGGGCATGGGCCGGATGGAGTACCGGAGATTCGTCTTCTTCAACGTCTTTGGAGGCATCGGGTGGGTGCTCTCGATGACGCTCGCGGGCTACTTCCTCGGACGCCTGCCGTTCGTTGCGCGGCACTTCGAGGGCTTCGTGCTCGGGATCATCGTGCTCTCGATCCTGCCCGGGGCCTTCGCCGTCCTGCGCGAGCGCCGCCGCCACCGCGCCGCGAAGAGTCCCGAGACCGCGGAGAAATAAAAAAAGGCCGGCGGCGCGGGCGCGGAGCCGGAAGGAGGGTTCTCGCTCCGCGAGCCGGCCGCCGGGCCGGAGCCGACGAACTTCAGGCGACGGCCGAGCTCGGCCGTGGGGTATCGAAGCTCTCTCCCGAGAGCAGGGCGCGGATCTCCTCGACGTGCGAGCGGTCGTGCTCGGCCATCATGCGCGGGATGTCGGCGAGCGTCACGCGGCCCGCGGACTCCTGATGGCCGCCGCGCTTCCAGCCCGCGCGCGGCACGGAGCGCAGGCGCTCGACATTGCGGCGGCGCGCCAGCGTGAACGCCGCGAGACCCTCGCCGAGGCTGCGGCCCTGATAGCCGCGCTCGCGCGCGATTCGATCACCGTCGAAATTCGAGAGCGCGGGCTCCTCCTCCGTCAGGAGACGGCGAATGCGCACGCCGTAACCCTCGCGCTCGAGATCCGCGAGATGCCACACGTTCTCGACGAGCGAGAAACCGCCCGCGGCGGGGCGCCGCGTGACGTCGCCCTCGGGACACGTCCTCGCGGCTTGAGCGAGCAGCGCCGGGGTGGATTCGAGCGTCAGCAGCAGGGTCTCGAGCTTGCGGCGATTCATGGCGTTTCCTCATCTCTCTCTACGCACCTCGCGGGCGAAAGTTTCCCGGATTCGGGCGGATTTCCGTCCGAATGGCCTGCCGAAGTGGCCGCGGCGCGGCGGTACACTCTCGTCCCTCGAGATGCTCGATTCGTTCCGTGACTTCGTCTCGCGCCATCTGGGCGCGGCGCCTCCACCCGCGGCGTCGCCGGATCGCGTTCGCATCGCGGCGTGCGCTCTGCTGCTCGAGCTCGCGCACGCCGACGGCGATTTCTCCGAGGAGGAGCGCCGGCGCATCGCGCGCGCGGCCCGCGAGATGGGCATCGCGGCGTCGCAGGTCGAGGAGACGTTGCGCCTCGCCGAAGCCGAGCGGCGCGACAGCGTCGATCTCTTTCAGTTCACGCGCCGCGTGACCGAGAGCTTTTCGCGCGACGAGCGGCTGCGGCTCGTCGAGGCGGTCTGGGGCGTCGTCTACTCGGACGGGCAGCTCACCGAAGCGGAGAACCGGCTGGCGCGGCGGATCGCCGAGCTGCTCGGGTTCCAGCATCCGGAGGTCCAGGCGGTCAAGGACCGGGTGGCGGAACGCGCCTCGGGGCCGGAGGAGGGACATTAGGAGGTCGTTCGTCCCTGGAAACAGGCCGTTTGTCCCGGAGAATCGCTTCTTCTGCCGTTGATCACTAGAATGCTGCGCGTCTCGAAAATCAATGAATTCCGGAGGTTCTCCTAAGGACTCTCGTGTGGGCGCGACGCATGCTGTGCTGCGGGAGGAGACTTTCGTGACCAACGCCCGCCGTACCCGTTTCCTGCGCGCCGGCTTCCTCGCGATCGGCGCGGCGCTCGCGTTCACCGCCCTCGCCGCCGCCGGCGCCCCGCCGGCGAAGCCGCGCAAGAAACCCGTGGGGCCGTACGGCCGCGCCGTCATGGCTGTCGCCGTCGATCCGAGCGCGCCGGGCACGATCTACGCCGGCACGGGAGGGGGAGCCTTCCGCAGCGCCGACGGCGGCGCGACGTGGTCCGCGCTCGATCCCGGTCTCTCCGGAATGTCCGTCGGCGCGCTCGCGGTCGATCGGTCCGCACCCACGACGGTGTGGGTCGGAACGGGCAGCGGGATCTTCAAGAAGACTCCGGATGGCATCCGCCGCATGGCGCTCGAAACCGAGATGGGCGGCCTCTTCGTGGGCGCGCTGGCGATCGACCCGTCGTCTCCGGCGACGATCTACGCGGGAACGGGCTCGGGAATCTTCAAGAGCCGCGACGCCGGCGTGACGTGGGCCGAGGCCGGCCACGGCCTCACGAATCAGTTCGTCACGACTCTTCTGATCGATCCGTCGGCGCCGCAGACGCTTTACGCGGCGACCAATGGCGGCGGGGTGTTTAAGAGCTCGGACGCCGGCGGGACGTGGAAGGCCGTCAACTCGGGTCTGCGCAGCACGATCGTGCTCGCGATGGCGATCGACCCCGACCATCCCGCGAGGCTCTATGCGCAGACCGTCGAGGGGGTCTTCAAGACCGCCGACGGGGGCGCGAGCTGGACTCCGACCAACAAGGGGCTGGCGAGCCGCTTCACGCTCGCGCTCGCCGTCCATCCGACGTCGTGCGCGACGCTCTACGCCGGAACCGCCAGCGGGGTCTTCAAGAGCTCCGACGGCGGCGCGACATGGTCCTCCGCGAGCGAGGGCCTGACGAATCTGTTTGTGACGTCGATCGCGATCGATCCGCAGAGCCCCGAGACGCTGTACGCTGGCACCGATGGCGGCCTCTTCAAGTCGACGACCGGCGGTTTGAGCTGGAGCGAGCTGAAGAGGAATAATGACGCGAGTCGTGCGAGAGCCGGAAACGAGTGACGCGGGTCTCTTCGGATCCTCCGTGCGGCATCCGGCGGCGGCCGGCCTCGTTCTGCTCGCCGCCGTTCTCGTTCCCTCGGCCCGCGCGGAGGAGCGCAGCGCCGGAAGCGTGCTGACGATCGCCGTCGCGCCCGGTTCCGCGACCGTCTTTGCCGGCACCGCGGCCGGCGGCCTCTACCGAAGCGACGACGGTGGAGAGTCCTGGACCCTCGTCGAAGGACCGCTCGCCGGCCTGTCCGTTTCCGCCCTCGCCTTCGACGGCGCCGAACCGTCGGTCGTATGCGCCGGCACCAACGGCGCGGGGGTCTTTCACAGCGCGGACGGCGGTCGGACCTGGGCGGAGTCGAAGTCGGGCCTCGCGAATCTCTTCGTCGAGGCGCTCGCGTTCGATCCCGGGCCGCCGCGCGGCGTTCTCGCCGGCACCGACGGAGGCGTGTTTCGGAGCGCCGACGGCGGGCAGACGTGGACCGAGGTCTCCGAAGGCCTGCCCGAGCGCACGGTGACCGTGCTCGCCGTGCCGCCGGGCGGCGGTACGGCGTTCGTCGGGACGAAGAAGTCGGGCATCTACCGGCGCGACACGTCCGGGAAGTGGACGGCCGCCGCGACGGGTCTCGGCCGCGGAGCGGTCCGAGGCCTCGCGATTTGCGCCGCCGAGCCCCGCGCGATGTATGCGGGGACCGAGTCCGGGCTCTTTCGCAGCGGGAACGGCGGCGACGCATGGACGCCGGTGAACTCCGGCCTCACGAGCACCTCGGTGCTGGCGCTCGCCGTGGATCCCGCCTCGGCGAGCCGCGCTTTCGCCGGTACGGTGACGGGTCTCTACCGGACGTCCAACGGCGGGACGAACTGGTCTTCGGCGGAGACGGGCGCCGGCTCGTTCTTCAATGCCGTCGCTTTCGGGCCGTCGGGCGCGGTGCTCCTCGGCGGCGACGGCGCGATCATCCGGAGCGGCGACGGCGGGAAGACGTGGACCGCGAAGAAGCTGCCGCCCGCGCCGCCCGCCGCGGAGGACGAAGAGTGAGTCGATCGAACAGGGAGGTTCCCGTGCTGCGTCTCTTCCGGATCGCCGTTTCCGCCGCCCTTGCTTTCGTTGCGGTCGCCGCGGCATTCGGCGTCGCCGCGAGCCGTATGTTTGCGCAGGAGAAGCCGCCCGCGCCGCCGGCCGGCTCCGTCGTTCACGAGGCCACCGGGGTCACGCTGATCGAGATCCCGGTCAACGTCGTGGGCAAGGACGGAAAGCCCGTCGCCGGATTGACTCTGGACGACTTCGAGCTCACCGACGACGGCAAGAAGCAGCCGATCTCGGGAATGGACGTGATCGATCTGACGAAGGCCGCCGATCCGTCCTCTCCGCAGGCGGTTCCCGTTCCGGCCGCGGCGCGCCGCCTCTGGCTGCTCGTCTTCGATCTCACGTACACGAGCCCCTCGGGCCTCGTGCGCGCGCGGGACGGCGCGCGACGTTTCGTCACCGAGGCCATGAAGCCGACCGACCTCGCCGCCGCGGGGACGCTGTCCGTGGACACGGGCTGGAAGCTGCTGGTCAACTTCACGCGCGACCGCAAGCAGCTCGCCTACGCCATCGACACGCTCGGCCTGACGCCGGGCGAGCATCGGACGACGGATCCGCTTTCGTTCGCTTTCGAGACTCCCGGCCCGGGCGGCGACATCGGCTCGTCGAGCAGCACAGGGAACGGCAAGATGGACGCCCTCATCCTCGAGAACATCCGCGATCTTCAGCGCCTGCAGAAGCAAGCCAACGACGACCTCAATCGAGGACGCGTGACCAAGCTCGTCGGGACGCTCGCCGGCATCGGCCGCACGCTCGATTCCGCCCGCGGCCGCAAGCACGTCCTCTACTTCTCCGAGGGTTTCGAGACGCGCCTGCTCGCGGGGCACATGGCCAACGGAGACAAGTCCAATTCGATGCTGCAGAATCAGGGGACCGCCTCCCTCGACACTTCGACGCCGCAGGGCATGGGCGACGCCGCGCTTTCCGGCGAGATCTGGAAGATCGACAACGACACCCGCTACGGGAACTCGGCCACCCGGACCCAGATGCTCGACGCGCTCTCGTTGTTCAACCGCTCCGATGCCGTTCTCGACGCGATCGACATCAGCGGACTGCGCGCGGACGGGGACGCGAGCGGCGGGAAGGCCGGCAGCGGGACCGACGCGCTCTTCGCGATGGCCCAGGCGACCGACGGCGATCTCGTCCGCAACGCCAACGCGCTCGCGCCGGAGCTCGGAAAGATCGAGGAGCGGAGCGCGCTCGTCTATCTCCTCGTCTATCAGCCCAAGAACCTCTCCAAGCCGGGCGCCTTCCACGCGCTCAAGATCAAGGTGCGCGCGCCGGGCGCCCGGGTCGTCGCGCGGTCGGGCTACTACGAGCCGCGGCCCTACGAGAGCCTCTCGCCATACGAAAAGGTCCTCGCGGCGGGCGACCTCGTGACCGGCGGCTCCCGCGAAAACACGCTCCAGGCAAACCTGCTCGTGGCGCCTTTCGCGTCGCAGGCCGACGTGCCGCAGGTTCCCGTGTTGATCGAGATCCCGGGAGCCGGCCTGCTCGCCGGAGAGACCGGCGCGCAGACGACGGTGCAGATCTACGTCTACGCCAACGACGCGTCGGGAACGCTCGCGGACTACATGGTGTCCGAGATGACGCTCGAGCTCAGCAAGGTTCGCGCGGGGCTCGAGGCCGGCGGCCTCAAGTACTACGGGACGCTCTATCTGCGGCCGGGCGAGTACGGCGTGCGGGCGCTCGTTCGGAGCGCCGGAAGCGGCCGTTCCGGCCTTTTCTCGACCAACGTGACGGTGCCGGAGATCCCGGGCCAGGCGCCCACGGTCCTCCCGCCGTTCTTCGAGGAGCCGGCGGGCCGCTGGCTCATGGTGCGCGGCGCCCCGCGGGCCGACGCGCCGCCGCGCCCGGCGGACTATCCGTTCGCGATCGCGGGCGACTCCTTCATTCCGTCGGTTCTGGGCTCCGTGTCCGCCGCCGACACGGCGCGAGTCGCCGTCGTCGCGTACAACCTCGGCGCGCCCGTCGCGAAGCCCGAGCCGCTCGACGTGCGCGCGGAGATCGTCGGCGCGGACGGGAAGGCGCGTCCGGCCGCGGTGACCGTGGCGAGCCGCTCGGACGTCGAGCGCGGCGCCGGCCGGAAGGTGCTCCTCGACTTCAAGCCGCAGGGACTGGCGCCGGGCCGCTACGCGCTGAAGGTCGCCGTGACCGATCCGACGTCGAAGAAGTCCGCCGAAGCCTCGAGCGCGTTCGAGGTGAAGTGAGCGGCTAGGGATTCGGCTGCGGCGGTCGAAGACGAAGCGCAGCCGAGGGTTTCGGCCCGGGCTCGCGCGCGAACCGAGCCGGGAACTCTCGTCCGCCGCTCGCGGAGCAAGCGTCCGCGGCCGACCGTCGGGACCCGGCGGCCGTGTCCATTTTCAGCCTGTCAGCGCTTCTTCGGCTCGATCCGCAGGCTCTCCGGTATCCGCTCGAACGGTTCCGGAGCCGAAGCGGCGGCGTACGTGAAGGCAGCGATCGCCGCGGACAGCCGGTCCAGACTCGCGGGCTCGAGCTGCATCGCCGTGTCGTTGGCCGTGTGGTGCACGTCGAAATAGTGCGACATGTCCTGCAAGACCGAGAAGAGCGGAACGCCCGCGGCGCGCAGAACGCCGACGTCGGCGCCGCCCGATCCGTTGCCCTCGAGCCGTGCCGCGCCCGCCGGCGCGAGGACGTCGGAGAGCGCCCGGAGCTCCGGCTCGGCGGAGGGACCGGCGAGCCAGGAGAGCCCGGTCGGCGCTCCCGATCCGCTGTCGGCCTCGAGTGCCGCGACGTGCGCCGGAAGCTCCGCGGCGTGCGCCGCCGCGTAGGCCTTCGCGCCGCCCTGCCCGTTCTCCTCGTTGGCGAAGAGGATGACGCGGATCGTGCGCGCCGGCCGCGGCGACGCCCCGGCGGCGAGGCGCGCGCCCTCGATGGCCGCGGCGCAGCCGGCGGCGTCGTCGACCGCACCACGGCCGAGGTCCCAGGAGTCGAGGTGCCCGCCGAGGAGCACGATCTCGTTCGGCTTGCCCGCGCCGGGAAACTCGCCGATCACGTTGGCCGACTCGCCCATCCCCTCGTCGCCGCAGGCGAGCCGGAAACGGACGCGCACCGGACCGAGCCGGCCGAGCCGCGCGAGCATCTCGGCGTCGGGGACCGCGAGAGCGGCCGCGGGGATCTTCGGCGTCCCCGCGTCGTAGTCGACGCCGCCGGTATGGGGAAACCGGTCGTGGTCCGTTCCGATCGAGCGGATGAGGACGCCGAGAGCTCCGGAGCGCGCCGCCCGCGACGCGCCGTGCGCGCGCACGCCCACGGCCTCGCCGTAGCCGTCCATCTCCGTGGTCTTTCGCATCGCGCTGTCGAAGAAGACGATTTTTCCGCGCGCCGTGGCGGCCCGCGCGTCCAGATCCTCGAGCGAGGAGACCTCGAGGAGCTCGGCTTCGAGACCCACCTCGGGCGTCGCGACGCTGCCGCCGAGCGCCGTCAGCGCGAGGGGCTGCGGCCAGGGGAGGACGACCTCGCCCGATTCGGACCGCCGCTTCCAGACGCGCACCGGCGCCTTCTCGGCGCGGACGTTCGCGAAATGGAGCGCGCGGAGCGTCTCGACGCCCCAGGCCACCGCGGCCTTGTCGCCGGGAGAACCGGCGAGCCGAGGTCCGGCGCGATCGGTCAGGCTCGTCGCGATCTCGGCGGTCTTGGTGCCCGCGAGCGCCTTCTTCACGATCTCGGTTGCGGCGCGCTCCGTCTCCGGAGGCAGAGTCCGTTCGGGCGGCGGGGCGTGAAGGGCCGTCCCTCCGAGCGCAACGGCGAGGAGTACGGAGATCCGCATCGGGCCGGCATCCTAGCAGGAGGACGTTCGCCGGGGCCGCCGGCATAGAATCGGCCTCCCATGGCGACCCGTGCGAGCGACGTCGATTCCGCCGCCGATCTCGCGGCCGAGTTCGGCGAGAACGCGAGCTACGTGGCGGAGCTCCTCTCCCGCTATCGGACGGACCCCGGCAGCGTGGACGAGGAGTGGCGCGCGTTCTTCCGCGAGCGCCTCGGCGAGCCCGAGCCGGCGCCCCCGCCCCGCGCGCCGGCGGCGGCTCCGGGACCTGCCCCCTCGCCCTTGCCCGCCGCGGCGGCCGCCGCGATCCCCGGTGACGACCGGGCTCCGATCCGAGGGGCGGCGCTCCGCATCGCCGAGAACATGGAGGCCTCGCTCTCGGTCCCGACGGCGACGTCGCAGCGCGAGGTTCCGGTGCGCCTGCTCGAGGAAAATCGCCGGCTCGTCAACGACTTTCGCGCCGCCAGCGATCAGAGCAAGATCTCCTTTACGCAGCTCGTGGCCTGGGCGATCGTCCAGGCGATCAAGGCGTTCCCGCGGCTGAACGACGCGTTCGACAATTCCTCGGGAGCGCCGGCGCGCGTGCGCCGCGACGTCATCCGGTTCGGCCTCGCGGTGGACGTCGAGAAGGCGGACGGCTCCCGGTCGCTCCTCGTGCCGAACGTCAAGGGCGCGGAGGCGATGTCCTTCGCGCAGTTCGCCGCGGCGGTGGACGACGTCGTGGCGCGCGCCCGCTCCGGCAGGCTTCAGGTCTCCGACTTCGAAGGGACGACTGTTTCGCTCACGAACCCCGGCACGCTCGGCACGACCGCGTCCGTCCCGCGCCTCATGCCGGGACAGGCGCTCATCGTCGCGACCGGGGCGATCGAGTTTCCGGCACAGTTCCGCGCGGCCGCGCCGGCGACGCTCTCGCGTCTGGCCGTCAGCAAGGTCTCGACCTTCACCTCGACGTACGACCACCGGATCGTCCAGGGCGCCGAGTCGGGCCGCTTCCTGGCGCGCGTCGAGGAGCTGCTGCTCGGCGAGCACGGCTTCTACGAGGAGGTCTTCTCGGAGCTCCAGATTCCCTACCGGCCCTACCGCTGGTCGGTGGACCGGGATCCGGCCCTTCTCGCGGAAGGCCGATCGGCCGAGATCGCGAAGGAGGCGCAGGTCCTCGCGCTCATCAACTCGTACCGCGTCCGCGGGCATCTCATCGCCGACACCGATCCGCTGCGCTTCCGGCCCGTCGTGACGCACCCGGAGCTCGACCTCGAGACGTACGGGCTCACGATCTGGGATCTCGACCGCGAGTTCTGGACCGGAGGACTTCAGGGCGGCGATTACATGCCGCTGCGCGACATCATCGCGGTGATGCGCCGCGCCTACTGCGGCAAGGTGGGGGTCGAGTACCGCCACATCCCGAGCCCCGAGGAGAAGGAGTGGATCCGCCACCGCGTCGGCGCGCCGCCGAAGCCGCTCGCGCCGGAGGTGCGCCGGCAGATCCTCGAGAAGCTCATCGCCGCGGAGGATTTCGAGCGTTTCCTGGGGACGAAGTTCCTCGGACAGCGCCGGTACTCCATCGAGGGCTGCGACACGGCGATCCCGCTCCTCGACCGCCTCGTCGAGGGCGCCGCGCGCCGGGGCGTCGGCGAGATCGTCCTCGGGATGTCGCACCGCGGGCGCCTGAACATCATGGCGAACGTGGTCGGCAACTCGGCCGAGCGCATCTTCGCCGGCTTCGAGGGGACGGTGCACCCCGACTTCCCGGCCGACGAGGGCGACGTCAAGTACCACCAGGGTGCGCGGACCGAGCGCACGAGCCAGAGCGGGCGCCGCATCGCGATCACCGTACCGTCGAACCCGTCGCACCTCGAGGCCGTGGACCCCGTGGTCGAAGGCATGGTCCGCGCGAAGCAGGAACGGATCGGCCACGGCGAGGAATCGTGGAAGCGGGTGCTGCCGCTGCTGCTGCACGGCGACGCGGCGTTCGCGGGGCAGGGGATCGTGGCCGAGGTCTTCAACCTGGCGCAGCTCTCCGGCTACCGGACGGGCGGCACGGTCCACGTCGTCATCAACAACCAGATCGGATTCACGACGCCGCCGTCGGCCGGCCGGTCCTCCGTCTATTCGACCGACGTCGCGAAGATCAACCAGATCCCGATCTTCCACGTCAACGGCGACGATCCGGAGGCCGCCGACCGCGTCCTGGAGATCGCGCTCGACTACCGGCAGGAGTTCCACAAGGACGTCGTCATCGACTTGATCGGCTTCCGCCGGCACGGCCACAACGAAGGCGACGAGCCGACGTACACGCAGCCGGTGATGTACCGCAAGATCGCGGACCATCCGGGCGTGCGCACGCTCTACGCGCGGCGCCTCGTGCGCGAGGGCGTCCTCACGGAGGAGGAGCTCGAAGCGATGGAGGCGCGCCAGGTCGCGGCCTACGAGCAGGCGCTCGCCGCGGCCAAGGAAGCCGCGCGCCGGGCGGGACCTCCCGCGCCGCCGGCTCCCCGCGCCGAGTTCGGCCTCGGAGTGGTGGAGCTCGAGACGGGCGTCCCGAAAGAGACGCTCGCGCGCATCGGCCGGGTGCTCACGACCGTGCCCGCCGGGTTCCGCCTGAATCCGAAGATGGTTCAGCAACTCACGCGGCGCGCCCGCATGACCGAGGGCGCCCTCCCGCTCGACTGGGGAACCGCCGAGGCCCTCGCGTTCGGCTCGCTGCTCCTCGAGGGCACCGGCGTCCGGGTCTCCGGCCAGGACTCGAGCCGCGGCACGTTCTCGCAGCGCCACGTCGTCTTCCACGACGCCTTCACCGGAGAGCGGTGGACGCCCCTCTCGCAGCTCGATCCGAAGCAGGGACCCTTCGCCGCGTGCGACAGCCCGCTGTCGGAGATGGGCGTGCTCGGTTTCGAGTACGGGTACAGCGTGGAGGAGCCCCGGGCGCTCGTCCTCTGGGAGGCGCAGTTCGGCGACTTCGCCAACGGCGCTCAAGTCATCGTGGATCAGTTCATCTCTTCGGCCGAGGACAAGTGGCGCGAGACCTCGCGTCTCGGGATGCTCCTGCCGCACGGTTCGGAGGGCCAGGGACCGGAGCACTCGAGCGCGCGCATCGAGCGGTACCTGCAGCTCTGTGCCGACGGCAACCTCCAGGTCTGCAACGTCACGACGCCGGCGCAGTACTTCCACGTCCTGCGCCGGCAGATGCGGCAGGCGCCGGCCAAGCCGCTGATTCTCTTCACCCCGAAGAGCCTGCTTCGGCTGCCGGCCGCGGCGTCGCCGCTGGAGGCGCTGACGTCGGGAGGATTCCGCGCGAGCCTCGACGATCCCGAGGTCTCCGACGGCGCCGCCGGCTCCGTACGCCGGGTGATCTTCTGCAGCGGCAAGGTGTACTACGACCTGCGCGCCGAGCGCGAGAAGCGCCGCGACGCGCGCGCCGCGATCGTGCGCGTGGAGCAGCTCTACCCGTTCCCGGCGTCGGAGCTCGCGCGGATCCTCGCGCGGTTCTCTTCGGCCGGCGAGACGCTCTGGGTCCAGGAGGAGCCGCGCAACATGGGCGCCTTCGCGTTCGTCGAGCCGCATTTCGCCGAAAAGGTCGCGCCGGGGCGGACGCTCCGCTATGTCGGGCGCGTCGCGTCCGCGTCTCCCGCCACGGGAAACGCCTCGGTTCACAAGAAGGAGACGGAGGCGTTCCTGGCCGAGGCGTTCGCATGACCGGGCGCCGACAGGTCGTCAGGCCCGGAGCCGCCGCCGTTCTGGCCGCGTCGCTCTTCGCGTTGACGCGCCTCGTCGCGGCGCGGACGCCCGACGCCCCGAAGCGCGTGACCTGCTCCTTCAGCAATCCCGCGTACTCCGGTTACTGCCGCGAGACGGCCGACGTTCCGAAAAACGGCACCGGCGACGCCGTCTGCGCCGACATCCTCGCTTGCTTGAACGACACCGCCTGCATCAAGACCTATTGCCAGGCCACGACGGTGCGCGGCGGCTGGAAGCTCGAATCGGTCAAGGAGGAGGAGAAGAAATGAAGCGAGCCCTGGCGATTTCGTCGATGGTTGTCGCGGCGGCGCTCCTCGGCCCGGCGCCGGCCCGGGCCGTCAACTACGGCTTCCAGATCAAGATCGCGCCGGTGCCCGGCGCCGACAAGCAGTTCGTGTGCGAGGCGACGCTGACCGACCTCGCGACGAACCAGGTCGTGTTCTCGCCGCGGCTCCAGGTGCTCGCCGGCAAGTCGAACGTCGCGAGCTCCGGCGGCGAGAAGGGCGCGCGCGACTACCTGCTCTCCGTCTCGATCGAAGGCGAGGCCAAGGAGGCCCGGTACACCCTCGAGGTCCACGACGGCGAGACGCTCGTCGACTCGGAGAAGGCGTCCATCAAGCTGCGCTGAGAGCTCGGCGTCCGGCGGAGGAAGTGGGGCCATGCTCGACCGGAGGGGCTTTCTCGGAACCGGCGCCGCGGCCATCGCGGCGGCGGTGGCGCGCTTCGGCGGCGTGCTGCTCGCCGAGCCCGCGCCCGAGGTCAAGACCGGCGGCATCCGGATGCTCCCGGTGGACGGGAAGTACCGCGTGTGGACCAAGAAGGTCGGCCGCGGCCCGATCAAGCTCCTCACGCTCCACGGCGGGCCCGGCTGCACGCACGAGTACTTCGAGTGCTTCGAGGACTTTCTTCCGCAGGAAGGCGTCGAGTTCTACTACTACGACCAGCTGGGATCGGCGTACTCGGACCAGCCCGACGACGCGAGCCTCTGGACCGTCGACCGGTTCCGCGAGGAGGTCGAACAGGTCCGGCGCGGCCTCGGCCTCGACAACTTCTATCTTCTCGGCCACTCCTGGGGCGGCATGCTCGCGATCGAGTACGCGCTCGAGTATCCGCAGCACCTGAAGGGCCTCGTCATATCCGACATGACGGCGTCGATTCCCTCCTACATGGCGTACGCCGCGAAGCTCCGCGCGGCGCTTCCGAAGGACGTCATCGCCGTGCTCGACAGGTACGAGGTGAAGGGGGAGTACGACGCTCCGGAGTATCAGGAGGCGATGATCGGGAAGGTCTACCGCGAGCACCTCTGCCGCCTCGATCCGTGGCCGGATCCCGTCGAACGCACGTTGAAGCACCTCGCAATGCCGGTCTACAAGACGATGCAGGGGCCCAACGAGTTCGTCATCACCGGAAACTTCAAGAACTGGGACCGCTGGAACGACCTGCCGAAGATCCGAGTCCCGACGCTCGTGACCGGGGCGCGCCACGACACGATGAACCCGGAAGACATCCGCCGCGAAGGGCGGCTCCTCCCCAATTCGCGCGTGTGGATCAGCGAGACCGGGAGTCACCTCGCGATGTACGACGATCAGCCCGGCTACTTCGCCGCGCTGATCGGCTTCCTGAAAGACGTCGAGGCCGGGCGGTTCTCCAAGAAGACGGCGTGAAGGGCGGCGGGCCGCCGGCTTACGCGCGGCGGCTCGCGGACGGCGCGATCGAGATCGACCTCAAGGTCGTGCCCGGCGCCGCCCGCTCCGAGGTCGTGGGCCCGCTCGGCGAGCGGCTGAAGGTCCGCGTCGCCGCGCCGCCCGAGGGCGGCCGCGCGAATCGCGCGGTCGTGGAACTGCTGCGCGAGTGGCTCGGGGCCGACGTCGTCGAGATCGTCGCGGGGCACGGAAGCCCGAAGAAGACGGTGCGGGTGCGCGGCGGGCGCCTGCCGGATTAGCCGGATTAGCCCTTCTCCCCCTTCCGCGGGCGCAGCGCCTCGAACGCCGCCGCGAGGCGCTCGCGCGGCACGCGGCGATAGTCGGAGAACTCGCCGGCGCCGGCCAGCCATTCGCCGCCGTCCATGGTCACGCAGTCGCCGGTCTGGAACGGGCAGAGGTCCGACATCAGGAACGTCGCGAGCGCCGCGATCTCCTCCGGCGTCCCGAACCGCCCGAGGGGGATGCGCCCGAGCGCGTTCTTCTTCGCTTCCTCGCTGGCCATGAGGCGCGAGAAGGCGCCCTCGGTCGGGATCGGGCCCGGCGCGATTCCGTTCAGCCGGATGCCGAAGGGCGCCCATTCGACCGCGAGGGAGCGTGTCATGGCGAGCACTCCCGCCTTGGCGCAGGCCGAGGGCAGCGCGAACGCGGTCCCGGTCTCCACGTAGGTCGCGAGGATCGAGACGATCGCCCCGGGGGCGCGCCGCTCCATCAGGTGGCGGCCGACGGCGAGCGTGCAGTTCACCGAGCCGTAGAGGACCGTGCGCACGACGGCGTCGAAGCCATTCGGAGACAGCTTCTCGGAGAACGCGAGGAAGTTTCCCGCGGCGTTGTTGACGAGGCCGTCCACCTTGCCGAAGCGCGAGACGGCGAAGCGCACGAGCGCCGCGACCTCGTCCGGCTCGCGGACGTCGGCCGTCAGGTGCGCCGCCCGACCGCCTTCGCGCGCCGCGGCGGCGATCTCGCGCTCGGCCGCCACGAGGCGCTCGCGTCTCCGTCCGGCGATCGTGACGTGCGCGCCGTGCGCCGCGAAGGCCTTCGCCATCGCGAGGCCGAGCCCCGAGCCGCCTCCGGTGACCAGGATCGAGCGGCCGGACAGGATCCGAGGATCGAAGAGCGCGCGCGAGCTCACTTCTTCGCGGCGAGGTACCGGTCGAACCAGCCGACGCTCCGGCGAACGATGTCGTGCTGGTGCTCGAGCCTCCGGATGCCGTGCCCCTCGTCCGGGTAGATGACGAGCTTTGTGTCCACGCCGAGCGCCTTCAGCGCGTGCCAGAACTCGTAGCCCTGCGGCGTCGGGACCTCGGAGTCGCGGTCACCGTGCAGCACGAGCGTCGGCGTCTTGACCTTCTTGATGAACTCGATCGGCGAGGATCGCGCATACACGGCCGGGTCGTCGTACACCGAGGCGCCGAAGAACGGCAGCATCCAGGTGTCGATCTTGTTCTGGCCGTAGTAGCTGCGCCAGTCGACGATCCCCGCGCCGGCCACGGCGGCGGCGAAGCGGTTCGTCTGCGTCACCGCCCACATCGTCATGTACCCGCCGTAGCTCCAGCCGATGATCCCGAGCCGCGCCGGGTCGATGGGCGCCGCTTTGAGCGCCTCGTCCACGCCGGAGAGAATGTCGCGCAGATCGCCGCCTCCGAAATCCTTGACGTTGCCCTGCGTGAACTTCTCGCCGAAGCCGTAGCTTCCGCGCGGGTTCGGCAAGAAGACGAAATAGCCCTGCGACGGAAGCGCGCCCGTCCAGCGCGAGGGCCACGCGATGCGCTGGTCGGAGGACGGGCCTCCGTGCACCGAGACGATCATCGGATACCGCTTCGAGGGATCGAAGTCGATCGGATACAGGAGCCAGCCCTGGACCGTTTCCCCGTCGCTCTTCCAGTGCAGGCTCTTCGCCTCGCCCCACCATGCCTTCGCGCCGGCGTTCGCGTGCGAGAGCGCCTTCCACGCGCCGATCGGTCCCGCCGCGGCCTCCGGCGCCTCGCGGTAGGACTGGAGGATCGCCGCCGAGGACGAGCCGTCGCGCGCGAGCGCCAGCTTCTCGGGCCAGGACGGCCCCTTCCACAGCGTCTTGAGCGAGCGCCTGCCCGCGTCGAGCGCGGCCACGCCCTGCTCGCCGTCCACGCTCTCGGAGAAGACGATCTCGCCCGAGCGCGTCCAGAAGAGCGCCGTCGCCGAAGCCTTCATCTCGGGCGTGAGGTTCGCCGGCGCGCCACCGCCGACCGGAACCGTCCAGACGTCGCCGCCCGTCGATCCCTCGTCGCTCATGATGCCGTGGATCACCGCGATCGAGTTGCCGTCGGGCGCGAAGCGCGGGCAGGCGATCTGCAGCGGCGGCTTCCAGATCGACCGCATGTGCCCCGTGCCGGCCTCCACGACGTACAGCTCGGCCACCCAGTAGTTGTTCGTGCCCGAGCCCTTCGCCGCCTCGGCGGCGAAGCTCCGGCCGTCCGGAGCCCAGTCGTAGTCGTAGACGTAGAGATCGCGCGGCGAGACCTCCCCGATGGCGCCCGACGCGAGGTCGGCAACCGCGATCCGCTGCTCCTCGATGACCTCGCCGACGACCCCGGAGTCGCGCGCGTGCGCCACCAGCGCTCCGGTCTCCTGCGTCGAACCGCGCACGAAGAGACAGGCGATCGAGCGGCCGTCCGGCGCCCAGCGGAGATCCGCGAGCTGACCCTCGATCCGCGTGAGCTGCCTCGCAGGGCCGCCCGCGGCCGGCGCCGTCCAGATCTGGAGCTGCGGCGGCTTCTCCGCGTCCGACAGGAACGCGATCGTCCGCCCGTCCGGCGAGAATTCCGCCCCCCACTCGCGGTGCGGCTTGCCGTCGGACGCCGCCGTGAGTCGCCGCGCGGCGCCGGAGCGCACGTCGGCGACGAAAATCGCACCGAGGCTCTCCCGTGCCTCCGCGTCGCGCGCCCTCTCCGACCAGGCGACGCGCGCGCCGTCGGGCGAGATCGCCACGTCGTGGAAGTGCTTGACGGAGTCGAGCGACGTGAGGACGGTCCCGAGGTCGGGCCGGGCTGCAGGGGCGGCGGCGATCGCGAGAAAAATGGCCGGAAGGAGAAGCGGCCTGCGGCGTTCGATCATGGCGCGTGAGTCTATGACGGGCGCGCGGGCGCGCGCGGACGCCAGCGGCGGACGGCGGCTTTGTACCGCCGATAACTCTCGCCGAAAAGCTCCGCGAGCCCCGGCTCCTCGACGAGCACGACGAAGACGTGCGCGGCGAGGAGGAGGACCGGCGCGAGAAGGACGACGGACGGGGACCTGCGGACGAGGCCGTACCCGGCGAGAAGCGTTGCGGCGCCGAGATACATCGGGTTGCGGACGTACCGGTAGGGTCCCGACGCGACGAAGACTCTCGGCGGATCGAAAGGGGCGGCGGTGCCGCGCCCGGTTCCCACGAAGGTTCCGACACATGCGAGGACGAGCGCGCCGCCGCCGAGCGCGAGGGCCCAGCCGACGGGAGCGAGTCCCTCGGGAATCCCGAAGGGCAGGCGGGCGTCGAAGGGACGAACGGCGGCCGCGAGCGCCGCCCAGAGGAGAAAGAAGAGCGCACCCCAGAGCGCGGCGCGCAGGGCGATGAAGAGCGTTTTCATCGCCCGCGCCGTGCGGCTAGGTCAGATCCACCCAGATGGACTTGACCTGCGTGTACTCCTCGAGCGCATAGCGCCCGCGCTCGCGCCCGAAGCCGGACTGCTTGTAACCGCCGAAGGGGAGCGCCGGGTCGTAGAGGTTGTAGGCGTTGATCCACACGGTTCCAGCCTGGAGCGCGCGGGCGGTGCGCAGCGCCTTCTTGATGTCCTTCGACCATACCGCGGCGGCGAGCCCGTAGATCGTGGAGTTGCCGACGGCGACCGCGTCGGCCTCGTCGCGGAAGGTCAGAGTCGACAACACGGGACCGAAGATTTCCTCGCGCGCAATCGTCATCTCCGGCGTCACGCCGTCGAAGACCGTCGCCTCGAAGAAGGCCCCCTTCCCGGCCACGGACGCGCGGTTCCCTCCCGCCACGAGCTTCGCGCCCTCACGCCGGCCGCTTTCGACGTACCGTGCCACGACGTCGCGCTGCTTCTCCGAGACGAGAGAGCCGAGGCGCGTCTTCGGGTCGAGCGGATCGGCCGGGGCCATCTTCTGCGCTCTGGCGACGACCTTCTCCATGAGCGCGTCGTGGACTGACGCCTCGATTAGCAGACGCGAGCCCGCGGAGCACAGCTCGCCCTTGCCGTAGAAGATCGCGTTGATCGCGCCGCGTGCGGCCGCCTCGAGGTCCGCGTCGGCGAAGACCACGTTGGGCGACTTGCCGCCGAGCTCCATCGAGACGCGCTTGACGGTTCCCGCCGCCGCGCGGAGGATCGACTTTCCGGTCTCCGTCTCTCCCGTGAAGGAGATCTTGTCGATTTCGGGGTGCTCGGCCATCGCCTGCCCGAGAATCGCGCCCGGGCCGGGCAGGACCTGGAAGGCGCCGGGCGGCAGCCCCGCCTCGGCGAGCAGCTCCGCGAAGAGGAGCGCCGTCAGGGGAGTCGCGGACGCCGGCTTCAGGATCACCGCGTTTCCGAGCGCCAGCGCGGGCGCGATCTTCCACATCGCCTGCAGGAGCGGGAAGTTCCACGGCGTGATCGCGCCGACGACGCCGACCGGCTCGCGCAGCGTCAGGAGCATCGCGTCGGGACGTCCCATGTGCGTCTCGCCGTAGAGCTTGTCGGCCGACTCGCCGAAGTAGGAGAGGCACTCGGCGGCCGCCGGCATGTCGATCTTCGACGACTCGAAGATCGGCTTCCCGTTGTCGAGCGTCTCGACGCGTCCGAACTCCTCCGCGCGCGACTGCAGGCGCTCGGCCGCCCGCATCAGGATCTTGCCGCGCTGTCGCGGCTTCATCTCTGCCCACGGTCCCGAGACGAACGCGCGCCGCGCGGCGGCGACGGCGCGGTCGAGGTCCTCTCGCCCGGCCTCGGCGATCTCGGCGAGCGTCTCTCCCGTCGCCGGATTGACGGTCGGGAAGCGCTTGCCGGAAGCCGAGGGAACGAACTCTCCATTGACGAAGAGCTGCGTCTTGACAGCTGGGATCGCTTCGATCGACATCGAGTTGTCGGTCGTCAGTTATCAGTTCTCAGTTCTCAGTTCTGGAACCGATGACTGAAAACTGTGAACTGACGACTACTTCCCTTTGAACTTCGGCACCCGCTTCTCCTGGTTCGCGGCGATGCCTTCTTTGGCGTCTTCGCTCTGGAAGAGCAGCTGCTGCAGCTCCCGCTCGACCGCGAGCGCCGACTCGACCGGCAGGTCCCAGCCCGACTGCACCGCGCGCTTGATGCGGCCGACGGCCTTGGAGGCCTTCTGCGGAGGCACGAACTGCCGCGCGTAGTCCATCACCTGCTCCCACCACTGCTCGGGTGTCGCGTCGATGACCTGGTTGACGAGGCCCATCTCGTGGGCCTCCTCGAAGGAGAACGTGTTGCCCGTGACCATGAGCTCGATCGCCTTCGACTTGCCGATCATCTTGCCGAGGCGCGTCGTGCCGCCGGTGCCGGGAAGCACGCCGAGCGTCACTTCGGGAAGACCGATCTTGCCGGCGTCCTTGCGCGCGAGACGCAGGTCGCACGCCATCGCGATCTCGAGCCCGCCGCCGACGGTATGGCCGTTCAGGGCGGCGATGACGAGCTTGGGCGTGTGCTCGAGACGCAGGAGGGTCTCGTTGGCGTGAAGACAGAAGAAGTACTTGAAGCCCGGCGTGACGGCGTTCAGCATGCCGATGTTCGCGCCGGCCGAGAAGAAGCGGTCGCCCTTCCCGCGCAGCACGATGACGTGCACGTCGTCGTCG
>DATJZU010000036.1:0-2758 GCA_035498835.1 Thermoanaerobaculia bacterium
GTGCCGCACGATCCGGTCGATGCCCGGATGAATGTCCTTGTTCGCCTGCGAGAGGTCCGGCGGCTCCTTCGTCAGGATCGCCGTGATCGTGTCAGCCGCCGTGTCGCCGCGGAAGGCGCGCTGGCCCGACAGCATCTCGTAGAGAATCGTGCCGAAAGAAAAGAGATCGCTTCGCCGGTCCGCCGGCTTTCCCCGAACCTGCTCCGGCGACATGTAGCCCATCGTCCCGAGCACGACGCCGGGCTCGGTGCCCGAGACCGTCCTCAAGTCCGTCTGCTGCTCGCCGTCCTTCTCGGACTTCAACTTCGCGAGGCCGAAGTCGAGGATCTTGAGCCGTCCGTCCTTCGTCACGAACAAGTTCTCGGGCTTCAGGTCCCGATGCACGATCCCCTTTTCGTGCGCGGCCGCGAGGCCCTTGGCGATCTGGATCGCGTAGTCCGTCGCCTTCCGAACCGGAAGCGCGCCGCCCGAGAGCCGCGACCGGAGCGTCTCCCCTTCCAGAAGCTCCGTGACGATGTAAGGCGCGCCGTCGCTTGCATTGGTCCCGAGGTCGTAGACGGCGGTGATGTTCGGGTGATTGAGAACTCCCGCCGCCCGCGCCTCCTGCTCGAAGCGCTTCAGGCGGTCGGCGTCCTGCGAGAGCGACGCCGGCAGCACCTTAATCGCCACGTCGCGGCCGAGGCGCGGATCCTTCGCGCGATAGACCTCACCCATGCCGCCCGCGCCCAGAGGCGCAGCGATCTCGTATGGTCCGAGCTTGGCGCCCGCGGAGAGTGTCATCCGGTTCGGCCGGATTCTATTCGAGTCCCTCGACGACGTAGAGGTCGGCGAGGTTGCGCAGGTAGGAGTACGCGTACGCCTTTCCGTCCGGCGTGATTCGGACGGCGCCGATGGTCGTCACACCGGCCGAGTCGCCGGGCATCAGGGAACGCCATGGCGAAAGCGCGCCCGTCTTCAGATCGAAGCGGTTGACCTGCGCCGGAGTCTGCCCCCGTTGCCGCACGAAAAGCGAAATGCCGTCATCGCTCCAGCCGACCGGAAGCCATTTCGCGTCGATCGCGAGCGGCGTCGGCTCCCCTCCCTCGAGCGGATAGAGATAGGGCTTGCGGTCCGGCCCGAAGACGGCGACGACCCGGCCGTCGGGAGAGACGCCGGCGCCGGACGCGGCGAAGCGGTAGCCCTCGGGAGTGAGGGCGTGGACCTTCTGCGAGGCGAGCTCGTACAGGTAGATCCGAACCCCCCGCCCGGCCTCGTTTGCGGCGAGGAGCAGGCGATTCCCGTCCGGGAGCCAGGCCGCTGCCTGAACCGCCAGCCCCGGCGTCTCGAGAAACTTCGGGTCGCCGGCGCCAATCGGATAGATCACGACCTTCGGGTTCGAAGAGGGATGGACGATCGCGAGCGCGAGCTTGCCGTCGGGCGACAACGCCTGCGCGGAGCCCTCTCCCAGCCGGATCGCGGGAGAGCCGTCCATCTTCCGCGCGTAGGTCGAGTAGCCCGGTCCGCCGCCCTCGCCGCTCTCGTCGAAGAGGATCGTGGTCCCGTCCCTGGAGATGCTGTCCACCAGAGACCAGTCGAGCCACGACAGGTCGCGCTCCTTGTCGAGGCCCGGGCCGTACGCGACGAGCCCCTGACGCGCCTTGTCCTGCGACAGGAGCACCTTTCCGGTCCGCGAGACGTCCTCCATCGTCATGCCGCCGGTCGCGACCGCGAGCACGCGGACTTTGCCCGAGCGGGACGCGGCGTGCACGAAGCGGTTGAACCCGACCCGGGAGGCCGTGAACCAGACCTCGTCGCCCTTCCGGGACCAGCTCAGGCCGAGAATGCTCGCGAAGTCGTCGGTGAGCTTCTTCGTCTGTCCCGAGCGGTCGACGAGCAGGACGTATCCTCCGTCGTCGTCTACCGTCGGGTGTTCGATCACGGCGACCGCATCGCCGGACGGAGAGACCCGCGGATGACTCAACCAGCCCGGCGAGGCGTAGAGCGCCTTGCCGATCGGAAACTCCAGCTGGCTCTTTCCTCCCGCGTCGCGCACGATCGCGAGATCTCTGCCGTCGGGCGACCAGTCCGCGTACTCGACGTCGTCCCGAATGTCCTTCGGCGCGCCGCCTCCCGTCATGCCGAGACGCGAGAGCGTTCCGATGCGCGCAAATCCCGAGTACGTGCGCCGGGAGAGCGACACCGCCATCTCTCCCGTCGAGGCGATCGAGAGGACCTCGGCTCCGGTCAGGCCGAACGGGCGCGACTCGGGACTGTCGAGCCGCGTGGTGAAGAGCTCCATCGGCCGGCCGTCCCATGCCGCGGTGTAGATGATCGTCTCGCCGTCGGGCGCGAACCGGGCCGACTGGATCGGGCCGCGGCGAAACGTGAGCTGACGAAACGACACCGGCGAGCGCTCGGTGAGACGCCGGCCCGCGAGGAGGCCGCCTGCGGCGCCCGCCGCCAGAGCCACGAGGATCGCGGCGAAGACGGGAACCGTCCAGCGCGTGCGCCGCCGCGCTTCGCCGCCCGCGGCGGCGACCGCTCCGGTCGTGGATCCGGAAACTCCCGAGAGCGCCTCGAGGTCGAACGCGACGTCGCGCGCCGACTCGAACCGCTCCTCCGGGTTCTTCTCGAGGCAGTGCCGCACGATCCGGTCGATGCCCGGATGAATGTCCTTGTTCGCCTGCGAGAGGTCCGGCGGCTCCTTCGTCAGGATCGCCGTGATCGTGTCAGCCGCCGTGTCGCCGCGGAAGGCGCGCTGGCCCGACAGCATCTCGTA
>DATJZU010000037.1:0-54861 GCA_035498835.1 Thermoanaerobaculia bacterium
GCCTCCAAACCGAGGGATCGGGCGCGCTGCATCGCCGGGCGAGCACGTGGCGCATTCGCTGAGAAAAGTGAACTGACGGGCACCGGCCGGCTCGTCTCTGTCGTCGGAAGGAGGAAGCGATGTTCATGCGACCCAAACTCCGGACTCTCACTTTCGGAATTGTGCTGACGGCCCTCGCCGGCCCGGGTTGCAGGAAGGAAGCCACTCCACAAGCGGCTCCGGCGTCGCCGGCCGCGCGCCCCGCGCAAAACGTTCTGCCGCGGCCCGAGCCGCCCTTCAAGGGCACCATCGGGCAGACGTACAAGGACTCCAAGACGGACGTGATGCACGTCACGAAGGCGCCGGAGGGAGCGCCGAACGTCCTCTACGTGATGATCGACGACTCGGGTTTCGGCCAGTGGGGCACGTTCGGGGGCGAGATCCCGACGCCGAACCTCGACCGCCTGGCGAAGGCGGGCTTGCGGTACACGCGATTCCACACGACGGCTCTTTGCTCGCCGACACGCGCGGCCGCCCTGACCGGACGCAACCACCACTCCGCGGCGACCGGCGTCATCACGGAAATCGGAGACAGCTTCCCGGGGTATACCGGCATGATTCCGGCGAGCTGCGGGATGGTCTCGGAGATCCTCCGCCAGAACGGCTACAGCACGGCCTTCTTCGGAAAAAACCACAACATTCCCGATTGGGAGACGAGCGTCTCGGGACCGTTCGACCGATGGCCGAACCGCCAGGGGTTCGACCATTTCTACGGCTTCGTCGGCGGCGAAGCCAACCAGTGGCAGCCCGCGCTCTACGAGGACACGAGACCCGTCGAGATGGAGGTGCCCAAGGGCAAGGAGGGGCACTACACGCTCAACGACAATCTCGCCGACAAGACGATCGAGTACATCAACCAGGAGAAGTCCGTCACGCCCGACCGACCGTTCTTCATCTACTACGCACCGGGCGCGACCCATGCGCCGCATCACGTCTCGAAGGATTGGATCGACAAGTTCAAGGGCAAGTTCGACCAGGGCTGGGACAAGTATCGTGAGGAGGCCTACCGGCGGCAGCTCGAGATGGGAATCATCCCGGCCGATACGAAGCTCACGCCGCGGGCCGCCGAGATTCCCGCCTACGATTCACTGACTCCCGACCAGAAGAGGGTCGCCGCCCGCCTGATGGAAACGTTCGCGGCCTACACGGCCCAGACCGACTACGAGGTCGGCCGTGTCCTCGACGCGATCCAGCAGACCGGTCAGCTCGACAACACGCTCATCATCTGGGAGATCGGCGACAACGGCGCCTCGATGGAAGGCACGCTGAACGGTGTCTTCAACGAGATGACTTCTCTCAACGGCATGCCCGAGGACACGAGCCTCGTCCTCAAGCACCTCGATGAGATCGGCGGCCCGCGAAGCTACAACCACTTTCCGGTCGGATGGGCCTGGGCGATGAACACGCCCTTCCAGTGGGGTAAGCAGATCGCGTCGCACCTCGGAGGGACCCGCAACCCGCTCGTGATCTCGTGGCCGAAGCGCGTCAAGGACGCCGGCGGCGTGCGGACACAGTTCCATCACGTCATCGACGTCGTTCCGACGATTCTCGAAGCGGCTCAGGTCACGGCGCCGACGGAGCTCAATGGGGTCGTCCAGAAACCGATCGAGGGCGTCAGCATGGTCTACAGCTTCGACGACGCCAACGCGAAGGGGAATCGTCCGACCCAATATTTCGAGATGTTCGGCAATCGGGCGATCTACCACGACGGTTGGATCGCCGCTTGCCGCCACGGTCGGTTGCCCTGGGAGAACTCCGGATCGTTTGACTTCGACAAGGACGTGTGGGAGCTCTACGACCTCGAACACGACTTCAGCGAGTCGAACGACCTTTCAAAATCGAATCCCGCCAAGCTCAAAGAGCTCCAGGATCTCTTTCAGTCCGAGGCGGTCAAGTACAACGTTCTGCCGCTGGACGACCGATTCATCGAACGGGCCGACCCGAGCCTTCGGCCGAGCCTCATCGCAGGCCGGACGGTATTCACTTATCTTCCGGGCGCCTACAGGATTCCGGAAAGTTCCTCCCCGAACGTCAAGAACAAGTCCCACACGATCGCCGTGTCGATCGAGATGCCGTCGAGCGGCGGAGACGGAGTGCTCGTGGCGGCGGGCGGTCGCGTGGGCGGGTACGCTCTCTACATCAAGGACCGCAAGCCGGTCTACGAGTACAACTGGTTCAGCCAGAATCGCTACAAGGTGGCATCGCCGGAGAAACTGCCGTCCGGTCCCGCCACGGTCCGTGCCGAGTTCAAGTACGACGGCGGCGGCGTCGGCAAAGGAGGGACGGTGACGCTCTTCGTCAACGACAAGAAGGTCGCCGAAGGGCGAATCGAAAAGACCATCCTCGGGCGATTCTCGGCGGACGAGACGTTCGACACCGGTCTCGACACCGGATCGCCCGTGAGCAACGACTACGAGGCGCCGAATCGGTTCACCGGCACACTCGAGAAGGTGACTATCGATCTCGCCCCGTCCAACCTCGGCGCGGCCGACCAGGAGAAAGTCAACACGAGCGAGCACCAGGCCGCCGCAGCTGCGCAATAGGCGGGAAGCCGGCGAGGAGACTCAGTTCGAACCGCCGATACCGGTTCCCCAAGTCCCTCTGAGGCGGTTTGGCCTGCCCGGAGACATATGCGCCGGCTGGAGCCGGCGCAGTGTCGCGTGTTCTCGCTCGCTACGCTCGCGAGCACGCTCGGTTCGAACCGCCGATCCGGGTTCCCAAGTCCCTCTGAGGCGATCTGGCCTGCCCGGGGAGATTCGAACTCCCGACCTACGGCTTAGAAGGCCGTTGCTCTGTCCGGGCTGAGCTACGGGCAGGGAACCTCATTATCGGCCAGCCGCGATCAAGTTCCTCGCCGTAGGTCCAGCTCCGCCGCCAACCTACGGGTGCGCGCCGGCCCGAGCCGGTGCGTGTCGCCTGCCTTCCGCGCTGACGCGCGGCGCAGGCTCGATGCAGAAGGCCGTTGCTCTGTCCGGGCTGAGCTACGGGCAGGGAACCTCATTATCGGCCGGCGGCGGTCACGTGCGGCGGCGTGCGTTCGTCCCCGCTCCGTTGACCCTGCGGCCGCGCCTCAATAGATTCCCGCCATGACGCTCCCAACCGAACCCATCGGCAGCATTCCCCGTCCGAAGCCGCTCATCGACGGCATGCAGGCGGCGGCCGCAGGCAAGCTCCCCGCCGACCGCCTCGAGGCGCTCTTCGACGACGCCGTTCGCGACACGATCCGCCGCTTGGAGGAGACGGGCTCTCCGATCGTCACGGACGGCGAGCAGCGCAAGCCCTCGTTCGCGACGTACCCGATTCACGGCGCGAAGAACCTGGCTCCGGGCGGTGTCGCCATCAAGTTCAAGGACGGCCACGAGCGGCAGCTTCCGGTCCTCGCGTCGGGCCCCTTCCGCTACACGACCTACGCCGCGAGCTATCTGGATGCCGCCAAGAAGCACGCCCACAAGCCGCTCAAGGAGGCCGTCATCTCGGCTTCGGCGCTCTCGCTTCTCTATCCGCAGTCGGGGATCCCGGGCTATTCGCGCGAGGCGTTTCTCGACGATCTCGTGAACGAGGCGGCGAAGGACATTCGTCAGTGTCTCGACCGGGGCGCGCCGGTCCAGATCGATTTCACGGAGGGACGCCTCGCGGTCAAGCTCGATCCCTCCAAGGGACTTCTGAATTCCTTCGTCGATCTGAACAATCGCGTGCTCGAGAAGTTCTCTGCCGCCGACCGGAAGAGGATCGGCGTTCACACGTGTCCCGGCGGCGACAAGGACTCGACGCACAGCGCCGAGGTCGACTACGCGGAGCTTCTCCCCGCGCTGTTCCGGATGAACGTCGGGAACTTCTACGTGCAGCTCGCGAGCGAGAAGGACCGGCCGCGCGTTCTCGCCATCCTCGGCAAGCACGGGACCGGTGACCGGCGCATCTTCGTCGGCGTGGTCGACCCGATCGATCCGCGGATCGAGTCGGCAGACGAGGTGCGCGATCGCATCCTCGAAGCCGCAAAGTTCATCCCGCCGGGAAACCTCGGCTCGACCGACGACTGCGGCTTCTCGCCGTTCGGCGACGACACGTCCACCTCGCGGGACACGGCGTTCGCGAAGATCAATGCGCGCGTCGAGGGGAACGAAATGGCGTCGAGGAAGCTCGGGGTCTGACGCCCGGCGAAGAACCTCGAGCGGCGGGAGCCTCGCCCTCCCGCCGCCCGGAAGCCGACCTACTTGAGGACGCTCGAGAGCAGGCCGCCGACGGCCGGGCCCGCGGCCTTTCCGATGTAGTTCGAGATGAGCGGCGTGACTTGCGACGCGACCGTGGGGCTGATTCCGAGCTTCGAATACGCCGCGTTCAAGCCGTTCACGTCTCCGATGGGCCCGGTCACCGCGCCGAGATCCTTCGCTTTCTGGACGTAGCCGGCCGCGCCGGGAACGGCGCTGGCGACCTGCGAGTAGTCCGAGGAGGGCAGCTTCTCCTGCGCCAGAGAGAGGACCGAGCCCACCGCGCCGGACGCCTGATCGCTCGTCAACCCGAGGTTCGAGCCGAGAAGGCCCGTCAGCCCGCCGGCAGCGGCCGTGGCGGCTCCCGCGGCGGCGGACATGGTCCCGGTCTCCGCCGCGTGAGTCGTCCCGGCCGTCGCGCTGGAAGGAGTGGATGACGCCGTGGTCGAGGCCGGAGGGGGCGTGTTGGCAGCCGTCGTCGTACCGGAGCTTCCCGACGACGTCGACGGCGTCGAGCTCGAGCAGGCCGCGGCGAGCGCGAGCGCCGCCGCGACAGAAACGAAAACACCGAGTCGATTCGAGTGCTTCATGAGGACCTCCTGTTCCTTACGCCGACATCCTCCCGGGCGAGGGGGAGGTTTCCCTATCCTAGCGCCGGCTGCTGGACGCCGCGCCCCCGCCGCCGCCGTCGAGATACAGGAGGTAGTCGCTCGAAAGCGGCTTCTTTCCGAGCTGCCGCAGGAGGGTCGCGACCTGGCCCCGGTGATACGTGCCGTGGTTGACGAGATGGACCATGGCCTCGCCGAGCGCGTACGCAAAGGTCTGGCCGGCGAAGTTGACGTAGGTGATCTTCGCCGCGAGCCGCTCGGGCGTGAGCCCCGAGAGGATGGCCGTCTGCCCCTCCTCGACCGCCGTCAGCCGGCCGCGCAGGTCCTGCACGGACGTGAAATCCGATGGAAGCGCGCGCGGCGAACGGCCATGCCAGCGCTCGAGCCAGACCCATTCGGCGCCCACGAGATGCATGAGCGTGCCGAGCACCGAGGTGAAGCTCCCACCGACGGAACGCGAGAGCTCCTCGGCCGTGAGCGCCGCCGTGCCCTCGAACGCGCGGGCGTTCGCCCACCGGTTGTAGGCGAAGAGCCGCGCGACCTCGTCGGGCGAATTGCCGACCGTGCTCATTTCTTCTTTTCTTTCATCGCCTTCTCCATCTCGGCCGCGAACTTCTCGTAGTCGGCGCTCGTGACGTCGAAGGAGCCAAACATGTAATTGGTGTTGGCGAAGTCCCACTTCTTCGCATCGTCGTAGGCCTGCTTCTCCGTGATCCCCTGGCTCCACTCTTTGTGGATGGGCTCGGCCAACGGAGGATTGGAGATCTTCGGAGTGCCACCGAGACCTCCCGGAAGAAGATGTGCGGAGAAGCTGCCGTACTGCCCGAGCGTGACGCGGTGCGTCTGCCCCTCCTTCGTCCGCGTGATCGGCACATAGCGGATTTTCTTGCGCTCGGGAGGGATCGGTGGGAAGACCTGGCCGGCAATCTTCTCGAGCGCCGCCCGCTGGCTCGCGTTCGCCTTCGCGTCGAGGTACAGATACTCGAAGTTCCAGTCGCCCACGGACTCGGTCATCGACTTGCCTTCGGGGCTTTCGGCGAATCCCGCGATGGCCAGGCCGTCGAGCGGGACTCCACCGTAGCTGCCCTTCTCGATGAAGAGGACCTGCACGCCGGAACAGGCCATCTGCGTCGGGTGCGAACCCCACCAGCACGGGCAGGCGGCGTCGCAGGAGCACGATTCTTCGAGCTCTCCGTTCATGTGCCATGAGGATTTCGCCCCCTCCTCCGCGAACGCCGCCGCGGCGAGAGCGAACGAGGCCAGCAGAACCGTCAACCGTCGCGTGTTTCTCATGACGACCTCCTCCGAAAGAATCCTCTCTCCTTACAGTCCCTCCACCGTCAATTTCGTGTCTGCGTCCTTCCACGCGGTCTCGAACTGCGACTGCACCCATGCGGCGTCCGCCGTCCTGCCCTGCGCCTTCAGGCTCTCCGCGAGCCCGAACAGCGAGCGCGGGTTGCGCGGATGGCGATCGAGGTCGGCGCGGAAGACCTTCTCGGCTTCGGCCGGCTGGCCGTCCGCGAGCAGCGCCGCGCCGAGCGACTCGCGCATCGGCTGCTGCCACGAGGCCGGCTCGTCGTAGCTGAGCCGGTCTTCCGCGGCGACGGCCTTCGTCCACGCCGCGATCGCCGCCTTCCGATCCTTTCGCGCCTCCGCGATCCGCGCGTCGAGGTCTGCCGCCGCCACCGCGAGCACGTCGTGCACCGTGTTGAGCGCGCCGAAGTGCCGGTCCGCCGGGATCGCCTGGACCGCGGCGTCGAGCTCCGCCGCGCTCTTGCCGGCTGCCTTCGCGTCTCCGGATTCCGCGGCCGCCACGCCCCGGCCCCAGAGCCAGAAGGCCCGCGTCGTCGGCAGGTTCGCGCCGGGGTCGGGCATCGCGCGCAGGTCGTCCCACTTGCGAAAACGCACCGCCACGACGACCGGCTGCACGAGAAACCCCTCGAGCATCGGATCGAGCGAGACGACGGGGAGCACGTCGGAGTAGAGGAGGTCCGCCGCTTTCTTCGCCTCAACGTGGCGACCGGCCATCGCCGCCGCGGCCGACTGAAAGTGGACGTTGTGGTTGTAGTACATGATCGGGTAGAGACCCGAGGCGCCCGTGTCGCGAATGTAGGCGCGGTCCACGTCCGCGGCGGCCGCATTCGCCTTCTCCGCTCCCACGTAGTCGCCGGTGCGCATCTCGATGTGCGCCGGCATGTGCACCAGATGACCCGCCATGGGCACGAGCGTCTTCAGGCGCTCGGCCGACGGGAGCGCGCGCTCGGGATTCGGCGACGCCTCGACCGCGTGGATGTAATAGTGGTTCGCGCCGGGGTGCATCGGGTCGCGCTTCAAGACGGACTCGAGCGTCGCGAGGATCTCGACGGTGCCCTCTTCCGGCGTTCCGTCCGGCCGCCAGAGCTTCCAGGGACGCAGATTCATTCCCGATTCCGCGTACAACGTCGCCGCGTCGAGGTCGTCCGGGTACTTTTCCGACAGCGCCTTCATCGCCGCGTGGTAGTCGCGCAGGAGCCGCTCCTTGTCGGCGGCGGGGTCGGCCGAATACCGCTTCGAGAGGGCTTCGACGTACGCCCGCTCATTGGCCGGCCCGGAGGCCGAGAGCGCCAGCGCCTTCTCCACTTCCTCGCGCGCCTTCTTCAGACGCTCCTCGGCCGGCTGAGGATCGTTGTAGTTCATCCCGAGCGCGAGCGCCATTCCCCAATGCGGCATCGCGGCCTTCGGATCGAGCTCCGCCGCGCGCTCGAAGAAGCGGATCGCCTCCTCGTGATTGAAACCGAAGAGGAGCACGACGCCCTGGTCGAAAAACTTCTGCGCCTCCGGGCTCGTCGTCGCGATCGGATGCCGGTGAGAGCCCAGGTTGGCGAAAAGGGCAACCGGCCTGGCGGGCGGGGCCGCTGGCGCGCCGTGATCGTGCTGCGCCAGGACTGCGACCGCGAACAGAAACAGGGCGGGCGAAACGAGCAGAAGCAGACGCCTCATCGCGATTTCCTCCGTGTTCGGGACGGCGGAATTCTACCGTCCGCTCCGCGCCGGCGGCCGCGGCCCCGCTGCTAGAATCCGCCCCCTCGGAAGGAGAAGGCATGAAGCGAACGACGGAACTCGCGGCCGGACTCGCGGCCATATTCTGGGCCCTGTCTCCGGCGGGGAGCGCCGCTCCCGCTTCGAATCCCCCCATGGCCAAGAAAGAGACGAAGACCACCGACATCCACGGCGACAAGCTCCAGGACGACTACTTCTGGTTGCGCGAGAAATCGAATCCCGAGGTGCGGGCGTACCTCGAGGCGGAGAACGCCTACGCCGACGACTTCATGAAGAGCACCGAGGGCTTCCAGAAAGAGCTCTACGACGAGATGCTCGCCCGGATCAAGGAGACCGACCTCTCGGTCCCTTACCGCTCGAACGGCTACTTCTATTACACGCGGACGGAGAAGGGGAAGCAGTACAACATTTTCTGCCGCAAGAAGGCCTCGGTCGACGCGCCCGAGGAAGTCTTTCTCGACCTCAACGCGATGGCCGCCGGCGAGCGGTTCATGTCCGTCGGCGACTGGGACGTCTCCGACGACAACCGCCTCATCGCGTACACGACCGACAACACCGGATTCCGCGACTACACGATGCACGTCAAGGATCTCTCCACAGGAAAGGTGCTTCCTGAATCCGTCGAGAAAGTCTCGACGGTCGCATGGAGCGCCGACGGCAAGACGCTCTTCTACTGCAAGGACGACGGAGCCAAGCGGCCGTACCGTCTCTATCGCCACACGATGGGCTCTCCCACGTCTTCCGACGTCCTCGTCTACGAGGAGAAGGACGAGATGTTCCGGCTCTCCCTGCGGCGCTCGCGGGACCGGAAGCTCCTGCTCCTCGCCTCGAGCTCCCACACCGCCGACGAGTGGCGGACGCTTTCCGCCTCGCAGCCGGCGAGCGAATGGAAGGTCGTCCTGCCGCGCGAGAAGGAGCACGAGTACGAGGTCGAGCCCTGGGGCGACACGCTCTTCCTCCGCACGAACAGCGGCGGATGCCGCAACTTCCGGGTCGTGAAGGCGCCGCTTTCCGACCCGCGCCGGGAGAACTGGAAAGAAGTCGTGCCGTGCCGCGAGAACGTGATGGTCGCGGGCATCGACCTCCACCGAGACTTCATGCTGCTGTCGGAGCGCGAAGACGGCCTGCCCCAGATCCGGATCACGATGCTCGCCACGGGCGAGTCGCACCGGATCCAGTTCCCGGAGCCGGTCTACGCCGCATTCGCGCAGAACAACTTCGAGTTCGACACGAAGACGATTCGCTACGGCTATCAGTCGATGACGATCCCGCCCTCCGTCTACGACTACGACATCGCGTCGAAGAAGAGCACGCTTCGGAAGCGGACCGAGGTCCTCGGCGGCTACGATCCGAACCAGTACCAGTCCGAGCGCCGGTACGCGACCGCATCCGACGGCACGAGGATCCCGATGTCGCTCGTGTACCGCAAAGGCGCGCTGGACAAGGGTCCCGCGCCGACACTGCTCTACGGGTACGGCTCCTACGGAGCCCCCAACTTCGCCACCTTCAGCTCGAACCGCGTCAGCCTGCTCGACCGCGGCATGATCTATGCGATCGGGCACATCCGCGGCGGCGGCGAGCTCGGCAAGAAGTGGCACGATCAGGGAAAGATGATGTCGAAGAGGAACACCTTCACCGACTTCATCGCCTGCGCCGAGGGCCTGATCGCCGACAAGTACACGACGAAGGACAAGCTCGTCATCGAGGGCGGCAGCGCCGGCGGGCTCCTCATGGGCGCGGTCGTCAACATGCGGCCGGACCTCTTCCGTGCGGTCGTCAATCACGTGCCCTTCGTGGACGTCATCAACACGATGCTCGACGAGTCGCTGCCGCTCACCGTCGGCGAGTTCGAGGAATGGGGGAATCCCAAGATCCCCGAGCAGTACGCCTACATGAAGAGCTACAGCCCGTACGACAACGTCGCCGCGAAGGACTACCCGACGATGCTCGTCAAGACGTCCTTCGACGACAGCCAGGTCATGTACTGGGAGCCAGCGAAGTACGTCGCGAAGCTGCGGGCCACGAAGACGGACAAGAACCCGCTCATCTTCAAGATCAATATGGCGGGGGGGCACGGCGGCTCCTCGGGACGCTACGACCGGATCAAGGAGCAGGCGTTCGACTACGCCTTCATCCTGTCGATGGTCGGGATCAACTCGTAAGAACAGCTGCTGAAGAATGGCGCGTCGCGTTACGAGCGCCGAGGGGACTTTCGGCTTCCCCTGCGGAAGACGGACGGCGGCGGGGAGTTTCGGCCGGGACGGCTCGAAGGAGGTCGGAGCGAGAACTCTCGGCCGCGGTTCGCGAAGCGAACGCCCGCGGCCGACAGTCGCCCTCGGGCGAAGGCTTCGCGCGCTCGTCATCGCCGCGTCGGTCCTGGCGGCGTCGAGCGCGCCCGCGGCCGAAGAGTCCCTGCCGCTCGAGAAGATCAAGCTGCCGCCGGGCTTCCGGATCGCGATTTACGCGCGCGTCCCGCACGCGCGCTCCATGGCTCTCGCGCCGGGAGGCACGCTCTTCGTCGGGACGCGCGAGCACGAGGTTTATGCCGTGCGCCGCGCCACGGCCGACCACGGCGGCGAGGTCGTAACGCTCGCGAAAAGCCTCGACACGCCCAACGGCGTCGCCATCCGCGACGGCGCGCTCTACGTCGCCGAGATCTCCCGCATCCTCCGGTACGACGACATCGAGTCGCGTCTCGACAACCCCGGGCGGCCGGCCGTCGTGCGCGACGATTTTCCGAAGGACGCGCACCACGGCTGGAAGTTCATCGCGTTCGGCCCGGACGGCTGGCTCTACGTCCCCGTCGGAGCGCCCTGCAACATCTGCGAGTCGAAGTATTCGGTCTACGCCGCGATCCACCGGATGAAGGCGGACGGATCCGCGCGCGAGCTCTACGCCTCCGGCGTCCGCAACACCGTCGGCTTCGACTGGCATCCCGAGACGCACGCGCTCTGGTTCACGGACAACGGCCGCGACTGGCTGGGCGACAACCGGCCGCCCGACGAGCTCGACACGGCGCCGCGCCCGGGAATGCACTTCGGCTATCCGTACTGCCACGGCGGCGACATCCCCGATCCGGAATACGGATCCAAGCGCCCGTGCAAGGATTTCACGCCGCCGGCGATCAACCTCGGGCCGCACGTCGCGGCGCTCGGAATGCGGTTCTACACGGGCGCGATGTTCCCGCCCGACTACCGCAACCAGATCTTCATTGCCGAGCACGGGTCCTGGAACCGGAGCACGAAGATCGGCTACCGCGTCTCTCTCGTCCGGCTCGAGGGAGGACGCGCCGTGAAGTACGAAACGTTTGCCGAAGGCTGGCTTTCCGGGCGCTCTGCCTGGGGGCGCCCCGTGGACGTCCTCGTGGCGCCTGACGGAGCCCTCCTCGTGTCCGACGACGCGGCGGGCGCGATCTACCGGATCAGCTATTCCCGGTGAGTGCCCGGCGGCCCGGAATCACCGCATGGCCGGGCGCGTTGTAACGCGAGTTTTCGGGGCCCGCGGCCCGGCCCGCGAGGCCCCCGACGGAGGATTCGCATGAGCGGGATTCGAAGACCGACCCCGAGAATTTTCTTGGCCGCCGCGGCGCTGGCGCTCGCGGCGCGGCTTTCCGCGGAGCCCGCCAAGCCGGCGCCGAAGCCCGCGGCCGCCCCGGCGGCCCCCCTGCGCGTCACATCGGTCGAGGGCATCACGGAATACACGCTCGGCAACGGCCTCCACGTCCTCCTCTTCCCCGACCCGACGAAGGCGACCGTGACGGTCAACATCACGTACCTCGTCGGCTCGCGCAACGAGAACTACGGCGAGACCGGTATGGCGCACCTGCTCGAGCACCTGATGTTCAAGGGCACGCCGAAGCATCCGAACATCCCGCAGGACCTCGCCTCCCACGGCGGCCGCGCCAACGGCTCGACCTGGTACGACCGGACCAACTATTACGAAACGTTTCCCGCGAGCGAAGAGAATCTGAACTGGGCGCTCGAGCTCGAGGCCGACCGGATGGTCCATTCCTTCATCGCGAAGAAGGACCTCGACAGCGAGATGACCGTCGTGCGCAACGAGCTCGAGGAGGGCGAGAACGATCCCGAGAGCGTCTTGAGCCAGCGCGTCCTCTCGACGGCGTATCTCTGGCACAACTACGGCAAGGACACGATCGGCGCGCGCGCGGACCTCGAGAACGTCCCGATCGCGCGGCTGCAGGCCTTCTGGCGGAACTATTACCAGCCGGACAACGCGTACCTGCTCGTGGCCGGCCGGTTCGACGAAGAGAAGACGCTCGCGCGGATCAATCGCATCTTCGGCGCCGTGCCGCGGCCCTCGCGCCTGATCCAGAAGACATATACGGCCGAGCCGACCCAGGACGGCGAGCGCTCGGTCACGCTGCGGCGCGTCGGCGAGGTGCAGGCGCTCGCGGTGGCGTACCACGTTCCTTCCGGACCGCATCCGGATTCCGCCGCGGTGGATCTGCTCGGCCAGGTCATGGCGGACACACCGTCCGGCCGTCTCTACAAGGCGCTTGTCGAAACGAAGAAAGCGACGTCGGTCGGCGACTTCTTCCTCTTTCTCCACGACCCGGGCTTCCTGATGTTCCAGGCGCAGGTGCCGAAGGACGCGTCCCTCGAGGACGCGGAGAAGACGATGCTCGCGACGATCGATGCCGTCGCGACGAGCCCGGTCACCAAGGAGGAAGTCGAGCGCGCGCGCACCGAGATCCTCAAGAACATCGACCTCACGCTCAACTCGGCCGACCGCGTGGGTCTCGAGCTCTCCGAGTGGATCGGCGCCGGCGACTGGCGGCTCTTTTTTCTCAATCGCGACCGCGTGAAGAAGCTGACCGCCGAGGACGTGCAGCGTGTCGCGGCGACGTACCTGAAGCCGTCCAACCGCACCGTCGGCCTCTTCATCCCCACCGCGCAGCCCGACCGCTCCGACGTGCCCGCCTCGCCGGACGTCGCCGCGATCCTCAAGGACTACAAGGGCGAGGCCGCGGTGGCGCAGGGCGAGGCCTTCGATCCCTCGCCGGCCAACATCGAGTCGCGCACCTCGCGCACGAAGCTCGACAGCGGCCTCCCCGTGGCGCTCCTTCCCAAGAAGACGCGCGGCGCGACGGTCGTCGCCTCGCTCACGCTGCGGTTCGGCGACGAGAAGAGCCTCGTCGGAAAGGCCGCGGCCGCCGATCTCGCCGCCGACATGCTGCTCCGCGGCACGGCCAAGCACACGCGCCAGCAGCTGAAGGACGAGTTCGACCGCCTCAAGGCTCGTGTCGCGTTCTCCGGCGGACCGACGCAGGTCTCTGTGTCGGTCGAGACGATCCGCGAGAACCTGCCGGCCGTCCTCGCGCTCGTGGCGGAGGCGCTCCGCCAGCCCGCGTGGCCGGCCAACGAGTTCGAGCAGCTGAAGCAGGAAAACTACACCGCGATCGAGCAGCAGAAGAGCGAGCCCGACTCCATCGGGTCGACGGCCTTCAACCGGCACATGAACCCGTATCCAAAGGGAGACGTGCGCTACGTCGAGACTCCCGACGAGGCGCTCGCGAGCTACCGGCAGGCGACGCTCGACGACGCGAAGAACTTCTACGCGGACTACTACGGCGCGTCCGCCGGCGAGCTCGCGGTCGTCGGCGACTTCGACCCGAAGGAGACGCTCGCGCTCGCGAACAGGCTCCTCGGCGACTGGAAGAGCCCGCGAAGCTTCGAGCGCGTGGCGCGCCCGTTCCAGGAGATCGCCGCGGATCATCAGACCCTGCAGACTCCGGACAAGGCGAACGCCTTCTTCGTGGCGGGCGAGAATCTCGAGATCCGCGACGACGATCCGGACTACCCGGCCCTCGTCCTCGGCAACTACATCCTCGGCGGCGGCTTCCTGAACTCGCGCCTCGCGACGCGGATTCGCCAGAAGGAGGGCCTCTCCTATGGCGTCGGCTCGACGTTCACGGCGTCGCCGCTCGACAAGTCCGGCAGTCTCGTCGCGTACGCGATCTACGCCCCGCAGAACGCGGCCAAGCTCGAGCAGGCCTTCCACGAAGAGGTGGACCGCGTCCTGAAGGACGGGTTCACCGCCGCCGAAGTGGCCGAGGCGAAGAAGGGACTCCTTCAGTCGCGGCAGGTCAGCCGCGCCCAGGACGGCGTGCTCGCGCGGACGCTCGCCCTCGACCTCTATCTCGGACGCACGCTCGCGTGGGACGCGGAGATCGAGAAGAAGCTCGCGGCCCTGACGCCCGAGGAGATCGGCGCGGCGATGCGAAAGCGGCTCGACCCGTCCCGCTTCACCGTCGTGAAGGCGGGAGATTTCGCGAAGGCCGCGGAGGCGCCCGGAAAGTAGACGCCTTACGGCGCCGGACAGGGGGCGCCGGCCGCGACCCAGGTCTTGAACTTCGCGACGAACTCGTCGTGCGAGATCGGCACGGCGGCGCGCCCGGCGCCCGGGCTCCAGCCCCAGAGAACGATCGGGTCGTTACTGACGTGGCGGACGAGCGCATCGAGGCTCATGCCGCCATTCTCGTCTTCGTCCTTCAGGCGCCGGCACAGATCCCCGCTCGAGAGCCCGATGAAGACCATCTTTCTCTCGGGCGGCGGCAGGTGCCAGCTCGGGGCTCCCGGAGGCATGTGCGGTCCCCAGCTCGCGGGCGGGTTGGCCGCGCCGTGGCAGGTCGTGCACGGCAGGCCCGGCGCTCCCTCGCCCTCCGGGCCGCGGCGCACCTCTTGCGCGTGAATCTGCCCGTCGTCGAACTGCAGCGGGGCGTCCCCGGGAATGTGGCAGTTCTGGCAGCGGGGATGCTGAAGCACCGCCCGCACGGTTTCGAAGGCCGCCAGCCCCTCCGACTCCGGGGCACGGCCCGGCGCGAGCGCGAGCGAGAAGGTCGCGGCGATCGCGAGCGCGACGAAGGAAGAGCGAAGGTTCGTCATGGGCGTCGTCCTCTCACGCCAGCTGGAACGGGAGGCGGCGCAGCCGTTTGCCCGTCGCCGCGAAGATCGCATTGGCGACGGCCGGAGCGATCGGCGGGACCCCCGGCTCTCCGGCGCCGCCCGACTTTTCCGTGCTCGGGACGATGTGCACCTCGACGGACGGCGCCTCCCGCATCCGCATCATCGGATAGTCGTGGAAATTCGATTGCTCGAGGCGCCCGTCGCGGAACGTGAGCTCCCCGTGGAGCGCCGCCGTCAGGCCGTAAATGATTCCTCCCTCCATTTGCGCCGCCACACCTGCGGGATTTATGCAGATGCCGCAGTCGACGGCGCAGATCACGCGATGGACGCGAATTCGATCTCCGGCGACCGACACCTCGGCGACCTCGGCCACCCAGCTGCCGAAGGACTCGTGCAACGCGATGCCCTGGAAGCGGCCCGCCGGAAGCGGACGTCCCCAGCCCGCTTTCTCGGCCGCGAGATTCAGGACTCCCAGGTGCCGCGGATGGTCCTTGAGCATCCGCCGCCGGTAGTCCAGCGGATCCTGGCCGGCGGCGTGCGCCAGCTCGTCGACCATGCTTTCCGCGGCGAAAGCCGTGTGGACGTTCCCCACCGAACGCCACCAGAGCACCGTGATCGGGGTCTTCGGTGAATGCAGCCCCAGGCGGTGATTCGGCGTCCCCTTGAGGTAGGGGGAATCCGCGGCGCCTTCCACCGAGGTCCCGTCCACGCCGTCCTTGATCATCATGGGCGCGAAGAACGTCCCCTCCATGATGGATTGGCCGACGACCGTCTGCTGCCAGGCAACCGGCGAGCCCTCGGCATCCACGCCGACTCTCAATCGTTGCAGCCACATGGGGCGGTAGTAACCGCCACGCATGTCGTCCTCCCGGGTCCAGACGACCTTCACCGGGGCGCCGGCGGCCTTCGCCACATGCACGGCCTCGGCCACGACCTGACTCGTCGGCGTGGCGCGCCGGCCGAAGCCGCCGCCGAGAAACGGCGTGTGGATTTCGACCTGCTCGAGCTTCAGGCCGGCGATCTCGGCCGCGATCTTCTGGTCCATCGTCTGAAACTGCGTGCCGGCCCAGATCTCGCACTTCCCCTCGGAGAGCCTCACGGTGCAGTTCTGCGGCTCCATCGTGGCGTGCGCGAGAAAGGGAACCTCGTACTCGGCCTCGAGCGTGCGCGCCGCCGACCGAAACCCCGCTTCGAGATCGCCGGCCGCCGCGGCCTGGGCCCCCGGCGTCTGTGCGAGCGCCCGGTATTCGGCGCGCATCTTGTCGGTCGAGAGGTCGCGCCCCGGTCCGAGGTCCCATTCGATCTCGAGCGCGTCGCGGCCGAGCTTGGCCGAATAGAAGCGATCGGCGACGACCGCGACGCCGGACGGCACCTGCACGACCGCGCGAACTCCATCCACCGCTTTCGCCTTGTCGGCGCGGAAGCTCTTGACTCTCGCGCCGAAGACCGGCGCGCGCGCGACGAGCGCGGTCAGGAGTCCCGGAAGCTGGACGTCGAGGCCGAATTCGGCGCGGCCGGCGGCCTTGTCCGCGGCGTCGAGCCGGCGCGTGGGCTTGCCGAGGATCGTCCAGTCCTTCGGGTCCTTGAGCCGCACGGCCGCCGGCGGCGTGCGCTTCTGGGCCGCCGCCGCCAGCTGTCCGAACGAAGCCTTCCGGCCGCCGCAGACGACGTGGCCCTTCTCGGCATGGCACGACGAGGGATCGACCTTCCACTGCGCCGCCGCGGCGGCGATCAGCATCTCGCGCGCGATCGCCCCCACCTGGCGGTAGCGGTCGTATTCCGACCAGGTGGACGTGGACCCGCCCGTCATCTGCATCCCGTAGGAAGTGTGGAAGTATGCCGGCGCCGCGGGCGCGTGCTCGACGCGAATCGTCGACCAGTCGCACCCGAGCTCCTCGGCGACGAGCATAGGCAGCGTCGTCCAGACGCCCTGCCCCATCTCGGAGTGCGCCAGCAGCACCGTCACGCGGTCGTCTGCCCCGATGCGCAGAAAAGCATTGGCATCGGGCGGAGGCTTCGGCACGCCCGCGGCCGTCTGCGCGCGCAGCAACGCCGAACGCGGCGCCATCGTGAAGCCGATCACGAGTCCCGCCGAAGTCTTCAGGAACTTCCGGCGATCGAGGCCCCGGACCGCGCTCATGATCTCTTCTCGTTCTTTTCGGCCGGCACGGCCGCCCGATGGATCGCGGCCCGGATGCGCTGGTACGTGCCACAGCGGCAGATGTTGCCGGACATCGCCGCGTCGATGTCCTCGTCGGTCGGCCGCGGACGGGCCTTCAGGAGCGCCGCCGCGGCCATCACCTGTCCCGGCTGGCAATAGCCGCACTGCGGGACGTCCTCCGCGACCCAGGCTCCCTCGACCACGCGCCAGGGGCCATCGGCAAGCCCCTCGATCGTCGTGATCGCTTTCCCCGCAACGGAGGAGACCGGCGCCACGCAGGACCGGCGAGCCTGGCCGTCCACGTGTACGGTGCACGCACCGCACAGGGCCATCCCGCAGCCGTACTTCGTGCCGGTCAGGCCGAGGTCTTCCCGCAGGACCCATAGGAGCGGCGTGTCGGGCCGGACGTTCAGCACGTGCCGTTTCCCGTTGACGAGGAGCTCGATCATCCGATCCTCCCGTTACCGATGCTCATACGCTTCGCCGCGACGCTTGTCGAGTCCCCCGAGGCGGCGGCGGCGCCCAGCGTAGGATACGAACAGGACGCCCCGAAGCCGTGGCCCGCAGGATCATGACGATTTCGCGTTTCGTGCTCGCAACCCCGTTCGCGATGGCGCTGTCCGCGTCGGGAGCCGCGCAGGCGCCCGATCCGCCGCCGACTCACGCGGCAAGCGAGAACGTCCGGGTGACACTCGTGCAGATTCCCGCGACCGTCCTGGACGGCAAGGGCCGTTTCGTTCCGGATCTCACCGCCGCGGACTTCGAGGTGCGCG
Source organism: Thermoanaerobaculia bacterium (assembly GCA_035498835.1). GTDB lineage: Bacteria > Acidobacteriota > Thermoanaerobaculia > UBA5066 > Gp7-AA6 > DATBFU01. Next base: position 17,752 of record DATJZU010000037.1, read on the forward strand.
AGGACGGGAAGCCGATCGCGCTCGATTCCGTGGACGTCCTCATCTATCCCGCCCGAATTCTCGAGGCCGCCGACATCGCCGCGGCCGACCCCGCTCCGGAGCTCTCGAGCGCCGCCGGCGTGCGGAAGTACATGCTCGTCTTCGATCACACGTTCGCGACCCAGGCTGAGATCCAGCGCGCGATGGCCGCCGCCGCGCGATTCGTGCGCGGCCAGATGGGTGCGCTCGACGCGGCGGCGATCGTCGTGATGTCGGCCGGCGGCGGCGTTTCGCTGCTCCAGAAATTCACGCCGGACCGAGCGCGCCTCGTCGAAATCCTCGAGCGCGGAGCGTCGAGCGACGGCTGGGACCGCACGACGCCCCCGTCGGAGAACGCCAGTGCGTCGGTTCCTCAGGACGTCCGAACGAGCCTCGCCCAGGACCACGCGCGCTACCGCCGCCAGCTCGCCGCGCGCCTGATCAGCAATCTCGGAAGGCTCGCGGAGGGCATGGAGATCGTGCCGGGGCGAAAGCATCTCGTCCTCTTTTCCCACGGTTTCGAGCCGGAGCTCCTGTCGGGGTCCACGCAAATGCCGACCGGCCCGCGCGACCTGAAGACCGACCCCTGGGGCGACACCGATACTTTCGGCGACACGAGCCTCCGCGCCGAGCTCGATTCCATGGCCAAGCGGTGCCGGCAGCACGACACCGTGATTTACGCGATCGACGTCGGAGGCGTCGCGGCGGACATCGCGCAGAGCCTCGACAAACGGGTCGGGCCGTTCGGGCGGACGCGCGAGTCGCTCGCCGCGATCGCGCGCAGCACGGGCGGCAGGCTCCTGATGGATTCGAACGACTACACGCCGCTGCTCGAGCAGTTGATGCAGGAGACCCGGGGTATGTATCTGCTGAACTTCGCGCCGCGGTCGCCCGGAACGCCGGGCCGGTACCACGCCTTGAAGGTCAAGGTCGCGCGGCGCGGCGCCGACGTCTTCGCGCGGACGGGCTACTTCGAGCCGACGCCGCGGTAGCGAAGAGGGGGCCCTCACCCCGACCCTCTCCCGTCGCCGGGAGAGGGGGAAGGCGTCACTTCACCTCGTTCTTGAACACCGCTCCGTCCTTCATGACGAACCCCACGTGCTCGAGGACCTTCACGTCCTGGAGCGGGTCGCCGGACACCGCGACGACGTCGGCGTAAGCGCCGGGAGCGATCACTCCCGCCTCTCCGGCCATTCCCAGAAGCTCCGCGGCTTTCGACGTCGCCGACTGGATGGCGCCCATCGGCGTCATGCCGAACTCGACGAGGCGCGGGAACTCGGCGGCGATGGGGTCGCTCCACGAAAATCCGCCGACGTCGGTTCCGAACGCGATCTTCACGCCGGCCTGCACCGCCTTCCGGAGGGAGGGACCGTGCACCGCGGCGCGCTTGCGGTCGAGCGTGCCCTGCGGCGTGCCTTCGGGCGCCCAGTGGTCGTAATAGACGTTCATCGTCGGCACGAGCCACGTGCCCTGCCGCACCATCTGCGCGACCGCGACGTCGTCGAGCTCCAGCCCGTGCTCGATCGAATCGCAGCCGCCGTCGAGGCCGCGGTGGAGCCCCAGGCCGTTGTACGCGTGGCACGCGACCTTCTTTCCCCAGCCGTGCGCCTCGTCCACGATCGCCTTGATCTCCTCGACGGTGAAGGTCGGCTGCGAGACGAGGTTCCCCATTTTGTCCACCCAGGAGCGGTGCGTCACGTAGAGCTTGATCCAGTCCGCGCCGTGGTCGAGCTGCTCGCGCGCGGCCTTGCGCGCCTCGACGGGACCATCCACGATCTGCGCGCCCTTCGGCACGACGACTTCCGGCGCGTAGCCCTCGAGCGGATAACCGCCGGTCGTCGAGATCGCGCGTGTCACGACGAACATGCGCGGCCCCGGGATGTAGCCGCCCTCGATCGCCTGCTTGATGCCGACGTCGCCGTAGCCCGCGCCCTCGGTCTCGACGTCGCGGATCGTCGTGAATCCCTGCTCGAGCGCGCGCCGCGCGGCGATGCTCGCGCGGACCGCCCGGAAGGCGATGCCCTGCTTGAGCAGCTGCGCGTCATAGCCGCCCTCCGCCGGATCCTCGCCCTGGAGAAAGATGTGCGTGTGGCAGTCGATGAGCCCCGGAAGCACGGTCGCCCGCGAGAGATCCACGACGCGCGCGCCGTCCGGGATCCGCGTGGAAGCCGCGTCGCCGACGGCCTCGATCCGATGGCCGCGGATCACGATCACCTGATCGCGACGCGGCGACGGGGATTTCCCGTCGATCAAAACGCCGGCGCGGATCGCCGTGACCTCCTCCGCGCCGGACGGCGCCGCCGCGAGCAGGGACACGCCGAGCAGGATCGCCAGAGGACGTATCATCGGGAGACCTCCTTCATGCTTCGCTCTTTCCGAGTCGACTGGAGAAGACCCGGAAAGCCTAACGGAAAGCGGCCGACCGCGGCCCCGGCGGCGATGGAGCCCCGCATGCCGCTCGTCCGGCCCTTCCGCGCTGCAAAATCACGAAACCTGGCGTGCCCCGGGAACGTAGACTCCGCGAGGAGAAAAAACCCATGAAGAGGGCTTCCTTCTGCGCCGCAGCGGCGATCGCCGGATTGCTCTTCACCCGCTGGGCCGTGGCCGACGCCGTTCCCGACGGCTTCTATCGCTACCCATCGATCGGAGGCGGCGTCATCGTCTTCGCCTCGGAGGGCGATCTCTGGCGTGTGCGGGCGGCCGGCGGGGTTGCCGAGCGCATGACCGCACACGAGGGCGACGAGAAGTTCCCGCGGATCTCCTCCGACGGCAAGCTCGTCGCCTTTACGGCCCAGTACGACGGCAACGACGAGGTGTACGTGATGCCGACGTCCGGCGGCGAGCCGCGGCGGCTGACTTTCCACCCGATGCCGGACCAGACGATCGGCTGGACGCCCGACGGGAAGATCCTCTTCCGCAGCCGCCGCGACCACCCGCACGCGGACTTCCGCGTCTACACCGTCGATCCCGCCGGCGGAATCCCGAAGATGATCCCGCTCGAGCCCGCCGCGTGGCTTGCCTTCGAGCCCGGCGGATCGCGGCTCGCCCTCCAGAAGATGGGCCTCGAGTTCCACAACTGGAAACGCTACAAGGGCGGCGAGGCCGAGAAGATCTACGTCGGCACGCTCTCGCCCCTCGCGTTCGACCGGGGCACCTCCTACGACGGCAAGAGCGCCTTCCCGATGTGGTCCACGGACGGCCGCATCTACTTCGTGACGGACCGCTGGGGACGCCCGAACCTCGCCTCGATGAAGCCGGACGGCTCCGACGTGAAACGGCTCACGAACTTCACCGACTACGACGTGCGCTGGCCGTCGATGGGCGACGGCAAGATCGTCTATCAGCACGCCGCCGACCTCTGGCTCTACGACATCGCGACCGGCAAGAACGCGCTCGTGCCGGTGCAGCTGCCGAGCGATCGGATCCAGGTGCGCGAGCGCTTCGTGGACCCGAAGGCGAACATCGGCAGCTTCTCGATTTCCAAGGACGGCGAGCGCATCGCAATCGAGACGCGCGGCGACCTCTTCGTCACGCGCACGAAGAAGAAGGGCCTCATCCGGCGCCTGACCGAGTCGAGCCTCGTGCGGACCAAGAATCCGGTCTTCTCGCCCGACGGCAAGTGGGTGGCCGCCTGGTCCGAGGTGGAAGGCGAGGAGCAGCTCCTCCTCTTTTCGTCCGACAACAGCGCGCCGTCGCGGCAGCTGGGCAAGGTGGATCCGGGCTGGCATTTCAGCCCCGTCTTCTCTCCGGACGGCAAGAAGCTCGCATGGTCCGACATGACGCTTCGCCTCGCGGTGACCGACGTCGCGACCGGCGCGACGACGCCCGTGGACACGACGGACTGGGAGACGACGCAGTACGCGTGGTCGCCCGACAGCCGGTATCTCGCTTACTCGGCCCCGCTGACCAACGAGTTCACGCAGGTCCGCGTCTGGGACGGCCAGACCAAGACGGTGCACCCGATCTCCGACCCGATGGTGAACTCCTCCTCCGCCGCCTGGGACCCCAAGGGCAAGTTTCTCTATTACCTCTCCGACCGTTTCGTGAACCCCTACCTCGACCGCTGGGAGGCCCGCTTCATCGTGAACCAGGCGACGCTGCCGGTCGTCGTCGCTCTGCAGGCCGACACGACGCTGCCGTTCGCGGCGCGCGGCGACAGCGATCCGAAGGACGAGAAGAAGGACGAGCCGAAGGACGAGAAGAAAGACGAGAAGAAGGCCGCCGAGGACGCGAAGGACAAAGGCAAAGCGAAGCCCGACGCCGCGAAGGACGCCGACAAGGTCTCGCCGGTTCGCATCGACTTCGACGGGATCGCCGGCCGCATCGTGGAGGTCCCCGTGGCGCCCGGAAACTACGACGGGCTCTCGTCGAGTTCCGGCCGGCTCCACTGGGTCTCCTTCGAGAACCGCGGCATGCAGCCGCCCGACGACGACGACGGCGGCGCTCCGCGCGGCGGGACGCTGCAGACTTACGACCTCGAGAAGGAGAAGCTCTCGACCCTCTCGCCGGGCGTCATCGGATACGACCTCTCGGGCGACGGCAAGGTCCTCGTCTTCCAGACGAAGGAAGGCTTCACGCGAATCGCGGCCGACGCGACCAGCCTCCCCAAGCCCGAGCCCGGCGAGGCCGACGACTCCAAGATCGATCTCTCGGGCTGGTCGCTCAAGGTCAACCCGCGCGAGGAGTGGAAGCAGATGCTGCGCGAGGCGTGGCGACTGCAGCGCGACTTCTTCTACGACCCCGCGATGCACGGCGTCGACTGGCCGGGCGTGTGGAAGCAGTACGGAGCGCTCGCCGACCGCATGGCGACGCGCGACGACCTCGAGGACATGCTGGGCGAAATGCTGGGCGAGCTGTCGGTCGGCCACGCTTACCACTTCGGCGGCGACGTCCGGCGCGGCAAATCGGTTGGCATCGGCCTGCTCGCGGCGGATCTCGATCCGGATCCGGCGACCGGGTTCTGGCAGATCCGGAAGATCTACCGCGGCGACTATCCGGATCCCGAGTGGAGCTCGCCGCTCGCGCGCGCGGACCTGCGCGTCAAGCCGGGCCAGTGGCTCGTCGCAATCGACGGCGTGCCGCTCCAGAAGAATCAGGACTACCTGGCGCGGCTCGCGAATCGCGCCGGGCAGGAGGTCGAGCTGTCGATCAACGACGCGCCGAGGCTCGAAGGCGCGCGCCGCATCGTCGTCAAGCCGGTCGCGGCGGACACGCGCATCCGTTATGCCGACTGGATCCGCGAGACGCGCGCGTACGTGGACAAGGCCTCCAACGGACAGATCGGCTATCTCCACCTCTACGACATGGGCGGCCTCGGGCTGAAGCAGTTCTCCCGCGACTTCCCGCCGCAGTGGAACAAGCGCGGCCTCATCGTCGACGACCGCTGGAACCACGGCGGGTTCGTGGCGCCCATGATCCTCGCGCACCTCGACCGAAAAATGCTCGCGGTCGGATCGTCGCGGCGCGGGCTCCTCACGACGACGCCCGACCGCGCCTTCCACGGCTACATGGTCTGCCTCATCAACCGGCAGGGAGGCAGCGACTGCGAGACCCTCGCGCAGGGGTTCAAGGACTTCGGGCTCGGGCCCGTCGTCGGCACGCGCACGTGGGGAGGCTGGGTCGGAATCCGCGGTGACAAGACGTTCCGCGACGGCGGCCTGACGACGCAGCCCGAGGGCGGGGGCTGGGACCCGAAGGGCAGGGTGTGGCTCATCGAGGGGCACGGCGTGGATCCGGATGTCGTGCTCGATCTGCCGCCCGACGGCTTTCTGTCCGGCAAGGACGCGCAGATCGACTACGCGATCAAGGACCTTCTTGCGAAGATCGCGAAGGACCCGAAGGACCTGGCGCCGAAACCGGCGATCCTCGCGCGGCCGCTCGTTCCGGTGCCATAGACGTTCCGGGGCGCGGAAGCTTCGTTCCGCGACCCCGGATCAGGGCCGGCTCCGCAGCGACTCCACGGGCTCGACGCGCGAGGCCCGCCACGCCGGAACGTAGCTCGCCGCCGCCGCCGCGAGACCGAGCGTGACGACCGCCGCCCCGAGCGTCGCCGGATCTTCCCTCGAAGTCTCGAAGAGGAGAGAAGAGAGGAAGCCGGAATGCCCCCCTATGGGAAAGGAATGGAGATACGTCGCACCGCGGAATTTGGTTTCGATGCGAGCGTGCACGGCGCTCGCCGCCCCCGCGAACCCCCCCCAACCTCATGCCGCTCACCGCGGGCTCCCGCCTCGGTCCGTACGAGATCCTCGCGCCTCTCGGTGCGGCCGGATGGGAGAGGTCTATCGGGCGCGGGATCCGCGCCTCGGCCGGGACGTCGCGATTAAGGTTCTACCGGCCGCGGTCGCGAAGGATCCGGACGCATTGGCTCGTTTCGAGCGGGAGGCAAAGGCGGTCGGGGGGCTCACGCACCCGAACATCCTCGCGATCCACGACTTCGGCAACGATGACGGCGTCGCGTACGCCGTCACGGAGCTCCTCGAAGGACAGACGCTCGGGCAGCTGCTCGACCCGGGGCCGCCCGCGCCGCGCAAGATCGTGGGGATCGCGCGCGAGATCGCGGAAGGCCTCGCCGCCGCTCGCGCGAAGGGAATCGTTCACCGCGATCGATGGCCGGTACTGCTGGGCAGACGGCCCCGACGTGTTCCGCACCGCGGACCGTTCCTTCTTCGTGACGCAGCAAGCCGGGACCCCGCTGCGGATCTTTCGCGTCGACCCCGTCAGCGGGGCCCGACAGCACTGGAAGGACCTCGTGCCGGCCGACAGGGCCGGACTCTCCCACGTTCGCTGGGCGTTTCTGTCGGCGGACGCGTCGGCATACGCCTACCAGTACCGGCGCTGGTTCTCGGAGCTCTACGTGGTCGAGGGGCTCAAGTGACGCTGGCCGCCACGCGGCTCGACCGCCCGGCCGCCGTCAACTTCGGAGTGGTCATGCGCGCGATGCGCGATGTGGATATTGCGAACCGCCGCTCGGAAGGCGAGGCTACCGCCCGGCCGCCGCACATCGAATTCGAAGGAGCCGTATGAACCGATGGATGATCGCCGCCCTGGTCCTCGGACCCAACCTCGTCGTCCCGCAGACGCCCGCTCCTCCGACGACGCTGAAGTCGATCCTCCTCGAACAGCTGAAATACACGCACGACGTCCAGGACTGGTTCGTTCCCGCCAGGCAGGCCGTCGCGGGCCTGACCGCGGAGCAGGCGTTCTGGAAGCCGCGAAATGGAGACCACTCGGTCGCGGAGCTCGTCAGCCATCTGATCTTCTGGGACAAGCAGCAGCTCGCGACCCTCAAGGGCGAAAAGGCACCCGCGTACAGCGGCAAGAACGACGACACGTTCCAGATGGTCGACAAGGGAAATTGGGACGTCTCGGTGCGCGAGCTCGACGCCGTGATGACCGGTTGGGAGAAAGCGGTTGCGGCGGCCGACGACGCGACGCTGCAGAAGTTCGCCTCGACGATCGCGCACATCAGCGCGCACAACGCGTATCACACGGGGCAGATCCTCTACATCCGGAAACAGCAGGGCTCCTGGGACGCGGCCAAGGGCGTGCACTAGCGATTCGATCAGGGCGCTCGCGGGCCGACGCTGCCGGCACATTAGAATCCCCGGCAACGTGACGATCGCCGCGGGCTCGCGCCTCGGCCCCTACGAGATCCTCGCCCCCATCGGGGCGGGAGGCATGGGAGAGGTCTATCGCGCGAAAGACCCGCGCCTCGGCCGCGACGTCGCGATCAAGGTTCTGCCGGCGTCGTTTTCCGCCGACCCCGATCGCTTGCGCCGCTTCGAGCAGGAGGCCCGCGCCGCCGGGATCCTGAACCACCCCAACATCACCGCCGTCTACGACATCGGATCGAACGCAAGCGACGGCGCTCCGTACGTCGTCTCGGAGCTCCTCGAAGGAGAGACGCTGCGCTCCGCGCTCGCCGGCGGCCGCCTCTCCCCGCGCCGCGCCACCGACTACGCGCTGCAGATCGCGCACGGCCTCGCGGCGGCGCACGAGAAGGGGATCGTGCACCGGGACCTGAAACCCGAAAACCTCTTCGTCACGAAGGACGGCCGCGTCAAGATCCTGGACTTCGGACTCGCCAAGCTGACGCACACGGAAGAGGGCTCGCAGGCGACGAACCTCCCGACGGCAACGGCCGGCACCGAGCCCGGTGTCGTCCTCGGCACGCTCGGCTACATGGCGCCCGAGCAGGTCCGCGGAAAACCGGCCGACGCTCGGAGCGACCTCTTCTCCTTCGGAGCGATCCTCTACGAGATGCTCGCGGGCAAGCGGGCCTTCCACGGCGATTCGGCCGCCGACACGATGTCCGCGATCCTCCGCGAGGATCCGCCGGATCTCTCCGCCACGAACCAGGCGGTCTCTCCCGGCCTCGAGCGGATCGTGCGCCACTGCCTCGAGAAGAGCCCCGAGCAGCGATTCCACTCCGCGCACGACGTCGCCTTTGCGCTCGAGGCGCTGACCGGAATCTCCCAGCCCAGCGCGGCGGGCGCCGTCGGCGTGCTGGGGAGGCGGGCGCCGCGGGTCGCTCTTCCGCGCCTCGCCGCGATCGCCGCCGCCGCCGTGCTCCTGGGAGTTGCCGCGGGCCATTTCCTGTGGCGACCCGCGAAGCTGGCGGCTCCGACGTATCGCCGTATCACGTTCCGTCGCGGGAACATCGGGACGGCACGCTTCGCGCCCGATGGCCGCAGCGTCGTCTACGGCGCCTCGTTCGAAGGTCAGCCGATCGAGATCTTCACGACGCGCCCCGAGGGGCCGGAATCGACACCGATCGGCTCGAGGAGCGCCGACCTTTACGCGGTCTCTCCGTCGGGAGAGCTCGCGATCTCGCTCCGGGAGCGGTTCCAGGCCGGGCCGGCGGGGCCCGGCACTCTTGCGACGATGCCGCTCGGCGGCGGCGCGCCGCGGCAGATCGCCGAGTTCGTCGAGCGGGCGGACTGGACGCCCGGCGGGAAAGACCTGGCCGTGGTCCGCTTCTCGGACGGCAAGGATCGCGTCGAGTTGCCGCCCGGAAAGCCGATTTACGCGTCCGAACGGTCGATCCGAATGCTTCGGATGTCGCCGAAGGGCGATTTGCTCGCGATCCTCCAGGCCGCCGCGGGCGCCTCGAACATGATCCTGGTGATCGATCTCGCCGGGAAGCCGCGGGTCCTCGTCGACGGAGGAATCCAGGGCCAGGGATTCGCCTGGAGCCCTTCGAGCGACGAGGTCCTCTTCGACGACCGCGGAGAGCGCGGACAGTTTCTGATCAAGGCCGTTGACATGGCGGGGCGCGTGCGCACGCTCACGAGCTCGCCGGTCGGGATGATCGTGCATGACGTCTCGAAGGACGGCCGGATCCTCGTCGAGCGCTACGAAAGCCAGCCGGGGATCTTCGGCATTCCACCCGGAGGAACCGCCGAGCGGGAGTTCTCCTGGTTCGACGGGTCCCGGCTGGTCGGTCTCTCCGACGACGGCCGCACGATCCTCATCAACGAGCGAGGCGACGCCGCGGGCCGCGACGGCGCACACTATCTGCGCGGAACGGACGGTTCGCCGGCGGTCAAGCTCGGCGAGGGATCCGCGCTCGCCCTTTCGCCCGACGGGAAGTGGGTGCTCGCTCGCGCACCGGGTTCCGAAAGCAACCTCGTCCTCCAGCCGACCGGAACCGGACCGCCGGTGGCCATCGACGAACCGCTTTTCCAGCGGGTCGGCGCATTCGCTCTCTTTCCCGACTCCCGGCGGATCCTCCTCATGGCGGCGGAGCCCGGAAAGACGAGCCGGCTTTACGTTCAGGATCTTCCCTCAGGCAAGCCGCGAGCGATCACGGACCAGCCCTATGGTCTTGCCCCGACCTCCGTCTCGCCAGACGGTCTCCGGGCCGTCGCGTACAAGGCGTGGACCGAGGACATCTATCTCGTTCCCACGGCCGGCGGCGCGCCGCGAACCATTCCGAACTCGAAGGCCCTCGATCTGATCCGCTGGGCCCCAGACGGCAAGTCGCTCTACGTGACTCCGAGCGGGTCCATTCCCGCCGAAGTCGTCCGCATCGACGTTGAGACCGGCCGGCACGAGCCTTTGAGATCTCTCGCTCCTCCGGAGCGCTCGGGCCTGATCGAGATCTTTCCGGTCTTCATGGCCGCGGACGCCAAGTCCTACTTCTACGGCATCGCGCGCGCCGGGACATCGGACCTCTACCTCATCGACGGCCTCCGCTGAGAGGCGAAAAGGAACAGATGGCCCTCGAGCGCGCGCTCAAGACGCGGGACATCGTCCTTTTCAACGTGGCCGCGATCGTCGGCATGCGGTGGATCGCGCTCGCGGCCGCCAACGGGCCCTCCTCCCTGTTCCTCTGGGTCCTCGCGGCGCTCGTTTTCTTCATCCCGCAGGGGTTCGCGGTCACCGCGCTTTCGTCGGCGATTCCCCAGGAGGGCGGCCTCTACGTCTGGACCTCGCGCGCCTTCGGCGAGCGGCAGGGGTTCCTCGCCGGCTGGCTGTACTGGGCGTCCAACATCACGTACTTCCCCACCCTGACGCTCTCGACGGTCGTGTTCGCGCTCTACGTGTTCGGCACGCGCTTCGCCGCGCTCGAGCAGAGCCCGGCCTATGCGGCGGGCGCCTCGCTCGCGCTCCTCGCGATCGCGCTCTTCTTCAACATCGTGGGGATGAAGACGGGAAAGTGGGTGCAGAACATCGGCGGTCTCGCCCAGTGGCTGCCGTCCGTGGCGCTGCTGGTCGTCGGCCTGCTCGCGCTCTTCCGTTCGGGCTCCGCGACGCCGATGCCGGCGGCGTCGCTGATTCCGAATTTCGCCGCGCTACCGACGATCCTCTTCTTCGCGAACCTCTGCTTCGGCTTCGCGGGGCTCGAGCTCGCCCCCACGATGGCCGACGAGTGCATCGATCCCTGCCGGACGTTTCCCCGCGCGATCACGATCTCCGGCCTGTCGATCGCCGCCTGCTATCTGACGGGAACGATCTCGCTCCTCTGGGCACTCCCGAAGAGCGAGATCTCGATCATCTCCGGAGTCAACCAGGCGATCACGAAGGCGGGAGCGGCGCACGGCTTGCCCTGGCTCGGGGCGCCGGTCGCGCTCCTCATGACGCTCGCGGGGCTCGGCGGGATCGGCGCATGGCTCATCGCGACGGCGCGCCTGCTTTTCGTCGGCGGCCTCGACCGGTATCTGCCGCCCATCTTCGCCAGGACGCATCCGCGGTGGAAGACGCCGTGGTTCGCCATGGCGTTCCAGGCGGCGTTCTCGGCGATCTTCATCGTCGCCGCGACGCAGGGAGACACGGTCAAGGGCGCGTATCTGAAGCTCGTCAACGCGACGCTCATCGTCTATTTCATTCCGTACCTGTACATGTTCGCCTCCGCCATACGGCTGCGACGCGAGATCGCCGGGAACCCCGAAGCCGTGCCGGTGCCCGGCGGGCGCGCCGGAAGCGTTTTCTGGAACGGGCTCGGCTTCCTGACGACGGCGGTCGCGATCGTCCTCGCGCTCATCCCGCCGGCCGATGCCGCGAACAAGCGGGGATTCTTCGTCGAGGTCTTCATCGGCTCCTTCGGCTTCCTCGCCGCCGGGCTCGTCCTGTACGCTCTGGCCGAGCGCCGGCGGCGGCGGACGGAGGGGAACGGTCGATGACGCTGGCAGCGGGTACGAAGCTCGGCCCTTATGAGATCCAGGCTCCTCTTGGAGCGGGAGGCATGGGAGAGGTGTACCGAGCGCGCGATCCCCGGCTCGCGCGCGACGTGGCGATCAAGGTCCTGCCCGCGTCGATCTCCGACGATCCCGACCGGCTCCGCCGTTTCGAGCAGGAGGCCAAAGCGGCGGGGATGCTCAACCACCCGAACATCACCGCCGTTTACGACATCGGAACGAACGAAAGCGACGGCGCGCCCTACGTCGTTCAGGAGCTGCTCGAAGGCGAGACGCTCCGGATGGCGCTCGCGTCCGGCCCGCTGCCGCAGCGCCGCGCCGTGGAGAGTGCGGTCGAGATCGCGCGCGGGCTCGCCGCGGCGCACGAGAAAGGCATCGTGCACCGGGACCTCAAGCCCGAGAACGTCTTCGTGACGAGCGACGGGCGCGTCAAGATCCTGGACTTCGGCCTCGCCAAGCTGACGCAGACGGAGGCGGCCGGCGGCGCCACGAACGCTCCGACCGTGACTCCCGGAACCACGCCGGGCGTCGTGCTCGGAACCCTCGGGTACATGTCCCCCGAGCAGGTCCGCGGCAAGCCGGCCGACCACCGCTCCGACATCTTTTCGCTCGGCGCGATCCTCTACGAGATGCTGTCGGGAAAGCGCGCCTTCCACGGGGATTCCGCCGCGGACACGATGTCGGCGATCCTCAAGGAGGACCCGCCGGATCTCTCGGTGACGGGCCAGGCGCTCTCGCCGGGGCTCGACCGGATCCTTCGCCACTGCCTCGAGAAGAACCCCGAGCGGAGGCTGCGCTCCGCTCACGATCTCGCCTTCGAGCTCGAGTCGTTCTCCACGGCATCGGGCGCGACTCCATCGCTGGCGGCGCCGTTGCCGGTTCGCGTCGCCGTCCCCTGGCGGCAGGGCGCGCTCGCTGTCGCGGCGCTCCTCGCCGTCGCGGCGGCGGCGTTCCTCGCGGGACGTCGGGGAGCTTCAGCGGCCAGCGCCGCGAAATCTTCCGCGATCACGACGTACAGTCGATTGACGAGCCTCGGCGGCAGCCAATCCAGCCCCTCCCTTTCCCCCGATGGAAAGGAGCTCGCGTTCGTCCGCCAGAATTCCGGAAAGCTCGAGATCTGGTCGCAGCGCGCCGGCGGCCGCAAGCCAACGAGCCTGACCGCCGACTGCGACAAAGGCAGCTACGCCCCGGCCTTCTCGCCCGACGGGAACCTGATCGCCTACGCCTCGGCCTGCGGCGGCGGCGGGATCTTCCTCATGGGCGCGACGGGAGAGAACGTCCGCAAGCTCACGAGCGTCGGAAACGATCCGGCCTGGACTCCCGACGGGAAGAGCCTCGTGTACACGACGGAGATCGGCTGGAGTCCGTACGGACGCTCGATCACGAGCGAGCTCTGGACGGTCGACGTTGCGACGGGCGCCACGAAGCGCCTCTTCGCCGGCGACGCCGTGCAGGCGAGCGTCTCGCCGCACGGCCTGCGCGTCGCCTACTGGGGTCTGCCCTATCACGGGAGCCAGCGCGACATCTGGACGGTGCCGCTCGCCGGGCTCGCCGCGGGGGAGAAGCCGGTGGCCTTGACCAGCGACCCGGCCGTCGACTGGAATCCCGTCTGGTCGCCCGACGGAAAGTTCGTGTGGTTCCTGAGCAACCGTAACGGATCGATGAATCTTTGGAGGGTACCGATCGACGAGCGGACGGGCAAGGCGCTCGGCCCTCCCGAGCCGCAGACCCTGCCCGCGGCCGACGTCGGAGGGTTCTCACTCTCGCGCGATGGAAAGCGGCTCGCCTACGTCGTCGTCGCCGAGACGTTCTCCGTGCTGCGGGCCGCTTTCGACCGCGCCAATGGCAAGCTTTCGGGAGCCCCGGTCGAGACCCTCCAGACCTCTCAGCGCATCTCCAATCCCGTGCTCTCTCCCGACGGCCAGTGGATCGCGTTCGACACTCTGGGCGGAGCGCAGGAGGACCTCTTCCTGATGCACCCGGACGGGTCCGGGCTCCGGCAGCTCACCGACGACGCGCCGCGCGACCGCCTGCCTTCGTTCTCGCCGGACGGCCAGCGCCTCGTGTTCATGTCGGACCGAGGCGGGCAGTGGGACCTCTGGACAATCCGCTTGGACGGCAGCGGCCTGTCCCAGCTGTCGCGGATACCGGAGTCGGTCTTCACTCCCCTCTGGTCTCGAGACGGAAAGACGATCGCCGCGAGCACGGGACAGGACGTCCTGCTCCTCGCGCTCGACGAGAAAGGCGTATCTGTCCGCGCAACGACGAAGGTCCCGCGACCGCCCGACAACCTCTCGGTTCTCGGACTCTGGTGGATGCCGGACGGTCGCCTGCTCGCGGCTCTGACGCACCCGGACTTCTCCTTCGAGCGGCTCGGCCTCTATTCCCCGGCGAACGGAAAGTGGGAGCCGGCCCCTCAGTTGCCGCGTCTGTCGGGAATCGCGGGCGCCCTTCCGGTCGAAAACATCGGGGACTACGTGCTCGCGGTCGGCCTGGACGGGCTCTACGGATCGCCGCTCTCCGCGTCGAGCGCCAGGCTCCTTCTGCCGAATCCGCGGACCGGGAACTACTCGAGCGTCATGGCCGCTCCCGGCGACGCGCTGTACCTGCTGCAGCTCCACGACAACGCCGACATCTGGCAGGCCGTCCTGCCCTGAGACGCCAGCGCGGCCCGCGCGCCGCGCAGAGAGAGCCCTAGCTCTCGGCCGAGCGCAGCGCGACGGTGGCCGGCGCCGCTTCCTCTTCGCGCGCACGGACGCGCCCGGTCTCGGGTTCCACGATCGGAGGCGCGGACGGACGGCCCTCGCCCCTGCGGCGGCGCAGCCGCTTCTGCAGCCGGTCCATCCAGATGTAGAAGACCGGCGTCACGTAGAGCGTGAGTGTCTGCGAGAAGAGAAGCCCTCCGACGACCGCGAGGCCGAGCGGCCGGCGCGACTCGGCGCCGGCGCCGAAGCCCATCGCGATCGGAAGCGTGCCCATGAGCGCGGCCATCGTCGTCATCATGATGGGCCGGAACCGCACGACGCACGCCTCGTAGATCGCCTTCTGCGGCGGCATGCCCTCGTTGCGCTCGGCCTCGAGCGCGAAATCCACCATCATGATGCCGTTCTTCTTCACGAGACCGACGAGCATGATGATGCCGACGAAGCCGTAGATCGAGAGGTCGAGGCCGAAGATCATCAGGGTCACGAGCGCGCCGAAGCCCGCGAATGGAAGCGCGGTCAGGATCGTGAGCGGGTGAATGAAGCTCTCGTACAGGATGCCGAGCACGAGGTAGATCACGGCGATCGCGACGACGAGCAGCAGCCCGAGCCCCTGCACGGAGCTCTGGAACGCCTGCGCGGTGCCCTGGAAGCTCATCTGGATCGTGCTCGGAATGTCGCGCGCCGCCTTCTCGACCTCCTTGACCGCGTCTCCCAGCGCGACGCCCGGCTTGACGTTGAAGGAGATCGTCACGGCGGGAAGCTGGCCCTGGTGCGCCACCTGGAGAGGACCCGTGCCCTTGATGACCTTGCCGAGGGAGGAGAGAGGCACGAGCTGCCCGGAGGCCGAGCGGACGTAGAGCATCGCGATCGCCGCCGGATTCGCCTGGAACTCCGGCGCGAGCTCCATGATGACGCGGTACTGATTGTTCGGCGTGTAGATCGTCGAGATCTGGCGCGTCCCGTACGCGGTGTAGAGCGCGTCCTCGATGGCCTGCGGGCTCACGCCGAGCGTCGCCGCCTGGTCGCGGTTGATCTCGATGTTGAGCTGCGGATTCGAGATCTGCATGTCGCTCGTCACGTCCTGCAGCCCCGGGAGCACCTTCATCTTGTCGAGCAGGATCGGCGCGTAGTGGTACAGCTCGTCGGTATCCGAGTCCTGGAGCGTGTACTGGTACTGGCTCTTCGACAGGCTGCCGCCGAGACGGATCGGCGGCGGCACCTGCAGGTACGCCTTGATGCCGGGAATCTGCGCGAGCTGCGGGCGCAACTGCTGGATGATCTCGTCGGCCGAGTGCTTGCGCTCCGAAAGGGGCTTCAGCTGCGCGAGGATGATGCCGGAGTTGCCGATCGCCACGTTGCCGCGCGGTCCGGCAGCCGACAGGACGTTCGCGACATCCGGATGGCGCCGGACGACGTTCTCGATCTCGAGCTGATGCTGCTTCATCGCCGGGAAGCCGATGCCCTGCGCGCCCTCCGTCGAGCCGAAGATGAGCCCCTGGTCCTCGGTCGGCAGGAACCCCTTCGGGATCTTGACGAAGAGCCAGCCCGTAGC
Source organism: Thermoanaerobaculia bacterium (assembly GCA_035498835.1). GTDB lineage: Bacteria > Acidobacteriota > Thermoanaerobaculia > UBA5066 > Gp7-AA6 > DATBFU01. Next base: position 33,666 of record DATJZU010000037.1, read on the forward strand.
GGCGAGCACGAGAGCCGACAAGACGAGCACGAAGCCCGAATGCCGGAGCGCCGGCCCGAGCGTGCGCGCGTAGATCCCGAGCATCCAGTCGAAGCCCTTCTCGGTGATCTTGTACAGCTTCCCGTGGTGCTCTTCCCTCGGCGGCTTCAGGAACCGGCTGCAGAGCATGGGCGTCAACGACAGCGACACGAAGCCCGACACGAGGATCGCCGCGCCGATCACGACGGCGAACTCGTGGAAGAGGCGCCCGATCACGCCGCCCATGAAGAGGACCGGGATGAACACGGCCGCGAGCGAGATCGTCATCGACAGAATCGTGAAGCCGATCTCGCGGGAGCCGCGCAGCGCCGCCTCGAACGGTTTCTCGCCGCGCTCCATGTGCCGCACGATGTTCTCGAGCATGACGATCGCGTCGTCCACGACGAACCCGACCGACAGCGTCAGCGCCATGAGGGACAGGTTGTCGATGCTGTAATCCATCATGTACATGACGGCGAACGTCCCGACGATCGAGAACGGGAGCGCGAGGCTCGGAATCACGGTCGCGGAGAGGTTGCGGAGGAAGAGGAAGATTACGAGCACGACGAGCGCGAGCGTGAGCATCAGCGTGAACTTCACGTCGTCCACGCTCTGCTTGATCGACACCGACCGGTCGTAGAGCACGTGCAGGGTCGCCGCGGCGGGCAGCTGCTTCTGAAAGGTCGGGAGGAGCTTGCGCACGGCCGTCGCGACCGCGACCGTGTTCATGCCGGGCTGCTTGAAGATCGCGAGCGAGATCGAGCGCTCGTCGTTGTACCAGGCCGCGGCCTTGTCGTTCTCGACCCCGTCGACGACGCCGCCGAGCTCTCCCAGGCGCACCGGAGAGCCGTCGCGGTAGGCCACGATGATCGGCTTGTACGAAGCCGCCTGGAAAAGCTGTCCGGTCGCGGCCACGGTGAAGGACGTCAGCGGGCCGTAGAGGATGCCCGTCGGCAGGTTCACGTTGGCGTTCTGGACGGCCTGCGAGACCTCGTCGATGCCGATGCCGCGCGCCGCCAGCTTCTGCGGATCGAGCTGCACGCGCACCGCGTATTTCTGCGGGCCATAGACCTGAACCTGCGCCACGCCGGAGACGGTCGAGATCCGCTGCGCCATCATCGTCTCGCCGTACTCGTCGAGGTCCGAGAGCGGCATGGTCGCCGACGTCAGCGTCAGGTAGATGACCGGCTGATCGGCCGGGTTGACCTTCTGGTACGACGGCGGCGCCGGCATGTCCGGCGGAAGCTGCCGGCCCGCGGCCGAGATCGCCGACTGCACGTCGAGCGCCGCGCCGTCGAGATTGCGCGAGAGGTTGAACTGGAGTGTGATCTGGGTCGAGCCCTGCGAGCTCGTCGAGCTCATGTTGTCGAGGCCGGCGATCGTCGAGAACTGCCGCTCGAGCGGCGTCGCGACGGAAGAGGCCATCGTCTCCGGCGACGCGCCCGGCAGTCCCGCCGAGACCTGGATCGTCGGGAAGTCCACGTTGGGCAGGTCCGACACGGAGAGCAGCCGGTAGCCCATGATGCCGAAGATGAGGATGCCCGCCATGACGAGGGTCGTCATGACGGGGCGCTTGATGAAGATCTCGGCGATGTTCACGAGGACGCCTCCGGGGCGGCGGTCTTGATCTCGACCTTGGACCCGGGCGCGAGGCGGAGCTGGCCGTCCGTGACGACGCGCTCTCCGGCCGAGAGGCCCTTCGCGATGACGGAATAGGTCCCGTGTGTGCGCTGGATCGTCACCGGCCGGGTCTCGACGGTCAGATCGGACTTCACGACGTAGACGTACGAGCCCTTCTGGCTCGATTGCACGGCCTGCGTCGGGACGACGATGCGGCCGGGCTCGTTCGCGAGGAGGAGCGACACCGTGACGTACTGGCCGGGCCACAGCGTTCCCGACTCGTTGGCGTACGTCGCCTTCAGGCGAATCGTTCCGGTGGCGCTGTCGACGGCGTTGTCGAGGAAGGACAGCTCGCCCGATTCGCTCGCCGGCGCCGCGGAGGTCTGATCCGCCGGCGCCGCCCTCACTTCGAGTCGGCCGCCGGAGCGGTAGTTGTTGCGGATCGCGGCGAGCGAGCTCTCGGGCACCGCGAAAGTGACCGCGATCGGACGGATCTGGTTGATCGTCACGAGCGTCCGGTCGTCGTTGGCCTTGATGATGTTGCCCTTGTGCACGAGGAAACTGCCCGTGCGGCCCGCGATCGGCGACGTGATCCGGCAGTAGGAAAGATCGAGCTCGGCGCTCTGGACGGAAGCCTCGTCCGCCTGCACCGTCGCCTGCGCCGCGGCCGCGTTGGCCTCCGTCTCGTCGTTCTGCTGCGCCGTGACGAAGTCCTTCTTGATCAGCTCGGCATAGCGGGCCGCGGTCTCGCGCGCCGTCTTGGCGAGCGCGCGGTCCCGCGCCAGCCGCGCGCGCGCCTCCTGGACGGCGGCCTCGTACGGCCGGGGATCGATCACGAAGAGGAGATCTCCCGGCTTGACGTCCTGCCCCTCGCGGAAGCCGATCTCGGTGATCTCGCCGCCGATCCGCGTCTTGACCGCCACGGTGGCGAGCGGCTCGACGTGCCCGATGGCCTGCACCTCGAGCGGGACGGTCCGCGTCTCGACCGTCGCCGCCGTGACCGGCACCGTCTCCTTCGGCGGCGCCCCGCCCTTGCCGGCGCAGGCGGCGCCGGCCAGCGCCGCGCCGAGAAGGCAAGCGGCGACGACGAATTTCCTCATGGAGCTCCCCCGCTCTCTTTCTTCGCCGGATTCATGATCTCCGCGGCCCGAGGCAGGAGCGCGCCCGTCGCGTGCGCGAGCTCGGCCATCGAGAGGAACCACAGCGACCGGGCCTCGACCTCCTGAGCACGCGCGTCGGCGAGCAGCGCCTGCGCCGTCAGCAGATCCAGGATGCTCCCGACGCCTTCCCTGTAGCGGCCCTGCGCGACATCGGCGGACTGGCTCGCGCTCGCCAGCAGATCGCGGGACGTACGCACGCGCTGCGAGGCCGTCTGCACGTCGTAATAGCTCGTCCAGACCTCGAGGACGACCTGATCGGCGGTTCGCTCGGCGGTGGCGCCCGCCTGCTTCGCCTCTTCCTGCGCCTTCTTCGTCGAATAGACGGTGTCGCCGCCCTGGAAGACCGGGATACGGAACAAGATCGTTCCGGAATAGTCGTCCGTGGACGGCAGGCCGACCGGGCGGGAATAGTAGGTCCGGCTGACCGTTCCCGCCGCCAGGAGCTTCGGAAGTCCGTCGGAGCGCACCGACTGGATGTGCTCGTGCGCCGCCTGCGCCTCGAAGCGCGCCGCCGCCAGATCGGGTCGCTCCCTCATGGCGCGGTTGATGAGCTCGTCGACACTCTGCGAGACCCGGTCGAGCGGCAGATCCTCCGGAAGCTCGCCCACGTCCACCGGAATCGTGGCTGGCACGCCGACGGCGGTCGCGAGCGCTCCCCGGATGACGTGCACCTGCCCTTGCGCGTCCTGGAGATTCAGCTGCACCTGCGAGACGACCGTCTTTGCCTGGAGCACGTCGGCGATCGTCGCGACGCCCGCACGGTGCCGCGCCTCGGCCGCCTCGAGGTTTTGCTTCGCCTCTTCGAGGTTGACCTCGCGCGCCACAACCAGCGCCTTGGCGTTCAGGTATCCGTAGTAGGCCTGCGCGATCGTGAGCACGACGTCCTGGATCGCGGCGCTGTGGCCCCAGTCGGCGGCGAAGAGGGCCGCTTGCGCCTCGGCGACGTCCGCCGTCCGCCCGCCAAAATCGAAGAGGAGCCAGCTGAGCGCGGCCGTCGGGCCATACGTGGTCTCGGTGAAGGAAGTGGGCGGGCCGCCCGTCGTGAACGAGGTCTTCTCTCGGGTGATCGAGCCGTCGATCTCGGCCACCGGGAAGTACTGCGCGCGCTTGACGCCGACCTGCGCCGCGGCGGCGCGCGCGAAGTACCAGGCCTCGCGCGTGCGCGGGTTGTTGCGCAGACCGACGTCCACCAGCTGCGGCAGCGACAGGGTCGTGCCCGGCTTCGTGTACTGCTCGGGGATATCGACCTTCTTCTCCGACTCGGGAGTCTGCGGGGCCCGGCCCTCGGGCGGCGGCGTCCAGGGGATCGCCGGAGCCGGCGCGACCGAACTCGAGATCGCGCGGTCCGGCGTGAAGTGCGAGCAGCCGGCGGCCAGGAAGGCCGAAGCGGCGGCCAGGGAGACGACTCTCACCGAAGCTCTCATACGTGAGACCGGGCGACGCCTTTCGTAAAGACCCCGACGATCTCGGCCGCGAGCTCGTCCAGGGTGTCTCCGTCCCTGCGGAAAACGTTGATGCCTCGAATCATTCCCAGGAAGATCTCGGCGGCCGTGTGCGGGTCCACGCCCCGGTACTCGCGCCGCTCGATGCCCTCGAGCAGGATCTCCCGGACGTGAGCGGCCAGGCGGTCGTGCCGCTCGCGAAGGACGCCTTTGCGGCCCCGGACCATCCGCTCGTCCCGGTAGAGGAGCATCAGGAGCGACCGCTTGTCCCAGTAGAAGGCAAGGACCTCGCGCGCGAGCCGGTTGAGCCGCTCGGTCGGCGAGCCCTCCTGAGGCAGCGCGCCGCAGAGGACCTTGTCGAGCTTCGCGAGGCCGTGCTCGATCGTCGCCTGATACAGCTCTTCCTTCGTCCGGAAGTACCGGTAAACCGTGCCCTTGCCGATGCCTCCGGCCTCGGCGATCTCGTCGATCAGGACTTCGTGGAAATCCTTCCCCGAGAAGACCTGCGTCGAGGCTTCCAGGATCTCTTCGAGCTTTTCGTCGGTTTTGACGCGCGGCATCCCTTGGCCTTCCCCAAGAAACAGCGACCGGCCAATTCGACACTGACCGGTCAGTTTCAGTATGTCATACGGAGTACGAGCGTCCGGGTTTCGCCCGTCATCGACCGAGACCCGCCGCGACAAACTCTGTCCTGTGTTAGGATTACGAGATTACATCGATGAATTTCAGCAGTGTCCTCCGTCAGAGCTTCTCGACGGCCGAGGCGGCCCGGCTGACCGGTCTGTCTCCGAGGCAGCTCGATCACTGGGATCGCCAGGGATTCCTCGGCCCCTCGCTCGAGCGCGCCGCGGGATACGGCTCGGCGCGCCGCTATTCGTTCGCCGACGTCGTGCGGCTGCGCGTCGCGGCGATGCTCCGGGCCGCGGGCGTGGGTCTTGCGAGGATCCGCCGCTGTGCGGAAGAGCTGTCGCGCCTCGACCCGGAGCAGTCGGATCTCGGGCAGGCGCGGCTCCTCGTTGCCGGAAATCGCGTGCTCTGGGCGCGCTCGGAGCGCGAGCTCATCGACCTCTTGAACGACGGGCAGATGGTTCTCGTTTTTCCGGTGGGAGACGCAGTGGAGGCGGCGGCCGGCGCCGTCGCGCGTCTGGCGCGGGAAGACGAGAACGCTCCGCCGGCGTCGCGGCGGAGCCGGCGACAACGCTAAACGCTCAGCGGTAGTTTCGCGAGGCGCCGCCGGGGGCGGCACGGGAGGCGGTGGGGTTGGAGCAGGACGAGGCGAATCCGCGCGTCGCCGCGCTTGTGCGGCTGGGACGACAGAGGGACTTTTCTCTTCCGCGATTCCGGCGGACGCTCACGTCCGCGGCGCGCAGCACCAAGCGCGGCGAGATTCTCCGCAAGCTCTTCGCCGACTGGCTCGGTGTCTCGCTCTCGGCGTCCGACGCGGAGTCGTCGTGGGAGCAAATCGAGGAGCTCTATCCCCGCATGCGCGACTCGCTCGGACGGCCGCTGTCGCTGCAGACCGCCCTCCTCCATCACTTCCACAGCCGCAAGGGCAAGATCGCGGATCCGTGCGTCGTGCCCGCCCGGGAGCTCGCGCGGCTGCGCCTCTCGGCGCTGACCGATCCTCTGACCGGCCTCTACAACCGCCGATTTCTTCTCGAGCACTTTGCCCGCGAGATCGCGCGCTCGGAGCGCTCCGAAGGCATCGTCTCGGTCGTCATGCTCGACCTCCGGGACTTCAAGGCCGTCAACGACCGCTACGGCCATCCCGTCGGCGACAACGTTCTGGTCCGCACGGCGCGCGTCGTTCGCCAGTCGCTGCGCACGGTGGACGCCGGCTGCCGATGGGGCGGCGACGAGTTCGTCGTCGTGCTGCCGAACACGAACCTCCTCTTCGCCGTGGCCGTTGCCGAGCGCATCCGAAAGCGCGTCGCGGCGCTGTCGCTGCCGTATCGCTCGGAGCTCAAGGTCGGCGTGCACTACGGCATCGCGACCTATCCGACCGACGGCAAGACGGTCGACTTCCTCCTCAAGGTGGCCGATTTGCGCCTCTACCAGTGCCGCGAGCAGGCCAACTTCCCCGGCGCGGAGCGGCGCGAATACCCGCGCTTTTCTCCGGCGGACACGAGCGTGCGCCTCATCCGGCACGGGAACGACCCGTGGACCGTCCCGGTCGTCGACGTCAGCTACGGTGGCGTCGCGCTGCGCGCACCACAGCCGGAGAAGTGGCCGCGGCGCTGGACGGGCGAGATTTTCCGGCGCCTCAATTCCGAGCGTCACCCGGTGCGCCTCAAGGCGATCAACTGGGCGCCGCTGCCGGACGGCGGCGTGCGCGTGGGCTGCGCCTATGTGTGAGGCGTGACCTCGTCCTTCGCCGCACACCGGGCGGCGTCGGCGGCCCTCTTTTCCCTCTTCTGCCTGCTCGCGATCGTTTTCGCGGCCGGAGATCCGCGCCTCTTCGCGGCGCTCGCGGGCGGATCGCTCCTTTCGGCTTTCCTGACGACGCGCGGCTTCGCGACGGGGCTCGGCTCCTTCGGGTCGCCGCTCGCGATCCTCGTCGACCAGGCGCTCCTCTGGACGGCCATCGCGCCGGCGGCCGGCGGGCAGAGCCTCTTCGCGCTGCTGCTTCCGGCCGGCGTGGCCCTCGCCTGGCAGCTCGAGGGAAAGGCCGCCGCGCGGTTCTACGCGGTCGTCTCGGTCGCGGGCTCGGCCGCGATGGTCGCGGGACGGGCGCTGCCGTCGGCCGGCGCGCCGCAGCTCGCGCTCCTTCTCTCGGCACTCGCGGCGCCGGCGCTCCTCGTCGCGCTCGAGGCCTCGGCCGGCGGACGGAAGACCGCGGCGCCGGCCGCGCGCCGGGCAGAGGCCATGCGACCCGAGGCGCCGGAGCGTGAGCCGGTCGTGCACGCCCCGGAAGAGGCCGGCGAGCCGGCCGAACCGGAAAGCCCGAGGCGCCGCGCCGAGGAAGCGATCCTCCACGACCTGAAGTCTCCGCTTTCGGTGCTGCGCGTGTACGCGGACCTCATCTCCGAGGGCGCCCGGCGCGGGCAGCTTCCGAATCCCGAGCACCTCTCGAACCTGTCGCGTGAGATCGATCTGGCCGAGAAGCTCGTCGGCGAAGCGAGCGCCCCGGCGCCTGGCGCTCCGGGTGCCTCGTCCACGACGCTTTCGGCCGCCGACGCGAACGCCTCGGCCGACCTCGTCGAGATCCTGGGCTCGCTCGCGACGGCGTACCGCCTCTCGCTCGGCGGCCGCCGCCGAATCGAGTTCATCGCCGAAAAGCCGGAGCTCGTCGTCGCGGCGGACCCGGTTGCGCTGCAGCGCGCGTTCCGCAACGTCCTCGAGAACGCGGTCAAGTACACGCCCGAGGGCGGCGAGATCCGCATCCGCGCCGGCCCGGCGGGGCCCCACGCGTTCGTCGTCTTCAAGGACACCGGGATCGGCATGAGCGCCGAGGAACGCACGCACGCCTTCGACTACGCGTTCCGCGGCGCCGGCGCGATCTCCTCCGGCGCGCGCGGCAAGGGCATCGGTCTCGCGGTGACGAAGCAGATCCTCGAAGCCAACGGCGGCCGCATCAGTCTCTCGTCCGAGGCGGGCTACGGCTCGGAGGTCACGATCCTGCTTCCGTTCGCCCGGGGCGCGAGATGAAGCGCATCGTCGTCGTCGACGACGAGCCGGGCGTGGGCGCCGCCGTGCGCGAGGTGCTCGCGACGGAAGGCTATGCGGTCGAGACCCCCGGCGACGCGCGCGCGGCGCTCCCGGAATTGATCCGCGCCGTCCCCGACCTCGTGATTCTGGACGTCGGCATGCCGGGGATGAGCGGCTGGGAGCTCTGCGCAATCCTCCGCCGCCAGTCCACGACGCGCGGCGTTCCCATCCTCTTCCTCACGGGCCGCCAGGAGCTGAAGGACCGCATTACGGCCATGCAGCTCGGCGGCTCGGATTACCTGGCCAAGCCCTTCGGCGCGGACGAGCTGCGCCGCAAGGTTCACGCGGTGTTCGCGGGAGAGCCGCGCGAGAAAGCGGAGGAGCCATGAGCACGAAACGCCGCACCGGAGAGGTGCGACTCGAGCCGCACCCGGCGGCGCTCTCGACCGACCCGTCCGGAAAGAGCGTCGAGCGGCTGCGCCAGGAACGGCTGGTGTACGACGGGGTGACGGGGCTCCCGCTCCATCCGTTCGAGGAGCCCGAGCGCGTCCCGTCGATCGAGCGCATCGAGCGCCTGGGCGTGATCTATCTGCAGATCGGCAAATTCTTCGGCTTCGAAGAGCTCTATGGCTGGGAGCTCTACGATCGCGTTCTGGTCGCCGTGTCGGAAGGACTGCGCCGCGACGTCCAGGGGTCACGGCTCGCGCCGTATTTCGTTTCGCTCCGCTACTCGGGCTCCGACGGCTTCTACGTCCTCTTCGACCTGCCGTCGGCGCCGCGCGGCCGCTCGCTGCCGTCGCTCGAGGAGGCCGCGCTCGAGTTCCAGCTCGCCGCGATGAGCCGCCTCCGCGAGACGTTCGGAGGAACGACCGTCGATCTCATGAGCGTGCACGTCTCGAGCCTCTCGGCCGACGACAATCCGCGCGTGCGTCCTTCGCGGCACCTGATTCGTAACCTCTTCGAGGCTGCGAAGATCGTCTCGCAGCGCCAGACGCGCGAGAAGCTCGACCTTTGCGCGGAGCTCAAAGGCGTCATTGGACGCCGGCGCCTGAAGGCGGCGTTCCAGCCCGTGCGGTCCCTGCCCGACGGGAAGATCCACGGCTACGAGGCGCTGATCCGCGGCCCGCAGGGCAGCTCGCTCGAGCGGCCGAACGTCCTCTTCGCCGTCGCGCACGAGAACGAGATGTCGGTCGAGCTCGAGACGCTCTGCCTCGAGACGATCTTCAAGAACCTGCCCCGGGCCGTCGCCTCGGGACGGCTCTTCGTCAACGCGTCGTCGCAGCTGCTTCGCCACCCGATCTTCCTCGACGAGCGAAACCTCAAGGCGATCAACCGCAGCCACGCCGACGTCGTCGTCGAGATCTCGGAGAAGGAGATGGTCGGCGACTACTCTTCGTTCGCCGAAATCGTGCGTCGCATCCGCGGATCGCGACTGCAGATCGCGATCGACGACGCCGGCTCCGGCTACTCGGGCCTCGAGACGATCCTCAACCTGCGGCCCGACTACATCAAGGTGGCCGATTCCCTCGTGCGCGGCCTCGAGACCGACCCCATCAAGCGCGAGATCATCGCGAGCCTCGCCGCGATCGGCAGCCGAATCGGCGCGATCGTGATCGCCGAAGGCGTCGAGCGCGAGGAGGAGCGGACGAGTCTCGTGGAGCTCGGAATCCCGTATGGTCAGGGCTTCCTGCTCGGCCGGCCCGCGGTGCACGGACGCGGCGGGCGCAAACGAGTCGAAGCATCGCACTGACCTAAGCCAAGACATATCAATTACTTATAGAGTCACTGCAACTCGCCGTTGACAGCCCAAGAAAACTTTGGTCTATTACTTAACGTAGTTAACTAAAGGAGCGCCGTTAATGGGGGTTGCGGAAAGGCGCGAGCGGGAGCGGCACGAGATCCGGGAAAAAATTCTCGAGGCCGCGCGCGAGCTCTTCGCGGAGATGGGCTACGAGGCCGTGACGATGCGCCGCATCGCCGAGAAGATCGAGTACTCGCCGACGGCGATCTACTTCCACTTCCACGACAAGACGGCGCTCCTGCGTGCGCTCTGCGACGAGGACTTCGGCGCGCTCGCCAGACATTTCCAGTCGATCGCAAGGATCATCGACCCGATCGAGCGCCTGCGCACGATCGGCTCCGCCTATGTCGAGTTCGGGCTGGCGCATCCCAATCAGTACCGCTTCATGTTCATGACGCCGCGCCCGCCGATGGGACCCGAGGAAAGCTCGCTCGAGAAAGGCAATCCCGAGGAAGACGCTTACGCCTTCCTGAAGGCCACGATCGAGGAAGGGCTCGCGCAAAAGCGCTTCCGCACGGACCTCAAGGATGCCGAGCTTCTGTCCCAGGTCGTCTGGGAGGCCGTGCACGGCGTCATCTCGCTCCAGATCGCCAAGTGCAACGACGGCTGGATCACCTGGCATCCCGTCCGCGAGAGCGCGGCGCTCGTCGTGGATGCGCTGATACGCGGCCTGACCCGCGAAAGAGCGTGATGCCGTGGTCGATCTCGCGACGAAGAGCCTCCTGCACGACAAGCTGCGCTTCGCCATCACGGTTTCGGGCGTGGCGTTCGCCGTGGCGCTCGTCTTCGTGCAAGTCGGTCTCTTCCTGGGCATCCTCGACAACGCCTCGGTGACGATCGAGCACGCCGACGCCGACCTCTGGATCACCTCGAAGAACACGCCGAACGTGGACTTCGCGCACACGTTCCCCGAGTCGGCCGTTCAGCGCGTCCGGTCGGTGCCGGGCATCGCGCGCGCCGACAACCTGATCGTCTGGTACATGACGCTGGCGCTCCCCTCCGGCGCCCAGGAAGCGTCCCTCGTCTACGCGCTCGACGACTTCCGCCGCTGGAACATCCCGTGGAACGTCGAGCAGGGGAACCTGACGGATCTCGGGCGCGGGCAGTACGTCTTCCTGGACGCCTCGGCCGAGAAGCGGTTCGGCCCGTTCTCCGTCGGCGAGTACCGCGAATACCTGGGCCAGCGCATGAAGATCGTGGGCCGGTCGCGGGACGCGCTCTCGTTCTCGACGACGCCGATTTCCTTCATGGACTTCTCGCGGGCGCAGAAGCTCTCGTACCAGTCTCTCGCCAACAAGACGACCTACGTGCTCGTGAAGCTCGCCCCGAGCGCCGACCTCGAGACAGTGCGCGCGGAGATCCGCCGGCGCCTGCCCTACAACGACGTCTACACGAAGACGGAGTGGGCGAAGCGCTCCCGCGCGTACTGGGTCGAGTCGACCGGCCTCGGCCTCAACATGATCCTGACGGTCTTTCTCGGATGCCTCGTCGGCGTCGTCGTCGTGGCGCAGACGCTCTACACCTCGACGATGGAGCACATCAAGGAGTTCGGCACCGTCAAGGCGATCGGCGGCGGCAACGGCGACATCTACCGGATCCTCGGCAAGCAGGCGTCGATCGCCGCCGTCATCGGGTTCCTGCTGGGTGCGGCGATGTCCTACGCGATGCGTCCGGCGATCGCGAAGATCAGCCTGAAGCTGATCATCCCGCCATCGCTCGCGCTCGCCGTCTTCGCCGGCGCCGTCGTGCTGTGCCTCGCGGCCGCGATGATCTCGTTCCGCAAGGTCGCGTCGATCGACCCGGCGCTCGTCTTCCGGACGTAGGAGATGCGCAACGTCATGGCCACCGTTCTCGAAGCGACCGACGTGACCAAGGAGTTCCGCGAAGGGCTCGAGGCCGTGCCGGTGCTACGCGGCGTTTCGCTCTCGCTCGCGCGCGGCGAGATCGTCTCGCTCGAGGGGCCGTCCGGATCGGGCAAGACGACGCTCCTCTCGATTCTCGGATGCATCCTCACGCCGACCGGTGGCCGCGTGGTCGTGGAAGGCGAGGAGGTCGATTCGCGGCGGCCGGCGCGGCTTCCCGCGATCCGCAGGAAGTCGATCGGCTTCGTGTTCCAGCAGTTCAACCTCTTCCCGTCGCTCACGGCGCTCGAGAACGTCGAGTACGCCCTGAACGTCAAGGGCGTGGCCGGCGCCGCCGCCACGAAGGAGGCCGAGCGCGTCATCGAGGCGGTCGGCCTCTCCGATCGCCGCGGATATCTGCCCCGCGATCTCTCGGGCGGCCAGAAGCAGCGCGTCGCCGTGGCGCGCGCGCTCGCCGGCCGTGCCCCAATCCTCCTCGCCGACGAGCCGACCGCCAACCTCGACTCGCAGATCGGCGGCCAGATCCTGGAGCTCTTCCGCGACCTGGCGAAGAAGGAAGACCGCGCGCTCCTCATCGTCACGCACGACCCGAAAGTTCGTCAGATCGCCGACCGCGTCATCGGCATCCGCGACGGCGTGATCTCCGAGATCCGCCACGCCGCCTGAAGGAGAAGCCATGGAAACCCGCAGCATCTGGAAGCGCCTCCTCTGGCCGGTCCTGGGACTCGCCCTGCTCGCGTTCGTCGTCCTGCAGGCGCGCGCCGCGACGACGACGCGCAAGGCGTCGAAGGCAATGTCCGCAGCGGCCGCGCAGGCCGCCGCGACGTCGTCGCCGCACGCCGCCGCCGAGGGCCGCCTCGTGACCTATCCCGGCGCGCAGGTCGTCGTCGGGACGGATCTCGGCGGAACGATCGTGTCGCTGCCGGTCCGGGAGAAGGACGTCGTGCGCAAGGGGCAGCTCGTCGCGGAGCTGCGCTCGGACGACTACCGCGCCTCGCTCGCGGAAGCGAGGGCGCGGATCGCGGAGGCGGAGGCCGACATCAAGCTCTTCGAGGCCGAGGTCGAGCGCGCGCGCCTGCTCTGGAACCAACAGGTCGGCACGCGCCAGGCGCTCGACCGCGCGGAACGCGATCTCGAGGCCGGGCGCGCGCGCCGCGAGACGGCGGCCGCCACGGCGCGGCGGCTCGAGGCGGTGCTCGCCAAGACGCGGATCCTCGCGCCGATCGACGGCGTCGTCATCACGCGGCACGTTGAGCCGGGCGAGACGATCGAGAACGGCAGCAAGATCGTCACCGTCGCCGACCTCTCGCGCACGCGCGTCGAGGCGGAGTTTGACGAGTTCGACGCGGCGCGCCTGAAGCTCGGCGCGGAGGCGCGCGTGACGGCCGAAGGCTTCGACGGAAAGTCCTGGGCGGGCGTCGTCGAGGAGATTCCCGACGCCGTCGCGGGCCGGAAGCTCAAGCCGTCGGACCCCGGCAAGCCCGAGGACACGCGGGTGCTCCTCGTGAAGATCGCGCTGAAGGAGCCGACGCCACTGAAGCTCGGACAGCGCGTCGAAGTGGCGGTCGACACGAAGTAAACCCGCTCTCCCGGTGACGGGAGAGGCCACGTAGGGGGGGCTCGCCCCCGCCCTCCGATTCCGGGCGGCCGCAAGGGCCGCCCGTACGGCGTGGGCCGATCCCACCCGATCGAGCCGTTCCTTCGCGGCGCGAGGAGTCTCCGCGAAGTAACCGAGCGGAGGAGCCTCGCGCCGCGGGAGCGAGGGCGAGGGAGGAATCAGGCCGGCCGTCGAGCGCCTTTGCGCGAGCCGACGGCCGATGCGCCCGAATGGGCGCAGATTCCGAACGAAGCGCGAGCGACGGTAATATCCCGCCGCCACCGTGACGTCCCCGACCCCGCGCGCGCCCTATCTGTCCCTGCGCCACCGCGATTACCGGCGGCTGCTCTTCTCGCAGTTCTTCTCGCTCATCGGCTCGCAGATGCAGGTGGTGGCCATCAACTGGCACATCTACCTGCTGACGCGCTCGCCCCTCGCCCTCGGATTCGTCGGCCTGACGCGCGTCGTCCCGATCGTTCTCTTCTCGCTCTGGGCGGGCGTCGTGGCGGATCGCCGCGACCGGCGCCGCGTGATGATCGTGGCGCAGTCGGCGATGACGGTCGTTGCGCTCCTCCTCGCGATCTTCACCTACACGCGCCACGAGACGCTCTGGCTGCTCTACGGCCTGAATCTCCTCGCGTCGACCGCGGTCGCCTTCGACGGCCCGGCGCGGCAGGCGTTGATCCCGCGCCTCGTGCCCCCGCACGACCTGCCGGGTGCCCTCTCGCTCAATCTCTCGGTCTTCCAGGCGTCGCTGATCGGAGGACCTGCGCTCGCGGGGCTCATCATCGGCGCCGGCACGGGGCCGCATCACGGCCTTCCTTCGCCCGGCACGCCCATCGCCAACGGCAATCTCGCGCTCATCTACTTCCTGAACGCCGTATCGTTTCTGGCCGTCATCGCGGCGCTCGCGCGGATGAAGACGTCGGGCGCGCCGGAAGCGGGCTCGGACTCCGCGCCCGCGTTCGATTCGCTGAAGGAAGGCCTGCGCTTCGTCTTCTCGACGCCGCTGATGGTCTGGACGATGTGCCTGGACTTCCTCGCGACGTTCTTCTCCGGCTCCATGTCGCTCCTTCCGATCGTCGCCGACCAGATCCTGAAAGCCGGGGCGCGCGGCTACGGCGTCCTCGCATCCGCGCCGGCGGCCGGCGCGCTCCTCGGCTCACTCCTCATCTCGATCCGTCCCATGCCGGCGCGCCAGGGCCGCGTCTTCCTGACTGCGGTGGCGGCCTACGGGGCCGCGACCGTCGTCTTCGGCCTGTCGCGCAGCTTCCCGCTGACGCTCCTGGCGCTCGCCGGCACGGGATTCGCGGACGCGATCTCGACGGTCATCCGGCAGACCCTGCGGCAGCTGCTGACCCCGGATCGCCTGCGCGGCCGCATGACGTCGGTCAACATGATCTTTTTCATGGGTGGCCCGCAGCTGGGCGAGCTCGAGGCGGGGCTCCTCGCCTCCTTCTTCGCCTCGGCGATCGTCGGCGTGACGGTCTCGATCGTCTCCGGCGGTGCAGCGACTCTCATCCTGACCGGCGCCATCGCCGCCGCCGCGCCGGTGCTGCGCCGCTACGATTTCCGCCAGCATGCCGAGTACGTGCCGCGGTTCCCCGTCAAGGAGCCCACGCCCGGCCGGGCCGGCACGCCGATCGGAGGGTGACGAGCCTTCGCTGGCGTCAGTACTAGTGTAGTAGTACACTAGTACACGATGCGCGCGCTGCAGATCGATCCCGCCGACGCGACCCCGATCTGGGCGCAGATCGAGGAGGGGATGCGGCGCCTCGTGGCCTCGAAAGCGCTGGCCCCCGGAGCGGCGGTCCCTTCGGTGCGGGACCTCGCGCGCGACCTTTCGGTCAACCCCGCCACGGTCGCCAAGGCGTATCAGCGCCTGAACGAGGCCGGCGTCTTCTCCGTGCGGCGCGGCGACGGCACCTACGTCGCCGACTCCCCTCCCGCGCCGCCGCGCGGCGAACGCACTCGCGCGCTGCGCGAGGGCGCGGCGCGATACGGAAGCCTCGCGGCGACCCTCGGCGCGAGTCTCGACGAAGCCCGCACCGAGCTCGACGCCGCCTGGAAGGAATTCGGCGTCAAAGGAGGACACCGGTGAGCGAAGACTCCCTCCTCTCCGTCGAGAACCTCACGGTCCGTTACGGCCCGAAGATCGCATGCGACGGCGTCTCCCTTTCCGTCGCGCGCGGCGCCGTCTACGCTCTGCTCGGCCGCAACGGCGCCGGCAAGTCGTCGCTCGTGCATTGCGCTCTCGGGCAGCGCAAGCCCGATTCGGGACGCGCGCTCCTCTTCGGCGAGGACGCCTGGCGCACGCGCGCGCGGGCCATGACCCGGACCGGCGTCGTGCCCGAGGAACCGGACGCGCCGCCCGCGATGACGCGCGACGCGCTCGTCGACTTCTGCCGCCGGCTCTATCCGTCCTGGGACTCCGCCGGCACGCGCGCGCGGCTCGACCGGTTTGGCGTCCCGGCCGGCGTGCCGTTCGGGGCGCTGTCGAAGGGGCAGAAGGGAATGCTGCAGCTCGCGCTGGCGCTCGGACCGGCGCCGCAGCTCCTGATCCTGGACGACCCCACGCTCGGCCTCGATCCCGTCGCCCGCAAGGCGCTCTTCGAAGAGATCGTCGGCGAGCTCGCCGATCGCGGGACGACGATTTTCCTCACGACCCACGATCTCGGCGGGATCGAGGCGATCGCGACGCGGGTCGGGATCCTCAAGGACGGCCGCCTCGTCCTCGACGAGGACCTCGAGACGCTGAAGGGCCGCTTCCGCCGCATCCGTTACGGCAACCGCCTGACGGAGACGCGCGAAGCGTTCGGAACGGAGCTCGACGCGTTCGAGGCGGTGAAGGTCAAGGTGCGCGGCTGGGGCATCGACGCCGTCGTGTCGAACTTCGACGACGGCGCGTTCGAGCGATTGCGACAGACGAACGGCGTCGAAGACGCGTCGACCTCCTCCATGTCGCTCGAGGAAATCTTCCTCGCCATCGCCGGCGAGGCGGCTGGAGAAGGAGGCGCCGCATGAAGACCGTGGCCGCGATCGTTCGAACAGAGCTCCTGGAACGCCGCATGGCGCTCGCGGCCGCGGCGTTCGCCGCCGTGATGCCGTTTCTGGTCCCGCTGGCGCGCGGCCTCCACGGCGCCTCCGCGCGCGAGGCGCGCGAGTCGCTCGCGTTCATCGTCACCGCGGGATTTGCGAGCGTGCTCGCGCTCGCCCTCGGATGGTCGGCGATCTCACGCGACCTCGCCGACGGCCGGCTCGGCTTCTACCTGTCGCGCCCGATCTCCGGCGCCGCGCTCTGGGCGGGGAAGCTCGGCGGAGCCTGGATCCTCGCGCTCGCGGCGGCGGCGGTGGTCTGGATTCCCTCCTGGATCGCGAGCGGCGGCCGGACGGTTCTCGTGGATCTGCCGCGCTGGTCGGGCTGGGCCGTCCTCGCCGCCCCCGCCGTGCTGGTCGTTCTGGCGCACGCGGCTTCGATCACGCTCCGGTCGCGCTCGGCGCTGCTGCTCCTCGATCTCGCGGTTCTCCTTCTGGCGGCCGGCGTCATTTTCTGGCTCGCGCGGCTCCTCCTGTGGCGATCCGCGTGGGGGCCGCTCCGCGTCGGAGGCGCCGTCGTCGCCGCGGCCGTACTGCTCGGCGCGCTCACCGGCGGCCTCGCCGCGGTCACGAGGGGAAGGAGCGACATCCGTTCCGCTCATCGCGCCCTCTCGCCCCGGCTCTGGAGCGGCCTCGCGGGCGGCGCGATGGGCTTCGGCGCCGTGACGCTGTGGGTCCTCTCGGCCGGCCCCTCGGATCTCTCGCTCGACGGCGCGGTGCCAGCGCCGCGCGGAAGCTGGGTCGCGGTCGCTGGCGGCGCGCGCGGGGCGCTGACCGGATTTCTGATCGACACCGCGTCCGGGAGATACCTGCGCGCAGGCTCCGCCCGCCCGCAGACCAAATGGTGGGAAGGCCCCTCGTTCTCGGCCGACGGCGCGACGGCGGCCTGGTTCGAGCCCCGCGGCGGCGCGGCGTTCGAGCTCGTGACGGCGTCACTGTCTGCGACCGGCGCCGCGGCGCGACGGACCGCCTTCGAGACGATGTCCCTTCCCGACGATCTCGCGGTGTCTCCGGACGGAAAGCGGGTCGCGCTCGTCGGCTCGGGTCGGGTCGAAGTCGTTGACGTGGCGACGGGACGTCTCCTCGCGGCCGAACGTCTGTCGGCCACGTACCCGACCATGGTCGGGGCTTTCCTCGGATCCGACCGGTTTCTCGCGGCGATCTGGGGCTCGGACCGGCTCGAACTCTTCGAGCTCGACGTCCCGGCCCGGCGGATCGCGCGGCGGACAACGATCTTGGGACTCGAGGGCTGGTACACGTTCGCGTTCGATGCTTCCGGGGAGCGGGTGCTCGTCCGCGAGAGGAGCGGAAGGCGCCTGCGTCTCTTCGACGTCCGAACGGGAAACGCGATCGCCACGCTCACCGAGGGACCGGCGCAGAACAGCAGCTGGGCTCTCTTCCTCTCCGACGGACGCATCGTCTACCTGACGGGTGGGGACAATGGCGCGAGCCTCCGGCTCTTCTCCGCCGACGGCCGGCCGGAACGCTCGATCGAAATTCCGCGCAGGCGCGCGCTGCCCGGAGGCGAGGTCGCGCCGGGAAAGTTCGTGTTCGCGATCTGGAGCGGCGACATCAGCGAAACGGTTCTCTATCTGGCCGACCTCGATTCCGGCGATATCCGGCGCGTCGCCGACGGCCTCTATCCCGTCCTCTGGTTCGCGACCCGGCTCGCTCCGGTCGTGCCGGGGTCCGACGCGACCGAGCTCTTCTATTCGACCGGCGACATCCGCGGCCTCGTCCGGTTCGACCCCCTGACCGGAGAGCGGCGCGTGATTCTGAAAGGCCGCAAAGAAGGCTGATCGGCGCGTCTGCTATCTTCCCGCGCCGTGACGACGGGATTCGCGCGCGGAGAAGACGACGGCCTCGCCTGCGACGGCGTGCCGCTTTCGGAGATCGCGCGCGACTTCGGCACTCCCCTCTACGTCTACAGCTGGGACGCGATCGCCGCCGCTTTTCGCCGCTTCGACGCGGCGTTCGCCTCCGTGCCGCACCTCGTCTGCTACGCGACGAAGGCCAACTCGAGCCTTGCGATCGTGAAGCGCCTCGCCGCGCTGGGCGCCGGCGCCGACGTGGTGTCGGGCGGCGAGCTCCGCGCAGCGAGGGAGTGCGGGATTCCGGCCGGCCGCATCGTCTTCTCCGGCGTCGGCAAGACGGACGACGAGATCGCGGCCGGCGTCGCGGCGGGGATCCTCGCGTTCAACGCGGAGTCCGAGCGGGAGCTCGAGAAGATCGACGCGATCGCGCGCGCGGCCGGCAAGGTCGCCGGCGTCGCGCTGCGCGTGAACCCGGACATCGACGCGCGCTCGCATCCGTACATCTCGACCGGCCTCAGGCAGAACAAG
The DNA here is from genome assembly GCA_035498835.1 of Thermoanaerobaculia bacterium. Lineage (GTDB taxonomy): Bacteria > Acidobacteriota > Thermoanaerobaculia > UBA5066 > Gp7-AA6 > DATBFU01. Next base: position 52,252 of record DATJZU010000037.1, read on the forward strand.
TTTGGCGTGGACATCGCCCGCGCGGGCGAGATCTTCGAGAAGGCGCGCCGCCTGTCCGGCGTCCGCATGACCGGCCTCCAGGCGCACATCGGGAGCCAGATCGTGGACGCCGGGCCGCTCGCCGAGACGGCGCGGGAGCTGGCGACGCTCGCCGACTCCCTCTCCGCGAAGGGCCACGCGATCGAGAGCCTCGACATCGGCGGCGGCATCGGCATCGGAGACAAGGCGCTCTCGCCCGAGGCGTACGCCGCCGCGGTCCTTCCCGCGCTCGCCTCGCGGCCCTATCGCGTCCTCATCGAGCCGGGCCGCGCCATCGCGGGGCCGGCCGGCGTTCTCGTGACGGAGGTCCTCTACGTCAAGCGCGAGCGCGGCAAGAGCTTCGTCGTGACGAATGCTGGGATGAATGACCTGATCCGGCCCGCGCTCTATCACGCGATTCATCCAATTGAATCGGTTGCCACCCGCAGAGGACAAATTCTCACGGCCGACGTCGTTGGTCCCGTCTGCGAGACGAGCGATTTCTTTCTTCGCGACGCCGAAATCGAGGAACCGGCCGAGGGAGATCTGCTCGCGATCCGGGACGCGGGCGCCTACGGGTTCGCGATGTCTTCCAACTACAACTTCAGGCCGCGGGCCGCCGAGGTTCTCGTCGAGAACGGCTCGGCCCGCTTGATTCGAAGACGAGAAACTTTCGAGGACTTAATACGCCTCGAACACGTATAGACTGTCGCGAGTTTCGCCAAGTCCAATTCGATTCGAAGGAGAGAGTATGCGCTTGCGCCCCCTGGTTCTCGTTCTCGGCATCGCTGTGCTCGCGGCGGCCACACCGGTGCTCGCTCAGACGACGGGCTCCGTGTCCGGCGTCGTGCGGGATTCGAACGGCGCGCCGTTGCCCGGAGTGCTCGTCTCGATTTCCGGACCGTCGCAGCCGGTGGCCCGCACCGTCACGACGAGGTCGGACGGCGTCTTCCAGTTCTTCAGCCTCATCCCCGGCACCTATCAGCTCAAGGCCGAGCTGCAGGGGCTGGGCACGTTCTCTCAGGACGTCGTCGTCAACCTCGCCAAGGACACCGAGGTCCGGCCGGTGCTGCGCGCCACCGCGGCCGAGTCGGTCGAGGTGACCGCGGCCACGCCGCTCGTGGACACGAAGTCCACCGAGACGTCGCAGGTCACGACGCGTCCCACGCTCGAGAAGCTGCCGCTCGAGCGGACGTTTTCCGGCACGTTTCAGCTCGCGCCCGGCGTCGTGGACAGCGGCGTCGCGATCTCGAACACCAACATCGGCATCAACGCTGGCGGCGGACGCCAGGACAACACGTTCCTCTATGACGGCGTCAACGTCGGCAACCCGTTTTTCGGCGACCTCTATCAGGACTTCGCCGAGCTCGACATCCAGGAGGTCAACATCACGCGCGCCGGCATCCTGCCGGAGTACGGACGGACCGGCGGCTTCGTCGTCAACGGCGTGACCAAGTCGGGAACGAACGCCTGGCACGGGGACGTGCGCGTCGAGTTCCAGCCTTCCTCCTTCGTCGCCGACAGCAACGACCCGAACCTGCAGACGAAGACCGAGCGGTTCCGGCCGGGCGTCGGCATCGGCGGGCCGCTCTGGAAGGACCACCTCTTCGCGTATGGCTCGTACAACTACTACCGGGCCAACGAGACGGACCGCGTCAACCCGACCGGCGCTCTGCCGGACAGCGTGCTCGCGATCAAGGAATACTTCCTCAAGCTGACGGCGAACCCGTCGCCGAGCACGCTGATCGACGCGTCCTTCCGGTACCGGGGCATCAACCAGACCAACGCCGACATCGGCCTCGACACGGCCGCGACGGGCGACATCCCGTTCGAGATCGACCGCGTCGGGGTCTTGTCCGCGTTCTGGACGGTCACGCCGTCGTTCAACATCGAGGCGAAGTTCAACCACAACGACTACCCGAGCGGCGCGGCGCCGGTCGTCGCGATCGGGTTCCACGGGCCCTTCGACGCCTCCAACCCGGCCAACTCGGGCTACTGGTGCCCGCCCGGAAGCATCTCCTGCTTCGGCGTGAACCCGCTCGCGATCAACGACGACAGCTTCCTCCGCAACGAGTACCGCCTGACGGGAACGTGGCTCTCGCACTTCGGCGGCGCGTCGCACGAGGTGAAGGCCGGCCTCTATTACAGCGACAACAAGGAAGACAAGCTCACGGTCGCCAACGGCTGGGGCTCGATCGTGCGGACGACCTCGTCCAACTGCGATCTCGGGCCGGACGGCGAAGTGGATCCCAACCGCTCGGCACCTTGCTATCGCGCGCGCTACAACCCGGAGCAGCCGGCCCAGATCTCGCGCGGGCGCACGCTCGGAATCTTCGCGCAGGACCAGGCCACCTGGAATCGCCTGACGGTCAACCTCGGCGTGCTCCTGAACCAGGACAAGTTCATCCCCAACGACAACGGGAAGTTCACGTTCGTGCAGGGCGACTTCCACGTTCCCAACAGCGATCTGCTCCCCTGCACGGATCCGAATCACGACCCCGCCGGGTGCACTTATCAGGACATCTACACCTTCCCGATCTCGAAGCAGATCCAGCCGCGCGTTGGCATCGCCTACGAGGCCGACAACAAGGT
>DATJZU010000038.1:0-5530 GCA_035498835.1 Thermoanaerobaculia bacterium
GCCCGATTACAAAATGATCCGATTACCAAATTGAGGATTTACCTATGGCCGTGATGACGTCGCCCAGGCGCGCATAGCGCCCCGCGGACCCGCCGCGCATCCGAATGCACGCGATCCGTCGGGCGCCCGAGTTGTCCGCGACCTCGAGGATCGTTCCCATCTGGATCATGGCTTATGCCTCCGCCTTCGCGAGGACTTCCTGCAGGCGCCACCGCTTCAACTTCGACAGCGGCCGCGTCTCCTCGATCCGCACGCGGTCCCCGACGTGCGCCTCGCCCTTCTCGTCGTGCGCGTGAAACCGGCTCGTCCGTCGGATCGTGCGCCGGTACTCGGGCTCCTCGACGCGCCGCTCGACCTCGACGACGATCGTCTTGGCCATCTTGTCCGACACGACGCGGCCCACTTTCGTGGCGCGGGGCCGCCGTTCGGCCGTCTTTGCTTCCATCACTTCTTCTCCGCGAGCTCGAGCTGACGCTCGAACGTCTTGACGCGCGCGATGTCCCGCCGCGCCGTCCGCAGGCGCGTGGGGTTCTCGAGCTGGCCCGTCGCCTTCTGCAGGCGCAGCTTCCAGGCGGCTTCCTTGAGCTGCCGCTCCTTTTCCTGGAGGTCGGCCAGCCCCTGGCTGGCCAGCGCCTCGCGCTCTTTCTTCTTCATCGGATCTCCATCTCGGATTCCCGGGTCACCAGACGCGTCTTCAGACCGATCTTGTCGGCCGCGAGACCGAGCGCTTCCTGCGCGGTCGGCAGATCCACGCCCTCCATTTCGTAGAGGATGCGGCCCGGCTTCACGACGGCCACCCAGCCCTCGGGCGCGCCCTTGCCCTTGCCCATGCGCGTTTCGGCCGGCTTCTTGGTGTACGGCTTGTCCGGGAAGATGCGGACCCAGATCTTCCCGCCCCGCTTGGCGGCGCGGGTCATCGCGATGCGGGCCGCTTCGATCTGCCGGGCCGTGATCCAGCCGGGCTCGAGAATCTGCAGGCCGACCTCGCCGAAGGCGAGCGTCGAGCCACGATACGCCTTGCCGCGCATGCGACCCCGCTGCTGTTTCCGGTACTTGACCTTCGAAGGCATCATCATGATGAGTAGTTCTCAGTTCTCAGTTCTCAGTTCTCGGTTCTCAGTTTTCAGTTCCGTTGGCAGCTCGAAAAACTGACAACTGATGACTGACAACTGACAACTCGTCTACGCTGTCTTCCTCCGATTCTTCGCCTTGTGCTGCTCGCCGCGGTAGATCCAGGTCTTCACGCCGATCTTTCCGTACGTGGTGTTGGCCTCGGCGAAGCCGTAGTCGATGTCGGCCTTGAGGGTGTGGAGGGGAAGCCGGCCCTCCTGATACCACTCGGCCCGCGCGATCTCGGCGCCGTTCAGCCGACCCGCGCAGCGGATCTTCACGCCCTGCGCCCCGAAGCGCAGCGCCGACTCGATGCCCTTTTTCATTGCGCGCCGGAACGCGACGCGCCGCTCGAGCTGCAGCGCGATCGATTCGGCCACGAGCTGGGCGTCCGTTTCGGGACGCTGGATCTCGATGATGTTGATGTGGACCTCGGACTTGGTGCGCTTCTGCAGCTCGTCGCGCAGCTTGTCGACCTCCGCGCCTCGCTTGCCGATGATGATCCCCGGCCGCGAGGTCTGGATGTTGACCTTGAGGCGGTTGGCGTACCGCTCGATGTCGATCTCGGACACGCCGGCGTGCGACAACCGGGCCTTCAGCTCCTTGCGCAGCTTCAGATCGTCGTGCAGGAGGTTCGCGTATTCCTTCGTCGCGAACCAGCGCGAGTGCCAGGCGCGATTGAAGCCGAGCCGGAATCCGTACGGATGAACTTTCTGGCCCATTCTTACCTCTATGCCTCGTCCGAGATCTCGATCGTCACGTGACTCTTGCGGTGCAGCACGCGATAGGCCCGCCCCATCGGCGCCGGCCGCACCCTCTTCTCCTGGGGCCCCTTGTCCACCGTGATCTTCCGCACGACGAGGTCATCCACGTCGAGGTGTGCCTGCTTCTGCTCCGCGTTGGCCACGGCCGACTTGAGCGTCTTGAGCAGGGCCTTCGCCGCGACCTTGTGCGTGTTGTGCAGGATCGCGACCGCCTCGTTGACGGACTTGCCGCGCACGAGATCGGCCACCAGGCGCACCTTCTGCGCCGAGCCCTTCATGTATCGAAGCGTCGCCGTGGCTTTCATGCCGTCGACCTCAACCCTTCGCCGGAGCCGGAGCGGCCGCCGGCGGCGCCGCGCCCGGAGCCCCCGGCGCCCGTCCACCGGCCGCCGGAGCGACCGCCGCCCCCGCCTCGGCCGCCTTCCGCCCGCTGTGCCCCTTGAAGATCCGCGTCGGCGCGAACTCGCCCAGCTTGTGGCCGACCATGTTCTCGGCGACGTAGACGGGGATGAACTTGCGGCCGTTGTGAACGGCGATCGTGTGCCCGACCATGTCGGGGATGATCGTCGAGCGGCGCGACCACGTCTTGATGACCTTTTTTTCGCGGGAGTCGTTCAGCGCCGCCACCTTCTTGGAGAGGTGCGCGTCCACGAACGCTCCCTTCTTGATCGAGCGCGACATGCGGCGTCCCTAACCCTTCGAGTTGCGCCGGCGGACGATGAATCCGTCGGTGCGTTTGTTGCTGCGCGTCTTGAGGCCCTTCGTCTTCCAGCCCCACGGCGACGTCGGGTGCCGCCCGCCCGAGGTCTTGCCTTCGCCGCCGCCCATCGGATGATCGACCGGGTTCATCGAGACGCCGCGGTTGTGCGGCCGCCAGCCCATCCAGCGGTTGCGCCCGGCCTTTCCGATCGAGACGTTCTCGTGCTCGAGGTTCCCGACCTGGCCGATCGTGGCGTAGCACTCGATGTGGACCTGCCGGACCTCGCCGGAGGGCAGCCGGACCTGCGCGTAGTCGCCTTCCTTCGCCATGAGCTGCGCCGCGGCGCCAGCCGACCGGACGAGCTGGCCGCCGCGGCCGCGCTTCAACTCCAGGTTGTGGATCGTCGTGCCGAGCGGGATCCCCCGCAGCGGCAGCGCGTTGCCGGGCAGGATGTCGGCCGACGGCCCGGAGACGACCTTCGCGCCGACCTCCAGGCCGTTTGGCGCGAGGATGTAGCGCTTCTCGCCGTCCGCGTAGTGCAGGAGCGCGATGCGCGCCGTGCGGTTCGGGTCGTACTCGATCGCCGCGACGTTGGCCGGGATGTCGGTCTTGTCCCGGCGGAAGTCGATGATCCGGTACAGGCGCTTGTGCCCGCCGCCCATGAAGCGCGACGTCTGGCGCCCCTGGTTGTTGCGGCCGCCGGTCGAGCGCAGGCCGACCGTCAGCGACTTCTCGGGGCGCGCCGAAGAGAGCTCCGAGAAATCGAGCGTCGTCTGGAAGCGACGTCCGGCGGAGGTGGGTTTGAACTTCTTGACCGGCATTTTGGTGTCCTTACACGCCCTCGAAGAACTCGATGGGCTTCTCTCCCGGGGCGAGGCGGACGTAGGCCTTCTTCCAGGCTTTCCGACGGCCCACGAACCGGCCCATGCGCTTGAACTTTCCCTCGCGATTGGCCACGCGCACCTGCGCGACCTTCACGCCGAAGAGCTTCTGGACGGCGCGCGCGATTTCGATCTTGTTGGCCGACGGCGAGACTTCGAAGCAGATCGTCTGGGACGACTCCTTCAGCCGCGTGGCCTTCTCGGTGATGATGGGACGAACGATCAGCTTCTGCGGTTCCACGATCAGGCTCCCAGCGTCTCGACCACGCGCGTCAGCGCCGGCCGCGAGAGAACGACGGTTCCGTGCGCGAGCACGTCGTACGCGTTGACCGCCAGAGAATCCACGAGCTTCCAGTCCCTCACGTTGCGCGAGGCGAGCGCGAAGTTCTCGTTGTCCCGCGTGTCCACGAAGAGCGCCTTCCCCTCGATGCCGAGTCGGTTCACGGCGGCCTTCAGGTCCTTCGTCTTGTGCGATGCGACCTCGAGGCCCTCGAGCACGACGAGCCGCTCCTCGCGCAGCCGCTGCGACAGCACGGCCTTCAGGGCGTTGCGCTTTTCCCCCGCCGAGACACCCTGCGTGTACGACCGCGGCACGGGCCCATGCGCGGTGCCGCCGTGGCGGTGGATCGGGGGGCGACCGCCGCCCTGACGCGCGCGGCCAGTGCCCTTCTGCCGGAACGGTTTCTTGCCCGACCCGGAGACCTCCGAGCGGACCTTCGTCTTGTGCGTCCCGCGGCGCAGGCCCGCCCGGTAGGCCTTCACGACCTCCCAGACGAGGTGCCGGCGGTACGGGTACTCGAAGACCTCGGCCGGCAGGTCCACCTCGCCGACCCGCTCCCGCTTCCAGTTCCAGACTTCGACTTTCGCCATCGGTTGCCTACTTCCCGAAGCTCGTGCGAACGATCTTCACGATCGAGTTTCGCGCGCCGGGCACCGCGCCCCGGATGTAGAGGAGGTTCTTCTCCGCGTCCACGCGCACCACGACGAGATTCTTCGACGTGGCCTGACGTCCGCCGAGGCGACCCGAGGACCGGGTGCCCGGATAGACGCGGGACGGGAACGCGGACGGCCCGATCGAGCCGGGCGCGCGGTGAAACATCGATCCGTGCGTCGCCCCGCCGCCGCTGAAGTGGTGCCGGCGCACGACGCCGGCGAACCCTTTGCCCTTCGACACGCCGATCACGTCCACGTGGTCGTCGGCCTTGAAAGTGTCGCAGAGGACTTTGTCGCCGGGCTTGAGCTCATCGCCCTTGTCCAGGCGGACCTCGGCGAGCGTCCGCATCGGCGCGAGCGACGCCTTCTCGAAGCGCCCCTTGGCCGCCTTGTTCGCGCGGCGGTCCGGCCGCGCCTCGACGAGGCCGATCTGGATGGCTTCGTAGCCGTCCTTGTCGGCCGTCTTCTTCTGCACGACGAGACAGGGACCCGCCTGAACGACGGTGACGGGCACGACGGCGCCGTCGGCGCCGAAGAGCTGCGTCATCCCGACCTTCTTTCCGAGAATTCCGTGTGCGGCCATCGTCTCGACCCTACTTCCCGAACGCCTTGATCTCGACGTCCACGCCGACGGGCAGCTCGAGCTTCATCAGGGCGTCCACCGTCTGCGACGTCGGCTCCAGGATGTCCAGGAGACGCTTGTGCGTCCGCATCTCGAACTGCTCTCGGGACTTCTTGTCGATGTGCGGCGAGCGGTTGACCGTATAACGCGAGATCGCGGTCGGCAGGGGGATCGGACCGGCGATCTTCGCGCCCGTGCGCTTGGCCGTGTCGACGATCTCGGTCGCCGACTGGTCGAGGATCCGGTAGTCGAATGCCTTCAGGCGAATCCGGATCTTTTCGTTCTTGGTCATGGTCTTGCTCGCTTAATCGGGCGGGGGCAAGCCCCGCCCCTACGCCACTATTCGAGGATTTCCACGATGGTTCCGGCGCCGACGGTGCGGCCGCCTTCGCGGATGGCGAAGCGCAGCCCCTTCTCCATCGCGATCGGCGTGATCAGGTTGACCTCCAGGTTCACGTTGTCCCCCGGCATCACCATCTCCACACCCTGCGGCAGCTGCGCCGTCCCCGTCACGTCCGTC
>DATJZU010000039.1:0-2779 GCA_035498835.1 Thermoanaerobaculia bacterium
GGGAGAGAGCCGCCAGCACGGACGCCGCACCGAACGCGGCGGCCCCGATCAGCAGTAGCCGCCGCCGGCCGATCCGATCGCCGAGCGTGCCCATGGTGATGAGCGACCCGGCCACGAGAAATCCGTAGATGTCGATGATCCAGAGCAGCTGCGTCGCGCCGGGCTCGAGGTCCGCCGAGAGCGCCGGCACGGCGAGATTCAGGACCGTCAGGTCCATCGAATAGAGCATGCAGGGCAGAGCAATGACGCCGAGGCCGATCCAGTCGCGCCGGGTGGCCTTGCGGCCGTCGTCCATTGGAATCACTGGCCTACCGAACGGCGTTCGGCTCTCCGCCATTCCGGCTCTCGCGCGCATCGCGAGCCGCTTGCCCGCGCGGCGCAGTGGAGAGAGAATCGCGGCTCGTTGCGCCAGAATGGAGGCACCGATGGCCTCGACGAGGTCCTCGGTTCATCGGATCGGCGGCACGGTTTCGGAGCGGCGCGCGCACGGGCGTCGATTGCGCGACAAGGCGCCGCGCACGTCGCACGCGGAATGGAAGCCGTCGGCGAAGCGCCCCGACCCCGTCGTACTCCTCCAGGAGGCCAACGCCGAGCGCGTTCCGGAGCTCGTCCCGATCAAGGTCACGCGGATGGCGCTCTCGCCGTTCTCCTTCTTTCGCGGCGCGGCACCGCTGATGGCGAAGGATCTCGCCGGCATGCCGTCGACCGGACTGACGGTCCAGCTCTGCGGCGACGCCCACGTGCAGAACGTCGGCGCGTTCGCCGCGGCCGACGGGCACCTGGTCTTCGACATCAACGATTTCGACGAGACGATTCCCGGTCCGTGGGAGTGGGACGTCAAGAGGTTCGCCGCGAGTCTGACACTCGCCGGCCGCGAGGCGGGCAACGCGGATCGCGTCTGCGCGGACGCGGTGCGGGACTTCGTACGCGCGTACCGCGAGGCGATGCAGCGGTTCGCCGACATGAAATTTCTCGAGGTCGTGCGTTACGAGGTCCATCGGCCGCTCCGCACCGGACCGGCGCACGTGGCGCTCCGGCGGGCCGAGCGCGCGTCGCCGCAGCACGCACTCGAAAAGCTGACGCGGCCCGATCGACGCGCCGGGCGGCGGTTCCACGATGAGCCGCCGGTCCTGCGTCACGTACCCGAGACGACCGCGGCCGCCATGGTCCGGAGTCTCGCGGCGTATCGCGAGACGCTCGGCCCGGATCGACAGCTCGCGCTCGACGCCTACCGTCCCGTCGACGTCGCGTTCAAGGTCGTCGGCACGGGGAGCGTCGGGACGCGCGACTACGTCGTGCTGATGTTCGGCGCCGGTGTTTCCGATCCGCTGATCCTTCAGATCAAGGAGGAGCTGCCGTCCTGCTACCACGAGTACCTTCCCGGCGTGCCCGCCTACCCGCATCAGGGGCGCCGCGTCGCGGAGGGTCAGCACCGCATGCAGAGCGCGACGGACCCGTTCCTCGGCTGGACGCGCGTCAGCGGGCGCGACTATCTCGTGCGCCAGCTCGCGGACCACAAGGCGAAGGTGGACGTGGCGGATCTCAAAGGCGCCGCACTCGGGCGGTTCGCGGCCGTGGCGGGCGAGATCCTCGCCAAGGCGCACGCGCGCACGGGGGACGCCGCGGCAGTTGCCGGCTACTGCGGCCGCTCCGATCGGCTGGATCGCTCGATCGCACGGTTCGCGCTGCGCTACGCGGACCAGACCGAGAAGGACTATGGGCTCTTCCGGAAGGCCATCCGATCGGGGACGATCAAGGCCGCGCCGCGGCGGATGGCGCTGGCGCGCTGACCCGGGATCTGACGGAACTAGAACTGCCAGCCGATCGAAAGGGTCGGGCCCCAGTCGTTCTTCGAGAGCCCGGTCGATGGGTCCTTGCTGTCGAAGCTGTCGTAGATCGAGAGCGAGAGATAGAAGTCACTGACGATTTCGCGCTTGGCGGACGCCGAGGCCTCCAGGCGTACGCGGCCGCCGGTCGTCAGGCTCGGATAGACCTGAACCGCGGCGGTAATCGTGACCTTCGGGAAGTCGTACATGAAGTACGAATACCGGCCGCCCACGGTGGCCTCGCCGTTCAACTTCGAGTCGCCCTCGACGGGCTGCTCCCTGTTGCCGAGCAGTCCCACGTAGACGAGCAGCTGCTTCTGGTTCGTCTGGACGAGGTTGCGGCCGAAGCCGATGCCGGCCGAAATGCGCAGATCCAGCCCGAGCTGGATGTTTCGATCGAAACCGACGCCGCCTTCCGCCACCCACCGGTTGCCGATGAATCGATCGTAGCGCGTCGCGAAGGCGCCGCGTTCGGTCGCGGTCACACCCTCCTGCCGGCTGAATAACGAGGAGAGGTTCGACACGATCTCGAAGTCGCGTCTCCGATACGTCGCGTCCGCCGAGAGGTTGAACTGTACGAGATGGGAGGACTGCGCGTAGTTGAAGCCGAGATCGAGCGATCCTTCCCACCGCCTCCAGAAGTGCTGAAACACCGGCGAGATGTCGAAGATCTCGAAGAATCCGACGATGAACGTCTCCGGGCTGGACACGATGACGAGCTTTCCGGGCGGATCCGATGCCGCGAGCGAGCCGTAGTGATGGAGTCCGTCGATCGTCTCGATGTCGTACAGCTTGGTGGACGTGATCGAGAGGATCTTGTTCCATTTGATGCTGATCCAGCCGGCGGCCGACGTGTCGACCGTGATCCGTCCCTGGCTGTAGGACTTGATCTCGCCCGTGTAGCGGTCGCCGTTCAAGAGGACGATGACGTCATCCTTCTGGGCGAGGAGCGG
>DATJZU010000040.1:0-25604 GCA_035498835.1 Thermoanaerobaculia bacterium
GACGGGAACCGGTACTTCCTTCGCTGGCGTCCGATCCGCGTTTCGCCGATCGGGATCGGCCGCTTCCTCGGACCTCGCGGGCTCGCCATCCTCGAGAGCGAGCTCGTTGCGATTTGGATTCCCTGCGTGGCCGTTGGCGCGCTCGGGCTCCTCATGAGAGGCTCGGGGCGGAGGTTGCGCGGGGATGCTTGAGCACTTGGGGCGCCTCTTCGCGTACGACGGCTGGGCCAACGGCGAGACGCTGCGGTCTCTCGAACGCGCGGCGAATCCACCCGAGACGGCGCTCCGGCGCATGGCGCACATCGTCGGGACGGAGTGGCTCTGGATTTCGCGGCTGCGGGAAGAGCGATCGCCGCTGGCCGTCTGGCCCGCGTTGACGATCGCGCAATGCAAGGGCGAGCTCGAACGCCTCGCCGCGGCCTGGCGGAAGGACCTTTCCCGGATGTCCGAGAACTCATTGTCGCGTCGGGTGTCGTACGTCAACACCAAAGGGGAGATCTGGGACAACTCTGCCGGCGACATTCTGATGCACGCCGTGCTGCACGCGGGATACCATCGCGGCCAGGTCGCCTCGGACCTGCGCGCCGCGGGCTTCGAGCCGGCCTATACCGACTACATCCACGCCGTCCGGCAGCATCTCGTCTGAGGAGGAGTCCCCGATGTGCGGAATCGTCGGCATGTTCTCGCCCCGCGGCCGGGTCTCGCGGGAGGCGCTTTCGCGCGCGACCGCGCGTCTGCACCACCGCGGTCCCGACGGGCGGCGTCTGTGGATCGCCGACCATGGACGGGTCGGCCTCGGCCACGCGAGGCTCTCGATCATCGATTTGACGACCGGCGACCAGCCGATCGCGAGCGAGGACGAGCGTCTCCACATCGTGGTCAACGGAGAGTTCTACGACTACGAGCGGATTCAGAGGGAGCTCGAAGGCCTCGGGCATCGCCTGCGGACGCGCTCGGACAGCGAGATCGCGCTGCACCTTTACGAGGACTTCGGCACGGCCTGCCTCGCGCGTCTGCGCGGCGAGTTCGCGATGCTCCTCTGGGACGAAGGCAACCAGGTGCTCTTCGCCGCCCGCGATCGTTTCGGCATCAAGCCGCTCTTCTACGCAGAGCATCAGGGGACTCTCCATTTCGCCTCCGAGGTGAAGGCGCTTTTTGCGGCCGGCGTTCCGGCGCGCTGGAATCGCGAGGCGATCGCGCGCGGCGCGAGCGGCGCGGGGCACCCGGCGCAAACCCTGTACGAGGGCGTCTCGCAGCTCCTGCCAGGCCACTACCTGCTCGCGACGGCCGCCGGCACGTACGTCCACCGCTACTGGGATTTCGACTACGCGCGGGCCGCGGACGAGTCGCACGCGCACTCGGACGCCGAGAATGCCGAACGGCTCCGGGAGGCCCTGGAGGAGGCGGTGCGGCTGCGGCTGCGTGCCGACGTCCCGGTCGGGTGCTATCTCTCCGGGGGCCTCGATTCCTGCTCGGTCATCGGGCTCGCGTCGCGGCATCTCTCGACGCCGATCCGTGCGTTCACGCTGACTTTCGACCGGCCGGACTACGACGAGAGCGCGATCGCGAAGGAGATGTCGGCGAGGGCGGGCGCCGAGTACTACCCGGTGCCGATCCGGCAGGACGATCTGGCCGACCATTTCTCCGACGCGACGTTCCATGCGGAGACACTTTGCTTCAACGCGCACGGCGTCGCGAAGTTCGTTCTCTCCCGCGCGGTGCGCGAAGCGGGGTACAAGGTCGTGCTGACGGGCGAAGGCTCCGACGAGATCTTCGGCGGCTATCCGCACTTCCGGCGCGACATGCTGCTCTACGACAACGGCGGCCAGGATCGGCAGACGGTGAAAGAGCTGCTCGCGCAGCTCGAGCGGAACAACCCGGTCTCGCGCGGCCTGCTCCTGCCGGACGGCGAAACCATCTCCACCGCCGGCGTGCAGCGCGCGCTCGGCTTCACGCCCTCGTGGATCGAGGCGGCTTCGGGCGCGCTCTTCAAGATGCGCGGCATGCAGGCGAGCGGGTTCGCGGCGGAATTCGCCGGGCGCGACGGCTATCGCGCCCTCCTCGATAGCCTGGACGTTCCGGGACGGCTCGCCGGCCGTGCGCCCGTTCACCAGTCGCTCTACCTCTGGAGCAAGACGATCCTCGCAGGCTACATCCTCGTCGTACTCGGCGACCGGATGGAGATGGCGCACTCGGTCGAAGGGCGCGTGCCATTCCTCGATCACCACGTCGTCGAGCTCGTGGTGTCGATGCCGGTGTCGGCGAAGATCCGCGGCATGACGGAGAAGTTCGTGCTGCGCGAAGCGGCGCGACCCGTCCTGACCGACACGGTCTACAAGCGGCAGAAGCACCCGTTTCTCTCCCCGCCGGCGACGCTCGACGACAAGGGGAAGCTCCATCAGCTCATGCAGGACACGCTGCGCGGGCCGGTCCTGCGCTCGATGGGATTCTTCGATTCGGCGAGAGTGGCGCGCCTGCTCGACGATCTACCGAAGATGGACGCCGGCGCGCGAACCGTGGTGGATCAGGGCCTGATGATGATCCTTTCGGCCTGCGTCCTGCACGAGCGATTCGGCCTCGCGGCCTGATCGCGGGCGCCGTTCCGACCGAAAGAAGGAGTTCTTCGTCGCATTCGGCACGCGCTCAAGGAAGTGGACGGATTCTTCCGGCGGTCCGGCAAGGTGATCGTTCCGTTCACGGTGACAGTGATCCTCGAAGAGCAGCTCGCCAAGAAAATCTCCTGATCGCACTACCAGCTCAGGGGCTTCGTGAATGATCCGGCGGCGTCCGTCAAGCTGTTCGGAAGCAACGAAGCTCGCAGGTGCGCCTTCTTGATTTCCCGAAAAAAGCTCGCTGTCTTGCGAAGGGTAACGCTCGGTGTCGCTCGGTGAGGCGTAAACACGCCAACTGGCTTCCCCAGCTCATTTCGCACCATCGAGATTGCGCCGGCGAGATCGGAATCGTTTGACACGACAAGGGCCAACTCGAAGCGATCTCTGTGTGCGTCGTTGACGAGATGCGCGGCGAGGTTGACATCCGTCCCCTTTTCCTCGGATCGATACATATTTCGCATTCTGGGTCTCAGCCCAACGACTGATATTCCTTTGCGTTCCTGGGCGAAGAGATGCATGACGGAGGCGCACGTGGGCATCTCGGTGCATTTCGAAAGAAAGTAGCCTTCGAAGATCTCGACCTTTGAGGTCGTCCGCAGAGCTCGCCAATAGATTCGTTGAACGATCGGGCTGTCCGGTTTTCCGGGACGAGCGCTAACGGAAGCGGTGAAATACTTGACGCGCTCGATCGTGTCGCTTGGAAGAAGGGCTTCGGAGAGGCGGACCAGATCGAGCCACTTGTAGACGGTGCCCTTGAGACAGCCGTTGTAGAGATTGAATCCGTCAATGTAGACCCAGGTTCGGGCCAGAACCTTCCTCCTAGAAACAGCAAAGGCCGGCTTGCGCCGACCTTTAGCCCATGCCGCAGCATGGGCGGGGTTAGCGAAAAGATAGTTCGTTAACGATATCTTGTCAATCGAGCCAGTAAGCCGATAACTAGTTTGTCTCCATGGACTAGGCGGATCAGGCCGCTAACCACTTGAAATTGACTTGCGCCTGATTTACGCCTAGATTCCGGGGCATGCCCGAGAAGCGAAGCCGCGCCTCGGAAAATGCTCCCGGGACGCCTCCCGCGCGCAACCTCGGTGCCGGCAACGCGAGCTGCGGGGCGCACGATCGCGATCGCGACCCGCTGGCTCTGATCGTCGCCGCCGGCGCGCGCAAGGAGAAGCTCCGCCAGCGCTCCTGGAAACCGCACGCCTCCCATGCGAGCCCGCGTCCGTACGCCGAGCTGCGCGCCGCCTCGGCCTTCTCGTTTCTCGACGGGTCGTCGCTGCCCGAGGACCTCGTCGAGCAGGCGGCGAGCCTCGATTTGCCGGCTGTCGCGCTCGTGGATCGCAACGGCGTCTACGGCGCGCCGCGCTTCTACAAGGCGGCGAGGGAGGCGGGGGTCAGAGCGCTGGTGGGCGTGGAATTAGCCGTAGGGGCCGGGCTTGTCCCGGCCCGTACCCTGGCCCGCGGAAAAACGGGCGGCCACGAGGGCCGCCCCTACGATCCCCGGTCGGGCGAAGCGGCTCCCCGCCTCACGCTCCTCGTCGAGAACCGAACCGGCTACAGGAATCTCTGCCGTCTGATCACGGGCGGCGCGCTCGGAAAATCCAAGGGCGAGACGGCGGTGTCGTGGGACGAGATCGCGGCGCACGCGGAGGGACTGCACTGTCTGACCGGCGGCGCGGAAGGGCCGGCCGCGCGCGCCCTTGCGTCGTCCGGTCTCGACGCCGCCGAGGAAACGCTCGCGCGGCTCGCCGCGCTTTTCCCGGGCCGCCTGCACGTCGAGCTCCAGCGCCACCGCCGGCGCGAGGAGGAGCACCGCAACCAGGCGCTCGTCGATCTCGCGCGGCGCCGGCGCCTGCCGCTTCTCGCCACCAACGGCGTGCGCTACGCGCGCGCGTGCGACAAGGAGCTCCATGACGTCCTGACCGCGATCCGCGAGCACACGACGCTCGACGCCGCGGGAAGTCTCCTCGCCGCCGAGCGCGAGCGGCACTTCAAGGACGCGCGCGAGATGGCCGCGCTCTTCGCCGATCGGCCGGAGGCGATCGACGGCGCCGCCGACCTCGCGAAGCGTCTCGACTTCACGCTCGCGGATCTCGGCTACCGGTTCCCCGACTACCCGCTGCCGCCCGGCGAGACGCCGGCCTCGTATCTTCGGCAGATCGCGTGGAACGGCGCGCGCACGCGCTTCCGTCCGCTCACGGCGAAGGCGCAGGCGCAGATCGAGAAAGAGCTCGCGATGATCGAGAAGCTCGATCTTCCCGGCTATTTCCTGATCGTCTGGGACATCGTGCGCTTCTGCCGCGAGCAGAAGATCCTCGTGCAGGGTCGCGGCTCGGCCGCCAACAGCGCCGTCTGCTACGCGCTCTCGATCACGGCGGTCGATCCCGTGAAGATGGAGCTCCTCTTCGAGCGGTTTCTCTCGGAGGAGCGCGGGGAGTGGCCCGACATCGACCTCGATCTGCCTTCGGGCGACCAGCGCGAGAAGGTCATCCAGCACGTCTACGCCAAGTATGGCCCGCACGGCGCCGGCATGACGGCCAACGTCATCACCTATCGCGACCGGTCGTCGGCGCGCGAGGTCGGCAAAGCGCTCGGCTATGCGCCGGAGCAGGTGGACCGGCTCTCGAAGCACCTCGCGGGCTGGAACTTCGGAGAGATCCGCGAGCCGATCGCGGAGCTCGGCCGGGAGATCGCTGCCGCCGGCCTCGATCCCGAGGACGTCCGCACGCGCCACTTCCTGCGCCTCTTCCTCGCGATCCAGAACCTGCCGCGGCACCTCGGACAGCACTCGGGCGGCATCGTCGTCGCGGCCGGCCGCCTCGACGAAGTCGTGCCGCTCGAGCCAGCGGCGATGCCGGGCCGCGTCGTCGTGCAGTGGGACAAGGATGACTGCGCCGATCTCGGGATCGTGAAGGTGGACCTGCTCGGCCTCGGCATGCTCGCGGCGCTCGAGGAAGCGGTCCCGATGATCCGCGCGCACGAGAAGGTCGAGGTGGATCTCGCGCACCTGCCGGCCGACGACCCGAAGGTCTACGCGATGCTGAACGAGGCGGACACGGTCGGCTGCTTCCAGGTCGAGAGCCGCGCGCAGATGGCCTCGCTGCCGCGCAACGCCCCTCGCCGCTTCTACGACCTCGTCATCCAGGTGGCAATCATCCGGCCCGGCCCGATCGTGGGCGGTATGGTGCATCCCTTCTTCGACCGCCGGCAGGGGAGGGCGCCCGTCGAGTATCCCGATCCCTGCCTCGAGCCGATCCTCGCGCGCACGCTCGGCGTCCCGCTCTTCCAGGAACAGCTCCTGCGGATCGCGATGGTCGCGGCGGGCTTCACCGGCGGCGAGGCGGAGGAGCTGCGGCGCGCGATGGGGTTCAAGCGCTCGATGGAGCGGATGGAAGCGATCGAAACGCGGCTGCGCGCGGGCATGGAGGCGCGCGGGATCGGGCCGGCGGCGCGCGACCAGATCGTGAAGTCCATCACGTCGTTCGCGCTGTACGGCTTCCCCGAATCGCACGCGGCGAGCTTCGCGCTCATCGCGTACGCGAGCTGCTATCTCAAGGCGCACCACCCGGCCGCCTTCCTCGCCGCGCTGCTCAACTGCTGGCCGATGGGCTTCTACCACCCGGCCACGCTCGTCAAGGACGCGCAGCGGCACGGCGTGGCCGTGCGCCCGGTGGACGTCCTCCGCTCGGGCTGGAAGTGCCGCTGGGAAGAGGGTGCGGTGCGCCTCGGTCTGCGCTTCGTCGCGGGCCTGCGCGAGGCGACGGGCCGGCGCGTCGAGGAGGAGAGCGGGCGGACCGCCTTCGCCGGCGTCGAGGACCTCGCGCGGCGCTGCGCGCTGCGCGCCGACGAGTTGACGCTCCTCGCCGACGCCGGCGCGCTCGCCGGATTCGGGCGGACGCGCCGCGAAGCGCTCTGGCAGGCGGCGAAAGTCGCGCGGCCCGCGGGTCCGCTCTACGAAAGTCTGTCGGCCGGAGATCCGTCGCCGTTGCCCGAGATGACGCCGCAGGAGGAGACGATCGCCGACTATCGGACGACCCAGATGACGGCCGGCCCGCATCTGATGGAACACTGGCGCGCCCGGCTTCGCCGCCGCGGCATTCTCGCGGCGGGCGATCTCGCGAAGATCCCCGACGGCCGCCGCGTCCAGACGGCGGGCGCCGTCATCGTGCGGCAGCGTCCAGGAACGGCGAAGGGGTTCGTGTTCCTGACGCTCGAGGACGAGAGCGGCCTCTGCCAGGCGATCGTGCGTCCCGATCTCTTCCGGAAGCAGCGCGCCGTCATCGTGGGCTCGGGGTCGCTCATCGTCGAGGGGAAGCTCCAGAAGCAGGACGGATCGCTCTCGGTGAGGGCCGAGAGGTTCTGGACGCTGGAGACGTTTCTGAGCGAGGGACCTTGCGATCCCCCGTCCCCCCTGCTCGAGGCCGTCCCGAGCCACGACTTTCGCTAAACTCTCGCGATCTTGCCGGGCAAATCCTCGTAGGAACGGACGTGAAGCTCCCCCTTCTCGTCGCCGCGGTCGTCCTGTGCGCGCGCGGCCTCGCGGCCGAGGAGGCGGGCGACTTCCGGATGAGGCTCCCGCGGATCGCGGCACCGATCCGCGTGGACGGTGATCTCTCGGACCCGGGCTGGAAAGAGGCGGCGGTCGTCGACACGTTCTACGAGATCGCGCCCGGCGACAACGTCCCGCCGCCCGTGAAGACCGTCGCGCGCATCGGCTACGACGACCGCTTCCTCTACGTGTCCTTCTGGTGTCAGGACCCGGACATCCGCAAGCTGCGGGCGCCGTTCGTGGATCGCGACGGCATCACGGACGACCAGGACTACGTCGGGATCCTGCTCGACGTCGAGAACCAGCACCGCGCCGCGATCGATTTCTGGATCGGCCCGCGCGGCATCCAGGCCGACTCGGTCTTCAACGAGGGGACGTTCACCGAAGACTTCGGACCCGACTACTTCTGGCAGTCCGCGGCGACGATCGGGCCGGACGCCTGGAGCGTGGAGGTCGCGATCCCGCTCGCCTCTCTGCGCTACGCACGCAAGGACCCGCAGGACTGGGCGCTGATGCTCTACCGCATCTATCCGCGCGAGTTCAACTACCAGCTCTACAGCGTCAAGGTCCCCCGCGGCGCCGCCTGCTTCCTCTGCCAATCGGCGACGGTCGAGAACATCACGGGCCTTCCGCAGAGCGCCCACCTCGTCGCCGCGCCGTACGCTGCCGGCTCGAGCACGAAGACGTATCCCGGAGCGGACGGTTATTCCGGCGACGGGCTCGTCACGAAGGGGAAGGTCGGCGTCGACGCGAAGTGGCTTCCGGACGCCGGCACGATCGTGGACGGGACGCTCAATCCGGACTTTTCCCAGATCGAATCCGATGTCGCTCAGATCGCCGTCAACGAGCGCTTCGCGCTCTTCTATCCGGAGAAGCGCCCTTTCTTCCTCGAGCAGGTGAATCTGCTGCAGACGCCGATCCAGGCCGTCTACACGCGCACGATCACCGACCCGCTCTGGGGCGCGCGCGTCACTGGCCGCGGCGGAAGCACGTCGTACACGGCGCTCGTGACGGAGGACCGGGGCGGCGGCACGGTCATCCTGCCCGGTCCTGTCTTCTCCGACGCCGCGCCGCAGGATTTCCGGTCCTTCGTCGGCATCGGGCGGCTGCGCCAGGACCTGGGGAGCTCCTTCGCGGGACTCCTCGGCACCGCGCGCGTCATCGACGGCGGCGGCCACAACTACGTGTTTGGAGGCGACTTCCAGTGGCGGCCCAACGACGCCGACGTCGTCACCGGGCAGTACCTCTACAGCCTGACGAGGGAGCCGGACCGGCCCGACCTCTCGCCTTCCTTCGACGGGCAGGCCCTCTCGGGCTTCGGCTGGACGGCGTCGTACAGCCACTCGTCCGACCACTGGAACTGGAGCTACACGCACAACGATTTCGCGGAAGGCTTCCGCGCGGACGAGGGCTTCGTTCCGCAGGTCGGCTATCGCGAGGACAACGGCGTCGTCTCCTACACCTTGTATCCGAGCGGTTTCTTTTCACGTCTTCGCCCGCTCGGCGGCGCCGACGTCTTCGTCGATCGCGACGGCGAGCTCATCTCGCGCCGCCTCGCCCCGGGCGTCGCCTTCCGGGCGTGGGGCGGCCTGCGCGGAGAGCTCGACTACAACTTCGAGGCCGTGCGGATCGACGGGACGCGGCTCGAGTACGACCGGTTCGTCTACAACGTCGTGGCGTCGCCGTCACGCCTCGTTCCGACGATCGGAATTCAAGGCAACTACGGCGAGCAGGCCGATGTCTCGAATGTCCGCGTCGGCACGGGCGGGACGGTCACGCTCACGGCCCTCGTGCGGCCCACGGCACATCTCGGACTGGATCTCGTCGCGGAGCGGCAATGGCTCGACGAGTCCGTGGACGGCCGCCGCGGCCGTCTCTTCACCGCCGACGTCGCGCGGGTCAAGGCGACCTGGGTCTTCAGCGCGCGCACTCTCCTTCGCCTGATCGGCCAGTACGTGGACGTGCGGCGCGATCCCTCGCTCTGGAACAACCCGGTGACGGCGCGCGAGGGGTCGTTCGCCGGATCGGCGCTCTTCTCCTACAAGATGAACTGGCAGACGGTCGTCTTCGTCGGGTACGGGGACAATCGAACGCTCCAGGAGTCGGGCGACCTGACGCGCGCGGACCGGCAGTTCTTCCTGAAGCTCTCGTACGCCTTTCAGCTCTAGACGCTGCTCGGGGACGGGTGAAGAACCCTCGGAGGCGAGCGGCGTAACAATCTGCAGTGAGACGCTTCGTGGCGGCCCTCTCCGCCGTCCTTGCTGCGGGCGCGGGCGCGGCCGCGGCGCAGCCGCCTCCTTCCGTTCCGCCGCCCTTGCGCGTGCCCGTCGCCTCGGGACCGATCACGATCGACGGCCGCCTCTCGGAGGACGCGTGGAAGAGCGCCGCCGTGATCGACGAGTTCTGGGAAACCAATCCCGGCGACAACACGCCGCCGAAGGTCAAGACCGTGGCCTACCTCGCCTACGACGACGGTTTCCTGTACGTCGGCTTGCGCTGCGACGATCCCGAGCCCGACAAGATTCGAGCGCCGTACGTCGAACGCGACCAGGTGCTCGGGACCGACGACAACATCGCGGTCTTCATCGACACGCGCAACGACCGCCGCTCGGCGATGGAGTTCCGGGTCAACCCGCGCGGCATCCAGGGCGACGCGATGTTCAACGACGCGAACGGCAACGAGAACCTTTCGCCCGATTTCTTCTACGACACGGCGGCGGAGATCGGGCCGCAGGGATGGACGGCCGAGATGCGGATCCCGCTCTCGACGCTGCGGTACAAGAAGACGGACTCGCAGAAGATGGGGATCATCATCTGGCGCAACTATCCCCGCGACTATCGGTACGCCATCTACTCCAGCCCGCAGCCGCGCGGATCCAACTGTCTGATCTGCTTCTCGCGCGAGCTGACGGGATTCGAGAACCTTCCGTCGGGACAGCACTTCGTGGTCGCGCCGTACGTGTCGGCGAAGGAGGAGGGCGCGCCGCGCGATCCGGCGAACCCGGATTCCACGTTCCTCAATCAGCCGGTCGAGCCGAACGGCGGCGGCGACATCAAGTGGATCCCGAATCCCGATACGGCCGTGGACGCGGCGATCAACCCGGACTTCTCGCAGGTCGAGTCGGACACGGCGCAGATCGCCGTGAACCAGCGGTTCGCGCTCCTCTTTCCCGAGAAGCGTCCGTTCTTCCTCGAGGGCGTCGACCTCTTCGACACGCCGATCTCGGCCGTCTATACCCGCACCATCACGGACCCGAGCTGGGGGCTGCGCGGAACCGGCAAGATCGACTCCACGAGCTACACGGTCCTCGTCGCGGAGGACCGCGGCGGCGGCACGGTGGTCCTGCCCGGGCCGGAGTTCTCGACCTCCGCGCCGCAGGACTTCCATTCGTTCGTCGCGATCGGACGGCTGCGGCACGACTTCGGGACCTCGTTCGGCGGGCTCCTGCTGACCGACCGCGAGATCTCGGGCGGCGGGCACAATCGCCTGCTCGGCCCGGACTTCCAGTGGGCAATCGGGACGGACGACCGGATCACGGCGCAGTACCTCTCCAGCGATTCGCAGGAGCCCGACCGTCCCGACCTGTCGCCGTCGTGGAATGGAGAGCACCTCTCGGGCCACGGTCTTTCGCTCGACTGGACGCGCACGAACCTCACGACCTATTTCGAGGCGACCTACAAGGACTTCTCGAACGGATTCCGCGCCGACGACGGCTTCGTGCCGCAGGTGGGATATCGCGAGGGGACGCTGACCGCGGGCCGGCCGTTCTATCCGGCGAGCGGCCTGTTCAGCTACCTGCGGCCTCGCGTGGGGGAGGATTACCAGGAGGACCGCGACGGGCTCATGATTTTCCGGCGCGTCTTTCCCGGTCTCGACTTCATCGGCAAGAAGAATTTGACCGGTTTCGTCGGCGCGAACCTCGACACCGTGCGCGTCGACGGGAAGCTGCTCTCCGCGGACTACGGAGTGTTCCAGATCCAGGTCGATCCCTCCCGCCGCTTCACGCGCATCCTGCTGATGGGATCGGTCGGAAGGCAGATCGATTTCGACAACGCGCGCGAGGGCAACGGCGCCGACGTCGCGCTGACCCTGACCCTCCATCCGACGGACCATCTCGAGCTGATCGCCCTCGGCGAGCGGAGCTGGCTCGACGTGCCGCCGACTCCCGGCGCCGCCGCACAGCGTCTCTTCACGGCCTGGATCGGCCGGCTCAAGGCGACGTACGTCTTCGATGCGCGGCTGTCGCTCCGCTTGATCGGGCAGTGGGTCGAGACGCAGCGTGATCCGTCGCTCTACTCGTTCTCCGTTCCGGCACGCGCCGGCGAGTTCGACGGCTCGGTGCTCTTCTCTTACAAGGTCAACTGGCAGACCGTCGCGTACCTCGGTTACGGCGACAGTCACGCGCTCTTTCCCGAGGGTGACATCCTGGCCGTGCTGCCGACTTCGTACCATCTCGCGCCGCTCTCGCGGCAGTTCTTCCTCAAGATCTCGTACGCGTTCCAGCGTTAGTATTTTCTCCGAATTCCGGGAGGAAACATGCGACGCGTCATTCTCGGAGCGCTCCTCGTCTGGGCGGGCCTCGCGCTGCGTCTCTCGGCTCAGGTCCTGCCCGGCCACCGGGTTCCGGACGGGCCGGAGCGTGCCGTGCGCGAGCGCGACTTCCACATCGATAGCTACAAGGCGGAGCTGACGTTCGACCTGGAGCACGAGACAATCTCGGGAACCGTCACCCTCGGCGTCGCTTCGCTGCGGTCTCCGCTGGCGACGCTTTCGCTCGACGCCGCGGATCTCGTCGTCTCTCGTGCGGAGCGGGACGGCAAGCCCGCGAAGTTCACGGCGGATGCGAAGGCCTGGAAGCTCGACGTCGCGCTCGACCCGCCGCTGCCCTCGGGCGCCCAGACCCGCGTCGCGATCACGTACGCCGTGTCGCCGCGCGTCGGCATGTACTTCTTCCCGCCGGCCGGGGGACGCGCCGCGCAGGCCTGGAACTACGGGGAGGGCGGCCTCCACAACGGCTGGCTCCCGCTCTACAACGGCGAGAACGAGCGCTTTCCCGTCGAGTGGCTCGTCACCGTCCCGAAGGGCTTCTCCGCCGTCGCCAACGGCACGCTCGAGTCGGTGCGCGAGAACGCGGGCGGCTCGCGCACGTTTCACTGGATCCAGGAGAAGCCGATCCCGGCGTATCTGCTGACCGTGGACGTCGGCGACTTCGTGGCCGTGCCGCTCGACTCCGCCCGCGTGGGGACGGCGACCGTGCCCCTCTCTGCCTGGACGCCGCCCGGCACGGAGAACGCCGCGCGCCACTCCTTCGGCAACACGGCGCGGATGATCGAGTTCTTCTCCGAGACGATGCGCTACCCGTATCCGTGGGTGAAATACGACTCCGTCGCGCTGCGCGAATTCGCCGTGGGCGCCATGGAGACGACGACGGCGACCGGGTTCGGCGAATCGCATCTGCACGCCGAGAACGACCCGCCGGACTCGGCGCCGGACTACGAGAAGCCGTACCCGATCTGGACGTACGAGGACACGATCGCGCACGAGCTCGCGCACCACTGGTTCGGCGACCTCGTGACGTGCCGTTCGCTCTCTTCGATCTGGCTGAACGAGTCCTTCGCGTCCTTCTGGCACACCGTGTGGAACGGCCACGCGCACGGCGAGGACGACCTGACCTATCAGCGCTGGCGTTATCTGAACGACTACCTCGACTACGTGCGCAACACCGGCGAGGTCCGGCCGATGGAGTCGTACCGGTGGAAGGAGCCCGCGCAGATGTACCAGTCGCAGTTGACGTACATCAAGGGCTCACTCGTGCTCCACATGCTGCGGCACTTCGTAGGAGACGACACGTTCTACGGCGCGCTCGCCTGGTACCTAAAACACAACGAATTCTCGAACGTCGATTCGAACGACCTGCGCGAGGCGTTCGAGCGGGCCGGCGGGCGCAACGTGTCCTGGTTCTTTCAGGACTGGATTCAGAAGGGCGGAGGCCATCCGCGCTTCGACGTCTCGTATGTCTGGTCGGCCGAGCGCAAGCAGGTGGACCTCACGGTGCGGCAGATCCAGGCCGACCTGCCGTTCGAGAACGATTTCCGGCTGCCGGTCGAGATCGAGATCGCGGACGAATCGGGCGCGAAGGCCCATCGTGTCGAGCTCTCGGGCTGGGAGACGAAGGTCGCGCTGCCGGCGCCGTCGCGGCCGCGCCGCGTGACGTTCGACAAGGGCGGCTGGCTCGTCTGCGAGGTGAAGTACGGCCGCCCGATCGGCGAGGTCCTGGACGAGCTGCGCGGCGGCGACCTCGCGGCACGGCTTCGCGCGGCGCGGCAGCTCGCGGACGACTTCCCGCGCGATTCGCGGGCGCCGTCGGCGCTGGCGTCGGTCCTCGCGGACGCGGGCGCCTTCTGGGGGCTGCGCCAGGAGGCGGCGATGGATCTCGGTGCGACGGGCGGCGAGCCCGCGGCGCGGGCGCTCGAGAAGGCGATGGCCGATTCCGACCGGCGCGTGCGGCGCGCGGCGGCGCTGGCACTGGGCGCGTGCGGGAGCCCGTCGTCGGCGCCGGTGCTGCGCCGGACGGCCGAGACGGACGCCGCCGAGGACGTCGTCGCGGCGGCGGAGATTTCGCTCGGGAGACTGCGCGCCTCGGGGGCGAAGGAGTTCCTGACGAAGCAGCTGTCCCGTGACTCGCGCTACTGGGACTCGATCCGGGTCGGCGCGCTGATTAGCCTGGGGAAGCTCCAGGACGCATCGCTCGCCGCGACGTTCGATTCCTGGACCGACCCGAAGTACCGGCAGGACGTCCGCGCCGCGGCCCTCGAGGCTTGGGAAGCGGCGTCGCCCGGGGATCCGCGCCTCGCCGAACGGTTGCGGCGGTTCACGTCGGACCGGAATCGCCAGATCCGCGAGGACGCGATCAAGAAGCTCGCGACCCTGCACAGCGAGAGCGATCTCGCGCTCCTCAAGAAGCTGACGGAGGACCCGGATCCTTCCGTGTCGGAGTTCGCGAAAGAGGGAATCGAGGAGATCGAGGCGTTCGTGAAGAAGTAGGCGGCCCGCAGCAGGAAGGCTCGCGAGGAGGTCGCCTTCGCTCGCCCGGCAATCTGGCTGGCGCCACCGGGTCGCGGCAGGGAAGGAGAAGGAAATGAGACGAGCTTTTCGAGTCGTTGGACCGGCGGCCGCCCTCGCTTTCTCGTCCGCCGTGGCAATGGCACAGGCTTACGGCACCGGCTCCCAGATCACGGTCATCCCCGCGGCGGCGTTCCGAGGTGTGAGCTCATCCGATCAGTTTCAGGGATTGTCGGGAGGAGGCGGAACCATCACTCCGATCGCAGCCGGCGGCATCGATGTGATCGCGCCGATCTTGCCCCCGAACGGCGCGGTGCTCGACGAGATTCGCGTGCTGGTCACCGACCTCGATCCGGCGACGAACATCGACGCTTCGCTGGTTGGAATGGGCCAGGGGGTGAGCAGCGCCACCACCTGTGGACCTTTCAGTTACGCCAGCTGGAACAACACCAGCGTCGGTTTGACGGGGACGGGAATCCTCACGATCCAAGGGGTACAGCCCGTGCCGATCGAGTCGGTGATTCTCTGCGGATTGACCGGACAACCGAGCTACGCGGGTTACGCTCTCAAGGTCGGGCTCTACTCCACGAACCACACGCTCGCAGGAGCCGTTCTCGTCTGGCATCGACAGATGAGCCCGGCTCCCGCAACGGCGACCTTCAACGACGTGCCGACCTCCGACCCCTATTTCCGCGCGATCGAGGCGCTCGCAGCCTCCGGGGTCACGTCGGGCTGCGGTGGCGGCAACTTCTGCCCGAACGACGTCGTCACGCGCTCGCAGTTGGCCAAGTTCTTGGCCGTGGCGCTAGGGCTCCACTTCCCGCAGTGAGACCCCAATAACTCATCGGTTAGCGAATACGGGTCGGCGTGTCAGGCCGCGGCTTCGCCGTCCTTGATGATGCGGCCGTCCCGGACCTCGACGACGCGTCCGGCGCGCCGGGCGAGGGTCATGTCGTGCGTGATGACGACGAGCGTGCGCCCCTGCTGCCAGAGCTCGGTGAAGAGTCCCATGACGTCGCCGCCCGAGGACGTGTCCAGGTTCCCCGTCGGCTCGTCGGCGAGCAGGATGTCGGGGTTCATCGCGAGCGCGCGGGCGATCGCGACGCGCTGCATCTGGCCGCCCGACAGCTCGGTCGGCTTGTGGTCCATGCGATCCGCCAGCCCGACCTTGGTCAGGAGCTCCTCGACGCGCTCCTTGCGCTTCTTCTGCGGCACGCCTCCGAAGAGGAGCGGCATCTCGACGTTCTCGAACGCCGTGATCTGCGGCAGCAGGTTGAAGTTCTGGAACACGAATCCGACGCGCCGATTCCGGATGTCCGCGAGGTCGTCGCGCGAGAGGCCGGAGACGTCTTCTCCGGCGAGACGGTAGGTGCCGTCGCTCGGCGTGTCGAGACAGCCGATTAGGTTCATGAGCGTCGACTTACCGGAGCCCGACGGTCCGACGATCGCCACGAACTCGCCGGCCGCGACCGAGAGGTCGATGCCCTTCAGCGCCTCGACCCGGACCTTCCCGGTGTCGTAGATCTTCCGGATCCGGTCCATGGCAATGACGGGGCCGTCGGCCGCGGGCATGGCTCTCTCCTTACTCATAGCGCAGGGTGGACGCCGGGTCGATCGAGGCGGCTCGGCGCGCGGGGAAGTATCCGGCGAGCAGGCCGGCCGTTCCGAGGATCGCGACGGTAGCGGCGCCGATCGGCCAGGACAGCGTCGGCTTGCCGAGAAACTCGAGCACGTCGTTGCCTTCCGACGGGATCAGGCCGAGCAGCGTCACGATGACGATCGAGATAAAGGCCCCGAAGAGGCCGCCCACGAGCGTGTAGACGAGGCCCTCCAGGATGAAGGGGCCGGTGATCCAGCGGCGGCGCGCACCCATGGCCATCTTGACGCCGATCTCCTTGGTGCGCTCCTTGACGACGGCGTACATGATGTTGGCCACGCCGACGCCGCCGATGATGAGGGTCAGCGCGCCGATGATGCCGAAGAAGAGCTCGAGGCCGAGCAGGATCTTGGCGCCCATCTTCTGTCCTTCGACGGTGTTCCAGACACCGAAGACGCGCGGGTCCTCCGGGTCGAAGCCGAGGTGCGGACCGAGGACCTGGTTGAGCCGGACGAGGGCGTCGTCCATCTCCTCGGGCCGCTTCACGCGGAGGACCAGGACGTTCAGCTGGTCCTTTCCGAAGAGCGCCTTGAAGGTCGTCTCGGGGATCACGGCATGCTGCGCGTCGGGACCGCCGTACGTGGACGACTGCCGCTTGCGCTGCATGACGCCGATCACGGTGAATGGCGAGTTGTTGATCGCAAGCGTCTTGCCGACCGGCTCCTCGTCGCCGAAGAGCTGCTTGGCGAGCTCGTTGCCCAGGAAGACAACGCGGCGCTTCTGGTCGAGGTCGTCGGGGTCGAGGAAGCGCCCGCCGGGCTTGGGAAAGTGCTTGCGCCGGTCCCCGTAGCAGGGGTTCGTGCCGATGACGCGGCCATTGACGGTCTTGCGGCCGTATGCGAGCGCGGTGCGCCAGGAAGTCAGCTCGCCCCAGACGGCGTCGAGGTCCGGCATGCGCTCGCGCACGTAGTCGACGTCGTCCAGACGAACGTGAATCGAGCGCCCCTCGGCGAGTCCCTTGTAGGGCTTCGACGTCTCGCCGGGCCAGAGGATCGCGAGATTCGACCCCATCGCCTGCTCGTTCGACTGCATCTGGCGCTTCAGGCCTTCGCCGAACGCGAGCAGCAGCAGGATCGTCACCGTTCCCCAGGCGAGCGACGCGATCGTCAGCGTGGCCCGCTTCTTCTGGAGACGCGCGGACAGGAAGAAGAGCTGGAGGACGAGCTTCAAGTCGTGGCGGCTCATAGCTTCATCGCCACGACCGGGTCGAGGCGCGAGGCCTCCTTCGCCGGGAAGTAGCCGGCCGTCAGACCGGTCAGGCCGAGGATCGCCGCCGTCACCGCCGCCACCGCGAACGAGACGTTGGGATCGCCGACGTACTCCGTCAC
Organism: Thermoanaerobaculia bacterium; assembly: GCA_035498835.1. Classification (GTDB taxonomy): domain Bacteria; phylum Acidobacteriota; class Thermoanaerobaculia; order UBA5066; family Gp7-AA6; genus DATBFU01. Next base: position 17,207 of record DATJZU010000040.1, read on the forward strand.
CCCGAACTTGGGGAACACCCAGCACACAGCGAGCGAGATCGCGAACCCGATGGCGCCGCCGACGCTCGTGATGAGCATCGTCTCGATGAGGAACTGCCGCAGGACGGCTTTCGCCCGCGCCCCGAGGGCCATCTTGATGCCGACCTCCCGCGTGCGCTCCTCGACGACGACGTTCATGATGTTCGAGACCCCGATGCCGCCGACGATGAGCGTGAAGGAGCCGATGATCCCGAGGAACAGCCGGAACGACAGAAAGAAGATCTCGAAGAAGGCGAACTCCTCCGTCGTGTCCCATACCGAGAGAGCCTCTTTGTCGTCCGGATCGAACCTCTGGCGGCGGCTCATGATCTCGCGCACGCTCGCCGTGACCTGCTTGCTCTCGTGCGGGATCGTGGGCTGATAGATGAAGTTGTCGATCCACTTTGCGCCCGTCAGCGCCCGGAACGTCGAACCGGGGATGAAGATCTTTCCGTTGTCGCGGCCGCTGTAGCTCGATTGCTGGATCTTCTTCTCCATCACGCCGACGATGAGAAAGGGCGATCCGCCGAGGAGCACCGTCTTTCCGATCGGATCGGTCTTCCCGAAGACGTCGTCGGCGAGCTTGTTGCCGATGAAGAGGACGCGGCGCTCGAGGGCCACGTCGTTGGGGTTCAGGAACCGTCCGCCCTCGTGCGGATTGATGTTGCGCATCGCACCGAATTCGGGCGAGACCCCCGAGACGTCCACGGCCACCGTCTTCGTGCCGTAGTTCAGCTTCATCGTCTGCGAGTACTCGCTCGAGATGGCGTTCAGGCCGCGCGCCTGCTGGCGGATCGCGTCGATGTCCTCTTCGTTCAGCCGGATCTTCCGGCCCTTACCGAGTCCCTGGAACGGGATCGACGTCAGGCCGGGCCACGCGATGCAGATCTGATCGCCGATGCCGGCGGTGTTGATCGTCATCTGCCGCTGCAGCCCGCGCCCGAAGGCGAGAAGCAGCGTCACGGCGATCGTGCCCCAGACGATGCCGAAAATGGTCAGGAATGTGCGCAGCTTCTGGCCGCGCATGTCCCGCCACATCTGCCGCAGAGCGTCCTGGAACGTCGCCATCGAAATCCGGCTCGGCTCAGTCGACGGCGGAGGTGATCTTCTTGGGGGGCCGCTCGAGCACTTTGGCGCCCGGCTCGAGCCCCGCGACGACCTCGGCGTTCAGGCCGTCGGAGATGCCGAGCTTGATCTCGGTCTTCTTGGGCGGCTCCTTGGGCTTTGCGGGCGGGAGCTCGACGAACGTCTTCTTTCCGCCGTCCTCGAAGATCACGACGCGCTCGGGCACCGTGAGCACGTCCTTCTTCTCGCGGATGATGAGATCCGCGTTGGCCGAGTAGCCGGCGCGCAGCGTGATCCGATTCGACGGATCGAGCTCGATCTCGACGTCGAAGAGCGTCGCGCCGTCCTTCTGCTGGGCCTGCGGCGCAATGCGCGAGATCCGCCCGCTCACGACGTCGGAGGGCATCGCGCCGACCTTGATGCGCGCGGGCAGGTCCACCTTGAGCTTGCCGACGTCGATCTCGTCCACCGTGCCTTTGAAGATCAGGTCGGTCATGTCGGCGATCGTTGCGAGCTCGGTGCCCGGCTGATAGGAGGTCAGCGGGGTGATGGGATCTCCCGGGTTGACCGCGCGGGTCAGGATCGTTCCGGCGGCCGGGGACTTGATGTTCGATTCGATCGTGATGTCGGCCGTGTCGATCCGCCCCTTACGCGTGAGGTCGCGGTCCTGTTCGGCTCGCGCGACCGCGATCTTCGCGAGCTCGAAGGCCTCGCGCTTGGAGTCGAGGTCGGACGTCGGGAGGACGCCCGTCTTCGACAGCTCCACGGCGCGCTCGTAATCCGCCTTGGCACGCTGGAAGGAGGCGCGCGCGGAGTCGAGCTGTCGGTCGACATCCGTCAGCTCCTGCGGCGTCGGGTCGGGAGCGATCTCGAAGAGCGTCTGTCCGGCCTGGACCCGGTCTCCGACCTGGACGAGGCAGCGGCGCACGATGCCGGAGATCTTCGACTTGACCGAAAACTTCTGCCGCGGCTGGATCTGGCCGACGGCGATCGCTTTCTCGGTGACGGCGCCCTTCTCGACGGTCACCATCTTGGGGCCGTCCTTGTCGCCCTTGCCGGCCCGCGCCCAGGCGTAGAGACCCGCGGCCGCGGCCACGAGAATCAGCAGCAGAAACAGGGTCCTGAAGAGCTTGCGCATGGAGCCGACCCCTTCCCCTTCGGCCTTCCTCGATCCGGTGGCGGACGACGATGAGACGTACCGCCTGCCTATGAGTTACGCACGTGCTCCGGGGAAGTTCCGCGCGATCGCAGGCCGGCCGGGACGGGTCCGAGCGGCGGTCGGGGTAAGCTTTCCAGGCACTTGCGGGGGGAGCCGATGAGGATCCACTATCGGCGCGCCGAGCAGATCCAGGCGGGCGACGCGGACGGGGTCGGCCGGACGGTGCGACTCCGCACGCGGGGATGGCTTCCGTACCGGCTCGACTTGATGCTCCAAATGACCGAGCAGCGCGGCAACCGGGGGTTCGCGTTCACGGCGGACGGCGACTTGTGCGGGCGCGGCGAATGGACCTTCGAGCCCGAGGGCGCCTTCGTCGCAGCGCCGTTTCCGGTTCTGGAGATGACCGCTTGAGCCTCGACGTCCAGCTCCGGATGCTCGTCGATGTCGCGCTCGCGATGTTCTTCGGCGCCTTCATCGGACTCGAGCGCGAGCTCCGCCGGAAGGCCGCGGGGCTCCGCACGCACATGCTCGTCGCCGGCGCTGCGGCGATGCTCGTCGAGGGCGCCCGCGCCCTCGAGCATCAGTTTCTCGGCGCGAGCACGCCGGCCGCCGTGCGGTTCGACCCGGTGCCGGTGATCACGGCCGTCGTCACGGCGGTCGGCTTCCTCGGCGCCGGCACGATCATTCGGCAGCGCGACGAGGAGCACATCGAGGGACTGACGACCGCGGCCTCGATGCTCTTCGCGGCGACGGTCGGCGCGTCGACGGCGCTGCGTCAGTATCCGTTCGCGGCGGGAGCGACCCTGCTCGCGCTCGGAACGCTCCACGTCGTCGGCATTCTCGAGAAGCGCTTCGGCGACCGACACGGCACGCCCCCGCGATCCTGAGCCTCACGATGGATCCCGCGGCGAAGCTCTCCCGGGGGATCGGACTCTTCGATGCGACGGCGCTCGTCGTCGGCTCGATGATCGGCTCCGGCATCTTCATCGTCTCGGCGGAGAGCGCGCGGCAGGTCGGATCCGCCGGCTGGCTGCTCGCGGCGTGGACGGTGGCCGGCGTTTCGACGATGGTCGCGTCGCTCTGCTGCGCGGAGCTCGCGGCGATGTTGCCGCGCGCCGGCGGACAGTACGTGTTCTTTCGCGAGGCCTACGGACCGCTCGCCGGCTTTCTCTTCGGGTGGACCCTGATGCTCGTCGTGCAGACGGGCACGATCGCCGCCGTCGCGGTCGCGTTCGGGAAGTTCCTGGGCGTCGTCGCGCCGGCGATCTCGTCGCGACCGCTCTTCGCCGCCGGGCCGGTCTCCGTGTCGGCGGTGCAGTTGGTCGCCATCGCTGTCATCCTCGTGCTGACGGCGTCGAACGCCACCGGAGTGAAGACCGGCACGCGGACGCAGAACGTCTTCACGGTCGCGAAGTTCGCCGCGCTCCTCGGCCTGACGGCCGCGGGCCTCCTTCTGGGAGGCGGGCAGGGATCGGCGCTTCGCGGGGCGAACCTGTGGCATGCCGCGTCTTCCTCGGGATCGGCGCTCACGGGCGTACCGCTCGCCCTGGCGTTCGGCACCGCGATGGCCGGGCCGCTCTTCGCGCAGTCGGCGTGGAACAACGTCACGTTCGCCGGCGAAGAGATCCGCGATCCGGGCTCGACGCTGCCGCGGGCGCTGCTCGCGGGATGCGCGATCGTCACGGTGCTCTACGTCGCGGCGAACGTTGCTTACCTGAACGTGCTCCCGTTGTCGGGAGTGGCCCGCGCTCCCGAGGACCGCGTGGCGACGGCGGTCGCCACCGCCCTCTTTGGTCCGCCGGCGGCCGCGGCCGTCGCGGCGGCGATCATGGTCTCGACCTTCGGGTGCGTCAACGGCCTCATCCTCTCGGGCGCGCGCGTCGGGTTCGCGATGGCGCGGGACGGGCTCTTTTTCCGCGGCCTCGAGCGGATCAACCGCGCGGGCGTGCCCGGGAACGCGCTCCGCGCGCAGGCGGCGTGGGCCTGCCTGCTCGTCCTCTCGGGCAGCTACAGCGACCTCCTGAAGTACGTCATCTCGGCGGACCTGCTCTTCTTCGTTCTGCTGGTGCTCGCGGTCGTCGTACTAAGGCGCCGCCGGCCCGAGTGGCCGCGGCCGTTCCGGCTGCCGGGCGGCGCGCTGTTCCCGCTCCTCTATGCGGCGGGCGGCGTCGCGCTGATCCTGCTCCTGCTCTCCGCCAACCCGCGCACGACGTGGCCGGGCTACCTGATCGTCGGAGCCGGCGTCCCGGTCTACGCGCTCTGGAGGCGTCGCGGCGCCGTCGCCGGCGCGACCCGCGCATGAGCGACCTCGCGCCGGATATCCACGACCTCGCCGACGGCGCCGCCATCGTCGAGTACCGCGACGCGCCGGAGGACGAAGCCAACCGCGCGGCGGTGGTGCTCGGAGAGGCGCTGCTCGTGGAGCGATTGCCGGGGCTCCGCGACGCCGTCCCGGGCGCGCGCACGCTCTTTGTCGCGTTCGATCCGCGGATCCTTCCCCACGAGGCCGTCCGCCGCGAGATCCGGGCGCGCTCGGGCCTTTCGTCCGCGCCGCGGCCGCCGCGCCGGCACGAGATCCCCGTCCTCTACGGCGTCGAGATGGGGCCGGACCTTTCGGAGCTCGCGGCGCGCGCGGGGATGTCGCCCGAAGAGCTCTGCCGCCGCCACGCGGCAGGGGAATACGCGGTCGCGTTCCTCGGGTTCGCGCCGGGCTGGGCGTATCTCTCCGGGCTCGACCCGGCGCTCCACGCGCCGCGCCTGCCGACGCCGCGGCCGCGCGTGCCCGCGGGCTCGGTCGCAATCGGTGGCCCGTATACCGGCGTCTATCCCTCGGCGACGCCGGGAGGCTGGCGCCTCATCGGCCGGGCCGCCGTCCGGCTCTTCGACGAGGAAGCCGAGCCGGCCGCGCTCTTCGCGCCCGGAGACCGCGTCCGCTTCGCGGCGGTCGCGCCGGGGCGCTTCGCGGCGCTGGAGGCGGAGATCGCCGCCGCGTCGTCGCGCGTCGCGACCTCTCCCGGCGGGCGTCCCGCGTTCCGCGTCGTGAAGTCGGGCGTCTTCGCGTCGGTTCAGGGCGCGCCGCGCCCGGGCGGGGGCGGCTCGGGACTGCCGCCCGGAGGCGCGATGGACGAGAGCGCGCTCGCGCAGGGCAATGCGCTTCTCGGCAACCCGCCGGACGCGGCCGCGGTCGAGATGACGCTCCTCGGCCCGGAGCTCGAGGCGCTGTCGTCCTTCTTCGTCTGCGTCTCCGGCGCCGCGATGGCGCTCGAGCGCAACGGCGTGACGGCGTTCGCATCGGCGCCGTTGCGGGTCGAGGTGGGAGATCGCCTCCGATTCGGCCCGTCGCGCGAAGCGATGCGCGCGTACCTCTGTGTCGAGGGCGGGCTCCGCGCGCCGGGGCGGCTCGCGCTGACGAAACGCCTCGAGCCCGGCGAGATCCTGATGGTTCCGCCGGGCGCGGCGCGCGATGCCCGCGCGGCCGCTCGCGCGCCGGAGTCCTCGAACCCTTCCGCGAAGGGCGCCGCCGAGCTCCTGCTGCGCGTCGTCCTCGACCCGCGCCGCGAGCGCTTCTTCGAGCGCCGCGCGATCGAGACGTTCCTGTCGCAGTCGTTCCGCGTCTCCTCGACGAGCGACCGCCGCGGAATCCGGCTGGAGGGACCGCCCCTCGCGGCGGCCGGTTCGTCCGAGATGCCGCCGGAGGGAACGGCCCGCGGTACGATCCAGGTGCCGCTCGACGGACAGCCGATCCTCCTCGGGCCCGACCGCCCGATCACGGGGGGCTACGCGCGCGTCGGCGCCGTCATCGCCGCCGACTGGCCGCTCGCGGCGCAGGCGCCGCCGGGGCGCGCGGTGCGCTTCGCGGCGGTGACCCTGGCCGAGGCCCTGGCCGCACGGGCGGGGATACAATTTCTGAGCGCATGACGACGATCGACCTGAACGCCGACGTCGGCGAGGGAATGCCGGATGAGGAACTCCTGCCTTATCTGACCTCGGCCAACGTGGCGTGCGGCTTCCACGCGGGCGATCCCGCGACGATGGACCGCACGGTGGCCGCGGCGCTGGCGCGCGGCATTCGGGTCGGGGCACACCCGGGCTTCGCGGACCGCGAGAATTTTGGCCGCGCGGCGGTCGATTTGCCGGCGGGCCAGATCGAGAAGCTCGTCCTGTATCAGATCGGCGCCCTCGACGCCTTCGTGCGGTCGCGCGCCGGGACGCTCTCGCACGTGAAGCCGCACGGCGGGCTGTACCACATGGCGGGGAAGTTCCCCGACGTGGCGCGGGCGATCGCCGAAGGCGTGCGGCGGTTCCACCCGGCACTGATCCTCGTCGGGGCGGTCGGCTCGATGCTCCTCGAGGCCGGCCGCGAGGCGGGGCTCTCCGTGGCGGGAGAGGCGTTCGCCGACCGCCGATATCTTCCGGACGGCAATCTCGTGCCGCGCTCGCGGCCCGACGCGCTCCTGACCGATCCGGACGCGGCGGCGGCGCAGGCCGTGTCGCTCGTCTGCGAGGGGTACGCGGTGGCGACCGACGGGACGCGGCTGCAGCTCCAGCCCGACACGATTTGCCTGCACGGCGACACGCCCGGAGCACCGGCGATCGCGCGCCGCGTCGGCGAGCGCCTGCGCGACTGCGGCGTCCGCGTCGCTCCGATGGAGGCTTTGTCGCCCGGAGCGCACACGGCCGCCTCCCTGGAGGCGCGTCCATGAGTGAGATCGAAGAGCTCGAGCCGGACGTCGAATCCCGGCCGCCGGGGTGGCGCGAGAAGCTGTGGGCGGTCGGCGCGGCCGCGGGACGCGTGTTCGAGACGCGCGCGGCCATGTTCCAGGAGGAGCTCGCGGAGAAGGGAGCGTTCCTCGGAAAAGCGCTCGCGTCTCTCTTCGTGGCGATTCTCTTCGGGACGCTCGCGGGCCTGTTGCTGACGGCGCTCCTCGCCGCCGTATTCTCGCGCCTCCTCGGAAGCCCGATCCTCGGCATCCTCGCGACCCTCGTGCTCTACGCCGGCATCGCGGCGGCGGCCGGCGCGTTCGGCGTGCGCCAGATGTCCCGCGTCCGTCCACTGGATTTCCCGGCGACGCGGCGGGAAATCGACCGCGATCTCGAGGCCGTCAAGCGCGCGGCGGGCGTGGACGAGAAATCGGACGGGGAGAAGGGTTCCGACGACCAGCCGGTCCCGGCGCGCGCCGGCGAGACGCCGGAGGAGATCGAGGCCCGGCTGCGGGAGAGCGCCGGATGAGCACGCGCGAGGAACGGCTGGTGAACCTCTCGATCCGTGCCGAGGCCGAGCGCCGCGATCTCGCTGCCGCGATCGGCGAGGTGCGCTCCGGCATCCAGGAGAAGCGCGCGCGCTACACGTCGATCGGGTTCTGGACCGGCACGCTCACGGCAGGCGTCGTCGGCGCCTACCGGCTCTTCAGCCGCAACTCGTTTTCGTCCCGCGTCAATCGCTGGAGCATGGCGGGCTCTCTCGCCCTCGCGGTGGCGCGCTTCCTCTTCCGGCTCTTCCGCTGAGGCGGCCGGCCGCTGACCTCTGCGGGCGTCGGACTGACTCTCGCCGGGGACGGCCGATGGCTCGCCGGCAACGCTCAAGTTCTTTGGATCGAGTGGGATCGAACTGGCATCACCGTTGCGATGGAATGAGGGCGGAGGTATTGGAGATGAAGTCCCTGCGTGCGATTGCGATTCCGGCCCTCCTGGCCGCCGCGGCTTTCTTCGCGTCACCCGGCACCGCCTCCGCCGGCGGAAACTTCCACGGAGGCGCACGCTTCCACGGAAGCTTTCACTCGGCGCACGTCCGCGTCGCCGTGGGATTTCCCGCTCCGTTCTTCGCTCCTTCCGTCGTCGTCGCGGCGCCGTATGCCGCCTATTCCTACGGTCCATCGCCCTACGCCTACGGGTACGGGTACGGGTATGGAGCGCCTTATGCGTACCCCTACGGATACGGATACGCGGCCTACGGAGCGCCGGTCGCCTACTTCTCGGTCCACGCGCATGGATTCCCGGTCGCCCACGTTCGTGGCCACGGGCACGGTCCCGGCGGGTTCCACGGAGGCGGCCACGTCGCCGTCCGCCGGCACTGACCGTCGCGACCGCTCTCGCTCCGAATCTCGCGAAGATGCGACCGGCGGACGGCTCGGCCAAAGGGCCTCGACCGTCCGCCTG
>DATJZU010000041.1:0-48738 GCA_035498835.1 Thermoanaerobaculia bacterium
ACGGTCTTGCCCTTCACGTCCACGACGCGCGCACCGGGCGGGACGGCGACCTGGCCGGCCGGGCCGACCGCCTTGATGCGGTTGCCTTCGACGACGACCGTGCCGCTCTCGAAGAGCTCGTCGCCCTTCATCGTCACGACCCTCCCGCCGACGAGCGCGATCGTTCCGCGCGGCGTATCGGCCGCCTGCTCGAAGCCGATCTCGATCCCCTTCTCCGGAGCCTCAGGGAGCTTTTCGGGAGCGCCCGCGAGGAACGCGAAGGAGTCCGTCAGGCTGCGCGTGAAGAGCTGCGGCCCGAGGGACCAGGAGAGGCTCTTCGAGTCGCCCGACCAGCGCAGGTACTCGCCGGCGTCCTTCGAAACGCGCGCGACCGGGATCGCCTTCGACTTCGGCCCGATGTCGATGCGGGACCCCGTCCGCACGAAGGGCGCGATATACGCGTTGAACCGCTCGCGGAAGGCGATCCACTTCTCGTCCGGCGAGATCCGAAACTCCGTTGCGTCGGCGCTCTCGAGGTGCTCGCGGACCTCCGCGCCGTCGAGCGCGGCGCTCGCGAAGGTACGTTTCGGCTCCTCCTTGTCGTCCCCGCCGTCGTAGCGAGTGAAGTAGACGCGGTCGCTCGCGGCGCCGAACTGCGGCGCGACGCCGTCGCGCGTCACGAGCGTCGGCTTGCCGCCACCGGCCGCCGGCACCCAGTAGATCCCCGGCTCGAGCGTCCAGTCGTTCGTAACGAGGCCGCCGCCGGTATCCTTCCGATACGCGACCTTGGAGCCGTCGGGCGAGAAGGCCGGCTCGCGATAGTGCCCGGGCTCCGGCGTCAGCACCTTCTCCTCGCCGGGGCCGCGCGCCGGCGCCACCCGAACGGATCCCGCCTTCTCGTCGTCCCACGTCGTGAAGGCGATCCATTTCCCGTCCCGCGAGTACGAGGGATAGAGCTCGAAGTGATCGGTCTGCGACGTCAGGCGCCGCGGCGTCCCCGAGGGCAGATCGCGCACCCAGACGCGCCCGAGCGCCTGATAAGCGACCTGGTCGCCGCGCGGCGAGACCTCGACCCAGCGCAGCATGCGCACCGGAAAGCGCGCCGGCGCGACGTCCACCGGGAATCGCACGCCTTCGGCCTCCTTGCGCGTGCCGGTCACGTGGAACGGAATGACCGATGCGGCGCCGCTTTCGACGTCGACCTTTCGAATCTTTCCGCCGGCCCACAGCACGATCGCGCGGTCGTCGGGCGTCCAGGCCATCGTCGGATACACGCCGTGGATCGCCCAGGTCTCCTGCATGTCGCGCTCGAGGCCGTCGAACACCGGGCGCTCATGACCCGAGACCAGGTCCTTGACGAAGAGGACGGTCTTCAGACGCTGGCGCCGCACGAACGCGAGCCGCTTGCCGTCGCGCGAGGGCGTCGGCCGGATCGAACCGCCGGGCGCGGAGACGAAGCGGTCGGTCCGTCCGGTCACGCGGTCGAGCCGCTCGATCGCGTAGATCTCGCTGTTGGGGTCCTTGTTGTACTGGAAGATGCGGCCCGCCGTGACGTCCTGGCTGTAGTAAAGATAGCGGCCGTCCGGCGAAAACGCCGGCTCGCCGACGTCCTTCTGCTCGTTGGGACGCTTCGTCATCTGGAGCCCTTCCCCGCCCGTGCGGTGATAGAGCCAGATCTCGCCCGAGCCGAGCGAGCGCGTGCCCGTGAAATGCTTGCGCGCGGCGATGAAGTCGCCGTCGGGAGACCACGCCGGGCTGTTGGTGAGCCGGAAGGACTCCTTCGTCACCTGTTCGAGACCCGAGCCGTCCCGGTTCATGACCCAGATGTTGTCGCCGCCGGCGCGGTCGGAAGTGAAGGCGATGCGTTTGCCGTCGGGCGAGAAGCGCGGCTGCATGTCCCAGGCGACGCCCGAGGTCAGAGCGCGCGCTTCGCCGCCGGCGAACGGGACCGCGTAGATGTCGCCCAGCAGGTCGAACACGATCTCGCCGCCGTCGGGCGAGACGTCCAGGCTCATCCACGTCCCCTCGTCCGTGTCGATCTTCGCTTCGTAGGGCATCGGGTACGGCGGGTTCTCGACGTCCCACTTCTTCTCGTCTTTCTTGTCGTCCTTCTCCGCGGGCGCCGGACCGGCGCCGAGGACTCCGATGACGAGCAGGGCCGCCGCGGCGAGAGCGCTCTTCGACTTCATTCTGTTGGCCTCCGGTCGGCGAACGATATCAACGGGACCCCGAGTTTCGAGACGTAGAATGCCGGGCGATCCGATGACGCTTCCGGCCGGAACTCGCCTGGGTTCTTACGAGATCCTCGCCCCTCTCGGCGCCGGAGGCATGGGAGAGGTCTACAAGGCGCGCGACACCCGGCTGGGACGAGACGTCGCGATCAAGGTGCTGCCGGCCGACCGCGCGACGGATCCCGATCGCCGCCGCCGCTTCGAACAGGAAGCGAGATCCGCCTCGGCGCTCAACCACCCGAACATCCTGACGATCCACGAGGTCGGCTCGGAGGGCGAGACGACCTTCATCGCGATGGAGCTCGTGGAAGGACGGACCGTACGCGAGCTCGTGGCCGCGGGCGCCGTGCCGACGAAGAAGCTCCTCGACGTCGCCGCGCAGACGGCCGAGGGACTCGCCAAGGCGCACGGCGCGGGGATCGTGCATCGGGATCTGAAGCCCGAGAACCTCATGGTGTCCAAGGACGGCTACGTCAAGATCCTCGACTTCGGCCTCGCGAAGCTCGCCGAGCCGGATGCGAACGCCGCCTCGGCGATTCAGACGGCCGCCGGGTCGCCGACGGAGCCGGGCACCGTCCTCGGCACCGCGGGATACATGTCGCCCGAGCAGGCGGCGGGAAGGCCGGTGGACTTCCACTCCGACCAGTTCGCGCTGGGATCGATCCTCTACGAGATGGCGACCGGCGAGCGCGCCTTCCAGCGCAAGACCGGCGCCGAGACGCTCGTCGCGATCATGCGCGAGGAGCCCGCGCCGATCTCCGCCTCGAGCCCCGCCGCGCCGGCGCCGCTGCGATGGATCGTCGAGCGCTGCCTCATGAAGGACCCCGAGGACCGCTACGCCTCGACGAAGGACCTGGCGCGCGACCTCGCGTCCGTGCGGGACCACCTCTCGGAGACTTCGACTTCGGCGAGCGCGAGCGGCGCGATCGCGCCGGTCAAGGCGCATCGCCGCGGCTGGCTCGCGCCGGCGATCGCGGCGGTCGCGGGCCTCGCGGCCGGTTTCCTGCTCCGCGAGGCCGTCGGCGGCGGCAAGCCCTCCGCGCCTCCGCAGTTCCAGCAGATCACCTATCAGCGCGGCATGATCTTCTCCGCGCGCTTCGCGCCTGACGGCCAGACGATCGCCTACGGCGCCGCCTGGGACGGCCGCCCGCTCGAGATCTACTCGGCGCGCCTCGACAGCCCGGAATCGCGGCCGCTCGGACTGCCGCCGGCCGACGTGCTCTCGATCTCGAAGACGGGCGAGATGGCGATCTCTCTCAACCGCCACTTCCTGGCCGGCTACGAGAGCACCGGCACGCTCGCGCGCGTCTCGCTCGGCGGCGGCGCGCCGCGTCCGATTCTCGAGAACGTGCAGGACGCCGACTGGGCGCCGGACGGTCAAACGCTCGCCGTCGCGCGCCAGGTCGGCAACCTCCAGCGCCTCGAATACCCGATCGGCAAGACGATCTACACGCCGTCGGGATGGGTCAGCGGCGTCCGCGTGTCGCCCGACGGGCGCTACGTCGCTTTCATCGAACACCCGACGCGCGGCGACAACGACGGCCGCTTGAAGATCGTGGACGCCGAAGGGAAGGTGCGCGCCGAAGGACCCTACGCCAACCTCGGCGTCGCGTGGTCGCCGAAGGGAGACGAGGTCTGGTCGAGCGCCCCCTTCGCCATCACGACCCTGTCCGGGAAGACGCGTCAGGTCCTGGGCTCGCCCGGCATCGACGTCGTGCACGACATCTCGAAGGACGGCCGGATGCTGATGTCACTCATCGCCGCGCGGCGCGAAGTCGTCGGCGTACCAGCGTCCGGTGAAGAGCGCAACCTCACCTGGCTCAACTGGTCCTTTCCGACCGACATCTCGCGCGACGGGCGAGCGCTCCTCTTCGACGAGCAGAACATCGTACCCTCAGGCATTTACATGCGGCCTCTCGACGGATCGGCGGCGGTCAAGCTCGGGAACGGCTACTCCTTCGGTTTCTCGCCCGACGGCCGCTACGCCCTGACTGCTCCCAAGCCAGCCGCCACACAGCTCGTCCTCCTTCCCACCGGCCCGGGAGAGCCGAAGGTCCTCGCGCAGAGCAACGTGGCCACGCAGGCCGCGGCGATCTTTCCCGACGGCCGCCGCATCCTCGTCACGGGCAACGAGCCGGGACGCGGCGTCCGCCTCTATGTCCAGGACATCCCGAACGGAAAGCCGCGGGCGATCACTCCCGAGGGCGTCGGCATGGCGCGCACCGTCAATCCCATCTCGCCCGACGGCAAGCTCGCCGCGGCCTATGGGCCGGACGGAAGGCTCGCGCTGTATCCCACCGAGCCCGGCGAGCCGCGTCCCCTACCCGGTCTCGATCCCGAGGACATCGTTCTCCGCTGGAGCGCAGACGGACGGTCCCTCTTCGTTTTCCGCCAGTCGGCGCCGCCGGGGAGAATCGAGCTGCTCGATCTCGCAACGGGCAAGCGGACGCCATGGAAGGAATTCCGGCCGCCGGACCCCGCGGGCATCCTCCAGGTCGGCCCGGCGGTCGTCTCGCCGGACGAGAAGTCGTACGTCTATTCGTACAAGCGCCTGCTCGATGAGCTGTACGTCGTGACCAATCTCCCCTGATGGCGTCGCCGCTCCGCGTCGGGATCGTCGGACTCGGGACCATGGGTGCGCCGATGGCGCGCAACCTGGCGAAGGCTGGGTTCCCGCTGTCGGTCGCGACGCGAACGGCCGCAAAGGCGCGCGCGCTCGCGGTGGAGATCGGCGGGACGGCAAAGGCGTTCGCGCGGTTCGCGGACGTCGGCCGCGCCTCCGAGGTCCTCGTCACCTGCCTGCCCGACGCGCCGGAGGTCGAGCTCGTGCTCTTCGGGCCGTCCGGCGCGGCCGAAGGCCTCGAGTCCGGCGCGATCGTCATCGACTGCTCGACCATCGCGGCGGAATCGGCGCGCGCGTTCGCGGCGCGGCTCTCCGGACGCGGCGTCTTCCTTCTCGACGCGCCGGTCTCGGGCGGCCAGAAGGGCGCGATCGAGGGAACGCTCACGTTCTTCGTCGGCGGCGAGGCCGCGGCGCTCGAGCGGGCACGGCCGGTCTTCGCAGCGATGGGCAAGCGCGTGACCCATCTCGGCCCGTCGGGCGCGGGACAGCTCGGCAAGGCCACGAACCAGATCCTCGTCGCCGGGAATCTCATCGCGCTGTCGGAGGCGATGGCCTTCGCCGCGCGCGTCGGCCTGCCCCTGCCGGCGCTCCACGAGGCGCTGACGGCCGGCGCCGCGAACTCCTGGGCCCTCGAGGTCCTCGGGAAGAAGATGATCGCGCGCGATTTCGCGCCCGCGTTCGCCATCAAGCACCAGCAGAAGGACCTCGCGATCGTGCTTCGGACCGCGCGCGAGAAAGGCGTGCCGTTGCCCGGCGCGGCCCTCGTGCATCAGTTGCTCTCGGCGCTCGAGGCCCAGGGGAAAGGCGAAAACGGGACCCAGGCGCTGCTCACCCTTTACGAGCAGATGTCGGGCTCGTAGCCGGAGCGCCCCGGGCGCATGGCGAACCGCCGGCTCTTCCTCATGCCTTCCGTCCGCCCCGGCACGCGGTTGCCCGCGCAGATTCGCGACACGATCCGAAGGTCCGTGCTGGCCGGCCAGCTGCGGCCGGGATCGCAGCTCCCGTCTTCCCGGGCCCTCGCGAGCGAGCTGGGGGTGTCGCGAAACAGCGTCGTGGACGCCTACGATCAGCTCCTCGTCGAAGGCTATCTGGAGAGCCGGCGCGGTTCCGGTACGTTCGTGGCGCCGCACGTCGCGGCGCGGGCCTCGCGGTGGCCCACGGTCGACCGACCCGCGGCCTCTCGCACCTCGGTCTTCGGGCTAGCGCTCGCCGAGATCACGACGTCACATTCCTCCGACGCGCTGCGCCCCTTCAGCCCGGGCATCCCCGCGCTCGAGCCGTCGCTTCTCCGGCGCTGGATCCAGACGTCCGGCCGCGTCCGGCGCCGCATCACGCCCGAGCTGCTGAACTACGGTGACGCCGCCGGGTACGGTCCTCTGCGCGAAGCGATCGCCAGCCGGCTCGGTCCGACGCGCGGCGTGACGTGCGGTCCCGACCAGGTCGTGATCACCTCGGGCACGCAGCAGGGCCTCGCGATCGCCGCGCAACTCCTCTGCAATCCCGGCGATACGGCCTGGATCGAGGATCCCGGATATCCCGGCGCCGCCGCGGCATTCGCCGCCGCCGGCGCCCGGCTCGCGCACGTCCCCGTCGATTCGGAAGGCATCCGCGTCGCCTCCGGCGTGCGCCGGGCCCCGAGCGCGCGCCTGGCCTACGTCTCGCCGTCGCACCAGTATCCGCTAGGCGTCACGACGACCCTGCCGCGGCGCCTCGAGCTGCTGCAATGGGCCGAAGAGAATGACGCCTGGATCCTCGAAGACGACTACGACAGCGAGTTTCGATACGACGGCCGCTCGCTGCCGGCGCTCCAGGGGCTCGACCGCCGCGGCCGCGTCCTCTATCTCGGCACGTTCAGCAAGACGCTCTTCCCCTCTCTGCGGATCGGCTATGTCATCGTGCCGCCGTCCCTCGGCCCGGCGTTCGCGAAAGCCGTCTCCGTGGCCGGCCACGGGCCGCCGCTCATCGAGCAGGCGGTTCTCCACCGCTTCATCGAAACCGGGTCGTACACACGGCACCTCCGGCAGATGCGCCGCATCTACGCGGAGCGCAACGCCGCGTTCTGCGAAGGCATCCACCGGCGCCTCGGCCGCGTCCTCCGCTTCCATGGCGAGGCGATGGGGCTGCACGTGGCGTGCGAGCTCCTGTCGGAAGAGGACGACCGGCGCATCTCGGAGCGCGCCGCGGCCGCCGGCCTGTCGCTGCCGGCGCTGTCGAGCTACTTCGGAGGACCTCGGCCGAAGAGAGGGTTCGTGATGGGGTACGGGCACCTCACGACCCTGCAGATTCGTTCCGGAATCGCCGCCCTTTCCGAGCTCCTCCGAACGATCGCCCGGTCCTGACCCGGCGCGCCGCGGAAAGTGGTTTGGGAAATCGGTCACAACTGGAGCTTGTTCGGGGACCACCCGCCTCCGAGACTTCGACTTTCTTGGAGGGATCATGAGAAATGCGACATTCGCGATCGCATTCGGGATGGTTTGGCTGCCGGCCCATGGGGGTATCGCTCAGGAGCAGTCCGGGCTCACGTTTCCCGCCGGAGGCAACGGAGTGAGCCAGCGGGCGGAGGTATCCCAGTGGGTGGGACCCGTCCAGATTCGCATCGACTACCACAGTCCCGCCGTTCACCGGCGCGGCGTCGACCGAACCGGGCACATCTGGGGCGAGCTCGTGCCCTTCGGCCTCTTCGACGACGGCCACGGTCCCGTGAAAGCCACGCCATGGCGGGCGGGCGCCAACGAGAGCACGACATTCTCGCTTTCGCACGCCGTCCAAATCCAGGGACACGAGCTCGCGGCGGGAACGTACGCCCTCTTCCTGGAGCTCGCGCGCGAAGGGCCGTGGACCTGGACCTTCTCCACCCAGACGAGCGGCTGGGGCAGCTACCAGTACGACCCGCGCAGCGATGCCTTGCGCGTCGCCGTCGAGCCACAGCCGGCTCCTTACACGGAATACCTGACCTACGGATTCGACGAGCGGCGGCCCGACGGCACGGTCGCGTTCCTGCAGTGGGAAAAGAAGCGCATTCCCCTCGAGATCACCGTTCCGAACGTAAACGAGCTCTGGGCCGCACAGATGCGCAAGGAGCTGCTCGGCTGGCCAGGCTTTGACCCGGAGAACCTCCGCCGAGCCGCGCAGTTCTGCGCCGACAAGAAAGTCAATCTCGACGAGGCCCTCGTGTGGGCAGACCGCGCGATCTCGCAGCCGTTCCGCGGAGCCGGCATCGGGCGCGAAGACTTTTCGACGCTATGGACGAAGGCGGCGGTCCTGGAGGCAATGGGACGCGACGCGGAAGCGGCGTCGGTCATGGAAACGGCGCTCCGCCTTCCGGGCACCTCCGTGCTGTACCTGTACCTCTACGCCAGCCGCCTCCTGTCGGCAGGCAAGACGCGAAAGGCACTCGAGGTCTTCGAGCTCAACCAGAAACGGCACCCGGACGAGCTCTACTGGACGCACCTCGGTCTCGCGCAGGCGTACACGGCCGTAGGCAAGAAGCCCGACGCCATCCGGCAATGGGAAATCGCGCTCCGCAACGTTCCCGACTCGGAGAAGTCGGACATCCCCGCGTTCGAGAAGACGTTGAAAGACCTAGGGCCCGGGGCTAAAGCGCCCCGGGGCTCGCGTTACGAGGACCCCTGGCGGTAATGCGATCGCATCACCGAACGCGCTCGCGGCTGCTGGTAGCGTGGCGTGAGTCGGCCGAGTCCGGCCGGCGAGAGGGGGGGTTTTCGATGAAAAGAGCGATCGGTTTGGCGGCCTTGGCGTGTCTACTCGTCGTGCCGCTGGCGGCCCAGGACAAGTCTCCGGCAAACATGGCCGACGACTGCATGAAGCACTGCCGGCAGATGGCCGAGATGCGGCAGAAGGCGATGGACGAGCGCAAGGCCCACATGGAAAAGATGGACGCCGTCTTCAAAGAGGTCCGCGCGGATCTCGACACGGCGCGAACCGCGAAAGGCGACAAGAAGACGGCCGCGCTCCAGGCGGCGATCGAAAAGCTCGTCTCGTTTCACGAATCGATGCGGGGAGAGATGGGCGCGATGCCGATGGGAATGGATCATCATTCGATGATGATGGGTATGGGCTCCTGCTGCGCGGGCATGGCCGCGATGAGCGATTGCCCGATGATGAAGGGCGACGGCTCGAAGAACTGACTCAGGCCCCGATCGCTTCGACGAATTCCCTCGCCACGAGCGGCGCGTCGTAGCGCGCGACGCGCCGCCGGCCGGCCTCGCCGAGACGGGCGTGCCCGGCAACGTCCGAAGCCAGCCGGTCGAGCGCCGACGCGAGAGCCGTCAAGTCGCGGGGAGGCACGAGCAGCCCGCACTCCCCGTCTGGCACGACCTCGGGCACGGCGGCCGCGCGGCACGCAACGATCGGCAGTCCTGCGGCCATCGCTTCCAGGAACACGATCCCGAATCCTTCCTGCAGGCTCGGCAGGCAGAAGACGTCCGCATTGCGGTATTCGGCGACGAGGGACTCGAAGGGCAGGTGGCCGAGCAGCGCCACGCGATCGCGGAGACCGAGCTCTCGGACCAGCGCGCCGAGGGCCGGCGTCTCGGGCCCCGTGCCGACGATGCGCAGACGCGCCGGCGATTTCAGGAGCACCATCGCCCGCACGAGCGCCGCGACGTTCTTGCGCGGATAGAGATGCGCCGCGCAGAGGACGACCGTCTCGCCGCCTCGCGGCGCGCGCGGAGCGGCGTCGAGCGCCGCGTTCCAGCGCGCGAGCGCGATCGGCTCGGCGACGATCCGAATGCGCGCTCCATCGACGCCGTACTCCTCCGCGATCCGCGAGGCGGCGTAGGCGCTCGTCGTCAGGACGACGTCCGCGCGCCGGACGTTTGCCTGCTCGAGCCTCGCGGCGATGCCCATCGCGAACCGCGTCCAACTCCGTTCGAACCGCTGCTCGTCGGCGATCACGCCCTTGATCGAGGCCACGCGCCGCGCTCCGGGAACACGGACGAAGAGACCGTCGAGATCGAAGCCCACGACGGCGTCGAAAGCGCCGAGACGCGAGGCCTGGTGCCGCGCGGCCAGATTGAAAGCCAGACGCGGCAGAATCGCATGAGAAGCGGCGTCCCGAGGCGCCAGCTGCTCGACCCGATGGCCCGCTTGCTCCAGGGCCTGCCGCAGCACCGAGATCCCGACAAAGGTCCCGCTGCCCTGCCGCACACCCGCCGGCGTACCGGTCACGAAGAGAAGACGCGCCATTCCGCGAAGTTATCGCGAGAAGATCGCCTTGCCTGCCGGACCGGCGGCGAATAATCTGCGCGCGTGCTCCTGCCGGAGCGCGTGGAGGCATCGATGACGTCATCCGTTCCCGCCCGGCGCGGTCTGTCCCTTCTCGCCCTCGGCGTCCTCCTGGTCGCAGCGCGGGCCGGCTCGGCCGATCTGAAGACGAAGGCCGCCCCGGCGCTCGATCCCGCCTGGATGGACAAGACCTGCAGCGCGTGCGACGACTTCAACCGCTACGCCAACGGCGGCTGGCAGGCGAAGAACCCCGTCCCGGCCGACCATCCCTCCTGGGGCAGTTTCACGATCCTCGCCGAGCGCAACCGGGAGACGCTGCGCCGAATCCTGGAGCGGGCCGCCGCCGACAAGAGCGCCGCTCCCGGCTCGGACGAGCGCAAGATCGGCGACTTCTACGCGAGCTGCATGGACGAGGCCCGCATCGAGTCCGAGGGCATTCATCCGCTCGACGACGAGCTCGGGCGGATCGCGAAGCTGTCCAGCGCCGCCGATCTTCAGGCAGAGATCGCGCGCCTCCACGCCCGGGGCATTCGCGCGGTCTTCCTCTTCGGCTCTCAGCAGGACCGCCGCGACTCGAGCGAAGTGATCGCGGCGGCGTCCCAGGGAGGGCTCGGCCTACCCGACCGCGATTACTACACCAAGATGGACGACAAGTCCGTCGCGCTCCGCAAGGGCTATGCGGAGCACGTCGCGAAGATGCTCGTCCTCGCCGGAGAGGAACCGGCAGCCGCGGAGGCCGACGCGAAGACCGTGCTCGCGATCGAGACAAAGCTCGCCGAGGCTTCGATGACGCGCGTCGAGCGTCGCGACCCGGACGCGACCTATCACCGTACGGCGGCCGCGGACCTGAAGCAGGTCACGCCCAACTTCGACTGGACGGCCTTCTTCCATGGCGTGGGCGCGCCGGCGATCTCGGCGGTCAACGTCTCCCAGCCGAAGTTCTTCGGCGCGATGAGCGAGGAGCTCGCCGCGCAGCCGCTGTCCGACTGGAAGGTCTATCTGCGCTGGCATCTGCTGCATGCCGCGGCGTCCTCGCTGCCCAGGAGATTCGTCGAGGAGGACTTCGACTTCTTCGAGCGAACGCTCCAGGGCACCAAGGAAATGCCGGCGCGCTGGAAGCGGTGCGTCGCCGCCACGGACACGGCGCTCGGGTTCGCTCTGGGCCGCGCCTTCGTGAAGGAGAACTTCCCGCCGGAGGCCAAGGAGAGGGCCGACCGCATGGTCAAGAACCTCGTCGCGGCGCTCGGCGACGACCTGCAGCACATCCCCTGGATGGGCGAGGAGACGCGAAAAGCCGCGCTCGCGAAGCTCAAGGCCTTTTCGCCGAAGATCGGCTATCCCGACAAGTGGCGCGACTACTCCGCGCTCACCGTCGACCGCGGGCCGTTCGCCCGGAACGTCGAGCGCGCCGGCGCTTTCGAGGTCCATCGCGACCTCGACGAGATCGGCAAACCGGTCGATCGAAGCAAGTGGGGCATGACGCCTCCGACGGTCAACGCGTACTACAACGCCTCGCGCAACGAGATCGTCTTCCCCGCCGGGATCCTGCAGCCGCCGTTCTTCAACGCGGCGGCCGACGACGCCGTCAACTACGGCGGCATCGGCGCCGTGATCGGGCACGAGATGACCCACGGGTTCGACGACCAGGGCCGCAAGTTCGACGCGGAGGGGAATCTCAAGGACTGGTGGACCGACCAGGACCGCAAGAACTACGAGGAGCGGGCCGCCTGCGTCGAGAAACAGTTCAGCGGCTACGAGGTGGAGCCCGGCCTTCACGAGAACGGCAAGCTGGTACTCGGCGAGTCCATCGCCGATCTGGGCGGACTCGCGATCTCTTATGCCGCGTTCGAGAAGAGTCTCGAGGGCAAACCGCGCCCCGCCGCGATCGACGGGCTCTCGCCCGAGCAACGCCTCTTCGTTTCCTGGGCGACGGTGTGGGCCGCGAATGCGCGGCCGGAGTTCGAGCGGCTCCAGGTCGCGACGAACCCGCACCCGCTCCCGCGCTTCCGCGCCATCGGGCCTCCGTCGAACCTTCCCGAGTTCGCCAAAGCGTTCTCGTGCCCGGCGGGAAGCGCCATGGTTCGGCCCGAGCCGTGCCGAATCTGGTAGGCGCCGCCCCGCGGACGCTTCGCGTCTTCGGGATCGCGGGGAGCCTGCGCGCCGGCTCGTACAACCGGGCGCTTCTCCGCGCGGCGCGCGCGCTCGCGCCGCCCGGCCTGGAGATCGCAATCTTCGACGGCCTGCGCGAGATCCCGCCATACGACGCCGACGTGGACGCCGCCGGAGAGCCCGCGCCGGTCGCCGCCCTCCGCCGCGCGATCCGCGAGGCCGACGCGCTCCTCGTCGCGACGCCCGAGTACAACTACGGCGTGCCCGGCGTGCTCAAGAACGTGATCGACTGGGCCTCCCGGCCCGCCGGCCGCGCCGCGCTCCGGCGGAAGGCCGCGGGCATCCTCGGCGCCAGCACCGGAGCGTCCGGCACGATGCGCGCGCAGCTCGCGCTCCGGCAAAGCTTCAATTTTACCGAGACGTACGCGATGCTCCGGCCGGAAGTCTTCATCGCGCACGCCGGAGAGAAATTCGACGCCGCGGGCGAGCTCACCGGCGAGGCGACACGCGACCACCTCCGGCAGTTCCTCGCCGCCTTCGAGGCGTGGGCGCGGCAGTTTGCGGCGCCGGCGTCTTAGAGCCGCGCCAGATAGAGCCCCGCCCAGAGCAGAGGATGAATCGCCGCACCGCGCCGCTCCCGCTCCGCCGTCCAGTCCCGCACGCCGGACAGCGGCACCTCGTGCAGCGTGATCGCCTCGGGCCCCGTCGGCGGTCCGGTGCGGGAGAGCCCGCGGGCGCGATAGAAGACCACCGATTCGTTCGCGAGGCCGGGGGAGCTCGGGCCGCCGCCGAGACATTCGAGCTCGCGGGCCGCGTAGCCGGTCTCCTCGACGAGCTCGCGGCGGCCCGCCTCCTCCGCCGTCTCCGGGCCTTCGTCGCCGACCAGTCCCGCCGGCAGCGAGATCACGCGCCCGCGAATCGGAGGCCGCTCCTCCTCGACGAGCAGGAGGTTGCCGTCGTCCGTCACCGCGACGATGAGGACGCCGCCCGCGCGGCCGCGCCGCTCGACATACTCCCAGGAGCCCGTCTGTTTGAGGGAGAGATGCCGGCCTTCGTACAGCATCCGGTCGCCCATCGGCGGCACTCTATCGTCGCGGCGATCCTCCTGACGGCCCTCGCGAGCCCGCTCGCGGCGCAGCAAACCGGCGCTCCGGCGCCGGCGCCGACTCCGAATCCCGAACGCATCCCGCGGCTCGAAAGAGAGCTCGCGTCCTCGCCCGGCAACGGCGGCTTGATGTACGAGCTCGCCGTCGAGGAAACGAGAGTCGGGCGCCACGACGACGCGATTCGCTGGCTGCAGAAGGCGGTCGCGCTCGGCAACGACTTCGAGCTCGAGAAGGAGCCGGCCTTCGCGCCGCTCGAGAAATTCGAGCCGTACCGCGAGCTCGCGCATCAACTTCGCCTTCGGCCGGCAATCCACACGAGCGCCCTCGCCTTCCGCGTCGCGGCGACGGACCTCGTGCCCGAGGGGATCGCCGCGATGCCCGACGGGAGCGCCTTCTTCATCGGCAGTCTCGCGCAGAAGAAGATCGTCCGCGTCGCGCCGGACGGCTCGGCGCGCGACTTCGTCCCGGGTGGACACGGCGGCCTCTGGGCGGTGCTCGGCCTCAAGGTGGACGCGAAACGGCGTCTGCTCTGGGCCGCATCGGCGGCGGACGGGCGCGAGGGCGCGGCCGCGGGATCCTCCGGCCTCTTCGCCTTCGATCTCGAGACGGGCGCTTTGCGACATCGGCTCACGCTCGACGGCCGAGCACATCGGCATCTGTTCAACGACATGTCATTGACCGAGGCCGGCGACGTCTTCGTGACCGACAGCGAGGCCGGATCGGTGTATCGCGTCGCGGCCGGCGCCGACGCGCTCGAAGAGTTCCTGCCCGCCGCGACGTTCTTCTATCCGAACGGCATCGCGCTGGCTCCGGGCGAGCACACGCTCTACGTCGCCGACGCCTCGAAGGGGATCACGGCCGTGGACGTGGCTTCGAAGCGCCGGACGCCGCTCGCGCACGCGCAGGACCTCACCCTCCACTCCGTGGACGGGTTGTACGCCGACGGCGAGGCGCTCGTCGCCATTCAGAACGGGTCCGGCATGGAGCGCGTCGTCCGTTTCGTGCTGGATCCCTCGGGCCGGCGCGTCGCGCGGCTCGACGTCCTCGAGAGCCGCAATCCGGACTTCGACGCGCCGACGACGGGGACGGTCGTGGGACGGGATTTTTTCTACCTGGCCAACACGCAGCTCGAGCGCCTGGGGGACGATGGAAAGATCGCATCGGGACCGCCGCTCAAGCCGGTCCTCGTCTTCAAGACCCGCCTCCCCTGACGTCTCCCTCCGGGGGCCGAAATGGCTTGCCCATTGCTCCTCTCCCGGTGCGAGCTCGTAGAAGACAGTCGTGCCCGGTGGATCGTGGAAGATCCAAGTCGAATGGGATCAACGATTAGGAGAGAACAGGCACCGGACGGCGCCGCCAGCCCGAAACGATGACCGCCACTTTTTTGCACTCGTCGAAGGACGAAACGACACTTCCTCGGCCGCTCGGGGACTACCTCCTCGTCGCCCAGCTGGGGGACGACCCGCTCGGGAGCGTCTACCGCGCCCTCCACTCGGCGGACGAGAAGCGCTTCGTGCGGCTGCGGATCCTGCAGTCGGGCGAGCTCTCGCCGCGCCTCGTCGCCTCGATCGTCGAGAAGCTCGAGGCGCTCGGGCCGGCGCTCGCGCACGACGGCATCGTGCGTCGGCCGCAGTTCGGCATCCTGAACGAGATTCCCTACATGGCGTGGTACGAGACGGCCGGCTGGACGCTCGACCGCGTCCTCGCGATGGCGCGCGCCGCGAAGGCGCCCGTCACGACCGAGTACGCCCTGCTCCTCGGCGAGCGGATGATCGACGCGATGGAGGCGGCGACGCGCTTCCTCGACCGCGACCTCGTGCCGCACGGCGCGCTGTGGCCGGGCTTCGTCTCGATCTCGAACGACGCGGAGGTCCGCATCGCCGGATTCGGACTGGCGCCGGCGATCCTGCCCGCGATCAAGAAGCCGCGCGGATCGCGCGAGATCGCGCCCTACATCGCGCCCGAGGCGCGCGACCGCAAGCGCGCGGCGCTCAACTCCGACGTCTACTCGCTCGGCATCATGCTGCTGGAGCTCCTGACGGGGCGGCGACCCGCTCTCGGAGCGCCGCTGCCCGAGCTGCGCTCCGGCGATCCCTTCTCGCAGGAGATCGGCACGTTCCTGAAGACGGCGCTCGCTCCTCCCGAGGAGCGCTTCCAGACGATCTCCGACATGCGGCGCGCGCTTCAGGAGACGATGCGCGCGGCGCCGCGCCTGCTCTACCCCGCGGGTCTCGCGTTCTATCTCTACAAGCTGCTCAATCCGGAAAGCACCGGCGTGCCGCAGGCGGACGCCGACGCGACGAATCCGGTCGAGAGCGAGCCGCGCCTGGCGGGCGGAGTCGGAGAGCCGGCGCCCGTCGAAGGCGACGACGACCTCCTCGTCGAGATGTCCCGCGCGATGGAGTCGCACAACCGGGAGCCGGAGCCGTTCGATCTTTCGCCGTCGGAGCTCGCTCAGGCGGTCGGCGAGGAAGCCTCGGTGGACGACGAGCCGCGCGGCGACGTCGCCGGCGGGGCCTCGGCGGTCCCGGAGTTCCCGCTCGTCCCCTTCTCGGGCGATCCGGCCATGCTGACCGACCCGGCGCTCCTCGAGGCGGCGCGAGTGCGGCGTCCGGTCCGCGGCGGGGGCACGGCCGCGCTCCTCATCGTGGCCGGCTGCGTCTTCGGCCTGGCGCTCCTCATCGACACGGAACGCGCCCGGCGTGTGGCCGCGGTCGTCCCGTCGCCCTCTCCGATTCCGGCCGCGTCCGCGAGCGCGGCGCCTCCGGAGCTGCCCCCGTTCGCCGCCGCGGAGCCGCCGGCGCCCGAGGGTTACCCGACGCACGCGCTCATCGCGCCGGAGCCGGCCGCACCGCCCCAGCTGCCGGTGGCGCATGCCGCGACTTCGCGTGTCTCGCGCGAGCGGCGGCAGGAGCAGGAGGGCGCGCGCCGCGGTGCCGAAGACGTGCGCTTCCAGGCCGGACTCGCACGAATCGCCGCGGAGCGGCTCGAGGGCCGCGAGATCGCGCCGGCGCGCTATCAAGAAGCGAGCGACCGGGAGCGCGAGGCCGAGTCCCTCTACCGCCGGGGCCAGTTCGACGCGGCACGCGACGCCTTCGAAGACGCGGCGCGGATCTACCGCGAAGTCGAGTCCACTTCTCACGAAGAGCGCGTCAAGCGGGTCCGCCTCTCCCCCGCGCCATAACGCGGGCCGTCTCCGTTCCCCCCTACGTTAGGATGACGCGTCGCCGGCGGGGGAACGCCGGGCGCCCCGAAAACGTTCGAAGGAGAGGATGACGCTGCGAATCCAACCGGCCCGCCTGAAGCCCGGCGTCGCGCCCGAAGCCCAGGGCGCGCCGGGTGCGGCCGGAGCCGGTCCCGCCGCCGCCTCGCGGACGATCCGGGGCCGCGCGCTCATCCTCTGGGACCCGAAGAGCCCGGGCCGCAAGCTCGACGCCATCGACACCGACCAGATCACGCCCGCCGCCGACTGCGTTTCCGAGAGTCTCGCGACGCTCGACGAGCGCTGGAAGGCGGGATCCTTCCGGCACCTCGTGCCGGACTTCCGCAAGCGCGTGCACTCCGGCGAGACGTTCCTCGTCGCCGGCGACCGGTTCGCCATCGGCTCTTCCCGCGAGATGAGCCCGGCGGGCCTCAAGGGAGTCGCCGAGGAAGCCGGGCTCGAGCTCGTCGTCGTGTGCGGAAACGGAATGGGCGACATCTTCCGCCGGAACGCGCTGAACCTCGGCCTTCACGTCCTCCAGAGCCCCGAGGCCGTCGCCGAGGCGCGCGACGGCGACGCGTTCTCCTTCGACCCCGCGACGCGGCGGCTGCGCAACGAGACGCGGGGCAAGGACTACGAGCCCGTCGCGCTGACGCCGAAGGAAGAAGAGATCCGGGCAAGCGGCGGCATCTTCGCCGTCGGGCGCCGGGAGTTCCGCGAGTCCATCGCGCGACGCCCCGATGTCGTCTGGCCGGACCCGGAGACCGCACGCCGGCTGACGACGACCGAGCAGATCGTCTGGGCGCACCGCGTGGACAAGGACGCGAAGGTCGCGCCCGGAACGACGCTGCGGGTGTTCGCGGATCTGCTGCCGGCCTCCGATGGCACGGCGCCGTTCGCGATCCACACGTTCCAGCAGATCACCGGCGGCGACGCGATCTATCCGCGTCAGGCCGCCATCGCGAACGACCATTTCGTCTTCACCGGCAAGGCGACCGACGACCGCCAGACGGAGATCGGCCGCGAGTTCGCGCGGCGGCAGGGCCTCGAAAAACCGTTCTACGCGACGCCGGGCGACGGCATCTTCCATTTCTATTTCCCGGAGCAGGGGCTCGTGCTGCCGGGCCAGTTCATCCCCGGTGCGGATTCGCACAGCCGCGCCTACGGCGCGTACGGAGCGGTGGGCTACGGCGTCGGATCGACGACACTCGGCTTCGGCTGGGCAACCGGCTACGTCTACTTCACGCTGCCGAAGTCTCGGCGCGTCGTCTTCCGCGGCCGGCTCCAGCCGTGGGTCTCCGGCAAGGACGTCGTCCTGGAGCTGCTGCGCCGGTGGGGCGCCGCGCAGGCGCAGGGGATGTCCGTCGAGTTCGTGGACGCCAAGCGCCAGCTCCCGATGGTCTTCCGAAACACGATCGCGAACATGATGGCGGAAGCCGAGGCGACCAACGGCATCTTCGCGCCGGACGAGATCACCGACGCCTGGTATCGCGCGAAGAGAATTTCCGATCTCCCTTATCCGCGCGTGGCGCCGGGAGCCGACGCGCGCTACGAGATCGACGAGACGCTCGACCTCTCCGAGATCGCGCCGATGATCGCGAAGCCGTACTCTCCCGGCAATGCGTTTCCGGCGGAGGAGGTCGCGCGCGAGAGACTCCCCTTCGACAAGGCGCTCATCGGCTCCTGCACGAACGGCAGCTACGACGACCTGCTTCAGGCGGCGCTCGTTCTCCGCGCGGCACGCGACCGCGGCTTCCGCAAGGTCGCCCGCGATTTCAAGATCTTTCCGGGCTCGGGCGGCGTGAAGACGCAGATCGAGAATCCGGATCGCCGCCTCGCGGGCGAGTCGATCGCCGACGTCTTCCGCTCCGTCGGTGGCGAGATCCGGCCGTCGTGGTGTGGACCCTGCTTCGGACAGGGCCCGGACGCTCTCGTCAAGGGACAGCGCGCGATCACGTCGTTCAACCGGAACTGGCAGAACCGCATGGGCGTCGGCGGCGAGGGATATCTCGCGTCGCCCGCCGTCGTCGCCGCGTCCGCCCTCGCCGGCTACATGGCCCCGCCGTCCGAGCTCGGCATCGCCTGGGATCCCGAGCGCTTCGGCGTGTGAAGAAGAAGTTTTCAGTTCACAGTTTTCCGTCGTCAGTTCCGGAATTGAGAACTGAGAACTGAGAACTACCTCAGCATTTCTCGGGAGATGACCGGCAAGTAGAGCCCGGTTTCCTCCCGGCGCCACCAGGCGCCCGTGCGGCGGCGCGTGGCCGCGTCGGTGAAGTGGTAGTCGTACAGAACGGCGCGGATGTAGCGCGGCGGACGCCCGCCGAAAGGGTCCGTACGGAGGAGCCGCAGGACGGGCGGCGAGCCCTCGAGCAGGCGCGCGACGAGCGCGAGGATCCACGGGTTCCGTTCGGCCGAGTCGAGCGCGGCGAACCACATCTGCCAGTCGAGGCGCGGCTGGTGCGGCGCGACGAAGCGCGGCCGGCGCATCACGTCTCCGGGCTTCCAGCGGAACTCGTACGGCCTCCACGTGACGCGGTCGTCGCTGCCCTGGATCTCGATCTCGGGCCGCGACGTCGTCATCACGGCGAAGAGGCCGTACGTGCTGACGCTTCGAAGCGGTGCGATGGCGCGAGCGACCGCGACGACCGGCCGAGGGAACGACTGCGGTCGGAAGAGCATCGCGATCATCTGCGCGCCGCTCACCGTCAGAATGACCGCCGCGACGAGGACGACGAGCGGCCCCGGCCAGCGGCGGCCATGCGGAGGCGCCGACTCCGGGCGGCGCTTCCAGCGCGCCGGAAAGACGCCGTCGTCGAGAAGCAGCACGCAGAGGGCGATCGTCAGGAGATTGAAGAACGCGTAGTTGCCCGTCGCGATGATGACGAGCTGCAGGAAGACGAGCGCTCCGAAGGCGACGTGGCGCAGGCGCCGCGGCGCGAAGATCAGGAACGGAGCGCCGAGCTCGATTGCGAACAGCACGACGCACGAGAACGTCTGGAATGACGCCGGGAGCCGATACATGTACCACGCCGTCCACGGCGGCAGGGGCTGCGTCTCGTAGTGATACCGCAGTGCCGCGAGGCTCCGCCAGGCCGGGTCGCCGCTTCCGAGCTTCACGAACCCCGACGAGAACATCAGCCGGAAGAGAAGCCAGCGCAGAAGGAAGAGAACGAGCGGCGAAGGCGGCGCCGGCGCGCGCCAGAGGCGCAGACCCCGCGGCGCGAGCAGGATCGCGAGCAGACCCGTCTCGAGGAGCAGCGCGTCCCATTGGAACTGGAGGAAGACCTGCCCCGCGACCGAAAGCGAGAGGTAGGAAACCCAGCAGACGACGAGACTCCACGCGGGAAGCAGTCCGATGATCGCGAGGAGCGCGCCGGCCGTCCCCGCGGCGCAGAGTGCGTTGAGGAACGCGTCGCTCGAGGAGAGCCAGCAGAGCGTCGGCAGCTCGAACCACGGCACGCGGCCCGCCTGCGAGCGGACGGCCGAAAGGAACTCGCCGACGGGCAGGATTCCCTGCGATCCGACGAGACCGGCCGCCTGGACCCATAGCGAGACGAACGCCGCGAGGTAGCAGACACCGACGAGCCGCAGGAAAAGCCGGCTCGCCGCCTCGTACCCGGGCTTCTCGACGGAGCGGCCCCACAGAAGCCGTGTCAGCGCGGATGCACCTCGCCGGTGGCGCGCGATGAGCCCGTACGCGAGCTCGGCCGCCGGTGCGAATCCCGGAATACGGCGATACGCCGCGAGCAGCGCCCCCCCGCCCGGCGCCGCGGCGAGCGCGCCAAAAGCGGCCCGGGCGCCCTCGAAGACCTCCCCCGACGGAAGGACGAGCACCACCGCGCGCGCGAACGCGCCGGCCGGGATCTCCGGAAAGCGCGCGGCGGCGGCCTGCGACGGCTCGTAGTCCACGGCGTCGCCGGTCCGCGCCTTCCATCGACGGACCCAGACGCGGCAGAAACCGCAGTCCCCGTCGAAGAGAAGCAGCGGCCGGGGCGGCGGCGCGGCGACGCGAAGCGGCTCGGCCATGTGCCCCGGAAGTCTACGGCGGCTCTCCTGCAGAGGACGGCGAGGAGCCGGCGGAGGACACTCTCGACGACAACGGCGCGCTCAAGAATCGGTAGAATCTCCGTTCCGACACGACCGAAAATCGCCCCGCGTCAGTACGTTGGACCCGCAAGAGCCGATCGGGAACGGCTGTTGCACTTCCGGGGGCATGGAGGAAAGCGCGAATGCGTATCGCTCGAAGGGTTTCCGGAATTTTCTTCTCCGTCCTCGCTTCGGCCCTGCTTTTCGCGACGGGCGTCTCGGCGCAGGAAAGGGATGAGTACGGAAATTCGGTCACCGCGAGCTCCGCGCCGGAACCGGGCGGCGACGACATCCGCCAGACGGTGGCGCGCCTCTCGGTAATCGACGGCGAAGTGTCCTACGCGCGCGGCGACGCGCCGGATGACTGGCAGGCCGCGGACCGGAACACGCCGGTGACGCTCGGCGATCGGCTCTACACCGGCGCCCAGGGACGCGCGGAGCTCCAGGTGCACGGCGGGAGCATCGTGCGCATCGGCTCGAACACCGACCTCGCCGTCCTGAACATGACCGACGACACGAAGCAGTTCGCGGTGAAGTCCGGAGTCGCCTCGATTTACCTCGACCGGCTCGACGGCGACGACGTGTTCGAAGTGGACACGCCGAACACCGCGATCACGCTGGAGAGGGCCGGAGATTACCGCGTGGACATCGACGCGGACGGCAACACGCGAGTCATCGTCCGGCAGGGTCAGGCGAGCGTCGCGGCGGGCGGCGGATCGGTCCCGCTTTCGGGCGGAGACGCCTTGCGAGTCTGGGGCACCGACAACCCGCAGTACGCCTCGGTGTCGATCGGCGAATCCGACGGATGGGATCGCTGGGTCGGGGAGCGCCAGGCGCGCATCGAGCACTCGGCCTCGCGCCAGTACGTGAGCCGGGACGTCTCGGGCGTGTCCGACCTCGACGAGTACGGTCGCTGGCAGGAGATCCCGACGTACGGCCGCGTGTGGGCGCCCACGGTCGCCGTCGGATGGGAGCCCTATCGCGTCGGCCGATGGATCTGGCAGGACCCCTGGGGCTGGACCTGGGTCTCGACGGAGCCCTGGGGCTGGGCGCCGTATCACTACGGCCGCTGGGTCTTCTGGACCTCGCGCTGGTGGTGGGTGCCGGTGGCCGGGCCCGTGCGTGTCGTGACCTATTCGCCGGCGCTCGTCGCCTTCGTCGGCGGCGGCCCCGGATGGTCGGCCTCGTACGCGGCCGGCGGCTCCGGATACGTCGGGTGGTTCCCGCTCGCGCCGCGCGATCCGTTCTTCCGCTGGTGGGGCCCGCGGGCTCAGGTCAACGTGACGAACATCACCTATGTCAACCGGACGTACGTGACCGTCGTCAACCGGAACACGTTCGTCTCCGCCGGCGTCGTCTCCACGAACATCGTCCGCGACCGCTACGTCGTGCGCGAGGTCTCGTCCGCACCGGTCCTCCGGGGTCCTCTCCCGATCGCGCCGACGCGCGCGTCGATTCAAATCGCCTCCGCGCCCGGAGTCGCCGTGATCCGGCCGCCCGCCGCCGTCGTATCGCGCTCGGTCGTCGCGCGCGTCGCGCCGCCGCCGGCGCCGCCGACGTTCGACCGCAAGCTCACCGTCATTCGCGAAAACCGCGGGGCGCCGGTCGCGCCCGCCGTCGCCGCGGAAGTCGCCGTCCGGGATCGCAGCCGACCCCAGGCCGTCACCGCGATCCGTCCCGTGACGGCGGCGTCCGGCAGCGTGACGCTCCAGGA
This sequence comes from Thermoanaerobaculia bacterium, assembly GCA_035498835.1. Taxonomy (GTDB): domain Bacteria; phylum Acidobacteriota; class Thermoanaerobaculia; order UBA5066; family Gp7-AA6; genus DATBFU01. The sequence goes on from DATJZU010000041.1 coordinate 22,298, forward strand.
GCGGACGACCTCGACCGCAACCGGAACACGCGCGCTGCGCGTCGAGCCGGTCGCTCCGGTGCGCGGCGGACGCGCGATGGCGACCGCCGATCAGCCCGTGTCGGCGGCTCCGGTCGTGGCGCCGAGACCCGCGCGGCCCGCCGGGGAAAATGTCGCCCCGCGCGAGCCGGCACGCGTCGCACCGCCGACTCCGGCGCCCACGCGGGCCTCGGGCGGCGGGAGGGCGTCGCGCGAGCGCGTCGAGCCGAGCCAGCCGCCGTCCTCCAACCCGCCGCCGACTCGCAATCGGATGGAGGTGCGGCCGACGCATGCTCCTCCCCCGACCGCGGCTCCGTACGTGCGGCCCGCGGTTGCGCCGACGCCGCGGCCGCCGCAGGACCGCTCGCGCGAGCGCGTGAGCTCGCCACCGCCGCGTCCGACGCCGGTGCCCCAGGTGGAGCGACGAGAGCCTCCGCGAAATGAGAGGCCGGCTGAGAAACCGACGGCTCGCCGCGAGGAGACGCACGGCCGCGGACCACGCCTTTCGCCGACGCCGAAGCGCGAAGGCTGAGTTCCAAGAGTAAGTCATTCAAAATGAAATACTTGCTCTACTAGTTAAATTGACTTTTCCGTACAGATTGAAATAGCATCGGTGGTGCCATGAGCACCGATCCGCTTTCGATCCCCGGCCTGTCGCAGCAGTACAAGGCCGGCTTCGTCACCGACATCGAGTCGGAGAGCGCGCCGCCCGGTCTCAACGAGGACATCGTCCGGCTCATCTCCACCAAGAAGCAGGAGCCGGAGTGGATGCTCGAGTGGCGGCTGAAGGCGCTGCGTCACTGGCTCACGATGAAGGAGCCGACCTGGCAGAACGTCCACTACTCGCCGATCGACTACCAGGCGATCGTGTACTACTCGGCGCCCAAGCGGCGGGCGAACGCTCCGAAAAGCCTCGAGGACGTGGACCCGAAGCTTCTCGAGACGTACGAGAAGCTCGGCATCCCGCTGCGGGAACGCGGCAAACTCGCCGGTGTCGCCGTGGACGCGGTCTTCGACTCGGTCTCCGTCGCGACGACGTTCCGCGAGCAGCTCGCGAAGGTCGGTGTCATTTTCTGCTCGTTCTCGGAGGCCGTCCGCGAGCACCCGGAGCTCGTAAAGAAGTATCTGGGGTCGGTCGTCCCTTACACCGACAACTTCTTCGCGACGCTCAACTCGGCCGTCTTCTCCGACGGCTCGTTCGTCTACGTCCCGAAGGGCGTCCGCTGCCCCATGGAGCTTTCGACGTACTTCCGGATCAACTCGGCCAACACCGGGCAGTTCGAGCGGACCCTGATCGTTGCGGATGAGCGGGCGCAGGTCTCCTATCTCGAGGGCTGCACGGCGCCGATCCGCGACGAGAACCAGCTTCACGCCGCGGTCGTAGAGCTCGTCGCCCTCGACGACGCGCAGATCAAGTACTCCACCGTCCAGAACTGGTATCCGGGCGACGAGAACGGAAAAGGCGGCATCTACAACTTCGTCACGAAACGCGGCAAGTGCGCCGGCCGCCGTTCGAAGATCTCCTGGACGCAGGTCGAGACGGGCTCCGCCATCACGTGGAAGTACCCGAGCTGCCTCTTGCTCGGCGACGACTCGATCGGCGAGTTCTACTCCGTGGCCGTCACCAACAACTACCAGCAGGCGGACACGGGCACGAAGATGATCCACGTCGGGAAGAACACGAAGTCGACGATCGTCTCGAAGGGCATCTCCGCCGGCCACGGGCAGAACACGTACCGCGGAATGGTCAAGATCCTCGGCAAGGCGGACGGCGCGCGAAACTACTCGCAGTGCGACTCGCTCCTGATCGGCGACAAGTGCGGCGCGCACACGTTCCCGTACATCGAAGTGAACAACTCCACCGCGCAAATGGAGCACGAGGCCTCGACGTCCAAGATCGGCGAGGACCAGATCTTCTACTTCCAGTCGCGGGGGATCTCTTCGGAGGAGGCGGTCAATCTGATCGTCTCGGGATTCTGCAAGGTCGTCTTCCAGGAGCTGCCGATGGAGTTCGCCGTCGAGGCGCAGAAGCTTCTGGGAGTCAGCCTGGAAGGAAGCGTGGGATGAGGGGAGCTGTCAGCTTTCAGCCATCAGCTCTCAGCCAGAGGACTCGGGTAGTTGACAGCTGAGAGCTGAGCGCTGGAAGCTCGAAGGAAGTCGAAGCGAACATGGCGATGTTGGAGATTCGAAACTTACACGCCTCGGTCGGCGGCAACGAGATCCTGAAGGGCGTCGACTTGACGGTCGGGCCCGGCGAGGTCCACGCGATCATGGGCCCGAACGGTTCGGGCAAGTCCACGCTGGCCCACGTGCTCGCCGGGCGCCCGGGCTACGAAGTGACGCGCGGCACGGTGCTCTACCGCGGCCGCGACCTGCTGGCGATGAAGCCCGAAGAGCGCGCGCGGGAAGGCGTCTTCCTCGCGTTCCAGTATCCGGTCGAGATCCCGGGCGTCTCGAACGTCTACTTCCTGAAGAACGCGCTCAACGCGATCCGCAAGCACCGCGGCCTGCCCGAGCTCGACGCGATGGATTTCCTGCAGCTGACGCGCGAGAAGGCGCGCCTCGTCCAGATCGACGAGGACCTCGTCAAGCGCCCGGTCAACGAGGGCTTTTCGGGCGGCGAGAAGAAGCGCAACGAGATCTTCCAGATGGCCGTTCTCGAGCCCACGCTCGCGATCCTCGACGAGACCGATTCGGGACTCGACATCGACGCGCTGCGGATCGTGGCCGCGGGCGTCAATGCGCTCCGCGCCGCGGACCGCTCGATGCTCGTCGTGACGCACTACCAGCGCCTGCTCAACTACATCGTTCCCGATTTCCTCCACGTCCTGGTGGACGGCCAGATCGCCCGCTCGGGCGGCAAGGAGCTCGCGGTCGAGCTCGAGGAAAAGGGATACGCCTGGCTCGAGAAGGAGCCCGCCGCCTCCCCGGCGCGGGCATGACCGTGGAAGCCGTCGCCCAGGAGCGCGTTTTCGTTCCGGCCCTCGAGGCCGTGGACCGGGCGCGTCTCCGGGGAGAGCCCGAGTGGCTCGCCGTTCGGCGCCTCGAAGCGCGCGACCGGTTCGCGAAGCTCGGCTTTCCCACGGCGAAGCTCGAAGAGTGGCGCACGACGAACGTCGCCCCCATCCTTTCGACGCCCTGGCTGCCGGAGACCGGCGCAACGCATGCCGTCCGCGCCGCTGCGGGCGGACCCGGAGTCCGCGTTCTCTCTCTGGCCGAAGCGCTCCATGAGGAGCCGGAGATCCTCGAGAAGACTCTCGGGCGGATCGCGAACGACGAGAACTCCGCCTTCGCCGCGCTGAACCTCGCGCTCGCCGAGGATGTCGTCTGCGTGCTCGTCGCGCCGGGCGCCGCCGTCGAGGCTCCGATCGAGATCGTCTTCGACGGGCCGGCCAAAGACGAGCTCGCGGTCCTCTCTCCGCGCTGCCTCATCGTGGCCGGCGGCCGCAGCGAGGCCACCGTCGTCGAGCGGCACACGGGAACCGGGGCCTACTTCCGGAATGCCGTGACGGAGATCGTGCTCGGCGAAAGCGCCGTGCTCCGACATTACAAGCTGCAGCGCGAGAGTCTCGAAGCGTTCCACCTCCAGTCGATCGCCGTGAGTCAGGCGCGGGCCTCGCACTTCCGCTCCGTCCTCGCGGCGTTCGGCGGCGCCCTCGCACGCACCGACATCCGAGTGGATCTCGAAGGCGAGGGCTCCGAGTGCACCCTGGACGGCCTCTTCGTCGGCGCGGGGTCGCAGCATCTCGATACGCACACGACGATCGCTCACGTCGCGCCGCACACTACGAGCCGCGAGGTCTACAAAGGCGTGCTCGACGGCCGCGCGCGGGGGGTCTTTCACGGCCGCATCGTCGTGCGCCCCGGCGCGCAGAAGACCGACGCCATGCAGACCAACAAGAACCTGCTCCTGTCGCGGGACGCGCTCGTCGACTCGACGCCGGCGCTCGAGATCTTCGCGGACGACGTGAAGTGCAAGCACGGCTCGACGATCGGGCAGCTCGATGCGGCGGCGCTCTTCTACCTCCGCTCGCGGGGCATCGGCGAGCGCGAGGCCCGGGCGCTCCTGACCCGCGCTTTCGCCGCCGACGTGGCCGGCCGGATCGCCCTGCCGGCCCTGCGCGCGGAGATCGAGGAGACGCTCGACCGTTCGCTCTCCGATGCCGCGCGGGAGGGAACCGCGTGAGCGGCGCCCGCACCTCCGCGTCCATGAGCGCCCCGCCGCGTCCCGCCTACGACGTCGACGCCATCCGAGCGGACTTTCCGATCCTCTCGCGCCGCGTGCACGACAAGCCGCTCGTCTATCTCGACAACGCCGCCACGACGCAGAAGCCCCGCGCGGTGATCGACGCCGAGCGCGACGTCTACGAGCGCTCCTACGCGAACATCCACCGCGGGGTGCACCTGCTCTCGGTCGAGGCGACCGACGCCTACGAGCAGGCGCGCGAGAAGGCGCGGGCGTTCCTCAACGCGGAGAAGGCGCGCGAGATCGTCTTCGTCCGCGGCACGACGGAGGGCGTGAACCTCGTGGCCTCGAGCTTCGGCGGCGCGCGCGTCCGCGCCGGGGACGAAGTCCTGATCTCCGCGATGGAGCATCACTCGAACATCGTCCCCTGGCAGCTCCTCTGCGAGCGGCAGGGCGCGCGCCTCGTCGTGGCGCCCATGAACGAGCGCGGCGAGCTGCGGATGGAGCGGTTCGAGAGCCTGCTTTCGCCCCGGACCCGGATCGTCGCCGTCGCGCACGTCTCGAATGCCCTCGGCACGCTCAACCCGATCGCCGAAATCGTGCGGCTCGCTCACGCGCGCGGGATCCCGGTCCTCGTCGACGGCGCACAGGCGGCGCCCCGGCTGCCCGTGGACGTGCGGCGGCTCGACTGCGACTTCTACGCGCTGTCCGGCCACAAGATGTACGGGCCGTCCGGCGTCGGCGTCCTCTACGGCAAGGAAGAGCATCTCGCCGCGATGCCGCCGTACCAGGGAGGCGGCGACATGATCGCGTCCGTCACCTTCGAGAAGTCCACCTGGAACGTCCTCCCGTACAAGTTCGAGGCCGGAACGCCGAACATCGCCGGCGTGATCGCTCTCGGCGCCGCGATCGACTATCTCGGCCGGCTCGGCATGGAGGCGATCGCCCGCCACGAGGACGACCTGCTCGTCCGCGCGACCGAGCGCGTGGCGGCGATCCCGGGCGTGCGTCTGATCGGCACGGCGAAAGAGAAGATGGCCGTGCTGTCGTTCACGATCGACGGCATCCATCCGCACGACATCGGCACGGTACTCGACCGCGCCGGCGTCGCGGTCCGCACGGGCCACCACTGCGCGCAACCCGTCATGGAGTTCTTCCGCGTGCCCGCCACGGCGCGCGCCTCCTTCGGCCTTTACAACACCTTCGAGGAAATCGACGCGCTCGTCGCCGGGATTCACGAGGCGCGAAGGCTCTTCGCATGAGCAGCCGCGGCGAACTGCGCGACCTCTACCAGGAGGTCATCCTCGACCACGGCAAGCGGCCGCGCAACTTCGGGCCGCTCGCATCGGCGAACCGCCGCGCCGAGGGCTACAACCCGCTCTGCGGCGATCGGGAGACGGTGTCGCTGCGCCTGGAAGGCGACGTGGTGAAAGACGTCGCGTTCGAAGGAGCGGGCTGCGCGATCTCGACGGCCTCGGCGTCCATGATGACCGAGAGCGTCCGGGGCAAGAGCCGCGCGGACGCCGAAGCGCTCTTCGCGAAGTTTCACGACCTGATCACCGGCGAGTCGAAGGCGCCGGCCGGCGGCCCTGCGCTCGGCAAGCTCGAGGTCTTCTCGGGCGTGCGCGAGTACCCGGTTCGCATCAAGTGCGCGACGCTCCCGTGGCACACGCTGAAGGCCGCGCTCGAGGGCGAGGGCCAGACCGTCTCGACGGAAGACGGCGCCGAGGCCTCGCCGCGCGAAGAGCCGACCGCCTGCTGAGGCTGAGGCAGGGAACACAATGAGGATGCAAAAGCAGGTCACGTCGTCGCGCGAGATCGAGGCCAAGGAGATCCCGAGCGGCATGCGGATCACGATCCCGGAAGGCACGCCGCTGACGCTCACGCAGTCGCTTGGCGGCAGCTTCACGGTGCTGACGCCCTACGGCTACATGGCGCGCGTCGAGGGCAAGGACGCCGACGCGATCGGCGAGGAGCCCTTGTCGCTCGACGCCGAGGCCGCGGCCGGCAAGTCCGCGGAAGAGCTCTGCTGGGACCAGCTCCGCACGTGCTTCGACCCCGAGATCCCCGTCAACATCGTGGACCTCGGCCTCGTCTACAAGTGCGCTGTCACGGACCTGCCCGAGGGCGCGGGCCAGAAGGTCGAGGTGCGCTTCACGCTGACGGCGCCCGGCTGCGGGATGGGCGACGTGCTGCGCGAGGACATCCAGAAGAAGCTCCTCGCGGTGCCGGGGATCAAGGAGGCGGACGTGCAGGTCCTCTTCGATCCGCCCTGGAACATGAGCATGATGTCGGACGCGGCGAAGCTGCAGCTCGGAATGTTGTGAGGTCGCGGCGATGAAACTCTCCTCACAGGAAGAGTACGGGCTTCGGTGCCTCCTCCGCGTCGGGCGCGAGGGGCCCGACGGCAGCGTCACGATCCCCGAGCTCTCGCGCTCGGAAGGGATCACGGAGCCGAACGTCGCGAAGATGATGCGCATCCTGCGGCAAGGCGGCTTCGTCCAGTCCACGCGCGGCCAGGCCGGCGGCTACGCGCTCGCGCGTCCGGCGGGCGAGATCAACCTCGGCGAGGCGCTGGCGTGCCTCGGCGGCCGGCTCTACGAGCCGAGCTTCTGCGAGGCGCACACGGGCGTCGAGCGGCTCTGCACCCACATGCCCGACTGCTCGATCCGCTCGGTGTGGCGCACGATCCAGCGCGCCATCGATTCGGTGCTCGGCACCCTGACGCTCAAGGATCTCCTGCGCGGCGAGGAGGAGATGAACCTCTGGTCCGAATCGCGGCGGGGTTCGCTACTTCCGACACACCGACCTAACGCGTAGCCGGCCACCGGACAGGCCGCTCGGTCAATAATCCGTCCGTGCGGATCCTCTTTCTCGCCGCGGAGGCCGCGCCGTACGTCAAAGTCGGAGGGCTCGCCGACGTCGCGGGCTCGCTGCCGCACGCGCTGCGCGGCCTCGGCCACGACGTGCGCCTGGCGATCCCGGGCTACGGCGCGATCGACTGGGACCGCTGGAAACCGGAGCCCGTCGCGAGTTTCCCGGTTCCGCACCGCGGCGGATTCCAGAAGGCCGACGTCTATCTCGCCGACCGGGACGTCTATTTCGTGACGGGCCCGCCGATCCCGATGCACGGCGGCATCTACGGATCGTCGATCGCCGAGGACGGTCCCAAGTTCCTCTTCTTCTCGCTCGCCGCGCTCTGGACCTGCGGCACGCTCGGCTGGGCGCCCGACATCGTGCACGCCAACGACTGGCACACGGCCGCCGCGCCGTACTGGCTCGCGGCCGGCGGGCGGCGCGATCCGTTCTACGCCTCGGTCGGATCGCTTCTCACGATCCACAACCTGCCGCATCTCGGCCGCGGCGCCGGGCAATATCTCGGCGACTACGGCCTCACGACGTCGCCGGCCATGGAGGCGCTTCCCGCCGATCTGCGCGACGCGCTTCTGCCGCTCGGCGTGGTCTCGGCCGATTACCTCTCGACCGTCTCGCCGACCTACGCGCGCGAGATCATGACGCGCGAGGGCGGGCACGGCCTGGACGGCGTCCTGCGCGCGCGCGGCGATCACCTGGCCGGGGTGCTCAACGGCCTCGACACGAAATCCTGGGATCCCGCGTCGGACCGGGCGCTCGCGGCCCGCTTCGAGCGGACGTCGCTCGAAAAGCGCGCGGCCAACAAGTCCGCGCTCCAGCACGAGGCCGGTCTCGCCCGCGGCGCGCGGATCCCGCTCGCGGCCGTCGTGTCGCGCCTCGACTCTCAGAAGGGCCTCGACATCGCCGTACCGGCGGTCTGGAACTGGCTCGCCGCGGGGGGGCAGTTCGTTCTCCTCGGCACGGGAGACCCGGCGCTCGAGCGCGAGTTCGCCCGCATGGAAGCCGAGCGGCCAGGACAGGCGAGCGTGCGCTTGCGCTTCGACGCCGACTACGCCCGCCGCATTTACGCGGGAGCGGATTTCGTCCTGATCCCGTCGCGCTACGAGCCCTGCGGCCTGACCCAGATGATCGCGATGCGATACGGGGCCGTCCCCGTGGCGCGGCGCACGGGAGGCCTCGCCGACACGGTCATCGACGCTGGCGACCCCGGCGGCACCGGCCTCATGTTCGACGAGTTACGGCCCGAGGCCCTCTGGGGCGCGCTCGAACGGGGCCTCGCGGTGTACGCTGATGCCTCGCGATGGCGCTCCCTCCAGAACCGCGGGATGCAGACCGACTTTTCGTGGAGCCGGTCCGCGCGTTCCTACCAGCGCCTCTATCGCCTCGCGCAGGACGCGCGGGCGGCGGCGAGCCCGGAGCCGTGAGACGGGAGTCCCGATGAAAACGCGGGCGGTGATCCTCGCGGGCGGCGAGGGCTCGCGACTGGGAGTCCTGACGGACAAGCGCGCCAAGCCGGCGGTGCCCTTCGCCGGCAAGTACCGCATCATCGACTTCACGCTCTCCAACTGCACCAATTCGGGCATCTTCGACGTCATGATCCTGACGCAGTACCGGCCGCACTCGCTGAACGAGCACATCGGCTCCGGCCGTCCCTGGGATCTCGACCGCAACCTCTCGGGCGGCGTGGCGATCTATCCGCCGTATCGCGGCCGGCTCGTGACGGACTGGTACAAGGGCACGGCCGACGCGATCTTTCAGAACCTTTCGTTCGTCGAGCGCGGGCGCCCCGACCTCGTTCTCGTCCTCTCGGGCGACCACATCTACAAGATGAACTACGGGGCTCTCATCGAGCACCACATCCAGCATCAGGCGGAGCTGACCATCGCGACCCGCAACGTCTCGCGCGAGGACGCGACCCGCATGGGAGTGCTCGCCGCCAACTCCGACCATCTCGTGACCGCGTTCGTCGAGAAACCGAAGGACCCGCCGGGCACGCTCGCCTCGATGGGCATCTACGTCTTCAACCGCGACGTGCTCGCGCAGGTGCTCCTCGAGGACAGCCGGCGTCGCGACTCCTCGCACGACTTCGGCAAGGACGTGATTCCGAAGATGGTCGGCTCGGGGGCGCCCGTCTACGCCTACCCCTTCGACGGCTACTGGGTGGACGTCGGCACGATCGAGTCCTACTGGCAGACGCAGATGCACCTGCTCGACGAGCCGCCGCCGCTCGACCTGAACGACCGCACCTGGATCATCCACACGCGCTCCGAGGAGCGGCCGCCGGTCCTGATCCAGGAGGGCGCGATCGTGCGCGACAGCCTCATCACGGACGGCTGCGTGATCGCTGCGGGCGCCCTCGTCGAGCGGAGCATCCTGTCGCCCGGCGTTTTCGTCGGCGCGAACGGGATCGTGCGCGAGTCGGTCGTCCTGACGGACACTTTGATCGGCGCCGGCGCGCGCGTGCAGCGCGCGATCGTGGACAAGTCGGTGAAGATCGGCAAGGGCGCGAAGATCGGCGGGCGTCTGCGCGCGGGCGAAGGAAAAGGCGACGCTCTGGGCCTTACGACCGTCGGCAAGAACGCGCAGATCCAGGAGAAGACCGAGGTGCCGATCGGAGCCGTGATCGAGTCGGACGAGGAGGCCGTGCCCCCGCCTCCCGCCCGGAAAACGGAGGCCGTGCGATGAGACTCGGAAGACTGCTCCTCGTCCTCGTGATCGTGGCGCTCGCCTGGTGGCTCTGGACGCGAAGCGGCCTGTTCGGTTCCCGGACCGAGTCCGGAGACGAGCGCGCCGCGCCGATTGAGCGCGCGCGCACCGCGGCCGCCGCCTCGAGCGCACGGGCGGCCGAGACCAGCGCGGCGCAGCGCGAAGCGGACGCGCCGGTGCCGTTCGGAGGCGGATCGGTCTCCGAAAACATGACGCCCGACCAGGTGCGCGCCCTCCTCGGTTCGCCCGACGAGACGAGCACCGAGACGACCGAGACCGGCGCGCCGCGCGAGAAGTGGACCTACCGGAGCGTCGGCAAGACGGTCGTCTTCGAGAACGGCGTCGTCGCCCGCGTCGAATAGAGCTTCGCGCTTCCTTTTTCGAGTGGAGGAGAGTCGAGCCATGCGTCCTTCCCGTGTCTTCCGGATGCTCGTGCCCGCCGTCCTCGGAATCGCCGCCGCCGCGTCCGGCATCGCCGCGGGACCGCCGGCGACGCGCAAAGACGACGTAAAGGAGATCGTCCAGGGCGTCGAGATCGCCGACCCGTATCGCTGGCTCGAGGATCAGAAATCGCCCGAGACGCGTGCCTGGATCGACGCGCAGAACGCCTACACGCAGTCCGTGCTGTCGGGCCTCCCCGGCAAGGAGGCGCTCGAAAAGCGCCTCGGGGAGCTCCTCCGCGTCGACGTCACGACGACGCCGACCGAGCGCAACGGCCGCTACTTCTTCTCCCGCCGCCGCGCCGACAAGGATCTTCCGATTCTCTACGTCCGCCAGGGGCTCGACAGCCCCGACGAGGTCCTCATCGACCCGCTGCCGCTCTCGCCGGACCACACGACGTCCGTCAACTTTCTCGACGTGTCGCAGGACGGCTCGGAAGTCGCCTATGCGGTCCGGCTCGGCGGCGAGGACGAGGTGACGGTCAGGTTCCTTCTCGTCGACGGCCACAGAGAGCTGCCCGACACCCTCCCGCACGCGCGGTACTCGGGTGTCGCGCTGACGGCCGACAAGAGCGCCGTGTACTACTCGAAGCAGACGCCGGACGGGCCGCGCGTCTACCGGCACCGGATGGGAACGGACGTCGGCGCCGACGAGAAGCTCTTCGGCGACGGCTACGGGCCGGAGAAGATCATCGGCGTCCGGCTCTCCGACGAAGGAGAGTACCTCCAGCTCGTCGTCTCACACGGCTCGGCGGCCGTTCAAACCGAGGTCTACTTCCAGGATCTCGCCGGCGGCGGCGCGATCACTCCGGTCGTCAACGACGTCGCCGCGCGCTTCGCGCCGACGATCGCCGGAGATCGAATGTTCCTGCAGACCAACTGGGAAGCCCAGAACGGCCGGGTCCTCGCCGTGGACCTCAAGTCGCCGGCGCGTGCGAACTGGAAGGAGGTCGTTCCCGAGGGCAAATTCGCCATTCAGGACATCGCCGCCGCGGGCGACCGCCTGTTCGTGCGGTCGCTCGAGAACGTGATCCCGAAGGTCCGGATCTACGACGCCACGGGCCAGGCCCGGGGCGAGATCGCGTTTCCCGAGATCGGGAACGTCGGCAACGTCTCCGGGGAGTGGGGCAAGTCCGAGGCGTTCTTCACCTACCAGTCCTTCGTCGTCCCGCCGACCATCTATCGCTACGACGTTCGCACCGGAAAGCGCACGGTTTGGGCGAAGCAGGAGGTCCCGGTCGCGAGCGACCGCTTCACCGTCGAGCAGGTCCGCTATGCGTCCAAGGACGGCACTGAGATCCCGATGTTCCTCGTGCACCGCAAAAACCTTCCGCGCGACGGGAAGAACCCGACGCTTCTGACCGGCTACGGCGGCTTCACGCTTTCGCAGACTCCCGCCTTCTCCTTCCGCGCGGCGCTCTGGGCCGAGCGCGGCGGCGTGTACGCGATCGCGAACCTGCGGGGCGGCAGCGAGTTCGGCGAGGCCTGGCACCTAGCCGGGATGCTCGACCGGAAGCAGAACGTCTTCGACGACTTCATCGGCGCGGCCGAATGGCTCGTCGCAAAGAAGTACACCTCGAAGCAGAGGCTCGCGATCACCGGCGGCTCCAACGGCGGCCTGCTCGTCGGCGCCGCCCTGACGCAGCGGCCCGACCTCTTCTCCGCCGTCGTCTGCAGCTATCCGCTGCTCGACATGGTGCGGTACCACAAGTTCCTCGTCGCGAGTTACTGGGTGCCGGAGTACGGATCGGCCGACAATCCGAGCCAGTTCCCGTCTCTCTACGCCTACTCGCCGTACCACCACGTGAAGGCCGGGGCCGACTACCCCGCGGTCCTCTTCATCACGGGCGATTCCGACACGCGCGTCGCCCCCCTGCACGCGCGTAAGATGACCGCGCTCCTGCAGGCCGACAGCGGCGACGAAGCGAAGAGGCCGATCCTGCTGTACTACGACACGAAGGCCGGCCACTCGCGCGGCTTCAACACTCCGGTCGCCAAGCAGATCGAGGACACGACGCTCGAGATGCGGTTCCTGTTCTGGCAGCTCGGGATGGCGCCCGCCGCGGCGCAGCCCGTCAAGAAGGCGGCCTGATCGTCAGGGCGCGAAAGTCTCGCGGACCGGCGCGCCGGTCGAGGCGTCGCTGCCGGAAACCGTGATCTCCTCGACGGTCGGCGTGAGGCCGCCTTCCTTCGACTTCACGAAGATCCGCGACAACACCGCCTCGTGGCCGTCGATCTCCGCGAGGACGACCGCGCAGCCGTCGCGCATTCGCAACGCGAACTTCCGCTTCTTATTCGCCTTGAATGTCAGGGCGAACGTCCTCGGTTCCGGCCCCGGCACGACGTCCACGCCGTAGGCCCGCTCGCGCTCGACCCGGTTGAGCTCCTCACGCTGACCCCGGTCCGCGTTCAGGATCCAGTAGCTCTCGACCGGGCCAGCCGCATCGAGGTCTCCCGACGCATCGAGCTTCGCGTCGTAGACGACGATGTTCGAGTTCTTGCTCCGCGCGACCGTGAAGAGATGCTCGGGACAGCCTTCCGCCCGGGCGACCCATGAAGATCCGAGGACGAGCGCCGCCAGGACCGTCGCCGCACGACTTCTCATTCGCGTCCTCTTATCACGTCGCCGAGCCACGCGACGGCCGTCTCTTCCGCCCAGGCGCTCGACGACCAGGGCGCGAAGCCCGCGACGAACCCGACGTGGCCGCCGCGGTCGGTGACCGCGAAGCGTACGGTCGAAGACGCCGCCCGCCGCGCACCCTCGACGGCCTCCGCCGGCAGGAACGGGTCGTCGAGAGCGGAGACGCACAGCGTCGGTGTCGCGATGGCGGCGACGTAGCCGGCCGAGCTCGCGCGCGCGTAGTAGTCGTCGGCGCCGGCGAAGCCGTGGAGCGGCGCGGTGGCCGCGTCGTCGAACTCCCAGAAGGTTCGCGACCGGCGCGTCCGATCGACGTCGATGCGGGCGGCGGCATCGGGAAACCGCCGCGCCGCGTCGAGCGCCTTCTCCCGGAGCGACGCGAGGAGCGACGCCGTGTAGATCCGGCCGATTCCGCGCTCGAGCTTGCGCGCGCCGGACGCGAGGTCGTACGGCGTCGAGATCGCCGCGGCGCCGCGCACGGCGGTCTGCCCCGGATTCTCGCCGAGCCACTTCAGGAGCACGTTGCCGCCGAGCGAGACGCCTGCCGCGAGGAGCGGGACGCCCGGCTCGCGGGCGGCGAGCGTCGCGACGAGAAACCCGAAGTCGGACGTCTCCCCCGAGTGATAGAGACGCGGCTGTCGGTTCGGGACCGAGCGGCGCGGCCGCAGCGGATCCCGGGCGCAGGAGCGGAAGTTCATCGCCGCCCCGCGCCAGCCCCGCGCGCGGGCCCGGCGCAGCAGGCCCTGGACGTAGACCGAGAAGGAGCTCCCCTCGAGGCCGTGCAGCACGATCAGGATCGGAGCGCCCGCCGGGCCGTCCAGCCGGTCGAGCAGCAGCTCGTCGCCGTCCGGCGTCGCGAGCGCCTCCCGGCGGAACGGCAGGAGGCGCCTCCCGGCGCGCGAGACCCGGCCCCAGACGCTCTGCGCGTGCGGCCCGGGCAGCCACCAGGCGGGCCGGAAGGGCGCGGCCCCGCTATAGACTCCGCCGCCGTGCCCGCCCTCTCCCGAAACCCTCGGGTCGCCGCCCCGTAAGGTCAAGAGTCCGGCCCCGACCCTTCCAAAACGGAGGTCTGAATGAAGTCTCGCATCCGGATTTCCCTGCTCGCCGCCGCCGGCGCCCTCGTCGCCGCCCTCGGCGCGGCGTCGCCCCCGGCCGGCGCGGCCGCCGGCTCCCTCTCGGTGCCCGTGGAATACCGCAAGCTGCCGAACGGCCTCAAAGTCGTCCTTTCCCGCGACACGACGTCGCCCAAGACGGTCATCGCCGTCTACTACAACATCGGCTTCCGGATCGAGCCCAAGGACCGCACCGGATTCGCCCACCTCTTCGAGCACATGATGTTCCAGGGCTCCCAGAATCTGGGCAAAATGGAGTTCATCAAGCTCGTCCAGTCGAACGGCGGAATCCTCAACGGATCGACCCGGTTCGACTTCACCAACTACTTCGAGATCGTCCCGTCGAACGCGCTCGAGACGGCGCTCTGGGCCGAGGCGGACCGGATGAAAGGGCTCGCGATCACCGGCGACAACCTCAAGAACCAGCAGGAAGTCGTCAAGAACGAGGTGAAGGTCAACGTGCTGAACCGCGCGTACGGCGGGTTCCCGTGGCTCGACCTGCCGCAGTACGCGAACACCAACTGGTTCAACGCCCACAACTTCTACGGCGACCTGAAGGACCTCGACGCGGCGACGCTCGAGGACGTGAAGTCGTTCTTCGCGACGTACTACTCGCCGAACAACGCCGCGCTCGTCGTCGTCGGCGACTTCGATCCCAAGCAGACCAATGCCTGGATCGACAAGTATTTCGCGCCGATCCCGGCCGCCAAGCTGCCCCCCAAGCCCGACATCTCCGAGCCGCGGCAGGAGAAGGAGAAGCGGGCCTCGAAGCCCGACGCGCTCGCGACGCGTCCGGCGCTCGCCCTCGGCTACCACGTCCCCAGGCGCAACACCCCGGAGTACTTCGCGATGGGGCTGCTCGACCAGATCCTGGTGCAGGGCAAGGACAGCCGCCTCTACCAGGCGCTCGTCCAGAAGGCGGGCCTGACCGGGGACGTCGAAGGCGGAATCAATCCGGGCCTCGGAAACATGTACAACATCGACGGTCCGACGCTCTGGGTCGCGTCGCTCTTCCACGACAAGGACAAGTCGACCGATCAGATCCTCAAGGTCTTCGACGAAGAGATCGAGCGCGTCCGCACGAAGCCCGTGGACAAGGCCGAGCTCGACCGCGCGCTCGTGAAGGTGCGGTCCGAGCTCTACGACAACATCGAGGGCCTCTTCGGATTCGGGCGAGCCGACCTTCTCGCGTCGTACGCCCTCTTCGACGACGATCCGTCCGGGATCAACCGCATCGAGGGAAATTTCCTCAAGGTGACGCCCGCCCTCATCCAGAAGACGGCGCAGGAGTACCTGCGCCCCGGCAACCGGACGGTCCTCGTCATCGAGCCGAAGGCGGAGGAGAAGAAGGCCGACGCCAAGAGCGCCTCGTAGGCGGAAGGGAAACATGATGAGAAAGAAACTGCACACGCTCGCGGCGCTGGCGCCTCTTGCGACGCTGGCGGCGCTCTCGGTCGCGACGCCCGTCTTCGCCCAGAAGCAGGCGCCCCCCGAGGCGGGGCCCGCGAAGGATTTCCAGGTCCCCACTCCCCGCAAGTTCTCGCTCGACAACGGACTCGGCGTCACGTTCGTGACGTACGGTTCCGTGCCCAAGGCCACGGTCCGCCTCGCCGTGCGCAGCGGCCACATCGACGAGGCGGCCAACCAGGTCTGGCTGTCGGATCTCGTCGGCGACTACCTCACGCAAGGCACCGCGACGAAGTCCGCGACCGAGATCGCCGAGGCCGCCGCGCGGATGGGCGGATCCATCGATGTCGCGGTCGGCGCCGATCGCACGGACATCGGCGGCGACGTGCTCTCCGAGTTCGCGCCCGACATGGTCCGGCTCGTGGCCGACGTCGTGCGCAATCCGAAGTTCCCCGAGTCGGAGCTCGCGCGCCTCAAGGGCGACCGCGCCCGCCAGCTCGCGATCGCGCGGACGCAGCCGCGGCCGGTCGCGCAGGAGAAGTTCCTCGCGGTCCTGTATCCCGACCATCCGTACGGCCGGCTCTTCCCGACGCCCGACATGCTGCAGGGGTACACGCTCGCGCAGGTCCGGGCCTTCCACGAGGCGAACTACGGCGCCGCCCGCGCGCACATCTACGTCGTCGGCCACTTCGACGAGAAGGCGATGGAAGCTGCGATCCGCGCGGCCTTCGGCGACTGGAAGAAGGGCGCGGCACCCACGGTGAATCCTCCCAAGCCGACGGGCGAGCGCGCGGTCTATCTCATCGACCGGCCCGGCGCCGTGCAGTCGACCGTGATTCTCGGGATGCCGGTCATCGATCCGTCGAACCCGGACTGGATTCCGCTCCAGGTGACGAACACGCTGCTCGGCGGCTTCTTCTCCTCGCGCATCACGGCGAACATCCGCGAGGCGAAGGGCTACACGTACTCGCCGGCCTCCGCGGTAACACCGCGCAACCATGACGCGTACTGGGCCGAGATCGCGGACGTCACGACGGCGGTCACCGGCCCGTCGCTCAAGGAGATCTTCTACGAGATGGACCGCCTGCAGGGCGAAGCGCCGCCGGAGAAGGAGCTCGCGGGAATCAAGAACTACATGGCGGGAACGTTCGTGCTGCAGAACTCGTCGCGGCCCGGCATCATCGGGCAGCTCGCCTTCGTGGACCTGCAGGGCCTGCCGGATGACTATCTGAACCGCTTCGTCGCGAACGTCAATGCCGTGACGCCGGCCAAGGTGCAGGAGACGGCGAAGAAGGACCTGCCGGACGACAAGGCCACGATCGTCATCGCCGGCGACCGCAAGGTCATCGAGGAGCAGGTCAAGCCCTACGGCACGATCAAGTAGGTCGTCGCGGACGAATCCGCAGGGACTCCGGGCGCGGCCATGGACCGCGCCCTTTTCTTGCTCGGACGTCATCGGACCGGGCGGCTCCGCAAAGCTCCGGACATGCGGAGCCATCCCGAGTACCCCCGGATCGCCCGCGCGTTCGCACGCGTCCCGGCGGCGGGCTGGTCGGGCGTCGCTTACCGCTCCGTTTCGCCCGCCTACGCGGGCGCGCGGGATCTGCTCTCGGGCGAGGGCGTGCGGCGACACGGGGGACGATGGAACGCCGCGGGATCCTTCGCGGTCGTCTACGCGAGCCTCTCGCCCGAAACCGCGGTCGCCGAGGCGCTCGCGCGCGTCCGCCACTACGGCATCCCGGACGCCGACGCGCTGCCGCGCGTTCTCGTGGCGCTCGACGCGTCGCTCGCCTCGCTGGCCGACCTGACCGACGGCGGCGCCCGGCGGATTCTGGGCGTCTCCCGCCGGCGTCTCCGCTCCGAGCCCTGGCGGCGCGCCGCCGACGCGGGCCGCGAGGCGCTGACCCAGGCGATCGGGCGGGCGGCCTTCGCGGCGGGGCTCGAGGCGCTCCTCGTTCCGTCCTCGGCGAGCCGCGCCGGAGCCAACCTCGTCGTCTTCCCCGAGCGGCTCCGGACGGGCAGCCGGCTCGCCGTCCGGCGAGCCGGGCACGACGCATGATGCACTTTTGCATGTATAAGTACTTGACGCGACCTCCGCCCGGCGCTACGCTGCCTCTCGTGAGCCGAACACTCGTCGGCGAGCTCCGCGCCGACCTCGCCGTGTCGCGCCGGCTCTTCGCCCGTCTGACCGGCTACTCGGAGCGCGCGATCGCGTCCTGGGAAGCGGGACGGGAACTGTCCGAGGCGAGTCGCCAGCGGATGCTCGAGACGCGCCGCCTCGAGAAGGCGCTCGCCCGCGCGATGAAGCCCTCCGCCGTCGGCCGCTGGCTCGAGGAGCCCAACCGCGCCTTTCGGGGGCTCAAGCCGCTCGAGGTCATCGAGCGCGGTGAAGTGGACCGGATCTGGCGGATGCTGTTCGAGCTCGAGTCGGGAACGCCGGGCTGATCGGCCGGCGACGCCTCAGTCGCCGTCCGCGTCCGGGTCGGCGGCCCGGGGACGCACGAACGCGGCCCGCACCGGCGGCGGCATCGGATGCTCCGCTCCGCGGACCGACCGCCACACGACCTCGTTCAACGCGGCATCCGGAGCGCGGTCCGCCTCGGAGAAGTCCATCCGCGCCGATTCGGCGGCGCCCCAGGCCTTCGGAAGGTTCTTTTCGTCGATCGAGACGCGGTTCGCACGATGGATGAAGGGACGCGAGTCGCCGGTCGAAGAGAAGGCCGCCGCGAGCGGCGTCGCGGCCGCGTCGCACTGGCTCATCGGCGCGAGACCGAGGATCTCTTCGATGGTGTGCAGCATGCCGCAAGTCGTGTACAGGTTCGAGTCGACCGCGCCGCGCCGGACGTACGGGCTCGCGATCAAGGCGACGGAACGGTGCGCGTCCACGTGGTCCGGGCCGTTCTGCGCGTCGTCCTCGAGAACGAAGACGGCCGATTCCTTCCAGAAGCGGCTGTGCGATATCGCCTCGACGAGGCGTCCGAGGGCCAGGTCGTTCTCCGCGATCATCGCCCGGGGCGTCGGATACCCCGCCTTCGTCCCGGAAGTGTGATCGTTTCCGAGCCGGAGGATCGAGAGCGCGGGAAGGCCTCCACGCTCCTCGTACTCGCGAAATTCCCGGAGCCAGACGTCGACGCGCCGATTGTCGGGGACCGCGAGATCCCAGCCCGGGTAGTCGGAACAAACGCGTCCCTGCAAACCCGGCACGGTCGGAGCGTACGGCGACTTCGGCTCCTTCGTCTCGAATACGAACTCGCCATAACTTCTGACGGAGACTCCCGCGCGCTCGCAGGCGTCCCAGATGTAACCCGACGCCGCCGCGGTGATATTGCCGTGGGGGTTTCGGAGCGCGCCTCCCTCGGACGAGTCCGGAACGAGATAGGCGCCTCCACGGCCCGCGTAGTTCATCGGCCAGAGTTTCTGGACGACGTCGGTCGCGTAGGCCCCGGTCGAGAAAGCATGTCCGCTGTAGCTCACCTCGGCATTGACGTAAAAGTTGTCGAGCAAGACGAACTCCCGCGCGAGCGCGTGGGCGTTGGGCGTCACCTCGTCGGGAAAGAGACACAGACTCGCATCTCCGTTTCCCGTCGGCAGATCCCCGAGGATCTGGTCGTAGGTGCGGTTCTCGCGGATCACGTAGAACACGTGCTTGATGCGTGAGAGCGCGGCGGCGGACGAAGATCTCGCGGGCTTCGCCGGCGACACGAAGCGAGGCGTCAGCTCGTAGACGCGTTTCGTGTATCGCGCGAGAGCGGCCTCGTCGGGCACCGGAACGACCGAGAGGGAGCCGGTCAACATCGCCCCGACGTACTGTCCCGGCACCGCGGCGGGCACTCCAGGCTGCGGCCCGCGGGGATTCGCCTGCGAGGCCAGGCCCTTTCCCGAGAGAACGAAGAGGCGGGTTCCGTCCCGAGAGAAGCGGACCCCGGTGGGATACCACCCGCTCGGGATGAACCCTTCCACCCGGCCTCCTTCCGCCGCCACGTCGACGATCGCAATCGCATTGTTGTCGGCGTTCGCCACCGCGAGCCGGCGTCCGTCGGGCGAGAGCGCGAGCGCGTTCGGCGTCGCTCCGGGCGGCGAATCGGGAAAAAGAGCGACGGCGATTTGCGACACGGCTTTCCGGGCGGCGACGTCGACGACCCAGACCGCGTTGGTGTTGGCGCAGGCAACAAACAGGCGTTTCCCGTCGCCGGCGACCTCCATGGCGCCCGGATGCTCGCCGACCGGGATTTCGCCCTCGGGCACGAGCGTCGCCGCGTCGAAGAGAAGCACGCGTGAACCGCCCCAGAGGGACACGAACACGGTCGAGCCGTCGCGCGACGTCAGGCACGTATAGGGTTCCGCGTCGAGAGCGGCGGTCGCGACGACCTTCCCGCTCTCGAGGTCCACCGCCGAAAGGGTCTGGCCGAGCACGTCCACGGCATAAAGCCGCGATCCGTCCGGCGAGACGGACAGGCCGCCGAGGAACGGAGGCCGATCCAAGCGCGCGTTTGCCTCCGCTTTCGTGGGATCCGCCGGAGCGACGTTCCTCGCCGCGCGCAGCGAGCCGTCTCGGAATTCGAGCTCTTGCACGCCGTTTCGAGGCGCGCCGGAGGAGTACAGGCGGTCTCCGGCGGGATTCCAGGCGAGACCGAGCCAGGCGTTCTCGACTTCGACGCGCGACGGCACGGTGAAGGATTCGAGATCGACGACCTCGAGCGTCGGCTTCGCATATCCATTGCAGCTGACGACGACGTAGCGTCCGTCGGCGGATTCGACGAGCGCGAGCGGCAGGTCCCCCACGGAAATATGCCGGCCGGCGGGTGAAATTTTCCATCCATTCGGGAGGAGGGTGACGCCGCCCGCCGAGCCCGGAACTCGCCGCGGCGCGGAAGGCGCGGCGGCCGCCGCCGCGAGCAGCATCGCGAATAGTCGCGACCTCGCGAAGCGCCTCATCTCGCCGCCCGCGCCCAGGGCGGATTCCGCCGCAGCACGACCGGATAGATCGGGCAGCGCTCGTGGTGCGCGCCGGGCAGGTAACCCGTCGACACGAGGAACTCGCGCACGATCTCGCCGCCGGTGAAGCGGAAGTTGTCGCCGAAGACTTCGATCCACGACTCGAGGCTTCGCGGATGCTGCGCGTCGAGCCAGCGCGCGAAGGATCGGTGAGACTCGCGCAGCTCGAGGATCCGCTTCGCGTTGTCGACCACGGCATCCACCTTCAGGCGGTTGCGCACGATCCCGGGGTCGGCGAGCAGCCGCCGGCGGTCTCGCGCGCCGTACTTCGCGACGACCTCCGGCCGGAAGCCGCCAAATGCCTCGCGAAACGCCTTTTTCTTCTTGAGGATCGTCAGCCACGACAGCCCGGCCTGATTGATCTCGAGCGCCAGGCGCTCGAGCAGCCGGTCGTCGCGGCGGATCGGAAAACCGTATTCGCGGTCGTGGTACGGGCCGTGGAAGGGCTGGCCCGGAGCGACCTCACAGTACGTCGTCGCCATCGGCGGCGACGAGTCTCGCGGCGCGGAGGCGCCGCGTCAAGTGCGCGCGTCAGTAACCGGTCGCGGTGTCGTCGGTCGGGATGTCCCGCTCGTCGTCGCCGAGCGGATCGTCCTCGAGATCCATCGCGACGCGCAGCGTGACTTCGCCGCGCGCGGCGAGAACCATCAGCCACTTCGGGATTTCCACGGTCGGACGATCCTCCAAGGCCGAGGCGGCGAACCGGGCGTTCTCGAGGCCGGCCAGCGGGGCTTCATAACGGGTGGCCATGATTGGTCCCTCTTTCCCCCCACTCGGTGCAAGCGGCGTTCCGCGCCTTGGCCACCAAGGTGGCACCCGCAAGACTCCATGGCCAAAGGGGTTACGGCGTAGCCGGGCAGGACGAGGGTGTGCGGCGGTCAATCGGCGTCGCCGGCTGACGAGATTGGTCACCCGGGAACCCGAAAAGTGACGTCCGCCGCGCGGCACGGACAAATGAAAAAGCCGCGCCCCGCGGCGCGGCTCGGCGGGTCCGGAACGCAGAAGCGCCTACGCGGCCTTCTTCTTCGTCGTCGTGGACTTGGTCGACGCCTTCGACTTCACCTCGAGCGACGTGGCGTGCATGCGGTACTCGATCGTCACCTTGTCGCCCACCTTGAGATCCGCCGGCACGTTCACCGTATCGCGCGCGATCTCCCAACGATCCTTGCCCTTCTGCACGGCGATCATGTCGCTGTTGATCTCGAGCACGGGACCCGTCACCTGGTAGGTCTTCGCGGTTGCGGCGAGGGCGAGCGTCGAGAAAACCAAACTTCCAACTAATCCGGCGAGAATCGGGGCTTTCTTCATGAGGGTGTCCTCCTTCGTTCTCGGGAATTCTATCGGAGCATGGTAAATTGGGGCTCGGTAAGGGGCGGTGGAGTCCGCCAGAAACGCTCCTCATCCGGGGGCCGATGACTCCTACGACAGCAAATCGTCGTAGGAGTTTCTTGTTTTTCACCGCAAAAAGAGGAACGCGCGATGGCACGTCTTCTCTGGATCAGTTTGGGAGGCGCCGCCGGAACGGCAGCGAGGTATCTCCTGGGCGGATGGGTCATGCAACGTTCCGGAAGCGTTTTCCCATTCGGGACGCTTTCGGTCAACGTGATCGGCTCGTTTCTCCTCGGGGCGATCATGGAGGCGTCGCTTCTCACGTCCCTTCCTCCGCCGACCCTTCGACTCGCTCTGACGACCGGATTCATGGGCGGATTCACGACCTATTCGACGTTCAATTACGAGACGCTGCGGTTCTTCCAGGATGGCGCGATTCTTTATGGGCTCGCGGACATCCTGGTCACCGTTTTCGTTTGCCTCGCCGCCGGCGCGCTCGGGCTCTTCGCGGCGCGCTGGGCGTTCGGGGCCTGAGGGAGTGAACCATGCGGATCCTCGACGGCGAACAGGTCCTGGTCCGGATCTTCATCGGAGAGTCGGACAAGTGGCGGCATCAGCCGCTTTCCGTTGCCTTGCTCGAACGTCTGCGCAAGGAGGGGTTCGCCGGCGCGACCGTCTTTCACGCCGTGGCGGGATTCGGCGCCCGCAGCGTGCTCCACACGACCCACATTCTCCGCCTTTCCGAGGACTTGCCGGTCGTCATCGAGGTCGTCGACACCGAGGAGCACGTCGAGCGCCTCATTGTGATTCTGGACGAGATGGTGCAGGAAGGTCTGGTCACGCTCGAACGTGCCCGCGTTCTGAAGTACGCACCGGGTCAGAAAGCGACCGGCGTCGGCGTCCGGAAGGGATTCTGAGCGGCAGGAGCCGGAACGGATGGACACGGCATCCTCCCAGCCCGGGAGCGCGACCCGAAGGGAAACGGCCGGCGCGCCGATGGAAGCGCATGGCGTCCTGGAAGCGCTCTCCCGCCTCGCACTGAAAGCCGATGCTCTCCCGATTGCCGCCGAAGCGAGCCTCCTCTCGGCGCGCCTCGAAGAAGGACTCTTCTACGTCGCCTGCATCGGGCAGTTCAAGAGGGGCAAGTCCACACTCGTCAATGCCCTCGTCGGGGCACCGGTGCTGCCGGCCGGTGTCGTGCCCGTAACCTCGGTCGTTACGGTCCTCCGCTACGGGTCGCGCCCCCGGACACGCATTCGCCTGGACTCGGGGACCTGGAGCGAGGTTCCGGTCTCGGATCTGCGGCTCTACGTTTCCGAGGCCGACAATCCGGGCAACCTCAAGGGCGTCGTCGCCGCGGAGGTCGCGCTCCCGTGCGAGCTGCTGTCTTCCGGGCTCTGCCTCGTGGACACGCCCGGCCTCGGCTCCGTCTTCGAAGCGAACGCCGCGGCGACGCGCTCCTTCATCCCGCACATCGACGCCGCCCTCGTCGTTCTCGGCGCCGATCCCCCGATTTCGGGCGACGAGCTCGAACTGGTGGGCGAGGTGGCGCGAACCGTGGGCCGCTTCCTCTTCGCTCTGAACAAGGCGGACCGGATCCCCGAAGAGGAACGAGCGGCCGCGGCACGCTTCGCCGCAGAGCATCTCGGCCAGCGGCTCGGTCGACCCTGCGGGCCGATCCTCGAGATCAGCGCCCTCGAGGCCCTTTCCTCGGGGCCGACGCGCGACATGCCGAGGCTCCTCGATGCCCTCCGATCGCTCGCGCGCGAGGCGGGATCGGACCTCGTCCGCGGAGCGAGAACGCGCGGGGTCGAGCGGCTCTCGACGCGCCTGCTCGAGGAACTGGACGAACGCGAAGCCGCGCTGCGGCGGCCGCAGGAGGAATCGACGCGTCGGATCGAGGCTCTTCGCCGATCCGTCGAAACGGCCGAGCGGGCGGCCTCGGACCTGTCCTGGCGCTTCACCGCGGAGCAGGAGCGCCTTTCCGCCTTCTTCTCGAAGACCCGCGAGGCGTTCCTCGCGACGGCCTCCCCCGAGGCCGAAGCCCGACTCGAAAAGGCCCTCTCGGAGGATCGAGGCGGGGACCGCGACGTTCGCCGCCGCGCAGTCGCCCTGGCCCGCCGGATCGCGCAGGAGACCCTGGCCCTCTGGCTCCCGGCGGCCGAAGCGGACGCCGAGCGCCAATACCGCGAGGCAATGTGCCGCTTCGTCGAAATCGCAAACGGATTTTTCGACCGCCTTCGCTCGACCGACCCGTCCTTCGCGCGGCTCGCGGAGCGGCGCTTCGAACCGAACGTCGGCCTTCGGACGGCACGGCGCTTCTACTTCAACGAGCTCTTCGAGCTGGAGCCCGCGCAGGGCTTTCGGCAGATCGCGGGCTGGGCGCGCTCGCGCGCCGGCTCCCTCGCCGCCGCCAGCCGGGACGCCGCGGAATATCTCGGGCTTCTGCTCGAACACAACACCACGCGCCTCGTCAACGACCTGGACGAGCGCGTGCTGGAGAGCCGCCGGCTCCTCGAAGGAGAGATTCGGGACCGTTTGCGCGAGGGGCTCGATTCGGCGATGCAGGCGCTCGATCGTGCGAGGGCGAGGCGGTCCGAGGGCGCCGGCGCGGTCGAAGGCGAGCTCCGCCGGATCGCCGGGTTGGGCGAGGCCGTGCGCGCGCTCCGGAAGTCACACGCGGCGGGTTGATGCCTTGAACGGCTTGAACGACAACCACCGCCGCGTGCTCCTCGCGACCTTCCGCCACATCGACGAGCTCCTCGCCAGCGTCGAAACCGCCTGCGCCGGATCCTCGTCACCTTTCGCGCGCCAGTACGCGGACCTCGCCCCGACGCAGAGGCGCGTCGTCGAGGACTACACGACTCATCTGCGCGCGCGGATGGCCGAAGCCCTGAGGATGCTGGGGATCGGCATCGAGCCGCCGCGAATCGCGGCGAGCTGGGCCATCCAGACAGCCATCTCCTTCGCGCAAATCGGTCTCCAGGAGATCGCGCCGGAGCGGCTCTCGGGATACGGCGCGCTGGACGGAGACGCCGCGGCGACCCTCCGGAGCCTCGAGGCGGATCTGGATCGGGCGATGAGGCGTTTGCAGGCCTATCTCGTTCAGGGGCTCGGGCGAGACCCGGCCGAACGGCTGGCGAGACTGGAACGCGCGCCGGTCGATCTCGGCCTTCTGCGCCGCCTGGAGCGCGTGATCACCGCGAGAGGGTTCGTCGAGTTTCGGGGTGCGCTCGACGCGCTGCTCGACCGCATCGAAGCCGAAACCTTCGAGATCGCGGTGTTCGGCCGCGTCAGTTCGGGCAAATCGTCGCTCCTCAACGCGGTTCTCGGGTTCGGGGCGCTGCCGGTCGGCGTCACCCCCATCACCGCCGTCCCGACGAGAGTCGCTTGGGGGGAACGATCCGACGCCGAGATCCGCTTCGCGGAGCGCGCGCCGGAGCGAGTCCCGCTCGAACGCCTGAAGGAGTTCGTTTCCGAGCAGCACAATCCGGACAACCAGCTCCGCGTTATTTACGCGGAGGTCCGCCTTCCTTCGGACATTCTGCGCTCCGGTATCGTCTTCGTGGACACTCCCGGAGTCGGGTCGCTCTCGACCGGCGGCGCTCGCGAGTCGTACGCGTACCTTCCGCGATGCGACCTTGGCATCCTCCTGCTGGACTCGGCGAGCGCGCCAACCCGCGAGGATCTCGAGATCCTGCGACTGCTCTCCGATTCGGGCATCCCGGCCATGGCGGTCCTGAGCAAGGCCGATTTGGTCTCCGAGGAGGATCTCGAACGCCTGCGCAATTACATCCACAGCCGGATCTCTTCGGAGCTCGGGATGGAGATGACCGTCCACGCCGTGAGCACCGTCGGAGACCGGACGAAGCTCGAGCGGGACTGGTTCGCGCGCGAAATCCGTCCACTCTCCGATCGAACCCGCGAGCTGGCCCGTGCCTCGGCCCGGAGGAAGCTCGAGACTCTCCGGGAAGGCGTCGCGGCGACGCTCCGAGCGGAGCTCGGCAGGCCGCAGGCCGGACGCGAGACGGATCGCCCGGGCACAATCGAGCAGACCATTCTCGAAGCCGAAGCGCGGCTGCGGAAAGCAACCAGCGCCTGCGAGAGCCTGGTGGAGCACGGCCGCGAACTGGCCCGACCCGTGCTGGAGGCGGCGGCGCGAGCGACAGCGCGACCGCCGTCGCAGGATCTGCCCCAAGCGATCGGACGGGCCGTCGCGAGGATCGCGGCCGAAGCATCCGAGGAGATCCGCGGGCGGCTTCGCGCCGAGCTTCTCGCACTCCGCGGGGACCTCGACGCTCTGCTGCGACGAATGGCGAAGGACGCAGGCACCGACCCTTCCCAATCGGAATCCCTATCGCTCGATCTGGTGACCGAGCCGGCGCTTTCGATTCCCGAAGAGCTCGCTAACCTGGAGATCGTCGGCCGGAATCTGTGGGAGTTGTCGTCGGGTGCGTACGAGCGGCGCGTCCGCCGCGACCTCATCGCCGGGATCGGGAAGCCGCTCGAAGAATCGTTCTCGTCCTTTCACCGCGCCCTCGCCGGATGGCTGAGGACGACTCTCGCCCGTCTCTCGAGCCACTTTGCGGCACAGGCCGAGCCCCTTCGGGCGCTGACCCGCCGCGCGTCTGGAAGAGGCGGCTCGGCCGACCGCGAGGGGCTGGAGGCCGACCTGGCCGCAATCGAGGGCGGCGGCGCGGTCGGCACGGAGACCCGGAGCGGCGCCGGCGCGAGAG
>DATJZU010000042.1:0-13335 GCA_035498835.1 Thermoanaerobaculia bacterium
GCTCGCGTACACGTACTCCGGAATCCTTCTCGAGGAGGGCGGCGGCTACACGCTCGACCACGACTTCCTCTTCTCCGACAGGACCGGACCTGTCGAGAAATTCACTCTCGCGCTGACGCTCGATCCGGCGTGGCGGCCGGCCGAGACGCTGCCGCCGGCGTTCACGGCCTCGAACCTCCGGCCGGGCGAGGGATTCGTGCGGCGCGTCGCGCTCACCCGGGTCGGAGCCGGGACGCCCGGCGCGGTCCGGCGTGTCGTGGGAAAGCCGACGCGCGGCCTACTCCTGCTCATTCTGGGCGCTTTCACCGCGGTGTTGTGGTACCGCTGGCGGGCACGCGAGGACGCGCTCGGCCGTTTCGCGCCTCTTCGCCCCGTGGAATCCATCGACGCGGAGTGGCTGAAGGCAAACGTCCTCTCGCTCTCTCCCGAAGAGGCCGGCGCGCTCTGGGACGACGCGATCGGTCCGCCGGAGGTCACGGCGGTCCTGGCGCGGCTCGCCGCGGAGAAGAAGATTGCGACCGAGGCGCAGGGCAAGAAGCTGACGATGCGCCTGCTCGTTCCGCGCGGAAGCTTTCACGGTTACGAAGGCGAGCTCGTCTCGGGGCTCTTCTTCTCGAACCGCACCGAGACGGACACCGACGCCGTCAAGCAGCACTACCGTTCGAGCGGCTTCGATCCCGCCTCGAAGATCAAGCCCGGCCTGCAGGCGAAGCTCGCCGCGCATCCGGATTTCCAGGACCGTTCGACGCGCCCGCCGCTCTGGCCGGCGGTGGGGATCCTGGTGCTCGGCGCCGCCGCGCTCGTCCTCTCCGTGGTCGTCGGCGGCGAGCTGCCCGGAACCGCGATCGCGAGCGGCATCGCGTACCTCGTCTTCGCCGGCATCGGCGCGGCCTGCGCCGTGGCCGTGTCGCGGCGGACCGACCGCTCGGAGCTCGTGTCGGTCGGGTTCCTGTGGCTGCCGCTGCTCCTTCTCCTCCTCGCCCTCTGGGGATTCCGGGCGACCGATTCGGTGACGCCGTGGCGCGTCGCCGGAGTGTTCCTCCTGCGTCTCTCGCTGATCGTCCTCGTGTTCCGTCTCGCCGCGACCCGCGACGGCCCGAAGCGCATCGCGCGCCGGAAAGCGCTGGCGGCCGGACGTGCGTTCTTCGCGCGGGAGCTCGGCAAGCCGTCTCCCGCGCTGCAGGACTCGTGGTTTCCGTGGATCGTCGCGTTCGGCCTGACGGGTGAGGCGGACCGCTGGTTCCGCGCGCACGGAGGCTCCGCCGCGGCCGCGTCGGCCGGCTTCGGCTCCTCGTCGTCGTCCTCGACCGGATCGTCTTCCGCGTCCTCGTCCGCCTGGTCGGGCGGCGGCGGAACGTTCGGCGGCGCGGGTGCGTCGGCGTCGTGGGCCGCCGCGGCGGCCGGGCTCGCGGCGGGCGTTTCGGCGCCGTCGTCTTCCGGCGGTGGCGGGGGAGGAGGCGGAAGCTCCGGCGGCGGCGGCGGCGGCGGTTGGTGACTCGCGGGCGCGGCCGGGGCCGCTGACGTGCCGACACCCTGGGCGAAGTTCTCGCTTCCCGGCACGGAGGCGGCGTTTGCGCGCGGCCAGACGCCGGAGTTCCGGCAGACGGTTCGGCGGGTCTTCGGCCCGCTCGTCGAGTGGGTCTCGAGCTTTCCCGCCGGACGGCACGCCTGGCTCATGTCGGAGGTGCCGGCGGAGGGCTCACTGCCGACGTTCTTTCGCGACCTCGACCGGCGGCTCACCCCGTCCGGATCGCTCTGGGTCGTCTTTCCGAAGAAGCCTTTCCAGAGCGCGCTCGCGTTCCCGTTCTCCTGGTCCGACGTGCAGCGCGCGGGTCTCGCGTGCGGCCTCGTGGACAACAAGATCGCGGCCTTCTCGCCTCGCCTGACCTCGATTCGGTTCGTCGTTCCGCTCGCCGACCGTAAGGCCCGCCCGTCGTAGCGGCCGCGGTTACAATCGCCGGCGCCGTGCGCTCCCGAGGTTCGCCGACCGTCTCCGGCTGGCGGCACGCGGGCGCGGTCCTCGTCGCGGCCGGAGCCCTCGCGTGCCGGGACCGGTCGCACCGCGCGATCCACCTGCCGGTCTCCTCCCGCGAGTGGCTGGAGGTGGCCTCGGAGACGCGGCCTGGAACCTGGCTGACGTCCGGTGACGCGATCGTCTGGGACCTGCCGGCCGGCCCGGAGCGGCGCATCGAGGGCGGGTGCGCGACCTCGCTTGCCGGCGACCCGCCGGGGCGGCTCGAGATCCGCCTGGGGGCGCGCGCTGGCGAGAAGAGCGGCGGCGCCCGGACCATCGACGTGCCGCTCACATGCAACGGGAAGGGCTGGTGCCGCTGGGCGGCGGAGCTGCCGGCGGCGAAATCTCCCGCACGCCTCGAGATCGCCTATCGCGCCGCCGAGCCCGATGCGCCGCGCTCGCTCTTCGTGACGGAGCCCACGATCCTGGCCGGGCGCCGCGCGGCGCCCAAGACCGTCCTGCTCTTCCTCGTCGATACGCTGCGCGCGGACCGCGTCTCGGGCTACGGATACTCCCGTCCGACGACGCCGCGCCTCGACGGGTATTTTCGCGACGGCCTTCGCGCCGAGGTCTCGCTGCCCTCGGCCAACTGGACGCTGCCCTCGCATGCGTCGCTCCTCACCTCGATGTCGGTCGCCCGCCACGGCGTCGGCCGGCCCGGCCGCATCCTGCTTCCGGACGACCTCGAGACTCTGGGGGAGGCCTTCCAGAACGCGGGCTTTCGCACGCTCGCGGTCACGGGCGGCGGTTACGTGGATCCGGCGTTCGGATTCCGGCGCGGCTTCGACCGTTTCGCCGTCGAGTACGGCGCCGCGTCGCGCGCCGTGGACATCGCGCTCGCGATGCTTCGCGAGCAATCGGACGCGCCGGTCTTCCTCTTCCTTCACACCTACCAGCTCCACGACTACGCGCCCGACGAGGCCTCGGCGCGCGCTCTCTTTCCGGACCTCGCGGCGCTTGGTCCTAACTGGCGCGGCAACATTGGAGAGCTCCGCGCGCGGCTGCCGACCGATCCATCCGTCGTCCCCTTCTTCCGCGCGCGCTATGACGCCGCGCTCCGGAGCGTCGACGCGGCCTTCGGGAAGCTTCTCGACGGCCTCGGGCGGAGCGGCCGATTGGGCGATACGGCGGCGCTCTTCACCTCCGATCACGGCGAGACGCTCTGCGAGCGGACGATGGACGGCGGCTGCCTGAGCTGGGGACACGGCACGCCCTATCTCCACGAGGAAGAGCTCGCCGTGCCGTTCGAGCTGCGCGTCCCCGGGCGCTCGGGAGCGCGGGGCCTGCTCCGGGGCAACGCGTCACTGCTCGACGTCGCGCCGACGCTGCTCGACGCGTCGGACGTTCCGATCCCGGGCGCCTTCGAAGGCCGCTCGCTGCTGGCGGGCGCTCCGTCCGGCGACCGGATCCTCGAGACCGAGGCGCCGCCCCTCGACGCCGTCGCCGTGCGCCGCGGATCCTTCAAGCTCGTCCGCCGCACGGGCGTGTCGCAGGCGTTCTCGCGTCCGCCGCGATTCCATCTCGAGGGGTCGTGGCTGACGGGGCGTCCCTTCGCGGTCCTCCCGGCCGAGGAGTGCTTCGATCTCTCCCGCGATCCGGGCGAGGCGCATCCGACTCCGTGCGACGCGACGTGGAGCGCGCCGCTGCGGGACGCCGTCGATCGCTACCTCGCGTCCGGATTTCCGGGATCGCTCATCGTGCGGATTCCGGCCGCCGCATCCGGCGCGGCGCCTCGCGAGGCGGTTGTGCGCGCGCGCGGTCTCGGAAAGGCGCCGGCGGTGCGCACCTTCGGCCTCGCTCCGGCGCCCGCGGCCGCGATCTCGGGAGACGCGGTCGAGACGCGCTTCCACGCCGGGCCGGCGCCCGTCTGGATCGCGCTCGAGCCGCCGAATGGGTCGGGTGCGATCGAGATCACCGTCGCGGGCCTCGGCCCGCTCGTGTCGGCGTCGGGAAGTCCTCTGGCGCCGGGGAGTTTCCGGTGGCGGGAGCTCGGGTGGGAAGCGGGCCGGAGCCTTCCCGCCGGCGTCGCCGTCTTCACGACGGCGCCCGCCGCGCGCGGATCGGGGTCCGCCGAGTCGCTCCCGAACGACGTCGTCGCGCGATTGCGCGCGCTCGGCTATCTCGCGGGACCGAGCGCGCCCGCGCCGACACCCGCGCCGTCCGCGTCCGCGCCGGCCGGGGAGACGCCGGCGCTGCTCGCGTCCGGGGAAGTCAGGATCCGCTTTGCGGACGTGGACTGAACGGGCGCGCGCGGCGGCGGCCCTGGTGCTGGCGCTCGTCGTCGCGCCGTCCTGCCGCGAGCGCGAGGATCCGCGCGTCGCGCCGGGCCGCATCGTGCGCGCCCAGGGCCGCCCGGAGCGCACTCTTCTCGCGCTGATTCCGCCGCAGGCACGCGCGGGCGAAATCTTTCAGCGCCAGCCCGACGGGAGGGCCGGCCTCGCCGTGCTCGGCACGGGTTTCACGCCGGGAGACGTGATCCGTTTCGGCGACCGGGTTCTTCCGACGATGGCCGCCAACAGCCGGCTCCTCACGGCGTCGATCCCGCCGGAGCTTCTCGCGCGGGCAGGCGACGTCGAGGTCACGGTCGCGAATCCCGTGGACCCGAGCCGGCCCGCGCTTCGCGCCACGTTCCATCTCCTCGCGTCCTCTTCGCCGCCGTAAGCGGGCACGATTTCCGCTACAGTGGCGTGCGGCGTGCGCGCACGAGGATTTTTCTCGGCCGCCGCCCGGCGCATGGCCGTCCTCGCGCTCGTCGCGGGAACCGCCGCCTGCCGGGCGGGACCGCATCGATTCGTCCGTCTTCCGCTTCCGGAGGTCGAGCGTCTGAGCGTCGCGGCCGAGACGCGCCCCGGCGTGTGGCTGTCTCCGGGAGATTCGATGTCGTGGGACCTTCCGCCGGGGCCCGCGTGCCGTCTGGAAGGATCGTGGACGAGCGTTCTCGCGGGCCCGAGGCGGAGCCTCGAGGTCCGGCTCACGCCGCGGTCCGGCGGCCGCGAGATTCTCCACGACACCGTGGTCCTGCGAGGAGATCCGGCCGTCTGGAACCGCTGGAGGCTCGCGCTGCCGGAGCTCGGCGCGCCGGCGCGTCTCGAGATCACCGCGCGGGATCCGGGCTCCGAGTCGGCGGAGCATTCGGTGTTCGTCGCCGAGCCGTGGCTCTCGGCGCCGCGCCGCGCGCCGCCCCGGACGCTCGTGTTGCTGCTCGTGGACACGCTTCGCGCGGATCGCGTGTCCGCCTACGGTTACGCGAAACCGACGACCCCCCGGCTCGACGCGTATTTTCGCGATGGTCTCCGGGCGGAGTCTTGCTTTCCCGCGGGGAACTGGACGCTGCCCTCCCACGCGTCGCTCCTCACGTCGACGTCCGTTGCGCGGCACGGCGTCGGGCGCTACGGCCAGTCGCTGCCCGAGGATCTCGAGACGCTTGCCGGGACCCTCGCGCGCGCCGGTTACCGGACGCTCGCCGTGACCGGCGGCGGTTACGTGGATCCCTCGTTCGGCTTCGCGCGCGGCTTCGATCAATTTGCCGTGGTGCCGGGGCACGCGGCGGAGGCGGTCGCGCGCGGGCTCGCGATGCTCGACGAGCATCCCGGCGAGCCGGCGTTCCTCTTCCTTCACACGTACCAGTTACACGACTATTCGCCCGACGAGTCGGCCGCGCGGCGCCTCTTCCCCGACCTCGCGGCGCTCGGGCCGGACTGGGAGGAGGGCCTCGGGCGCGTGCGGGACCGGATGACCGACCCGCGTTTCATGGGCTGGATGCGGGCGCGATACGACGCGGCCCTCCGCAGCGTGGACGAGGCCTTCGGGCGCCTTCTCGGAGGGCTCGAGAGGCGCGGACGGCTCGCGCGAACGGCGGCCGTCTTCACATCGGACCACGGCGAGGCGCTCTGCGACCGGAATTTCCGCGGCCAGTGCCTCGAGTGGGGCCACGGGAGCCCGTACCTCTTCGAGGAGGAGCTGCGCGTGCCGCTCGAGCTGCGCGTTCCGTGGCGGCCGTCGGCGAGCGGCGTGCTCCGCGGGAACGCGTCGCTGCTCGACGTCGCGCCGACGCTCGCGGACGCGGCGGAAGTGGCCGTACCGGACTCCTTCGAGGGGCGGTCGCTGTTGGCCGGCGAGCCGGCCGCGGGCCGCGTCGTCGTGACCGAGGCGCCGCCGCACGACGCGCTCGCGCTGCGGCAGGCGCGCGTCAAGATGATCCGGCGCACGGGCGGCGCACCCTTTTCGCTGTTCGATCCGACGACGCGCTACTACCGTCTCGCCGCGGAGGAATGCTTCGACCTCGCGCGCGATCCGGGAGAACGGAGCCTTTCGTCCTGCGACTCCGGCGGCGGCGCCGGCCTTCGCGAGGCCGTCGACCGCTACGTCGCGTCGGGATTCCCGGATGCGCTCGTCCTGCGCCTGCCGGCGCGGTCCGCGGAGGAGCCCTCCGAGGCGCGGCTCTGGGCGCGCGGCCGCGGCGGCGCGCCGGCCCTGCGCACGTTCGGTCTCGCGTCCCCGCCGGCGCTCGCGCAACGCGGCGCGGTCGCCGAGGCGCAGTTCGCGTTCGGGCGGGCGCCGGTCTGGATCGCGATCGAGCCGCGGGACGGCTCGCGCGCCGTCGAGATCACGCTCCTGGGAGCGGGTGCCGCGGTGACGCCGTCGGGACGCGCCGTCGTCCGTGGCTCCTATCGCTGGTCCGACCTGGCATGGGCCGGCCGGCAACGGCTGCCCGACGGCGCGACGCTCTTCACGCTGCCGCCGGCGCCGCGCTCATCCGCCGGCGCGGCGAACGTCCCGGGGGAGGTGGCGGCGCGACTTCTCGCGCTCGGGTACCTGCGCGGGGCGCCGGGC
The DNA here is from genome assembly GCA_035498835.1 of Thermoanaerobaculia bacterium. Lineage (GTDB taxonomy): Bacteria > Acidobacteriota > Thermoanaerobaculia > UBA5066 > Gp7-AA6 > DATBFU01. The sequence continues at coordinate 6,848 of DATJZU010000042.1, forward strand.
GTCTCAGGGTTGCTCGAGCCGGTGCCGGTGGCGCGGCCGGGCGGCGGCGCCGGTCAGACTCTCGAGCCGGACGAAATCCGGATCCTTCATGCGAATTGAGCGCGCGGCGGCCTTTCTGTTGTTGCTCTCCGCGGCGGCCTGCCGCGACGCGCCGCTGCCTTCCGTCGGAACCGGGCGGATCGCTCGAGCGCGCGCGGACGCCGAGCGGTCGCTGCTCGCGTTGTCGCCCGCGCAAACGCGGGCCGGCCAGGTCTTCCAGCGCCAGCCGAACGGCCGCGCCGGGCTGGCGGTCGTCGGCACCGGATTCCGGCCGAACGACGAGGTCCGGTGGGGCGGGAAGCCGCTGCCGACCACCTTCGCGCACAGCCGCCTGCTGACGGCCACGGTCCCGGCCGACTGGCTGTCCATCCCGGGACCGGTGGAGGTCTCGGTCGAAACGCCGTCCGCCCCGGCCCGCCGCCGGGTGACGGCCACGTTTCGGATCCTGCCGCCGACCTGACCGGCCCGGCCGCTTCGCTATATCAGTCCTGATATAGCCACTCCAGGAGGCCGCCCCGGCGCCGGCCGCGTCGTAGAATTCCGGCCGTGTCCGATCGGGTGACGATCGTCGGCGCCGGCCTCGCCGGCTCGGAGTGCGCCTGGCAGCTCGCGCGGCGCGGGCATCGCGTCCGGCTCGTCGAGATGCGCCCCGGCCTCTCGACCGTCGCGCACCAGACGGACCGATGCGCCGAGCTCGTCTGCTCGAACTCTTTCCGCTCCGACAATCCCGCCAACGCCGTCGGGCTCCTGAAGCGGGAGATGGAGGCCCTCGACTCGCTGGTGATCCGGTGCGCGCGGCGGGCGGCCGTGCCGGCGGGTGACGCGCTCGCGATGGACCGCGACGTCTTCGCCGGCCTCGTCACCGAGGCGCTGATGGCGCGTCCGGAGATCGAGCTCGTCCGCGAGGAAGCGCGCGCGATTCCCGCCGACGGCTACGTCGTCGTCGCCACCGGACCGCTGACGTCGCCGGCGCTCGACGCGGCGATCGGAGAGCGGCTCGGGACCGGCGACCTCTACTTCTACGATTCGATCGCGCCGATCGTGTCCGCGTCCTCCCTCGACTTCTCGAAGATGTACGCACTCTCGCGCTACGGCAAGGGAGGCGGCGAGGATTACTGGAACGCGCCGCTTGATCGCGCGCAGTACGAGGCGTTCGTCGCGGCGCTGCTTGCCGCCGAGACGGTGCCGGTGAAGGACTTCGAGAAGGGCATCTACTTCGAAGGCTGCCTGCCGATCGAGGTCATGGCCGACCGCGGGCTCGAGACGCTTCGCCATGGGCCGATGAAGCCCATGGGCCTTCCCGACCCCCGCACCGGGAAGCTCCCGTGGGCCGTCGTGCAGCTGCGCCAGGACGACCTCGCGCGCGAGCACTACAACCTCGTCGGGTTCCAGACGAAGCTCAAGGTTCCCGAGCAACAGCGTGTCTTCCGCACGATTCCGGGGCTCGAGGACGCGCAGTTCGTTCGGTTCGGGATGCTGCACCGCAACACGTACATTCACGCGCCGGCGCACCTCGACCGCTTCTTCCGGATGCGCCGGGAGCCGCGGATCTTCTTCGCGGGGCAGATCACGGGCGTCGAAGGCTACGTCGAGAGCGCGGCAACGGGGCTGTGCGTCGGACTGACGCTCGCGCAGCTGCTCGAAGGCCGAGAGCCCGCGCCGGTTCCGTACACCACGGCGATGGGGTCGCTCGCTCGCCACTGCTCGGAGCGGCCGGCGACCGGGAAGTTCGAGCCGATGAACGTGACGTTCGGCCTGATCGAGGACACGTCCCACTCGCCGATCCGAGACCGGCGCGCGCGCCGGGAGCAGCTTTCGCGGCGCGCCCTCGAGGCGATCCGCGATTTTCGCGACGCGGTCGAGCCGGCGGCGGCCCTGCCATGATTCCCGGCGCCGAGATCGATGCCGCGCGGCGGCGGCTGGCCGGCCGCGCGCACCGCACGCCCGTCCTGACGTCGCATCAGTTCGACGAGGCGGCGGGCGCCTCCGTCTTCTTCAAGGCCGAGAACTTTCAGCGGACCGGGTCTTTCAAGTTCCGCGGCGCTTACAACAAGGTCGCGGCCGAGCTCGAGCGGCACCCGTTCCGCGAGGTCGTGGCGTACTCCTCCGGAAACCACGCCCAGGCGGTGGCGCTCGTCTCGAAATTGCGCGGGCTCCATGCGACGCTCGTCATGCCGAAGGACGCCCCGGCGGCGAAGCTCGCGGCCGCCCGCGCGTACGGCGCCGAGATCGTCCTGTACGACCGCTACACCGAGAAACGCGACGAGATCGGCGAGACGCTCGTGCGTGAGCGCGGCGCGCTGCTCATTCCGCCGTTCGACGACGTGCTCATCATGGCGGGCCAGGGCACGGCGGCCGCCGAGCTCCTCGAGATGGTCCCGGATCTCGACGCGCTCCTCGTGCCGGCCTCGGGCGGCGGCCTCATCTCGGGCTCCGCCTCCGCGGCCAAACGGGTGCGCCCGAAGATCGAGATCTACGGCGTCGAGCCCGCGACCGCCGACGACACGCGGCAGTCGCTGCGCAAGGGCGAGCGCGTCGCGATCGACATCCCGAAGACGATCGCCGACGGGCTGCAGGTGCCCTCCCCGGGGGAACTCACGTTCCCGATCATCCAGGAGACGGTGAAGGACGTGCTCGTCGTCACCGACGACGAGATGATCGAGACGCTCACGTGGATGCTCGAGCGCATGAAGGTGCTCGTCGAGCCGTCGGGCGTCGTCGGGGCGGCGGCCGTCCGCCACAAGAAGGCGGACTTCGCGGGGAAGAAGGTGGGCGTCATCCTCTCCGGCGGCAACCTCGACCGATCGCGCCTGGCGGATTTTCTCTCGCGAACGTCTTGAGCCGCGCCCGCGCGGCCGCGATCGGAAGCGGCGCGTTCGTGCTGGCCGCCCGTCTCGCCGGGCACGACTTCTGGATCGAGCCCTCGACCTTTCGTCCCGTGCCCGGCGCGGAGGTCTTCGTGTCTCTGCGCGTGGGCCAGGATTTCCGCGGCGACCCGGTGCCGCGCAAGCCCGCGCTCATCGAGCGTTTCGCGCTCGCCGCCGAGAACGGCGACGCCGAGATCGATGGGCTGCCGGGCGCCGATCCGGCGGGCTCCTTCGTCGCGCCCGCGCCCGGGCTCGTCTGGATCGCCTACCGCAGTCGGAGGACGCCGATCACCCTCGAGCCCGACCGGTTCGAGAAGTACCTCGCCGAGGAGGGCCTCGAGCACGTCTCGAAAGAGCGTGCGCGGCGCGGAGAGAGCGGGAAGCCCGGACGCGAGGTCTACTCGCGCTCGGTCAAGTCGCTCCTCGTCTCGGGCGCTGCCGGCGCTGCGAGCGCGGCGGGTACGGTCGCGCCCGCCGCGAAGGCCTTCGACCGCCCGCTCGGCCTCGCGCTCGAGATCCTGCTTGGCGCCGACCCGCGCCGCGCCGTCCCCGGGAAGCTGCCCGTGCGGATTCTCTGGGAAGGCGGCCCGGCGGAAGGACTCCTCGTTGTCGCGATGAACCAGGCTTCGCCCGACCGGAAGATCCGCGCCCGGACGGACGCCCGCGGCGCCGCGACGCTCGATCTGCCGGAGGCCGGTGTCTGGCTCGTCAAGGCGGTCCGGATGGGCCCCGCTCCCGCGGGCGTGGATGCCGACTGGGAGAGCGTTTGGACATCGCTCACCTTCGAGGCGCCTTAAACGGGAAATACCGGAGCCTTCCTCTGGCATTAGGAAGAATTCGATGACCCGCCGATCGAGAACGGTTGCCCGGATCGCCGCCTGCCTCGCCGCCGGGCTCGCGTTCGCCTGCGGCCGCTCCGAGACCCGGAACGCGACTTCCGGCGCGCAGCGCTACGCGATCGCCGGCGTCATCCAGTCGCTCGACGCCGGCAAGTCCGAGATCACGCTCGAGCACGGGCCGATCGAAGGCTTCATGGACACCGGCATGACCATGGTCTTCCCGGTCCACGCCGACGCGGCGTTCGTCGCGGGACTCGCCGCGGGCGACCGCATCTCGGGCACGCTGGTCGTGGACGGGGGGAAGTACTGGATCGAGGGAGTGAAACGCGAGCCGGCGGCTCCCGCCTCGCCCGTTCCGGCCTCGACAGGGGGATCGGCCGCCTCGGCCGCTTCCGCCACCGTCACGCCGCACCCGAATCGCGGCATCGCGGTCGGCGACCGGATGCCGGACTTCACCCTGACCGATCAGAAGGGGCAGCCGATGCGGCTCTCCGATCTCGCCGGCGAGCCGGTCGCGGTGACCTTCATCTACACGCGCTGCCCGATCGCGACCGCCTGCCCGCTCACGACGGCGAAGTTTTCGAAGCTCGCCGCATCGCTCGCCGCGGCCGGCTTCGGCCATCTCGTGACGATCACCGTCGATCCCGAGCACGACACGCCGTCCGTTCTCGACGACTACGCGAAGCGGGCCGGCGCCGATCCGAAGCGCTGGAAATTCCTGACGGGAGACCCGAAGGCGGTCGCCGACGTGGTGGAGCGGTTCGGTGTCCTCTACTATCCCGACAAGGGCCAGGTCGTTCACCAGCAGGGCGTCGCCGTGCTCGACGCGGCGGGGCGCCTCGCCAACATCTATTACGGAGAAGACTGGGAGCCGGAGCACATCTTGCGCGACATGGAGAAAGCGAGGAAGGGATGAAGCAGGGTCGGATCCTCGGAGGCCTCGTGTTCGGTGCGATCGCGGGATTCGCCGTGGCGGTCTTCGGCGCGACGGACCATCCGTCGGAGACCTTTCTGAAGTACTGCGCCAAGTGCCACGGCGAGGACGGCAAGGCACAGACCCCCAAGGGAAAGCAGATGAAAGCCCAGAACTTCACGGACGCCGAGTTTCAGGAGAAGAAGAGCGACGCCGAGCTGATCAAGACCGTCACCAAGGGCGGAATGGACATGCCCTCTTTCGGCAAGAAGCTCTCGAAGGAGCAGATCGAGTCCCTCGTCAAGGAGGACGTGAGGTCTTTCCGGCCGAAAGGCTAGCGCCGCGCGCGCGGCATGCGCCGCGCCGGTTTACACTGTTTCGCGGTGGTCACGCTCGCGCGCGCGATCGACGGCTTCGCCTCTTACCTCACCGACGAGCGCCGCTTTTCGCCGCGGACGGTGCGGGCGTACCGCACCGACCTCGCGCGCTTCGTCGTCTTCTGGCAGGACGAGTTCGGCGAGGAGAAGGCCTCTTCCGCCAAGCTCGCGCGCGTGGATCCGCTCGCCGTGCGCTCGTATCTCGCCGCCCTCCATCGCGCGGGACTGAAAAACCGCTCGATCGCCCGGCACCTCTCGACCCTGCGGTCGCTGTTTCGCTGGGCCTGCCGGGAGGGCCATCTCGACAAGAGTCCCGCGGCGGGCCTCGTCTCGCCGCGCGTGCCGCGGTCGCTGCCCCGCGCGATGACGGTCGCGGACACGGAGAGCCTCCTCGACGCCTCCGAGGCGGACTCCGTGCCCGAGCGCGAGCGCGCGCTCTTCGAGCTCCTGTATGCGGCGGGCCTGCGCGTCTCGGAGGCCGCGGGCCTCGACGTCGAGGACCTCGATCTCTCTTCCCGCCTCGTCCGCGTTCTCGGGAAGGGTTCCAAGCAGCGCATCGTGCCCTTCGGCGAGCAGGCGGAGGACGCCCTGCGCGCCTGGCTGCCGGTGCGGATGGCGTTGCGCCGTCCGGGGAGCGCGGGCGACGACGAGGGGGAGCCGCTCTTCGTCAACCGCCGCGGCGGCCGGCTCACGACGCGCTCGATGGCACGTTTGCTCAAGCGCCGGCTGCGCGCGGCCGGCCTGCCCTCCGACATCTCACCGCACGCGCTGCGCCACACGTTCGCGACGCACCTGCTCGAGGCCGGCGCGGACCTGCGCGCGATCCAGGAGCTGCTCGGCCACGCTTCGCTTTCGACGACGCAGAAGTACACGCATCTCGATGCCGCGCGGCTGGCGGAGGTCTATCGCAGCGCGCATCCCAAGGCGTGAGGCGTAAGCGTCGCGTGACGGTCGGCGCCACAGTCCTCCTCGCACTGGTCGCCCTTCGCGCACCCGCCGGGCCGGCGGCCGATCCGGTGCCGGCGCCGCCGCTTCTCTCCGAGATCGACCGGATCGTGCGGGCCGAGTTCTGGGATCCGAACCTCGCGGGCGCCGACTGGGACGGCGCCGTCCGGCGGGCCGCGGCGGAGATCGTGGCCGCCGACGGCCTGCCCGCGCGCGACGCGGCGTACGACCGTCTGCTCGCGACCCTGAAGGATTCGCACACGTTCCGTCTTTCGGAGGCGATGCCGGAGCGCCTCGCGACGGCCGGGGTTCGCATCGGACGCGACGGCGACGGATACGCCGTCAAGGGAATCCTTCCGGGCCACGCCGCCGAGCGCGCCGGGATGCGCGTCGGCGACCGCGTGCTCGCCGTCGGCGGCCGGCGATACGGGACCGAGCGCGTCAACTTCCGCGACCTCTTCTTCGTCTTCGAGGGGAAGGTCGGCACCGACGTCGCGGTGACGTGGAA
>DATJZU010000043.1:0-7225 GCA_035498835.1 Thermoanaerobaculia bacterium
GACCGCAGGACGGACGTCTGGTCCTTCGGCTGCGTCCTCTACGAGATGCTCTCCGGGCGCCGCGCCTTCTCCGCCGAGACGGCGTCGGACACGCTCGTCGCGGTTCTCACCCGGGATCCGGATTTCCTGGCGCTCCCGCGCACGACGCCGGATGCCGTGCGCCAGCTCGTGCGCCGCTGCCTCGAGAAGGAGAGCTCCCGCCGGCCGCGCGACGCCGGCGACATCCGTCTCCAGATCGAGGAGGCTCTCGCCGGGCTCGGCCGCCGGAGCGAGCTCGCGGCCCCGGCCGGGCGCGCGCCTGCTTTTGCCCCGAAGCTCACGCAGGCGACGTTCTCCGAGCACGTCGAGGATTTCCCGGCGCTCTCTCCGGACGGACATCGTCTCGCGTTCTCGCGCGTCGCGGGCTCGGTACGGAAGATCTTCGTCAAGGATCTCGACTCCGGCGAGGAGACGCCGCTCACACACGGCGAGCGGGACGACATTCAGCCCGACTGGTCGCCGGACGGGAAGCGCCTTCTCTTCGTCCGCGCGCAGGAGCCACGGCGGCGCCTCCAGCCGGCGGACATCTTCGGGCAGTATCCGGGCGCCGACGTCTGGGCGCTCGAGACCGGGACGGGTCGGGAGTCGCTCCTCGTCGAGAACGCCGCGAACCCGTCCTTCTCGCCCGACGGAAGCCGCATCGCCTTCGACGCCGCCCGCGCCGGTCCCTGGCGGATCTGGGTCGCGGACACGCGCGGACGCAACGCCGAGCAGGCGAGCTCCGACACGTCGGAAGCGGTCAATCATCTGCGGCCGCGCTGGGCTCCGGACGGCGCGCGCCTCGTTTTCCAGAACGTCGAGCGGACGAAGTTCGACGTCCGCGTCCTCGATCTCGCTTCGAAGAAGCTGACCTGGGTCACCAACGATCAGGTCCAGGACATCTGCCCCGTCTGGTCGCCGTCGGGACGGCGCATCTACTTCTCTTCCTACCGCAGCGGCGGCCTGAACATCTGGGCCGTGCCCGTGGACGCGCAGGGGAGTCCCTCCGGACCGCTCCAGCAACTCACGTCCGGAGGCGGGCACGACGTTTCCGCCGCCGTTTCGCGCGACGGCAAGCGCCTCGCCTTTTCGATCCTGCGCCAGAACGCCGATCTCTGGAAACTTCCCGTGTCGCCGGAGACGGGCCAGGCGGCCGGCGCGCCCGAGAAGGTCGTCGCCACGACTCGCGAGGACAGCCGCGGCGGCTGGTCGCCCGACGGGAAAGCGATCCTCTTCAACTCCGACCGCCTGGGGCACATGAACATCTGGTGGCAGTCGCTCGCGGACGGGTCGGCGCGGCCGATCACGAAGGGCCCGGGCAGCGACTTTCAGGGCCGCTTCTCGCCCGACGGCCGCCACGCCGTCTTCTTCTCCTCGCGCTCGGGCGCCGTCGACGTCTGGCGCGTCGACATCGAAACGGGCGCGCTCGAGCAATTGACCTGCGGGCACTCCGTGGACGTGAACCCTATCTATTCGCCGGACGGCGGCTCGATCGCCTGGATGTCGGATCGCACCGGGCGCTCCGAGGTCTGGCTCATGACCGACGACGACAAGGACGCGCGCCCGCTGACCGACGTCGGGGTCATGGGACACTTCCTCGCCTGGACGCCGGACGGCTCGCGCATCGTCTTCCGGTCGTCGACGGGGAAGTCGCCGGTGCTCCGGGTGCCGCGCGGCGGAGGGGAGCCCGAGCCGGTCGGCGAAGTCGCCGGCGGCGCCCACCTCTCGCTCTCGCCCGACGGCTCCAAGATCATGGACGTCGTCGCGCACAAAGTCCTGTGGGTGTCGCCGTTCGGCGGCGGCCGTCCGGAGCGGGTCTTCGAGTTCGAGGATGCCGACGTCCGCATCGACTATCCCGTCTGGTCGCCGGACGGCCGGTTCGTCCTCTTCGACCGGTTCCGGCCGCAGGGAGGCGACGTCTGGATCCTGGAAGGATTCGAGTAGCGGATTTCCGCGGCCTCCGTCATAGAATCGCCCTCGTCTAAGACATGGCGCTCTCAGCGGGACAAAAGCTCGGCCGCGACGCGAGTCGTTTCTGTTGGCGGCGGGGGCAAGCCCCGCCGCGACGACACAAACAGCTGTCGCGCCGCGAACGATCATGACGATTTCCGCCGGAACCAAGCTCGGTCCCTACGAGATCCTGTCCCCCCTGGGAGCGGGGGGAATGGGAGAGGTGTACCGGGCGCGCGACTCGCGTCTGCGGCGCGAGGTTGCAATCAAGGTTCTCTCGCAGGAGCTCGCGGGCGATGCCGACCGCCGCGGCCGCTTCGAGCAGGAAGCGCGCTCGGCTTCCGCCCTCAACCATCACAACATCGTCACGGTCCACGAGATCGGATCGGCCGATTCGACGATCTACATCGCGATGGAGCTCGTGGACGGCCAGACGCTCCGAGAGCTCGTCCAGGCCGGCGCGTTCCCGACACGCAAACTCCTCGACGTCGGCTATCAGATCGCGGACGGCCTCGCCAAGGCGCACGCGGCCGGCATCGTCCATCGGGACCTGAAGCCCGAAAACATCATGGTCACCAGGGACGGGGTCGTGAAGATCCTCGACTTCGGTCTGGCGAAGCTCGTCAAGCAGCAACCCGAAGAGGTCTCGAGCGTCCCCACGCAAACGCGCGCGGGCACGGTGCTCGGCACGGTCGGCTACATGTCGCCCGAGCAGGCGAGCGGCAAGCCGCTCGATTTCCGGTCGGACCAGTTCTCGCTCGGCTCGATCCTGTACGAGATGGCCACGGGGAGCCGCGCCTTCCAGCGGGGCACGAGCGCCGAGACGCTCACCGCGATCATTCGAGAGGACGCGGAGCCGGTCGAGCGGCGAAACGCCTCGGTCCCGGCCCCGTTTCGTTGGATCGTCGAGCGCTGCCTCCAGAAGGATCCCGAGGAGCGCTACGCCTCGACCCGCGACCTGGCGCGCGACATCAAGAGCATCCGAGAGCACCTGTCCGAGGCCTCGGCATCGGGCGAGATCGCGCGCCCGGAGATTGCCGAGATCGCGCGGGCCTCGCGGCGGCGACCGGTCCTGCGCGCGGCTCTGTCGGCAGCGGCTCTTCTCGCGGCGCTCGCTGCGGGGATGCTCCTCCAGAAGCGTTTCGCCACCGCGCCTCCGCCCTCGTATCAGCAGATCACTTTCGGCAGCGGCACGATCCGCGCCGCGCGGTTCGCGCCGGACGGACAGACGCTCGTCTACAGCGCATCCTGGGACGGAGCGCCGCTCAAGCTCTTCCTGAAGCATCCCTCGAGCCCGGACTCGCTGCCGCTCGAGTTGCCGAGCGCGAACCTCCTCGGCATCTCGCCGTCCGGCGAGCTCGCGATCGCGCTCGACTGCCGCTCCAATCACCCCGGGGTCTGCGCCGGAAAGCTCGCACGGGCGGCGCTCACGGGCGGCGCGCCGCGGGACGTGGCGGAAGGAATCCAGGAGGCGGACTGGGCCGCCGATGGCGCGAGCCAGTTGATCGTGCGCGACGTCGGCGGCAAATCGCGGATCGAGTTCCCGCTCGGAAAAGTTCTCTACGAGACCTCGGGCCACGTCAGCTACGCGCGGCTCTCGCCGAAGGGAGATCGCATCGCATTTCTCGACCATCCGTTCCCTCTCGACGACGCCGGCACGGTCGCCGTGATGGATCTCTCGGGCAAGAAGACGACGCTCACGGGCAAGTGGGCGAGCGAGGGCGGCCTCTCGTGGCCTCCCTCGGGCGACGAGATCTGGTTCACCGCGACGGAGGCCGGCGCCAATCGGTCTCTCTATGCCGTGTCGCTCTCGGGGAAGCTGCGCGTCGTGACGCGGGTACCCGGCGGACTGAAGCTCGACGACATCTCGAAGGCGGGCAAGGTGCTCCTCTCCCGCGAGAGCCCGCGTGTCGGGATCCTGTCCATTCTCGCCGGGGACACGCGCGAGCGGGATCGCTCGTTTCTCGACTACTCCTTCGCGGCGGACATCGAGCCCGACGGTGGCATGCTGCTCTTCGACGAAGAGGGAGAAGCGGGCGGCGCGAACTACACCGTCTACGTCCGCCGTCCGGACGGTTCTCCGCCCGTGCGGCTGGGAGAGGGAAACGCCCTGGCGCTCTCGCCCGACGGGAAGTGGGCGCTCTCGATTCTCCCGGTCCCGAATTCGCCCTTCCGCCTGCTTCCCACGGGGACCGGAGAGCCGAGGGTGCTGCCGCTCTCGGGCGTCAGCGCCGAGCAGGCGGCGACGTGGTTTCCGGACAGCAAGCGGATCCTGTTCTCCGGAAGCGAGCCGGGCCACGGACTGCGTCTCTATGTCCAGGCCATCGATGGGGGCAAGCCGGAGGCGATCTCGCCCGAGGGCATCACGGCGGCGCTCCCGGGATTCGCCGTCTCGCCGGATCAGAAATTCGTCGCGGCGATCGGCAGCGACCACAAGGCGCTGCTCTTTCCCGTGGAGGGCGGCGGGTCGCCGCGGGCGATCCGCGGTGTCGGCGACAAGGAGTTTCCCCTGCGATTCTCGAGCGACGGCCGCTCGCTGTACCTCTGGTCGCGCGGGGACGTCCCGGCCCACGTTACGAAGCTCGATCTCGAGACGGGGAAACGGGAGGCCTGGAAGGATCTCATGCCCGCAGACCCGTCGGGCGTCGAGCGGATCTCCAACGTCCTCGTCACGGGCGACGCGAAGGCCTACGCCTACTGCTATGCCCGGCTGCTCTCGGACCTGTTCGTCGTCGAGGGACTCAAGTAGCAGTCACGCGCGTCTGGCCGGCGAGGGCGGTGAAATAATCGCCTTCAGAAGCTCTTGAGTCTCTCTGCAGGTATGCGCCTCGGGCCCTACGAGATCCTGGCGCCGCTCGGCGCCGGAGGGATGGGGGAGGTCTACCGGGCGCGGGACACGCGGCTCGGGCGCGAGGTCGCGCTCAAAGTCCTCCCGGAGGCGCTCTCTTCCGATGCCGCGCGGCTGCGACGCTTCGAGAAGGAAGCGCAGTCGGCGTCTTCGCTCAACCATCCTCACATCGTCACGGTCTTCGACATCGGGACGGACGGCCCAACGTCCTACATGGCCATGGAGCTGGTGGACGGAGTCACGCTGAGGCAGCTCCTCGTCGGCGGACCCCTGCCGCAGAAGAAGCTCCTGACCATCGCGTCGCAGGTCTGCGAAGGGCTGGCCAAGGCGCACGCGGCTGGGATCGTGCACCGGGATCTGAAGCCCGAAAACATCATGGTGACGAAGGACGGCTTCGCGAAGATCCTCGACTTCGGCCTGGCCAAGCTGACCCAGCCCGAGGATTCGAGCGGCGGCACGCAGGCCGCGACCGTCTCCGGCGGGACGGAGCCCGGCATGGTCGTCGGGACGGTGGCGTACATGTCGCCCGAGCAGACGCTCGGCAAGCCGCTCGACTTCCGGTCGGACCAGTTCTCGTTCGGCTCGATGCTGTACGAGATGGTCACGGGCAAGAAGGCATTCGCGCGTGCAACGGGTCCCGAGACGATGACGGCGATCATCCGCGAGGATCCGGAGCCGCTCGCGACGGCGATGCCGTCCTCGCCGGTCCCGCTGCGCTGGATCGTCGAGCGGTGTCTCGCCAAGGACCCCGAGGACCGCTACGCCGCGACGCGCGACCTCTCCCGCGACCTCTCGAGATTGCAGCAGGGCCTCACGGAGGGAAGCGTTTCGGGAATGATCGCGGCCGCCGAGCCGCGGCCGGAGGGTGTCCGGCGATTTCTCTGGCCTGCGCTCGCGCTCGCGGCCGGTGCCGCGATCGGAGCTCTCGCGATGCGCCGGGGACCGACGCCCGTCCCCGACTACCACGCCGTGAGCTTTCGGCGGGGGACGATCTCCGCGGCGCGGTTCGCTCCCGACGGCCAGACGATCGTCTACACCGCAGCGCTCGAGGGCAAGCCCTCGCAGCTCTTCTCGACGCGCGTCGACAGCAACGAGTCGGCGGCCCTGCCGCTGCCGCCGGAGACGGGCCTCGCCTCGATCTCGTCCACGGGAATGCTCGCCGTGGTGCTGTCGCACGGCTCCGGGCCGCCCACGCTCGCGGAAGTCTCCCTGGCGGGCGGCTCTCCGCGCGAGTTACTCGAGCGCGTCTTTCGGGCCGACTGGTCGCCGGACGGCCGGGGCCTCGCCGTCGTTCGGGAAAATCGGATCGAGTTTCCGATCGGCAAAGCGCTCGGCGGAGTGTCCGAGGGCTATCACCTGGAACATCTCCGCTTTTCGCCGGATGGCAAATCGATCGCCGCGCTCGAGATCCAGAAGTCGACGGAGGGGGCGTCTTCGGTCGTCCTCTTCGGGCTCGACGGCAAGCGGCGCACGATCAGCTCGGGTTGGGGTCACGCCTCCGGCCTCGCGTGGCATCCCTTAACGGGAGAGATCTGGTTTTCTCCGAGAGACCTTTCGGCCGGCAGCTTCCTCATGCTGTGCGCCGTCTCGCCCTCCACGGGCAAGAGCCGAATCGTCGCGCGCCTCCCGGGCATCGTCGTCCTCCACGACATCGCTCGGGACGGCCGCGTCCTGCTCGACGTGGCGGACTGGCACCAGTCGGTGATGCTCGGAACCTTCGGTTCGCCCATCGAGACGAACGTCTCGTGGCTCGACTTCTCCGGGGCGATCGACATCTCAGACGATGGAAAGACCCTGCTTCTCGACGAGTCGGGGCGCGGCGGCGGAGCGCGCGGATCGGTGTATCTTCGAAAAACCGACGGGTCCCCGGCGACGCGCCTCGGTGAAGGGATCCCGTTCGGCCTCTCGCCGGACGGAAAGTGGGCGATCACGACGCCGGGGGCGAGCTTCGACCGGCTCCTTCTGCTCCCGACCGGCGCGGGGGAACCGAAGGTCCTTCAAGCGCCGGGCATGACCTATCGAACCGCGGCCTGGATTCCGGGCACGGAGCGCCTCGCATTCCAGGGTCAAGCCACCGGCCGGCCTTCGAGGATCTACGTGCAGGACGTCGCCGGAGGCGCGCCTCGCCCGGTGACTCCGGAGGGTTTCGGGATGGGACCCGTGTCTCCCGACGGAAAGTTCGTCGTAGCCGCCGGCTCCGACGGGAAGCTCGTTCTCTACCCGATCGAGGGCGGCGAGCCCCGGGCGATCTCGGGTCTCGGACCGGAAGAGGACGTGATTCGCTTCGACGCGACCGGACGCGCGGTTCTCGTCGCCCGGGGCGACCTCCCTCTCGAGATCTTTCGAGTGGAGATCGCCACCGGGCGCCGCGAGCGTATCGGCGAGATCAACCCTTCCGACCGGACCGGC
>DATJZU010000044.1:0-25168 GCA_035498835.1 Thermoanaerobaculia bacterium
GTCGGCGACGTCTATCAGTCGCTCCAGGCGTTTCTCGGCGGCATCTACGTGAACCAGTTCAACCGTTTCGGGCGCCAGTGGAAGGTCTTCCTGCAGGCCGAGGCTTCCGGGCGCGTCAAGCCGGAAGACATCAACCAGTTCTACGTCAAGAACAACGACGGCAAGATGGTGCCGCTCTCGGCCCTCGTCACGACCCGCGGCGTTGCCGGGCCGGAGTTCACGAATCGGTTCAACCTTTTTCGCGCGGCTCAGGTGACGGGGATTCCGGCGGCAGGCTACAGCTCCGGCCAGGCCACGGCTGCCCTCCAGGAAGTCTTCCAGCAGACGATGCCGCGCGAGATGGGTTACGACTGGGCAGACATGTCCTATCAGGAGGTGAAAGCGGCGGGCGCGGGTGGCAAGGTCTTCATCATGTCGCTCGTGTTCGTCTTCCTGATCCTCGCCGCGCTCTACGAGAGCTGGTCACTCCCGTTCGGCGTTCTGCTTTCCGTGCCGGTCGCCGTCTTCGGCGCCTTCCTGGGACTCCTTCTGCGAAAGTTCAACCTCGACGTCTACGGCCAGATCGGGCTCGTCATGCTGATCGGGCTCGCCGCCAAAAACGCGATCCTGATCGTCGAGTTCGCCGTGCTTCAGCAGAAAGAAAAAGGCATGGACCTCGTGGAGGCGGCGCTCGAAGGCGCGAAGCTGCGCCTGCGGCCGATCCTCATGACGTCCTTTGCCTTCATCCTCGGCTGCGTACCTCTCTGGACCGCGTCCGGCTCGGGCGCCGAGTCCCGCAAGATCCTGGGAACCGTCGTCATCGTCGGCATGCTCGCCGCGACGGGCATCGCGATCTTCATCATTCCCGCGCTCTTCGTGCTCGTCGAGAAGATGGCCGGCAAGGGAAAGCCGAAGCCGAAGCCGGCGGAGGGCGACGCGCCGGCGGTGACCCCCGCCCCGCAACCGAGCCCGGCGGGCGGAGGGCACTGATGAAGAAATTCTCCGCCGCCCTCGCCGGACTCGTTCTGTTGACCGGCTGCGCCGTCGGGCCGAACTATCAGCAGCCTCCGGTCAACCCTCCGCCGCAATACCGCGAGGTCCAGGGGCCGCCGGCGCCGGCGGCGACGCTCGCCGACCAGCCGTGGTGGGACGTGTTCGGCGACGAGACGCTGCGGCAGCTCATCGACGAGGCGCTCGCCGAGGGCTACGACCCGCAGATCGCGGCGTGGCGCGTCGAGGAAGCGCGGGCCCGCGCCGGGATCGCGCGTTCGCAGTTCTTCCCGCAGATTGGCTACGGCGCCGAGTTCTCGCGGGGCCGCAACTCCGTCTACGTCCCGCCGTTCTCCACCGCGACGAACAACCTCCACAGCATCAACGTCAACTTCGGATGGGAGCTCGACCTCTGGGGCCGCATCCGCCGGTTGAACGAGGCCGCCAGGGCGCAGTACCTCGCGACCGAGGACGCCCGCCGCGGCGTGCTCCTGTCCCTCGTCTCGGACGTGGCGCGGACGTACTTCCTCCTGCGGGAGCTCGACGAGGAGCTCGCGATCGCGAAGAAGACGGTGGAGGCGTTCCAGGAGACCTCGGATCTGTTCCAGCGCAAGCTCGCCGAAGGGGCCGCATCGGCGCTCGAGACCTCCTACGCATCCGCGGCCCTCGGACAGGTCTCCGCCCAGGTGCCGGACATCGAACGTCAGATCGAGGCGACCGAGAATCAGCTGAATCTCCTGCTCGGCCGCAATCCCGCTCCCATCGCGCGGGGCAAGGACCTCGAGTCCCAACCTCTCCCGCCCGAGATTCCGGCCGGGCTCCCGTCGGACCTGCTCGAACGCCGCCCCGACATCCGGCAGGCCGAGCAGGAGCTCATCGCCGCCAACGCCGGCGTCGGCGTGGCGACCGCAAACTTCTTCCCGACGATCAGCCTGACGGGCCTCTTCGGCGCCGTCGGTCCCGAGCTCGACAACTTCTTCTACCCCGCCGGGAAGGCCTGGTCGCTCGCCGCCGGGCTCGCCGGCCCGCTCTTCCAGGGCGGCCGGCTCCGCAGCGAGTACGACGTCGCCTATTCGCAGTGGCAGCAGTCGCGGCTGTTCTACGAGCAAACGATCACGAGCGCCTTCGCCGAGACGACGACGGTTCTCTACGCGCGCGAGAAGTTCGCCGCCACGGTCTCCGAGCTCTCCCGCACGGTGCACGATTACACCGAGATGGTGCGGCTGACGAATCTGCGGTACGACAGCGGCCTCGCGAACTACTTCGAAGTTCTCTACGCCATGCAGCAGCTCTATCCGGCGGAGATCTTCCTCGCGCGCGCGCGCCTGAGCCTCCTCACGGACTACGTGGACATCTATAAGGCGCTCGGCGGCGGATGGAACATCGAGAGCCCGGGATGGCTGTCGCCCGCGGCCGCGCCGCCTCCCGAAAAGAAGTAGAGCCGAACCCGTTCCGACGCCCGGCCGATGTTACCGGCGGCGAATGTCCTTGAGACGACCCGGGGTCTCGTCGTAGTGCTCGACGTGGACGGCTCCGTCCTCGTTAATCGAGAGCGCCACGCGCGGATACAGCTTCCCCTCGCCCGACCCGAAATCCGGAACCTCGAAGACAGCCACGGCAAACGGGTAATCGAGCGACGGCGCGCTGTCGTTGACCTCCTCGACCCGGAGGCTCCGCGTGGTGACCACGAGGTAGCGCGTGCCGCCGCCCGACAACGGTTCGGTCACGACGAGCTCGAGCGGGTATTCGAGATTGCCCAGGTTCAGGCGCCCGCGGTTGCCGCCGCGGATCGCGGAGAGCAGCGCCTGCTGGCCCCCTTCCGCGAGCGTTTTCCGCAGCGGCTGCGCCTCCTCGACCGTGAGGGGCCGCGCGACGATGATCGTCATCGGCATCGTGCGCGTGCCCTGGGAAGTCGTCATCTCCGCGGTGGCGGTGAAGGCCTTCGTCCCGGGCTCCTGCCCGACGACCGGCGAGCCGAGCAGCGCCGCGAGTGCGGCGACGATCCCGAAGCGTCCGCGCATGACCGGAGACTAACATCGGGAGCATGCGCGTGAAGCCCGCGGACACCGCGGAGGGCCGGCGCCTCGCCGACAACGATGCCCGGCGGGTGCACTGGAGTCGGTGGGGACCATACGTCTCCGCGCGTGCCTGGGGCACGGTGCGCGAGGATTACAGCGCGAACGGGACGGCCTGGGACTACTTTCCGCAGGAGCACGCGCACGCGCGCGCCTACCGCTGGAACGAGGATGGCCTCCTCGGGCTCTGCGACCGGCATCAGCTCGTCTGCTTCGCGATCGCGCTCTGGAACGGGAAGGACCCGATCCTCAAGGAACGCCCCTTCGGTCTCTCCAACGCCCAGGGCAACCACGGCGAGGACGTCAAGGACTACTGGTTCTACCTCGACGCCACGCCGACCGCGTCGTATCTGAAGGCGCTCTACAAGTACCCGCAGGCCGAGTTTCCGTACCGGCAGTTGCTCGAGGAGAACGCGCGGCGCACGATCGATCAGCCCGAGTACGAGCTCGCCGATACGGGCGTCTTCGACGCGGGCCGTTACTTCGACGTGCAGATCGAGTACGCCAAGGCCTCTCCCGAGGACGTCCTCGTCGAGATCACCGCTTCGAACCGCGGGCCGGAGCCCGCGACGCTCGACCTGCTTCCGACCGTCTGGTTCCGCAATACGTGGTGGGAGCCCGGCCGCGTGCGCCCGAATCTCCACGCCGGTAAGCGCGGGGACGGGCGGCCCGTCATCGAGCTCTCGGAGTCGTACGTCGGCCGCCGCTTCCTGCACGCGGACGCGGGCGGAGAGCTCCTCTTCAGCGAGAACGAGACGAACGAGCAGAAGATCTTCGGCGCCCCGAACGCCTCGCCGTACGTCAAGGATGCGCTCCACGAATACGTCGTGCACGGACGCAAGGAGGCGGTCAACCCGGCGCGGTTCGGGACGAAGGGCGCCGCGCGCTACCGGCTATCGCTCGCCGCGGGCGCGAGTGCACGCGTCCGGCTGCGCCTGACGGAAGATCCCTGGAGCTCCGGGAACCCGCTCTCCGAGGAGTTCGAAAAGACTTTCGCCGCGCGCCGGGCCGAGGCCGAGGAGTACTACGGCGCGGTGCTGCCGCCGAAGCTCTCCGCGGACGAGCGCAACGTCGCGCGCCAGGCCTTCGCCGGCATGATCTGGTCCAAGCAGTTCTACAAGTACGACGTGCGGCGCTGGCTCCTCGGCGATCCCGGGCAGCCTCCGCCGCCGCCGGAGCGGCTCCATGGACGCAACGCCGACTGGACGCACGTCTACGCGGCCGACGTCCTCTCCATGCCGGACACGTGGGAGTTTCCGTGGTTCGCGGCGTGGGACCTCGCCTTTCATTGCGTCGTCCTGGCGCTCGTCGACCCGGGATTCGCCAAGGAACAGCTCGTGCTGATGTTGCGCGAGTGGTACATGCATCCCAACGGCCAGATCCCCGCCTACGAATGGAACTTCGCCGACGTGAATCCGCCGGTGCACGCGTGGGCCGCGATGCGAGTCTTTCAGATCGAGGAGGCGAAGACCGGCCGCGGCGATCGCGCTTTCCTCGAGCGCGTCTTCCACAAGCTGCTCCTGAACTTCGACTGGTGGGTCAACCGGAAGGACGCCCTCGGCAACAACATCTTTCAGGGCGGATTCCTCGGCCTCGACAACATCGGCATCTTCGACCGGAACACGCCGCTGCCGAACGGATGGATCCTCGGACAGGCGGACGGAACGAGCTGGATGGCGATGTACTGCCTCAACATGCTCGCCATCGCGCTGCAGCTCGCGACCGAGGATCCGGTGTACGAGGACGTCGCGAGCAAGTTCTGGGAGCATTTCGTCTACATCGCCTTCGCGATCCAGCGGCCCGACGAGCCCGCGAGGGGCCTCTGGAACGAGGAGGACGGCTTCTTCTACGACACGCTGCACTCGCCCGACGGCCGCAACGTCCCCATCAAGGCGCGCTCGGCGGTCGGGCTCATTCCTCTCTCCGCCGTCGCGACGGGAGACTCGAAGCTCATCGCCCGGTTTCCCGCCTTCCGCCGCCGCATGGAGTGGTTCGTGGCCAATCGCACGGACCTGACCGCCTCCTGCGCCTCGATGACGCGCCACGGCCGCGAGGACCGGATCCTCCTCTCCGTCGTCAAGCCGGATCAGCTCAAGCGCGTGCTCGGCTACATGCTCGACGAGAACGAGTTCCTTTCGCCCTACGGCATCCGCTCGCTCTCCCGTTTCCACCGCGACCATCCGTACGAGGTCCACGCCGGCGGCGTCGACTACCGGCTCGACTATGAGCCCGGCGAGTCGCGCACGCCGCTCTTCGGCGGAAACTCCAACTGGCGCGGCCCGATCTGGTTCCCCATCAACTACCTCATGATCGAGTCGCTTCAGCGTTTTCACCGTTACTTCGGCGATGACTTTCGCGTGGAGTGCCCGACGGGCTCCGGGCGACTGATGACGCTGCGGCAGGTCGCGGAGGAGCTCGCGCGCCGCCTCGCGAAGATCTTCCTGCGCGATGCCTCGGGGCGACGGCCCGTCTCCGGCGGCTACGAGGTCTTCCACGGCGATCCGCATTGGAAGGATCTGATCCCCTTCCACGAGTACTTCCACGGAGACTCGGGCGCCGGTCTCGGCGCCTCGCATCAGACGGGCTGGACCGGCCTCATCGCCAAGCTCCTCGACACGCTGGGCGAGACCGCGGGCCGCTGACGCCGCGACTCAGGCGTCGCGCCGGGAGGAGATCCGCATGGAGACGAGCCGCGCGATCAGGATCGCCGGATAGAGCTGGCCGATCAGGGCCTCGCTGATCGCGAGACTTCGCGCCGCGGGATGGACCGGGGTGATGTCTCCGTACCCGAGCGTCGTGAGCGTCACGAAGCTGTAATAGAGCAGAGCGTGCGTTATGCGGAGATCGCTCGGGCTGCGCTCCGCGAGCTGAAAGGCTCCGGGCCACGCGCGATAGACGACCTCGTAGGCCGCGGCCCAGGCGAAGCCCACGAGAAGGTACACGACGATCGCTCCCTGAATTCGATAGGCCGTGATCGGCCCTTCCCGAAAGACCTGGACGAGGACGAGCGCCGCGAGAATCGCGAGCAGCACGATCGAAAGCGCGAAGCCCGCGAGCTTCGATGCCGAGTCGGGCGACCGGAAGGCCGCCCACCGCAGGACGAGGGTCGCGACCGTCAGGGCCGCGACGAATCCCGCCACGAGCGGGCGTTTACCGACGGTCACGACGCCCGAAACGAGGAGCAGCGAAAACAGAACGTCGAAGACGAGCTCCCCGGCGCTCCCGGCGTCGGACAGCGGCGCGCCGAGGAAGAGCGCCAGGCACAGGAACACGAGCAACGCGGACAGTCCCTTGTCCGACTGCCACAGGCGCGCGAGCGGCGCCGGACGCTTCACGAATGCGCCGGCGGATACCCCGCGAACATCTTCTGGAGGATCTCGCGAAGCCGCTGCTCGCGTTCCTCGTTCTCCTTGTTCGCCCGGATCTCGCCGCTCGCCGTCCCGCGCCAGATCGCCTCTTTCTTTGCGATGTCGACGAGGTCGATCAGCATCGTGCCCGCCGGAACGTCGTACACCTCCGTCATGTAGGGCGCTCCCCAGTAGGGACCCCAGCCGTAGCCCCAGGCCGGGCTGTACGAGACGACGCGCGTGTCCACGGAGAGCCGCCAGTGAACGGCGAGCCACAGATCCGGCTTGTCGTCCGACCGCCGGAGGCCGTGCCTGCCGAGCTCGTCCTCGAGGACGCTCTGGACGCGCCGGTTCCAGACGGGATCCTTGATCGAGCCGTCGTCCTTCCACGTCCACGTCCGGTATTTCCTGAAGTCCGCCTGCTTGTCCCAGCCGACATCCATCTTGAGGCTCGAGCAGGAAACGACCGCCGAGAGCGCCATCACTCCCAGAATCATCGAGGACCGATTTCTCACGAGGGCTCCTTTCGTTGCCGGAGCGGGGTGCGCGGCGAAAACTCTATCCCGCGCGGGCCGCGAAGCGACCTCGCGGCGATGGACCTTGGTCCCATGGCGGGGGTCCGTGCCGGACCTATAGTTTTTTCCGCGATGGAACCGGCTACAGGTCCGCCCCGAAGGGCCGTGGTCCGCGTGGCGGCGGCCGCGCTCGCCGTCGCGTTCGCGAGGACAGTGCCTCTCGGAGGAAGGCGATCTCGCGCGGCGGGCGCTGGTCGAGCTGCTCGTCGTCGTCCACGATCTGCGTTCGTCGCGACTGGCTTTCATCGCCGGCGGAATCCGCTTCTCCCGAGCAGGCGGCCGCGTGGCTCGATTTCAAGGAGCGGTGATTCACGGCGGCCGAGCCCTGCCGTGGCGCCGAGTGCTCGGAGCGCCAGCCGGCGGACCCCGCGCCCGGCGCCTACGGATTCGCCGGCTTGAACACCCGATACAAGACGACGCGCGAATTCCTCGACGTCGCAGCCAAGGGGATGCTGCTCAAGTACAGCGCGACTTTGAATCCCTCCGTCTACGCGCTCGCCGCCGAGGCCGGCTCTCGCCACGGGAACGACGGAACGAGCGCCGGACTGGCCGGACTCGAGCTCGACCTGATCCTTCCGATCGGGAGACGTCGGCGCTCGGCCTCACCCCCATGGCCTGGCGCGTCGTCTTCGGCGGCGATCCCGGACCACCCCTACGGGGCCGGATCGCTCGGCGGCGCGGTGATGTGGGACCGCGACCGCTGGGGAGGGCGCTTTCTCTGGGCGCCGGGCGCCTCGCTCTCGATCGGCGCCGTCGACCTCCGGCGAATCGAGCTACCTGACCGGCGCGTTCGGCCTCGGGCTGCGCTGGTACCGCCTGAGGGTTCTCGGTCTCTCCCTGACTCCGGTGCGGATCGAGGGCGGGCCCAAGATCCGAGGCAAGGACGAGCTCGACCCCTCGTCCGACATCCATGGCGCCCCGGGCAGCCAGTACTATTTTCAGGCCAGGACGCGCGCCGGAATCGCCCTCAACACCGGCATTGTGGATATCCTCGTCGAAGCGCCCACGATTGCCTGGCGCGCGAAACCGTTCGACACCGGTGAGATCCTGAGCATCCACCTCGGAATCCGACTGAACTCATCCGCGCGAAGAAGAGGAGACAGAGACGTGAAGAAGGATCTGATCAAGAGAGCGCGAGGTTTCGCGAAGCCTTTCCGCGTCGCCGACGGCCGCGGCTTTCGCCTCAAGGACGTCGACCCGGCGAGCACGCTCAAACTCGGCACCGCCGACAAGCCGCGCGCCAAGGAAGCCCTCGCGAACGGCGTCGCCGCGCTCGCCGAGCTCCAGGACAAGCTCTACGCGCAGGACCGCTGGGCGCTGCTCGTCATCTTCCAGGCCCTCGACGCGGCGGGCAAGGACGGGACGATCAAGCACGTCATGTCGGGCATCAATCCGCAGGGATGCGAGGTCACGTCCTTCAAGGCCCCCTCCGCCGAGGACCTCGACCACGACTACCTCTGGAGATGCATCAAGCACGTTCCGGAACGCGGACGCATCGGCATCTTCAACCGGAGCTATTACGAGGAGACGACGGCCGTCCGCGTGCACCCCGAATTCCTGAGTGCCCAGAAGCTTCCGCCCGGCGCGATCACGAAGGATATCTGGGAAGACCGTTTCCAGGACATCCGCTCCTTCGAGCGGTATCTGACGCGCAACGGCGTCATCGTTCGGAAGTTCTTCCTCCACGTCTCCAAGGGCGAACAGAAGAGGCGCTTCCTCGAGAGACTCGAGAACCCGGAAAAGAACTGGAAGTTCTCCGGCAACGACATCCGGGAGCGCGGCTTCTGGAACGACTATCAGAAGGCCTATGAGGACACGATCCGCAACACGGCGACCGAGGACTCCCCCTGGTACGTCGTGCCCGCCGACAACAAGTGGTTCACGCGCGTCGTCGTGGCCGCCGCAATCGTCGAGACGCTCGACTCGCTCGACCTCGAATATCCGAAGCTCGACAAGGCGCGTCTCAAGGATCTCGCGGCCGCGAAGCAGCTGCTCCTCGGAGAAAAGAAGAAGTGAGGACCGGAAGGAGAATCCGTTGAGCGCAGAGCGCGACGGCTCCCGTCGATACGAGCGCTACGCCGTCGCCGGCGCGCTCCTCCTGCTCGTGATCGGCTGCTACTTCGTGATCCGGCCGTTCCTCACGGCCTTCATCTGGGGCAGCATCATCTCCCTTTCGACGCGGGGGATGTACCGCCGGATCCTGGGTTGGGTGCACGGACGGCGCCGCCTCGCGGCGACCCTTTGCTCGCTCGCCCTCGTGCTTGTTCTTCTCATTCCGATCGCCGCCCTCGCCGTCAACCTCGCAGCCGAAATGCCCGACCTCACCGCCCGCTTCCAGCAGATGTTCGAGGGCGGGTTCCATCAGCCGCCGTCGTGGCTCGCCGGAATGCCACTCGTGGGCAAGGCCGCAAGCGCGCGATGGCAGAGCTGGGCCGCGGATCCGGAATCATTTCGCCAGGAGCTGCGGCCCTTCGTCAAACCCGTCAAGGACTTCCTCGTGATGGCCGTCGGAGGCGTCGGCGTGGGAGTCCTCGAGTTCGCGCTCTCTCTTCTGATCGCGGGCCTGCTCTACGTTCGCGGAGATCGATTCGCCGCGACCGTCGACCGGATCGCGCGCCGCCTCGGCGGCGAGACCGGCCACCGTCAGGTCATGGTCGTGCGCTCGACGGTGAAGAGCGTCTTCAACGGACTTCTCGGGACCTGCGCGGTCCAGGCGATTCTCGCGCTGATCGGCTTCTGGATCGCCGGCGTCCCGCAGCCTTTCCTGCTGGGGATGGGCACGTTCTTCCTCTCCTTCGTACCGGGCGGCCCCACGGTCCTCTGGCTTCCCGCGGCCCTCTGGCTGAACGCGAACGGCTCGACCGGCTGGGCGATTTTCATGGCGGTCTGGGGGCTCGTCATCGTCGGCGGCGCCGACAACGTGGTCCGGCCGATTCTGATCGGCCGCGGCGTCGAGGCGCCGATGGCTCTGATCTTCCTCGGGGTGATCGGAGGGCTTCTCAGCTTCGGCTTCCTGGGCCTCTTCATCGGCCCGACGCTTCTCGTCGTCGCGCACAATCTCTTCCAGGACTGGATGAATCGGGAGGCGCCTCCGGGGGCGGCCGTCCCGAAGGTCTCGGCGTGAGCTCCTCCGGTCCGTCGAACGCGCCCCTCGGCTGGCTCCGCAGCTATTCGAAGGCATGGCTGCGGCCAGACGTGGTCGCCGGATTGACTGCCGCCGCCGTCGTCATCCCCAAGGCGATGGCCTATGCCACCGTCGCCGGGTTGCCCGTCCAGGTCGGCCTCTATACGGCGTTTCTGCCGATGCTCGTCTACGCGGTACTCGGCACGTCGGGCGTTTTGAGCGTGAGCACGACCACGACGCTCGCCATCCTGATGGGGGCAGAACTCACCGAGGCCGTGCCGGGGAGTGACCCGGTCGCGCTGCTGCGGGCCGGAGCCACGCTGACGCTTCTCGTGGGGGCGATTCTCGTGGCCGCCTGGATCCTGCGCCTCGGCTTCGTCGCGAACTTCATCTCCGAGCCGGTCCTCGTCGGATTCAAGGCGGGCATCGGGGTCGTCATCGTGCTCGATCAGGTGCCGAAGCTTCTCGGATTCCACGTGTCCGGGCCCAATTTCCTCGCGAAGTTCCGCGCGACCGTGGCGCATCTCCCGGAAACCTCGCTGCCGACGCTCGCGGTCGCGGCCGCGATGATCGCGATCCTCGTCGGATTCGAACGGTTCTTCCCGCGGGTGCCGGCGCCGCTCGTCGCCGTCGCGGCCGGAATCGCGGGCGCGGCCTGGCTCGGGCTCAAGGCTCGCGGCATCGAGCTCGTCGGCCACATCCCGACGGGCTTTCCCCCGCTGACGAAGCCCGACCTCTCCCTGGCTCCGGCTCTCTGGTCGGGAGCGATCGGCATCGCGCTCATGTCCTTCACCGAGACGGCCGCGGCCGGCCGCGCTTTCGCTCGGACCGACGAGCCCGCGCCACGGGCCAACCGGGAGCTGCTCGCGACCGGGCTCGGCAACGCGGCCGGAGCCTTCCTGGGGTCCATGCCGTCCGGGGGCGGCACGAGCCAGACCGCGGTCAACCGCCACGCGGGCGCCCGGACACAGCTCGCGGAAATCGTCACGGCGGCCGCCACGCTCGCGACGATGTTTTTTCTGGCGCCGCTGATCGGCCTGATGCCGCAGGCGACGCTGGCAGCGGTCGTCGTCGTCTACTCCATCGGCCTCATCAAGCCGGCCGAGTTCCGCTCGATCCTCCGCATCCGGCGGACGGAGTTCGTCTGGGCCCTGGCGGCATTCGCGGGCGTCATGCTCTTCGGAACGCTCAAGGGAATTCTCGTCGCCATCATCCTGTCGCTCGTGGCCCTCGCCCAACAGGTCGCGAATCCGCCGGTCTACGTCCTCCGGCGCAAACCCGGAACCAACGTCTTTCGACCGGCATCGGACGAGCATCCGGAAGACGAGTCGTTCCCGGGACTGCTCATCGTGCGGCCGGAGGGGCGCATCTTCTTCGCCAACGCGGAGCGGATCGGGCAGAAGATCCAAGCCTTCCTCGCGGAGTTCAAACCGAAGGTGCTCGCCGTCGACATGAGCGCCGTGTTCGATCTCGAGTACACCGCCCTGAAAATGCTCACCGAAGGCGAAAAGCGCGGGCACGACCAGGGCGTCGTGCTCTGGCTCGTGGGCCTGAACCCGGACGTCCTGACCGTGATTCAGCGCTCGCCGCTCGGAAAGGCCCTCGGGCGCGAGCGTATGCTGTTCAATCTCGAGCTCGCCGTGGACCGATTCCACGAGGCCGGGTCGTCCCCGCCGGGAGACAAAGCAGGAGGAGGCCGAACATGAGACACGCCAGGATCCTCGCCGCCATCGGATTGGCCCTCGCCGTTCCCGCGTGGAGCCAGCAACCCAAGGCTCCGGCGCCGACGACAGAGCCTCCTCTGGAGATCTATCAGATCGACCTCGTCCCGTCGGGAACCGGGTTCGCGCTCACCAAACCCGTCCTCCAGGGCGACGTCTACGTGTTCCAGGTCTGGCCGGACCGCGCGACGGTGCGTCTGCCGAAGGCGAAGGTCAAGAGCATGGTCGCGCGCACGAAGGACGTCAGCGGCGAGTTCCTGTACCAGATCGACCTCGCTCCGACCGGACAGATGTTCTCCCGGGACGAGCCCGTCTCGAAGGGTGGGACCTATCAGTTCCATACCTGGCGCGAGGGAACGCTCATGAGCCTGCGGCCGGGGGACGTGAAGAAGATCACGCGCCTCACGGGGCTCGACGCGTTCAAGATCCACATGCAGCAGCTGGGCGCCAAGCAGATCGGCAACCTGGCGATGCAGGGCGGCGGATCGGCAACGGTCGTCGGAGGCAGCGCCCCCGCCGACGCGGCCCACGGCTCGGCGTCGATGCCCGCCTCCCAGACGCCGTACAACTGGATCTATCAAGGCGTTCCTGGCGTCACGGACGCCTGGGCGCCGCCGTCGGCAGTGGTCGCTTCACCGGGTGACGTGCCGAAGGCGGCCGAGCCTCACTGGTGAATCACATAGCATTGACGATGGCGCATGACCTCTGTTGCCTCTCAGGGACCGCGGAAGGAGATCCCATGGAAGACATTTCGTCTCGACGGCGAGGCTCGGCCTTCCCGTTTCGGAAGATTCTGACGCTCCTTTGCGTCGCGCTTCTCGCGCACGGCGAAACGGCGCTCCTCGCGCAGGAGGCTTCCCCGGCAGCACAAGCGGCGCCGGCCGAACCGGCGGCCGAGAAACTCTCCGCGGATCAGCTCGATTCGCTGGTGGCTCCGATCGCGCTCTATCCCGATCCGCTCCTCGCCCAGACGCTCGCGGCGTCCACGTACCCGCTCGAGCTCATCCAGCTCCAGCAGTGGATGGCGAAGAACAGCACCCTCAAGGACAAGGCGCTCGCCGACGCGGTCGCCAAGCAGCCGTGGGACCCGTCCATCCAGTCGATGGCGGCAGTCCCCGAGGTGGTCAAGCGGCTCGCGGACGACATCCAGTGGACGACACAGCTCGGGGACGCCTTCCTCGACCAGGAAAGCGAGGTCATGGACGCCGTCCAGCGAATGCGGAAGAAGGCCGACGACAAAGGCTCACTGAAGTCCAACGAGCAGCAGACGGTCGAGACGAAGGTCATCGAAAACAAGACGGTCATCGTCGTGCAGCCGACGAATCCCGAAGTCATCTACGTCCCTTCGTACAATCCGACGGTCGTCTACCCGCCGCCGGTGTATCCGTACCCGCCGGTCTATTACCCTCCCTATTACCCGGGCGCGGCGCTCGTCTCCTTCGGGGTCGGCATGGCGATGGGGGCGGCCATCTGGGGCGGTTCCTGCTGCGGCTGCGGATGGGGCGGGAACAACACGATCAACATCAACAACAACAACAACTTCAACAGAAACACCAACGTCAACGGCGGGAATCGGGGGCAGGGCGGAGGAAACCGCGGCCAGGGCGGCAACTGGCAGCACAACTCGCAGCATCGCGGCGGCGCTCCCTACTCCAACAAGGCGACGGCGAACAAGTACGGCGGGTCGGCACGCGGCGACTCCTCGCGTGGCGGCAGCCGTCAGGCCAGCTCCCGCCAGAGCAGCGCCGGCGGCCGCGGCGGAACGGGGGCCAGCGCGTCGAGCCGCGGAGGCGGGGCGGGCCCGAGCGCGAGCTCGGCGAGCCGTGGCGGAGGGGGGGCGAGTGCGTCGAGCCGCGGAGGCGGCGCGGGCCCAAGCGCGAGCTCGGCGAGTCGCGGCGGGGGCGGCGGATCGAGAGGCTCCTCGGCCGTCGGTGGCGGCTCGGGCGGCTTTTCCGGCAGCAGCGCCCGGGCGAGCAGCTCCCGAGGCTCATCGAGCATGGGCTCCCGAGGGGGAGGCGGAGGCTCGAGGGGCGGCGGCGGCGGAAGGCGGAGGTGAGCGCCATGAAGAACTGGATAGGCTCTGGAACACTTTGCGTTCTCCTGCTCGCCCCCGCCGTCGAGGCTCGGGCTCAGGAGAAGCCGAAGTCTGCGTCCGCGGCCCCGGCCGCCGCGGCGCAGAAGACGTTCGATACCCCGAAGGCGGCCGCCGACGCACTGGTCGCGGCGGCCGAAAAGTACGACTTGCCGACCCTCAAGGAGATTCTCGGGAAGGACGGCGAGGCCCTCGTCGTCACCAAAGACCCCGTTCAGGACAAGAATCAGCTCGCGGCGTTCGCGGCCAAGGCGCACGAGAAGAGCGAGATCGTCCCCGACGAGAAAAACCCGAATCTCGCGATCTTCCAGATCGGAGATCAGGACTGGCCGATGCCGATCCCGATCGTCCGCAACAAAGGGGGCAGGTGGCTCTTCGACTCGAAGGCCGGGCGGCAGGAAATCCTCTACCGCCGCATCGGCAGCAACGAGCTCGACGCCATCGAGGCCTGTCATAACTTCGTCGACGCCCAGCACGAATACGCCCTCGCGAAGCACGACGGGTCGAACCTGAGCCAGTACGCGCAGAAGATCATCAGCACCGAAGGGAAGCAGGACGGTCTCGTGTGGCGCAATTCCGACGGCACCTTTGGAGGGCCGCTGGGAGAAGAGCTCGCCCGCGTGATCGCCGAGGGCTACTCGAAGAAGGCCGAGCCTTACCACGGCTACTACTTCAAGGTCCTGAAGGGCCAGGGTCCCGCGGCGCCGCTCGGGAAGCTCGATTTCGTCGTGAAGGGGGTCATGATCGGCGGCTTCGCCCTCGTGGCGGCGCCGGCCGACTACCGGGTGACCGGCGTCAAGACGTTCATCGTGAGCCACGACGGCGTCGTCTACGAAAAGGACCTCGGGCCGAAGACGATCGAGACGTTCAAGACGATGGAGCGCTACAACCCCGACAAGACGTGGAGCAGAGTCGAAGAGCCATCGGAGTCGCCGGACTCGCCGACGACGAGCCGATAGAGCCGGCGTCCCTTCTCATGGCGCCCGGGGCGCCCGGGAGCCGGCGACTCCCGGGTTAAATCCGCTGCGGCCTGGCGGCGGCGGTTCTCTCTCGCAGACGGTCGGCGACGAGGCTCGCATGGTGCTTGAGCGCATAGAGCTCGCGGGCGCGAGACGCCGAAACGCGGGTCCGTACGATCCGGTCATCCAGACGCGCGAGATCCGCCGCGATCTCCCCCGCCGGGTCCCCGGCGACGATTCGCGCGTCGATCCGGCGCAGATCGGCGTACAGCGCGTTGACCCGGCGCTCGAAAGCGAAAGCGAGCACCAGCGGGAGAACGCGGAGGAGGGGGTACAGAAGCCCCAGAAGCGGCACGAGCACGACGACGAGACGCGAGGCGATGACGGCGAGCCAGAAGGGAAGATGCCGCTGAAAAAAACTCCCGCCCGATTTGTAGTACGTGCGCGCTTCTCTCGATAAGGGGACGTCCTCCGGCTCGGCGGCCGGGAACTGGCCGGGCCTCCGGAGGATCCCGGGGCCCGAGTGGATGTCCTGCGCCGCCTGGAGCAGCAGGTACTGCACCGCGGGGTGCAGGTCGCGCCGCACCAGGAGGCTCGCCGTCGGCGCGACGAGCGTCACATCCTGAGCCGGCAGGTCCTTCGCGAGGCTGCCGGCGCCCCGAGGGATCGTGACCTTCGACAAATACGGGTAAAGGGCGACGAGCGCATCGGCGCGCTGGGCGGTCATGGGGTTTACGCGGTCGTCGGCGAGGAGCCTTTTCACGATGGGGTCGTCGGCGACGGTGAGCATGCACGCGCAGTCGACATCGCCCCGCAGGAGCGCCTCCCCTCCTCCGGCGGGTCCCAACGGGACGACCGTGACCTCCTTCTCGAGCCCCATCGCACGCAGCAGCTCGAGCATGATGGCGCCTTGCGGATCGATGGAGAGGCGCTTGCCCCGCAGTTCTCCGAACTGCGCCTGATCCGAGAGGCCGCGACAAAAGATCCAGATCGGCTCGTACGAGATCGTGCCGAGCGACTCGATCCCCGGCGAGGCCTTTTCCGTCGTCAGGCCGCTCGCGACGAAGCCGACGGAGACGCCGGACGAGGCATCGTTCAAGCGCGCCAGGTTCTCGAGGTTGCCGAGGGACGGCCTGAGCTCCAGCCGAATCCCGTCGCGGGCAAGCGCGGCGCGGTACTTTTCACCGAACTCCTGATAGGCGCTCCCCTCCGGGCCGGTCGTCATGACGACGGTCCTCGGCGGCAGCCCGCGGCCAACGACGAAAACGAGCGCGACGAGGCTGACCACGGAGACCGCGATCGCGCCGGCGACGACGAGGACGGGCCGGCGCCGAATGAGCTCCTTCACGGTGTCTCCCGAGACTCGCTCGCGCTCACTTCTTCTTTGCGCCGAGGTCGAAGGAGAAGTTGTACCGCGCGGAGAATTGGATGCGGTAGTCGTCCACGGCGAAACCGTCGGAGAAGTTTCGGCGGTGCCCCCACTGGAGCTCCAGTCCCGTCATCACGTCTTTCACCGGATAGTAGAGCAGGTCGGCGAGCGCGTATTGGCCGGCCTTGAAGGCGCTCGGCAGCTGAGCCCGGCTGTTCTCGACGTCCAGCCGCGAATAGCCGATGGCGCTGCGGAAGCGCTCGTTCCACTGGTGCTCGTAGAACGCCACCATCCCGAAGATTGGAAGCGTCTTCCCGACGACCGGCCGGTGCGGATCGGCGTTGGGCTCCGCCCCGACGTCCGTCGGCGCGTCCCGCATGTAAGTTGCGATGCCTCGTCCGTAGGTGACCTCGAGCCGCGCGGTGCTCTCCTTCGAGAGCTGGAGAACCGAGCCCAGGTTCAGGCCCCAGCCGACCGCATGACCCGACAGGTCGATGGCGCCCGGGACCGTATCCTTCCAGCCGATGTAACGGACGAGACCGGAGAGCTGGACGTGTCCCCAGTCCCCCGAGTGGCGGTACTGCGCCGTGAAGTCCGGATAGGGAAATCGGTCGTCGATGTGCTGCAGCTCGACCCGGTCGGCGACCTCGCCGCTGTCGCCGGTCGCTCCGGGGCGCTCGAGCGCAAGCGCGAGGCGCTCGTCTCCCCGGATCGGCGTCCACCGCAGCTGCACATTGCGGTAAAAGACCATACCGTTCGGGCCCCAGATCTCGAGGTCGTTCGGAAATACGTCCGAGTCCATGAACACGCTGTAGGTCTGGCCGGCGAGAACGGGGCCAAGCTCCCCCCATGCGTGGCGGAGGTGAAAGGTCGTCTGCCCGGCGTCGGAGCCGACGCCGAGAAGATCGAATTCGAACTCGGTCCGGATCTCGCCGAGTCCCGTCGGCAGCCAGGAACGCACGCCGAGCCGGCTTGGCCGCACGCTCGCCCAGAAATTGCCGTCGTCTCCAAACTGGTTTGCGAAGGCCGGGAGCTTCGAGGGGCGCACCATGTCGAACCAGTTCGGGTCCTGCTGGCGGAAGTCGTAGATCGCATCCACCATGGCGAAGCCGTAGACCTGCACCCGGGCTCCGGGATCCCCCTCGGGGGTCGCACCACTGTCCGCTCCGGTCTGGGCCCGGGCGGAAGCGGCCAGGAGGAGCGCGATTGCCGCGGCGAGCGAACGGGCGGCCGACGAGCCTCCTCGCCTAACCCGCTCCACCTTCGCCGCCCGCGCTCTTGCGGCGGCCCGCCGTCAGCGCCGCCCGCAGGAAGTCCGCATTCATTCGGGCGATGAACTCCATGCGGATGCCCTTCGGGCACGCGGCCTCGCATTCGCCGTGATTCGTGCACGTGCCGAAACCCTCGGCGTCCATCTTCGCCACCATGTTCCGGACGCGGTCGCGCCGCTCGGGTTGACCCTGGGGCAGAAGAGCGAGCTGCGAGATCTTGGCGCCCACGAAGAGCATCGCCGAGGCGTTGGGACAGGCCGCCACACAGGCGGCGCAGCCGATGCATGCGGCCGCGTCCATCGCGAGATCGGCGTTCTCCTTCGCAACGAGGATCGCATTGCCGTCGGGCGCGCCGCCGACGGGCGCGGAAATGAACCCGCCCGCCGCAATGATCCGGTCGAAGGCGCCGCGATCGACGATCAGATCCTTCACGACGGGAAAGGCCGCCGCCCGCCAGGGCTCGATCGTGAGCACGTCGCCGTCGTGGAAGCTGCGCATGTGGAGCTGGCAGGCGGTCGTCCGGTCGCGCGGGCCGTGGGGACGGCCGTTGATCACGACGCCGCAGGTGCCGCAGATTCCCTCGCGGCAGTCGTGGTCGAACGCGATCGGGTCCTGGCCCTTGCCGATCAGCCCCTCGTTGACGACGTCGAGCATCTCGAGGAAGGACATCTCCTCGTTGATGTCTGCCGCTTCGTAGGTGACGAAGCCTCCTGCCGCCTTCGCGTCTTTCTGGCGCCAGACCTTCAGCGTGATCTTCATTTGTAACTCCGCACGGCGAGCTCCACGTTCTCGTAGACCAGAGGCTCCACGTTCCGGACCGGCTTCTTGCCGTCGCCCTGGAATTCCCAGGCGGCGACGTGGCAGAAGTCCTTGTCGTTGCGCTCAGCCTCGCCGTCCGCGGTCTGATGCTCGGTCCGGAAGTGGCTGCCGCAGGACTCGTCGCGCTCGAGCGCGTCGAGGCACATGAGCTCGCCCAACTCCAGGAAATCGGCCACCCGGCCCGCGTGCTCGAGCGACTGGTTGAGCTCCTGCCCCGTGCCGGGCACGCGCAGGTTCTTCCAGAACTCCTCGCGGAGCTTCGGGATCAGCGCGAGGCCCTGCTCGAGGCCCTTCCGGTCCCGCGCCATGCCGCAGTGCTCCCACATGATCTTGCCGAGCTCGCGGTGGAAGGAGGTCGGCGTCCGCTGGCCCTGGATCGAGAGAAGCCGC
The DNA here is from genome assembly GCA_035498835.1 of Thermoanaerobaculia bacterium. Classification (GTDB taxonomy): domain Bacteria; phylum Acidobacteriota; class Thermoanaerobaculia; order UBA5066; family Gp7-AA6; genus DATBFU01. The sequence continues at coordinate 18,712 of DATJZU010000044.1, forward strand.
TTCGTCCGCTCGGTCAGAGCCTTTTCCGCCGTCCGAACCTCGGGGTGGTCCGCGGGCACCGGCGCGAACTTCTCGCGCGCCAGGTAGTTGCCGATCGTGTAGGGAATGATGAAGTAGCCGTCGGCGAGCCCCTGCATCAGGGCCGACGCGCCGAGGCGATTGGCCCCATGGTCGGAGAAGTTCGCCTCGCCGAGCACGAAGAGCCCGGGAATGGTGCTCATGAGGTCGTAATCCACCCACAGACCGCCCATCGTGTAGTGCGTCGCGGGATAGATCCGCATCGGAACCTGGTACGGGTCCTCGTCGGTGATGCGCTCGTACATCTCGAAGAGGTTGCCGTACTTCTCCTCGATTTTGTCCCGGCCGAGCCTCTTGATGGCGTCCTCGAAGTCGAGATAGACCCCGAGCCCCGTCGGGCCGACGCCGCGGCCTTCGTCGCAGACGCGCTTGGCGGCGCGCGAGGAGATGTCCCGCGGGGCGAGGTTGCCGAAGCTCGGATACATGCGCTCGAGGTAATAATCGCGCTCGGCCTCGGGGATCTCGCCCGGAGCGCGCTTGTCGCCCTTGGCCTTCGGCACCCAGATGCGGCCGTCGTTGCGGAGCGACTCGCTCATCAACGTGAGCTTCGACTGATACTCGCCGGTCACCGGGATGCAGGTCGGGTGGATCTGCGTGAAGCACGGGTTGGCGAAGGCCGCGCCCTTCTTGTAGGCGCGCCAGATGGCCGTGCCGTTGCAGCCCTTGGCGTACGTCGCGAGGTAGAAGACGTTGCCGTATCCGCCCGTCGCGAGACACACGGCGTCGCCGAGATGCGTCTCGACCTCGCCTGTGACCATGTCGCGCACGACGATGCCGCGCGCGCGGCCGTCCACGACGATCAACTCCTGCATCTCGTGGCGCGGGTACATTTCGACCGAGCCGAGGCCGATCTGGCGCTCGAGCGCCTGATAGGCGCCGAGCAGGAGCTGCTGGCCCGTCTGGCCACGCGCATAGAAGGTGCGCGAGACCTGCGCGCCGCCGAACGAGCGATTGTCGAGCATGCCCCCGTACTCCCGCGCGAACGGCACACCCTGCGCGACGCACTGGTCGATGATGTTGCCCGAGACCTCCGCCAGCCGATAGACGTTCGCCTCGCGGGCGCGGAAGTCGCCGCCTTTCACCGTGTCGTAGAAGAGGCGAAAGACGCTGTCGCCGTCGTTGTGGTAGTTCTTCGAAGCGTTGATGCCCCCCTGCGCCGCGATCGAGTGCGGGCGGCGCGGCGAGTCCTGGTAGCAGAAGCACTTCACCTTGTAGCCGAGCTCCGCCAGCGAGGCGGCACCGCCGCCGCCGGCCAGGCCGGAACCCACCATGATCACGGTGTATTTGCGCTTGTTCGCCGGATTGACGAGCTTCATCTCGAAGCGGTGCTTCTCCCACTTCTTCTCGAGCGGTCCGGAGGGGATGTTGGAGCGAAGTTCCATGCGGACCTCCTCGAGCTACTTCACGACGCCGGCGAGGACGGCGACTGGAAAGGAGATGTTGCCGGCCACGACGACGATCGCAACGACCCACGCGGTGACGTGCGCCATGCGGATGTAGCGGGGATGGGAGACCCCGAGCGTCTGGAACATGCTCCAGACGCCGTGCCGCAGGTGCAGGCCGAGCGCGAGCATCGCGACGATGTAGGCAATCGAGACGGGCACACTTTGAAAGCCCGTCACGAAGTTGTGGTAGATGTCGCCCTCGATGAAGTTCGGGTGCACGGTGCCCGTCGTGAAGTGGAGCAGGTGGTAGATCACGAAGAGAAGGATGATCACGCCGCCCCAACGCATCGTGCGTGAGGCATACGTCGACTCCTTCCACTTCTGCTCGCGGTAGCCCTCCGGCCGCGCGCGCCGGCTTTCGAGTGTCAGAGACGTCGCCGACCAGATGTGGAGGGACACGGCCGTGAGCATCACGGCGCGGACCACCCAGAGGCCCGCGCCGTGGAGAAGTTGCCGGAGAAGAACGCCGTAGTGGTTGAGCGCCGCCGGCCCGAGATAGACCTGCAGGTTTCCAATCATGTGGCCGAGGACGAACAAGACGAGGATGGCGCCCGTGACCGCCATGACCACCTTGCGCCCGATCGAGGACCCGAGAAATCCCGGCGCCTGACTCATCTCGACTCCTTCCCGCCCCTCACGTCCCTTCGGACGATCAATACTCTTCGAACCATCTCTGAATCTGCTTCACGTCGCTCGTCCGAGTCAATGCCAGCCGCAGCAACACGCGGGACTTCTGAGGGTTCAGGTCGAGCGAGGCCACCAGTCCCAGCTTGTCGTCGTCCACCTCGACGTTGCGGCCGACGTTGCCCGTCGTCACGCGAGACGACCTCACGCAGACGATACCCTTCTTCGCCTGGGCGGAAAGCGCCTTCAGGGCAACCTCGGTCATGTTGCCGTTGCCCACGCCCGCGATGACGATCCCCTTGGCCCCGGCCGCGGCGGCCGCGTCGATGAGCGCGCCGTCCATGTTCTCGTGCGCCATGATGATGTCCACTCGCGGCAGCGTCGTGGTCTTGTCGATCGAGAAGTCCGAGTCGGCCGTGTTCTTTCCGACGGGTCCGCGGTACCACTCGGCTTCCCCGTAGGCCACGGTGCCGATCAAACCCCGCAGGGGCGACATGAACGTCTGCACGGCCGTGGTGCTCGTCTTCGTGAGCGAGGACGCGCCGTGGATCCAGTCGTTGATGACCACCAACACGCCGCGGCCGGCCGCGTCTTTGTTCGCCGCGACGGCCACCGCGTTGTAGAAGTTGAGCGGGCCGTCGGCCGAGAGGGCAGTGGACGGGCGCATCGCCGCGGTCAGGACGACCGGTTTCTTCGACTTGACGACGAGATTCAGGAAGTACGCCGTCTCCTCGATCGTGTCGGTGCCGTGCGTGATCACGATCCCGGCCACGTCCGGCATCGCGGTCAGCTCGTTGATGCGGCGCGCGAGCTTCAGCCAGACCTCGTCGTTCATGTCCTGCGAACCGATGTTGGAGATCTGCTCGCCGCGCAGGTTGGCGAGCTTCTTGGCCTGTGGGACGGCCGCGAGCAGCTGCTCGACGCCGACCTGGCCCGAGGTGTAGCCGGCCTGAACGTCGCTCGCGGCGGCGCCGGCGATCGTGCCTCCGGTCGCGAGCACGACGACGTTCGGCAGCTTGGCGCTGGTCGCGGCTGTCTGCGCGCCCGACGGAGCGGCGATCAGCAGCGCGAGCGCGAGAACCAGAAGAAATGAAAGACGTTTCGACATGGCAGCCTCCTACTTTGTCAGGAAAACGATGACCGGCCCCCACGCCGTCAGAAGGATGTTCCCGACGGCATAGGGCACGGTGTAACCGAGCACCGGGAGCTTGCTTTGCGCCTCGTCCTGGATCGCGCGCAGGGCGGCCGTGACCGTCCCGGCCCCGGCGGAGGCGCCCAGCAGGATGACCGGATTCATCTTCAGAACCTTCCGGCCGAAGAAGAGCGCCGCGAGATGCGGCGTGACCGCGACGACCAGGGCGACCCCCAGCAGACTCGGACCGGTCCGCCGAAGGCCGTCGACGAAGCTCGGGCCGGCGGAGAGGCCCACGATTCCGATGAACGCGGCGAGCCCGATCGTGTCGAAGATCCAGAGGGCCGGCTCCGGGATCCGGCCGAAGGTCGGCCGCACCGAGCGCAGCCAGCCGAAGACGAGACCCATGACGAGCGCGCCGCCGCTCGCGGTCAAGGAGAGCGGAATGCCGGCCACCGTGACCGACAGCAGGCCCACGAGGCCGCCGACGAAGATGCCCAGGCCCACGAAGACGACGTCGGTGGCACTCGAAGGCCGCTCGACGTAGCCGAGCGCCTGTCCGGTCCGCTCGACGTCGCGCGCCGCGCCGGCGATCGTCAGGAGATCTCCGCGATTGACGAGCGTGGACGGCACGTAGGGAATCTCCTCCCCGCCGCGTACGAGCTTCGAGAGCGCGACGCCGCGGCCGTACTTCTCGGCGATCTCGGCGAGCGTCCGCTCGGCGGCGGCCTTCCGGGTCACGACGACGTCCAGCACGGCCGCCGGGAACTCGAGCAGCGTCCGGTCCTCGACCTCGACGCCGATCGGGATCCCGCCCGAGAGCACGCGGCGGCGGCCCGCGAGCGCGACCGTGTCGCCGCGGCGCAGAACCGTCGCCGGCTCCGCATCGAGCGTCTCCGCCCCGCGGTGGATCCGCTCGACGAAGACGCGCTCGGGAGTGAACGTTTTCTCGAGCTCCCCGACGGTCCGGTCCGCCCAGGCCGCGTCGTCGATGCGGTAAGCGCGCAGGTCCCATTCCCGATAGGCCGATGGCGAGCCCGGCCCGAGCTCCTTTCCTCCCGTGATCTCGGCCTCGAGCTTCGCGCTCTCGGCCTTCAGGTTCACCTTGAGGAGCCGCGGAGCGAGATTCGAGAGAAACCAGACGACGAAGCCGGTGCCGACGAGGTAGGAGACGGCATAGGCGACCGGGATGTTGTTCTGAAGCCGCGTCTTCTCGGCGTCCGGCAGGTCGAGGTCGTTGATCGTGTCGCCCGCGGTGCCGATGACGGTCGATTCCGTGAAGGCGCCCGCCATCAGGCCCGCCGCGGTCCCGCAGTCGTAGCGAAAGACCTTCGCGGCCGCGACCGTCGTGACGAGACTCGTCACGCACAGGACGACAGTCAGAGCGACCTGCGGCAGCGCGTTCTTGCCGAGACCTCGAATGAACTGAGGGCCGACCTTGTAGCCGGTCGCGAAGAGGAAGAGGTCGAAGAACACCGTCTTGACGACCGGATCGACGTGGATGTCGAGCTGGCCGATGAGCACGCCCGCGAGCAGCGTCCCGACGACGTTGCCGAGACGGAAGGTGCCGAGCCGCACGTGTCCGAGGACGAAGCCCATCGCGAGCGTCAGGAAGATCGCGAGCTCCGGATTGTGTCGGAGGGCGTCCGTAACGTAGGTCAAGCGCGGCCTCTTCTCACCGCGCCACGAGCAGCAGCCATGGCGTTCCCACGAGAAGGAGGAGAAGGATGTTGAAGACCGTCGTGATCGTGCCGAGCCGATAGAGCTCGCCCTGTGTCAGGTAACCGCTCCCCACGACCAGCACGTTGGCGCTCGAGGCCTGAGGCGTGATGGTCGAGAGATAGCTCGTGGAGAACAGGAGCGAAAAGCCCATCACGGGGATCGGCACGCCGAGCTGGGCGCCGACTCCCAGAAAGACTCCGAAGAGCGCGAGGATGTGCGCCGTCTGACTGACGAAGAGATAGTGGAGGACGACGTAGGCGAGGACGAGAATCACGTACACCGCGAGCCAGGGAAGCCCGCCGAGCGCCCCGCCGAGCCGCTGCCCGAGATAGCCCATGAACCCGAGCGCGTTCAACTGGCCGGACAGCGTGTAGAGGATCGCGAACCACAGGAAGGTGGCCAGGACGTCGCCCTGTTGCCCGATGTCCTTGAGCGTCAGGACGCCGGTGGCGAGCAGCACCCCGAGGCCGAGGAAGGCCACCGCCGTCAGGTCGAGCTTCAGGGTTCCCGCGAGGCCCCACAGAACGACCATCACGACGAACGTCGCCGCCACGATCTTCTCGTGGAGCGTCAAGGGACCCATCGCGGCGAGCGCCTTCTTCGCCGCGGCGGGCGCCTCGGGCGTGGACTTCACTTCCGGAGGAAAGACCTTGTAGAGGAGGAGCGGCAGCAGGGCGAGCGAGAGAAGCGTCGGCGCCGCGGAGGCGACGAGCCACGACACGAAGGAGATCTGGAAGCCGAGCGACTTGCCGATCTCGGCGCCCAGAGGATTGCCGGCCATCGCGGTCAGCCAGAGTGCCGACGAAAGGCTCAAGGTCGCCATCGAGCAGAACATGAGGTAGGCGCCCATCCGCTTGCGGGTCGCGTCGTCGGGCTTGGAGCCGCCGCCTTCGGCGAGGGAGAGCGCGAGCGGATAGAGCACGCCGGAGCGGGCCGTGTCGCTCGGGAACGCCGGCGCGATCACGGCGTCGAGCAGGAAAATGCTGTATCCGAGACCGAGCGTCGAACGGCCGAAGAGCTTCACGACGAGGTGGCCGAGACGCGCTCCGAGCCCGCACTTCACGATGGCCCGCGCCACGAGGAAGGCGACGACGATCAGGAGAATCGTCCCGTTCGCGAAGCCGGAGTACGCCTTCGCGGGAGTCAGGACTCCGGAAAGGACGGCGATGCCGATGGCCAGGACGGAAGCCGTGAGGATGGGAAATGCGCCGACGATCACGGAGCCGATCGTCGCGGCAAAGATCGCGAAGAGGTGCCAGGCCGGCGGGGTCAGGCCCGCGGGCACAGGGCAGAACCAGATCGCCAGGCCCAGGGCCAGCACGCCGAAGCGCGCGACGAGGGTCCTGGCGCAAGGCGTCATGGCCCGCCGCCCGGACGGCTGGGGGCGAGCCGCGTGCGGCCCTGGAGGTTCACGGCGCGCCCGCTGATCTGTCCCCTTTCCGGGTCCACGACGTAC
>DATJZU010000045.1:0-3012 GCA_035498835.1 Thermoanaerobaculia bacterium
GTCTCGATCGACGGCGAGCGCGTCGTGGCCGGCGGCGGCGCGATGCTCGGAGGCGTCTGCGCTCAGGCGCTGCGGGCGGGCCTGTCCGGCCTGGAAGCGCTGTCGGGGATCCCGTCGTCGATCGGCGGCGCGGTCCGCATCAACGCGGGCGCCTACGGCGGGGAGATCTTCGACGTTCTCGAAAGCGTGCGGCTCGTGTCGCGGCGCGGCGAAAGGCGCGAGGCGAGGGCCTCGGAGATCCCCCACGGCTATCGGCGGACCGCCCTCTGCGACTCGGGGGAGATCGTGGCGCGGGCGACGATGCGCCTCGAGCGCGCGCCGCGCGAGCGGATCGAGGCGCGAACGAAGGAGGTCTCGGACAAGCGCCGCGGGGCGTTGCCCTCCGAGCCCAATGCCGGCAGCGTCTTCAAGAATCCTCCGGGAGACTACGCCGGCCGTCTGATCGAGGCGTGCGGTCTGAAGGGCATGAGCCTCGGCGGCGCGGCGATCTCCGAGCGCCACGCGAACGTCATAATCAACCGCGGTGGCGCGCGTGCCGCCGACGTGATGACGTTGATGCGCCGGATGCGGGACGCCGTTCGGGAAAAGTTCGGGATTACGCTGTCGCCCGAGGTCGAGATGCTGGGCACGAAATGGGACGCATGAAATCGGAACGGATTCGGATCCTGCTCATGGCCGGCGGCGGCGGCACGCGGCTCTGGCCGCTGTCGACGGACGCGCGGCCGAAGCAGTTCCTGAGCCTGCTTTCGGACAAGAGCCTGCTTCGCGAGACCTTCGAGCGCGTACAGCCGGCCGCCGGAGACGTCTTCGTCGCGACGGCGGAGCGATACGTGGATCTCGTGCGACAGGAGCTCCCCGAAGTCCCGGCGGGCCGCATCCTGACCGAGCCGGCCCGGCGCAACTCGGGTCCGGCCCTGCTGTGCGCCGCGCTCGCGCTCGCGGAGGAGTCCGACGCCGTCACCGCAGCCATTCCCTCGGACCAGACGGCCGCCGACGCCGAAGGATTCCGCCGCGCGCTCGGGGCCGCCGCCGCTCTCGCCGAGCGCGCCTCGGTCGTCGTACTCGCCGTTCCTCCTTCGCGCCCGGAGACCGACTTCGGGTACCTCGAGCTCTCGGAGCCGGGCTCCGGCGACGGCGCGGAGGTCGTCAAGTTCCTCGAGAAGCCCGGGCCGGCGGAGGCGGAGGAGCTCGTTCGCGCGGGCCGTTTCTGGAACGCCGGCATCTTCGTCTTCCGCCCGTCGCGCCTCCTCGGCGAGGCGCGGCGCGTGGCGGCCGATCTCATGAGCTCCGTCGAAGCGTACCGGGCGCTCCGAAAGAAGGGCGACAGTCGGGAGGCGACGGCCGCGTACGAAGCCATGCCGGACATCTCGATCGACTTCGCCGTGATGGAGAAGGCGGCCGACGTGAAGGCCGTTCCGCTCCGTGCGGGATGGAGCGACGTCGGGACGTGGCGATCGGTCCGCGAAATGCGGAAGGCCTCCGACGACAGCGGAAACCTCGTCCTCTCCCCGGTGCCGGTTCTCGCCCTCGGCGTGCGCGATTCGGCGATCGTCGTCTCCGACAACGGAGTCCTCGTGCTGCCGTTCTCCGAAGAGCGGGAGCTCAAGGGGGCAGTCGAGCGCCTGAAACGAGGCGAAAAGGGGCGCCCGAATCTCGAGGACACGGCCAGCCGTCGCGGCCGGCGCTGATTCCGGCGATAATTCCCCTGTCAAAGGAGAGGACAGAAAGATGACCGGGAAGGCCGCGCCGGCCCTCGACCGCCTGCGGGAGAACATCCGCCTCGCCTACCGCGGTCCGCGGCAGGCGGTGGACCTCGTCCTGACGGCGCTCTTCTCGCGCGGCCACGTGCTCATCGAGGACGTCCCGGGCGTCGGCAAGACGACGCTCGCGCGGGCGCTCGGGCGGAGCCTGGCGCTCGAGTTCCGTCGCATCCAGTTCACGAGCGACACGCTGCCGGCCGACGTGCTCGGCATCTCGGTCTTCCAGTCGTCGACCGACCGCTTCGAGTTCCACGCCGGTCCGATCTTCGCCAACGTCGTCCTCGCCGACGAGATCAACCGCGCGACGCCGAAAACGCAGTCGGCGCTCCTCGAGGCGATGAACGAGAGCGCCGTGACCGTGGACTCGCAGCGCCGGCCCCTGCCGCAGCCCTTCATGGTCGTCGCGACGCAGAACCCCGTCGAGTACCTCGGCACGTATCCGCTCCCGGAGTCGCAGATGGACCGTTTCTTCCTGCGGCTGTCGCTCGGATATCCGGAGGCGGGGGAGGAGAAGAAGCTTCTGCGACGCGGCGGGACCGAGCGCGCGCTCGCGGCGATCCCGGCCGTGCTGTCGCCCGAGGACGTGCTGGCGATCCAGGACGACGTGGAGAAGGTGACGGTGTCCGAGCCGCTCCTCGACTATCTCCATTCGCTTGTCGAGGCGACGCGCAAGACCGGCGAGCTGCGGCTGCCCGTCTCGACGCGCGGCGCGCAGGCTCTCTACCGAGCGACCCAGGCCTACGCGATGCTCCAGGGGCGCGACTACGCGACGCCCGACGACGCGCAGGCCGTGGCGGAGCCGGTTCTGGCACACCGGATCCTCTCCGTCGCTTCGGACGGCTTCGGCGCCGGCGGGCGGGAGCGGGAGATCGTGAAGAAGATCCTCGCGACGGTGCCGGTGCCTCTGTGAGCTGTCAGCTGTCAGCCATCAGCGTGAAGATGCCCGTTCTGCTGAGAGCTGATAGCTGATAGCTGATAGCTGAAAGCTGATAGCTACCCCATGACCCGCCTCATTCCCGACTGGGAGATCCGGATCACCAACTTCGGCCTCGGCTACATCCTCCTCTGCCTCATCGTGGCGATCGCCGCCACGAACACGGGAAACAACGGTCTCTACCTCGTGCTCGCGGGAATGCTCGCGGCCATGACGGTCTCCGGCGTTCTTTCGCGCCGCAACGTCCGCGGCGTGTCGTGCGAGATCGAGCCGCTGGGAGAGGTCCTCGCGACGCGCTCGGCCTTCCTGAAGGTGCGC